>JAEWFW010000016.1 GCA_023388635.1 Bacillota bacterium
GTCTAAAAATGTACAGTTATTGTTAGAGAACTTAAATTATCCAACAACAGAAATGCCAACTAATACACCTTTTGATATCAATTTTAATTTACGCAATCCAAGTTTATATAAAGCAAAAAATATAACAGTAAAAGTAGATGGTGGAGCGGAAATTTTACCGAAATCCATGCAGGTTCAATCTTTTACAGAATTTTTACCTGGAGAAACAAAACAATTAAAATTCACAATGTTCGCCAAAGACGATACACCTGGAAAGAACTATCCAATAGAAATTAGAGTTTCTTATGAAATTGAAAATGATGATGATACTGACGAAAATCTTCTTAAACCTGAACCCTTTTCGCAATTTGTAGGAGTACTAGTGAAAAAATCTGATGACGACGACAAAACGATGAAACCAAAATTGATCTTGAGCAACTACAGCCTCGACAAAGATTACATTCAAGCGGGTAGCGATTTTGGACTATCGATCTCATTATTAAACACTCATGCAAGTGAAGAAATTCGCAATATTACGGTAAATATCAGTGCCGAAGGCGATGTTTTCTCACCCGTGAATTCGAGTAATACATTTTACATCCCGTCGATCGGTGCCAATCAAGATGTCAAGCGCAGCCTGACTTTACGCCCGAAAATCGATGCTGAATTTAAAACACAAAACCTAAATCTCGACATCAAATACGAAGATAAAGACGGCAACGAATTGACTGCAAGAGAAGTGATCGGTATCCCGGTCGTTCAGGAAGTAAAACTGAATGTCGGCGAAATTGAGTTGCCAAACGACGCAATGATCGGTAATCCTGTGCCAATCTCCGCAAACTTTTTCAATGCCGGGCGTGCGCTTGTCCGC
This sequence comes from Bacillota bacterium, assembly GCA_023388635.1. Classification (GTDB taxonomy): domain Bacteria; phylum Bacillota; class Bacilli; order Desulfuribacillales; family Desulfuribacillaceae; genus JAEWFW01. Next base: position 851 of record JAEWFW010000016.1, read on the forward strand.
AACTTGACGATCCGCTTAGAAGGAGATTTTGATACACAAGACAGAAGCATCTATGTCGGCAACATGGAACCAGGTAAAAACAGTTATTACGATGCCACTTTGACACCGACGCAACCGGGAGAAATTACCGGAAAGGTCATCTTTGAATTTTTCGATCCGATTGATCAAATGTATACGATCGAGCGCGAATTCACATTGACATTAAACGAATTTATTGATCCATTCGGTCCCGGCGGTGAGCCGTTCCCTGGCGAAATGCCTGACGACCCTTCGCTAAACGGCGGAGCCAATAAAACATACTATTATATCGGTGGTGGAGTCTTACTCGTTCTGGTAGTCGGATTTGTATTCTATAGACGGCGCAAACGAAAACGGGAGCTAGAGGAAGTGGAACTCAATGCATAGTTTCGACCTATTGAAAATGGCTGTAAGCAGTCTGATTCGCCGAAAAACGCGCACCCTGCTGACCATTCTCGGTGTCATCATCGGTACGGCGTCGATCGTCGTCATGCTCTCACTGGGGATTGCTATGGATGAAAGTTTTAAAGAGCAGATTGCCAGTATGGGAGATTTGACAATTATCGAGATCTACAACTACGGTGGTGGAATGGCCATCGGACCTGGGGGATCACAACAGCAAATGCAATCTCCTAAACTCGACGATGCCTCTGTGGCAAAGTTGAAGAAAATTCCCAATGTCAAAGGTGTTATGCCAATTAAGCGTGCTTACATGAAGTTCGGTGCCGGACGTTACGTCGGTCACGTTCCGATCATTGGGATCGACCCTACTAACATGGAAGCATTTGATTTCAAAGTTAGTAAAGGACGGCTATTAGCTTCTAACGACAAGGACGTCATTGTCTACGGGAAAAACGTTCATTACAATTTCTATAACCCGAAATTGCGTAATAACTATTACGGCGGAATGAGTGATCAGCCAATTGTCGATTTGATGACAAGCAAAATGGTCATGACATCCGATATGAACTACGGTGAAACGCGAATCGACGTGGACAATCAACCAGATAAACCCAAGCCGAAAGTTTACGATATCAAAGCGATCGGGGAATTGGAAGAGAGCTTTAGTGAAAAAGACTACAATATATATATGAACATAACAGCTCTGGAGAAAATCATCGAGGAAGACCGCCGCAACAACCGGGAAAATGTACGTAACTCCTCGCGCAACAGCGATAAATATGAAAGCATTTCCGTCAAAGTGTTTGATTTTACACAAGTCGAAGAAGTACAGGCGAAAATCAAAGAAATGGGTTTCCAAACCTACAGCTTAACGGAAATTCTCAACTCGATGAGAGAACAGTCAAAAATTATTCAAGGAGTGCTCGGTGGTATCGGAGCGATCAGCTTATTAGTAGCAGCGATCGGTATTACGAACACGATGATTATGAGTATCTACGAGCGTACTAGAGAAATCGGTGTCATGAAAGTCATCGGTGCTGACCTCGACGACATCAAGAAAATGTTCCTGATCGAAGCCGGCATGATCGGCTTCTGGGGCGGTGCATTGGGAATCGCCTTCAGTTATGGGCTGTCCTATCTACTAAATACGATAGGCGGCAGTTTAATGGGCGGTGGCATGGGTATGGGCGGTGCCAGCAAATTATCTGTCATTCCTGTGGAATTGGCATTGATCGGTCTCGCGTTTGCGACATTAATCGGTCTGATTTCAGGCTACTCCCCGGCACGCCGTGCGATGAACATCAGCGCACTTGACGCTATCCGCAACGACAAATAAACAGATAACCGAACAGCTTTAAAAATGAAAAGAATCATAGTGCCCTCTGTAGGAGACGTGTACTATGATTCTTTTTTATTTTGATTCTGCAAATTAAAGCTTTATTCTGGCCAGTCAATCGTATGTGTTGTACGCGTATTCTTTGATAAGTAATGATCGTTCCCGCTGTGGATTGAATCAACAATCATATCACTGTTGTCACCAACATAATAAAATATACTGTCATGCGCCCTATTCATATAGGTAACAGGAAACGTATTACGATTGTGTAGCATCACGTGATCCTCATTGACATACCGTTTTCGTATCACTTGTGTCGTAACGTTTCTCTCAATCTCCCCATCTTGCGTATAGAAAATCCAATCCTTACCTCTATTTAACCCTGTTTGTACTATCACTGATTCCTCATCCACAAAAAAATTCATCACCTCATCTGCAATGTGCTCCTCTATCTGCTCACTTTGTTGCGCTCCCGATGTCAAACGTATTTTATACAAAGATCCCGGGATTCTCCCAGAAACACGCTGCTTCCAACTAACCACATCATCAAAAACTAAATAATAAACATGCCCTCTTTCTACAACCATTCCCAGAATTTCTTGATCACTGATTCTAACAGCATCTTCACCCGAAGCCTGATTGATCCCACGCGCATATTCCAAATCAATACTGTACAGATATCCAATTGTCTGCCCAATTCCCATCGGAATCCGCGAGCGATTTGATGTGCGATTATTTGCTTTATCCTCCAAAGATTGTTCAAATGTCATAAACACGATCTGTCCGTCTGAAAGATAAAAGTGCATGATTGGCTCCGCTAATAGTTTCTCCTTTTCTGAACCATCCGTACGTACTCTGTATAAATGCCTGTGGTCGGAAATATTTACATAGTATAACCAATCATCAACTAATAACATCTGATCAGCGGCATCATGTACAATCGTTTCTGATGCTTCTTCCATCCAATAGTAGTAATACGAATAGACAGTATCAGTCGATTGGGGTCTCCCATCAAAGCGAATCCGACTGATGACATTATCCTTAGAAAGATTCACATAGTATACCCACTGTCCCGATGCATTCAGATAAGATACCCTATCGTTCGACAAACGCTCTATGTCTTGATTCCTGATCGATTGCTTGAACAACCCACCATTTTTACCGGCAAAGTATATAGCATCGCCTCTCTCCACAGCAAGCCCCTTATTGTAGAGATTCGATGATGTGTTTCCCATATCGTTATGTGTCGACACGACAAGGAAGCCATCTTCGATTGTCTTCTCTCCGTTTACGTATATAAGTAGGCGATACTCTCCTTTTTCCCAAGCAGAATCCTCACCTGAGTGATTCTCATCAGATATAATTTCATTCTTCTCCAATGCTCCATATGATCGTAAACCACTCAGCCCAAAGGATACCTCACTATTCGTATCCACCCGATCCATAATGATCTCGCCATCTGGATTCCACAATTCTGTCCGTATATGCAATGGATATTGACCATTACTAGTACTTCCTGCCTTCCATTGGAATTCAAGCACCATATTGTAATAGACCGTTGGCACATGCTCAAGAAACACGCTCTCCTGATCAAATGCCACACTTCTAGGGGGATTCAGACCAAATGCTACCCGTCCTTCTGCATGCAATTGGTTGTCTCCAATAATCGTTGGAATCTCTGGTTCTGGTTTTTCGTCATTTGAATTAACTGATGTGAAAAGATCTACACGACGCTCTTTCTTCATCCATTGCACTTGCACTCCTAAAGATTCCGAAATAAACCGTAATGGAACCATCATACGACTTCCTACAGTCCTTGCAGGGACATCCAATTTCACAGACTGATAATTGACATATGCCTGATTAGAATCCCGTATGATAACAATATGTATCCCATTCTTTATTGCATATGCCGTTTGAACATCATGCTGCCAATCCACATCCATTTCAAGGGCGTTAAATATTGCTCGCATTGGCACAAGTGTACGCCCCTGTACTTCGACGGGCGGAACATCAAATACAATCTCTTCTCCATCCAAAAATACGCGAATCACATTATTATCTGCATAAGCAGTATATACAACAAAAGTAAGCAAAACGGCGACGGTTACGCACAATACGCGCCAAACTTTAACCATTATCAATACTCACCACCGTTTCATTAACAATTTCCATAGTATATCTTCTCTTCACACGTAAACTATCTTTTATTTCGTCCAAATACTTCCACTCTCTTTGGAATAAGATCGTATCGTCAGGCAACCAATAAATAAAATGCTTTCCCTGATCGTTTCTCACCCAGATCGTCTTTTGTTCAATATTCACTTGAACAATCACATATGTGTGTTCTGTTTCCTCTACTATCTGAATACGTGTAACAACACCTTGATCAAATTGTAATTCTACAACCTTATTTAGAAACGCCTTTACATTTTGAACTCTGTCACTTAGTGAAAAGCGAGCGCGATCATTGTCTGCACCTTGAAGCCATATATATCTATCATTATAATCAATGACCTGTCCGCGAATAGCCTCGACATCAATAATCTCAATTGTAGTCGCAATTTCACCTTCATACCACACCCTCACAGTCTGTCCTGTGTATAAATTCGACTGTGAAATGTTCTGATATCCACTCCACATAACATCAGTTTTCGAATTGATTTGATACGATCGTTGGTAATATGCGCTTTCACCCAACACAATTTGTTTATTTCCATCAGATATCGCTCTGATTTCATAAATAACTCCTTCCTCCATATTTCGCTGGTAAACATCTATCCGTTGCACTTTCCCATCTACCAGACGTATATTCATCTGATCATTTTTTCTCAGATCACTAACTGTTGCCTGACTATGATTACTAATTAACACATGTACATCATCAGCGATATCTAACCGTCGTTCGATTCCATGCTCATCCAAAAATACAATATTCTTTGACAACACCCTTACAAAACTTCCTACAATCTGATCCACTAACTCAATTTCAATGACTTCATCATATATACCATTTCCATTTTGATCATAACGATCAAAGGTAACACGCAAATAGGAACCCTTCTGTAAATTTGACAACTCCGACTGAGAATTCATTCCAAACCGCACTCTTGGCGTATCAACGACATTGTATATTTTTTCTTTATTTTCCGCAGTTGACATATAAATCTGCTTTCTTCCCTGATCATACTTTACAAAATATCCTTGCTCCATCATTGGACGCAGAACCTCAATATCATAAATATATCGTCCATATGCGAAAATTCGGACGTATTCACCATATTGTGTAGCTACGCTAATTCCTTCCGGTACGAAAAATATATCTGATTGCGACTGACTGTGACGAATCGTCAACTCCGAATTATATGTGTTATAGGATACCAGATCTCCTGTGTAACTCATCATCCGCTCATCCTGTCTCTCTAACTCCACAACTTGTTTGCCTGCTCTTCCTGTATCCGCCATAATTGCCCGATACAATGCCCCTATTTGAACATCACCCGTTGCTCCATGCAAGTCTGTTATCTTAATATTAGGACTGATACTATACTGTTGTTCTTCGCCATTAAGGTCTTCCCATATGAGTCTCTGTCTAGTGCGATCCAGACTTTTTATAAAACCTACGTTATACTTCGTCTCATAATCATCATAAACATTCGTATAATCTGGATCATATGTCGCATCCTGTTCATACCCTTCTGAAGTAACTGACACATATACAATTGATTCGCCTCTCAATATATAATCAATTTGCTGTCCCTTTCTTATTTGTTGAATACTTCGTCTCTCTACCACCCTATCGTTTCCCCATTGCGCTGGCTGGTAAAATACATCTGCTAACGGATGAACCTGATATCGCATCATCCCTTTGTAACGGTCACGCACCATCATAACTCCAGTGGAGGCATCGTAGTCTTCAACAAATCCATATGTACTTTTATACAATGTATAATCACTCATATATGTGTCGAAATAATTCATAAATAACACCGACAACTCTGCTCTCGTCATACTTGCCTTAGGACGAAACGTATTATCAGGATACCCTGTCATCAGCCCTTCCTGCTGTACAACTTGAACATATCCACGCTGATTTGGCAAAATATCCTGACGATCATTAAAATAGAGCGGATATTGTACTTCCTTGGCCTCTTCTTCCTTACGGATCATCCGCACCATAAGCTGCGCCATCCAAGTACGGTCAGCCAGTTCATACCAGTTAAGCTCCTGAGTATAACCGCTAATTAGACCATTTCGATATGCTGCACTCAAGTACCCTTCTGCCCATTCCAGCCCTTGTCCTTCGATCAAATACATATAAGGATCATTGCTTTTTTCAAGTTCTTTTGCTTCAGGCTCTAAGCCTAGCGAACGTACCGCCATAACGATTGCCTCTATCTTCTTGATTGGTGCATTTGGGCGAAACGTCCCATCAGGGAATCCTCCCAGAACACCACGTAATGTCAATTGTCGAATCTCTGGTTCTGCCCAAGGAGCCTCATCTAAATCTGGAAACCGAATTTCCATCCTTTCTTCTACTGTCAATTCTGATACTGCATCACTATGCGTACTCGTAATAATCAGCGCTATTGCTATCACTATAAGTGGTATCCCTATTTTCTTTGTGAACATTTTTTGTATATACATAATTCCTCCCCATTTCTAAACAATCATTTCCAAGCAATAATATATACCTCTATTATACCATGGAGTAGATATGAGTAAGACCGAATTTTTACTCATTTTCTTAATACTCAGCGTAGTCATTCTGAACTGTTTACAGTTATTTCATAGAATGGTAGACTGCATTTATAATATACTACTGTTATGGCATTATGCCATCATTATAGTCGCTATCATGCGCTATTTTTAATGTTGATCCAGAAAAGGAGGAACAATATGCAAGTCCGCAAAGCAATTATCCCAGCGGCTGGTCTAGGAACGCGATTTCTGCCAGCGACCAAAGCACAGCCGAAAGAGATGTTGCCAATCGTAGATAAGCCGACAATTCAATATGTTGTAGAAGAAGCCGTAGCATCTGGTATCACCGATATCTTAATCATAACTGGACGTAACAAACGCGCCATTGAAGATCATTTTGACCGCTCTATAGAATTAGAGCACGAACTAGAAAGAAAAGAGAAATTCGAGCTTCTTGAATCAATCCGTCATATTTCTGATATGGTCGATATTCATTATGTACGTCAAAAGCAAACCTTGGGTCTTGGACATGCCGTTCTCTGTGCCCGTAAATTTATCGGTGACGAGCCTTTTGCCGTCATGCTGGGTGATGATATCGTCAAAAGCGAAAAGCCAGTCATACAGCAAATGACCGAGGTCTATGAACAAACACAAGCGACAATTGTTGGCGTGCAAGAAGTTCCTTTACACCATACAGTAAAATACGGAATCGTTTCAGGTCAATGGGAAACGGACAGATTATTCAGGGTTTACTCGTTAATAGAAAAGCCAAAACAAGATCCACCGTCAACGCTCGCCGTTATGGGACGCTATATTCTAACGTCCGATATCTTCTCCGTACTGGAACAACAGCAACCAGGAACCGGCGGTGAAATACAGTTGACCGATGCTTTGAACAGCTTGGTGCAATCCGCAGCTACGCCCTCATGCTATGCGTACAAATTTGACGGCAAACGCTACGATGTGGGAGACAAATTAGGATTCTTGCAAGCCAATATTGAATTTGCGCTTGAGCGGGATGAATTAAAAGACCCCCTTATAGAATATCTGTATAATTTTAAATAAAAAGCAAGGATATGCTACTGCATGATACAGCGGCGTGTCCTTGCTTTTATACTTACACCTCATTTTAAACATCTCTTAACATCAGAAATCTAACCCTGCATCATCGTCCGCTTCCATGTATGTCTGCTATTACACCGTCACTTTACGGCTCTCCATATGATATTTCCCCATTGGTGCAGATTCAAATACTCCTGAATTCACACCATTCAATCCCGCAGACTGCGCTCTGCGAAAATCAGGAATAAACCCTCGCAACATCGCAATCGTCTCTTCCTGCGAATGCGGAAGTTGTCCACTATCAAGACGTTTCATTGTATCTTCAATCAGACGCACGTTTAGTCCATTTGGCTTAGCGACGAAAATCCGCTTATGGAATGTCGCATTTACCCCTTCTTCCGCAGATAACAACTCTTCATAAAGCTTCTCACCAGGACGTAAACCCGTAATGACGATATCAATGTCTCGATACGGCTCAAACCCGGATAACTTGATCATCGTCTTCGCCAAATCGATAATCCGCACAGGATCGCCCATATCAAGTACGAAAATCTCCCCGCCCTTTGCCATTGCTCCTGCCTGAATAATCAACTGCACCGCTTCGGGAATCGTCATGAAATAGCGAACCATATCACGATCCGTCACCGTTACTGGACCACCAGCAGCAATTTGTTTCTTAAATAACGGCACGACGCTACCACGGCTTCCCAATACATTGCCAAAACGTACGGCAACGTATTGTGTCTCACTACATCTATCTAAATGCTGAATCATCATCTCCGCTACACGCTTCGTCGCCCCCATAACGCTCGTCGGATTGACTGCCTTATCTGTGGAAACGAGGACGAACTTGTCCGTCTGGTATTGATCCGCAGCCTTTGCAACATGATAAGTCCCCATGACATTATTCTTAATCGCCTCTTCGGGATTGGCTTCCATCAAAGGTACATGCTTATGTGCCGCCGCATGGAATACCACATTGGGACGATATTCAGCGAATATTCCCTGTACCGCTTGCCAATCTCGTATATCCTTTACAATCGGCACCAACCGGTCACCAAACTCCTCGTGCTGCGTACGCAATTCCATTTCAATATCATATATATTATTTTCACTCAAATCGAATAATAATAACTGTTGAGGATTGTATTGAATAATCTGACGGCATAACTCCGAACCGATCGAACCACCCGCTCCAGTTACCAATACTACCTGATTTTCAATATATCCACAAATTCCTTCCAAATCGACTTTGACCGGATCCCTGCCGAGCAAATCCTCGATATTGACTTCACGAATCTGACTGATCGTCACATTCCCTTCAATCAGATCATACATACCGGGCAATATTTTCACCGCAGCCGATGTCTCCTGGCACCGCTCGACAATTTTGCGGATCATATTACGCTCTTCCGACGGCATCGCGAGAATAATCTCTTCCACACCATATTGCCCAACAACCTCTTCTAACTTCGATTGATCGCCCAACACCGGATAGCCTAGCAATTTCACATTCTGCTTCTGCGGATCATCGTCAATAAACCCCACAAGCACACTGTCGCCTGCGTAGTGTCCCTTTAACTCTTTCGCCAAAATAGCCCCGGCATCTCCGGCACCGTATATGAGGATCGGTTTCGCTTGCCCCGCCTCAACACCATTACGATACTGCATGCCGTAATCGCGAAATAGCCTCCATGCCAACCGTGAACCGCCGATGAGCATAATAACCAGCACCCACGCGATTACCAACGCTCCTCTGGGCATTGGATAGCTTCCCATCATTGACACTGCCAAATAAAAAATCCCAATATTCACAGCCATCCCAACCGACACCGAAACAAGCACACTGAGCAATTCGCCAATACTGGCATATTGCCAAAGACGATTATATAATCCAAAAATAAAAAAAACCAGCAAAAAAACGATCGTAAAAAATGGTGCCATACCGATATACCCATCTATATAGTTAGCGGGAGCTCGTCCATCAAACCGCAACAATAGTCCCCCATAAAATGCGATATTAATTAACACTGCATCGATCAGCATTAATAAGAAAATCCGTATTCCCTTGCTCACGTATCAACAGCTCCCTTCCGCTACTTATTATATCAGTTTACGACATGCAAATCTATGCTTCGACAAAATCCTTCCCATTTTTTCGCTCTCTGTGCATTGTATAGAGTGTCAGTAAAATCAATAATAACCTGACACAAAATTCTCGAAAGGAGTGAACTTCATGGCAGTCATCAGCGAGCATACGGATAGTCGTGTCACACTCGTTTTGCAAAATGGATTCAACGAATCCGGTAATCCGATCTTCAAGAGCAAAACATTTAACCGTGTAAAACCTGCCGCGACCGATGAATTAGTATTCTCCGTCGCCACATCTCTAACCTCTTTGCAAACATTGCCGTTATCAAGCATCGAGCGGATCAACACCCTCACTTTAGAAGAAGAATAAACCCGTTCTCCCAAATTTCTATGAAAGGAGGGGTAGACTATGAACAGAACGTTAGAGCTTGTATTCCGCAACCGCGAAGGCAAAGTCACACGCATCACCATCGATAATCCTGTCGAGCCAGTAGATCCGCAAGCAGTAGAGACAGCCATGGATGCCATACTTACTGCCGATATCTTCAACCACGGCGGCGGTCTTGTGGAAAAAATCGAAGCACGCATCGTCGGCAGAAGTGTCGAACAGATTTCCTTTGCATAATCACTGATACAAAAGTGTCGCATGCGAAATGCACAATTTGTGCTAACGTCGTATGCGACACTTATTTTAATACTAATCTGTTACAATCATTTTTAACCTCTTCAATGCCAATCGCTGGTACTTCTTGATGGTTTTGCGATCGAGCTGTAAATATCCTGCAATCTCCTTTTGCTTACATCCCAATATATACTGAGCCACAATAATCGTGCGCTCCCGCTCCGTCAATCTGCGATCATTCAGCATATCCCGCCACATTATACCTTTAAAAGTCGCATCTTCAAACATTTCCACGATCCCCATATTTCCAAATCCGTCACACATATTCTCTAACTCGTAACCAACAAACTGCTCACGTTCCCTGCACTTCCTGATCCTCCGCGTATATGTGCGCAAATCTCCATACACCTTACGTTTACAATAATATTCAAAAAATACCCCGCCACGCAAATTAAATGTAAGCATGCTACGATAGAAGCTCCACCTCGCTACTTGCCACAAATCTTCATATATATCGAACCAGCGGTAATGATAAACTGCACCTTTTAAAAGAGGCAAAAATTTTTGCTCCAATTGCTCGTACAATTGATCACGATGAGCCACTTCTTGTTTCGTAAGTGAACGGGGTCTCGCATAATCCTGCAATTCCTGAATCAAGCTGTATGGTACACCCGTATACATAACAAATTCTCCCTTAGGAGAAACCGGTCTCTCATAGATTCGCGCGTCATCTCCAGTATATATCGAATCACATCATAGATATAATGCTACACTTGCACGATTCACCGTCAATCTGCCTATTGAAACACCAACTCCACTTAATCATCTGCACAATTACTCATTCTCAATGATCAAAGCCGCAAATTCGCGAATATTCACCGACCCATTCCCTTTAGAAAGCTCCGAATGCATTGTAATATATACAAAACTTTAAGGAAGTGATCACTATGGAAGAAATTCTGTTCAAGCTCGTCAGCGAATTTATCTTCGGTGCCGTTGCCGTGTACCTGATTATCACCAACCGCATCGATTCCAAAGAACGCGAGAGCAAACTCATGGACTACCAGCGCGACCTGCAAAGCAAATTGACGAAAACTATGACGATCCAGAAGGAAATTCTCACAATGCTCAAAACACTCAAGCAATCAGATACGTCTACAGTAGCAAGACAAGTCGAGAGACAATCTGCAATACAAGCGGAACGACAAAAAGAAATGCAACCATAATCGCCACTACCACGATCGGTTGCATTTCTTTACATCGTAAAATAGCGATGGCGAATAGAATCAGCGATCGCCGCCTGCTGGAGCAAACGGCGTTGATCCATCATTGTCGATATCCGCCGATCCACACCTTTTAATACAATGACTGAGCGACATACTCCCCTCGCCTCCAATAACACTTCATCAATTCCGTCTAACGATACATATCCATAAGCACCATCATGACCACCAATTGGTTTGCGAACGCGAATTGGCAATAAAATGCATCCCGGGCTGACGGGTATCGGTAACAATTGCTGCTTGGCAAAGCATGCCTGCTCCCTTTTCATCAGCAAGTCAACATTATACATCGACAGCCCTTTAAAGAAACGCATAAATACCTTAATCGCCACATCTACATCTTGGAAACATCCGTTACTCCAAATTGTCTCAGTGATATTCGCACCATCCAAACGATACTTCGGAAGTGCCGCCATCAACTGCTCCATTTCATACTGTTCCATCAACATTTCTACAGATTCAGTACCCAGCCACCTCACTCCCATCTACAAACAAAAATTTTACGTACCTTATTATACATCGGAACGCTTGTTTGATTCAAGGAGAAACCGATAACTTTTAGAAATTACCGAATACAGTAAAATTCCCGCTGCAGAGCCAAGGCTGTCAATTAATACGTCACTGACTTGTCCGCTCCTGCCAGGGACAAATAATTGATGAAACTCATCGCTACCAGCATATAAAACACAAATTATAATAACCGCAAGCAAGCGTTTCTTACCACTCCAACCACTTCTGCCAACAGCATTCATCGATAGTAAACCAAGAATCAAGTATGCAATAAAATGCGCATTCTTTCGCACGAAATAGTGCAATGCTTGCATATCGAGATCAACCATCGGAAGCAGCTGTTCTAGATAACCTAGAAGCATCGCCGTAATTCCCTGAGACAAATTACCAGATACTTCTCCTGGCTGAGACGATAAGTAGAAAATCAGACCCATCCATGATAGCAGACCTAGCCATGAAATAACAGTGAATGTTTTCAGTACGTTTTTATTTTTAACACGGTTATGATTCATATGGTGAAATCCTTATCCTGTTCTCTAGTGTATGGTAAGCGTCAAACTACCAAGTGTGAAAAAGCAACCACTAGCTAACGACGATTGCTCTATTTGCAAGTTGCTTGTATTTGAGGGTACCATGGCAGGTACTCTTCCGGAAATTCTGGATACTGTCGGAAGAGTACGCCCAGTAACTCACTGAAAATATACTGCAGATATTTGTATGGGCTGATGCCGTTCGTTTTGCACTTTCTACAATGCTGTAAGCAGCACTGGCAGTGGCACCTTTGGGTTCTCCACTAAATACCAGTTCTTGCCTCCAATCGTAAACGGACGGATGCTGTTTTCTGCGAGGTTGTTCGATATCGATAGTTACCGTTTTCCAGCTCCTGTTATGATTGTTGGCATAATTCAGGGCTTCATGGGTCACCGATTTCTTGTGGTTTTGTTGTAGTCATTATACCACAAAAATGCCGATATATCCAGTAACCATGCTGGTTTGGACAAACCTTCATGACACGTACGTTTGCTTGATCAGCTTTTTCCGCTTTTGGTTAGTCAATGGAAAGCTTCTAACAACCAGCGAAATTCCTGGGGTGTGATACTGCTGCTAGAATGTAAATGTTTCGCGTTCTGGATATCGTGCTTGGTAAGCGTCAAACTACCAAGTGTAAAAAAGCAACCGCCAGCCTAACTGACGATTGCTCTATTTGCAAATTGCTTGTACTTGCAGGCTCCACGGCAGATACTCTTCTAGAAATTCTGGATGTTGTCGGAAGAGTACGCCCGGTAATTCACTGAAAATATAACACAGATATTTGTATGGATTGATGCCATTCGCTTTTGCACTTTCCACGATGCTGTATACGGCAGCACTGGCTGCGGCTCCTTTGGGACTTCCGCTGAATAACCAGTTCTTACGTCCGATCGTAAACGGGCGGATGCTGTTTTCTGCGAGATTGTTCGATAGAGCACAGTTCCCATCTTCCAAATAGTTTATTAGCTCCTGTTTATGGTTGTGTGCATAATTCAGAGCGTCACTCAACTTCGATTTTGGTAATGCCTGATCCCGTGTGACATCCACCCATGCCCAAAAGGTATCCAAAACAGGTTTTTGCTGTTTCAGACGCTCGGCTTTTCTCTGTTCGGCTGTCCCGTCTTTCAACGTGGCTTCGATTCCAAAAAGCTTGTTGCAGAATGCGATTCCCTGGGCTGCCGTCGATTCGGAACTGTTCTTCGGCAAGGCATCGACAAACTTCCTTCGGACATGTGCCCAGCAAAGGCAACGGGTAATCCCCTGCACCTTCTGGTAACCTTGATAGGCATCGGTATGCAGGTAGCCCTGGAAGCCTTTGAGAAATGTCTGCGGGTATTTGCCACTCCTTCCCGGCTGATACTCGAAAATCCGGATCGGATGCTTGGCATGTTGACTGCTACTGTATACCCACATGTAGGAGTCGGTCGTATTCTTGCGACCCGGTTCCTTCATCACTTGTACGGTCGTCTCATCAGCCAGTCACGGGAAGCGATTAAGATCCAGTTTGCCATCGTAGCACGGCTCAAACTCACTCCCAGTGTCTGCCACTCCTTTTCCTGACGGTATAAAGGCAGGGCATTGACGAACTTTTGATGCATCACCCACGCCACCGTCGAAGGGGATGCCATCGAGTGTTGGATCACTGGATCGGGCATCGGGGATTTCTCCATGTAGGGTTGTCCGTTCTTCCGACAGGTACGGCATTCGTATGTTTCTCGGTAGTAGTTAATCGCTCTGACTTTCGCCGGAATGAACTCGACTTCCGTACGGACGAATTCTTCCCCAACGATTACCAAAGGGGTCTGGCATATTTCACAGAAGCAGTCTTCTTGGACAAGAGTGCAGAACTTTTTCTCGTGCGGGATGTCTTTCAACAACTCCACCCGTTGACCGGGGAATTTCTTGCGCAAATACCCACCGACTTGTTTCAAGTCAGGTTCTGGTGCTTGGGGATTCGACTCGATTTCGGCTTCATCAAAAAGACACATCTGATCGGGTAAATGACCGATGTCTTTTCTGACTTCTGGCCGAACAGTTGACGTGTCAAAGAGTCAAGGTTGTGTTGTAGACGTTGATTCTCCTCAACGAGTTGAGATATGCGTTTTTCGAGTGTTTGGATCTGATCTGCCGAGCTCATGGGTCACCCAATTTCCTTGTCGTTTTGTTAGGATCATTATACCATAAAAACGACGACACATCCAGTAACTATGCGGGTTTGAAGAAGTTTTCATGACACGTACGTTTGCTTGTTCAGTTTTTTTACCGCTTTGGGCTGGTCGATGGAAAGACCTTCTAGCAGCCAGCGAAATTCCTGAGATGTGATACACCGAACAGCCTCGGCATGCATCGGCCATTGAAAGGATCCACTTTCCAGACGTTTGTAGAGGAGGACAAAGCCATCCCCTTCCCAGTAGAGGGCTTTCATCCGATCACGTCGTCGACCACAGAAGAGGAACAGGCTGTTTTGAAACGGGTTTAACTGAAAATTCTGTTGAACAATGGCAGCCAGTCCGTCAATGGATTTGCGCATGTCGGTATATCCACAAGCGATATAGAGCTTTTCGGCTTTGGAGATGTCACCGAACATGGGTGAGCGCCTTCAAAGTATTTTCGATCAGAGCTTGGGAGGCGTCGTTGCGAAGCTCGACTGTAACATGATCGAAACGTAACGTGATGTTTGCCAATGATCCTAGATGGGTAGTTTCCGTTGTTAAGGGAAGATCGACGGGGACGATGGAATGTTGCTCCTGCTGAAGGGCGGGAAGGGCTTGGCAAGCAGCGATACGGACACGTTTTAACCAATAGTAATAGGTTTTGGGGTTGATGTTGTGCTCCTGACACCAAGTAGCAACGGTCTGCCCGCTGGCGCGACATTGACGGATGATGTCTGTCCATTTGTGCAATCGATATTGCGATGTGACTGCTCTTGTATTCACTCGAGACCTCCTTTGGGAGTTTTTCGACTTTGATCGAAAAACTCTATACAATCTATTTAGGGAATTGTCTCATAGTTTTGGGGAGCTTGCTATACACTGTCTTATTGGACGCTTCCCCTTCTCCTTGCTTATATCTTTCAATGGTCTCCAACTTCTTTTCATATCAGATTCCTTTTTTGCCCATAGCAAAGCCCCTCTCGTGTAGTCCTGAATTTTTGCTTTTCAGGTGTCTACTCAAAAAGGAGCTTATCATTGGTCTGCTGCTCCTAAAAAATATTGCTCTATTTCTCTACCCTAATTGGAATGTACACAAAACTTGTGACAGACTCAAAAATGTAGAAGTAATCGTGTCGAACCAGTACTCAACGAAGAGGCATTGTTCCGCTTTAAAGTCATCAACAATCTGTCTGAATTTAAATACCTCTCCAATGTAATTATCGCTAATGGATTATTGGAAAAAATTAAAGATATTGAGCAAAAAGTGTATATGAGGGATTTGTTCAGTGGAAATTTATAGTATAGAGATTAATACAATGCTCTCTTGTTTCGATTCAGTGATTCGCCCGAACCGGAACAACGGCTCGAATGTGCACGCTTATACATTGTACATACGCTCATAATACTCTGTATACTGACCAGAAACTACATTTTTCACCCATTGCCGATTATCTAAATACCAACAAATCGTTTCTTTAATTCCTTGCTCAAATGTGTATATAGGCTTCCAGCCTAGTTTATTGGTGATTTTTGTGTTGTCAATTGCATAGCGACGATCGTGTCCAGGGCGATCTCTAACATAAGTGATTAAGTCTTCCGATTTTCCCAATTCGGAAATAATTAAGCGAACTATCTCAATGTTCGTCTTTTCATTATTGCCCCCGATATTATATATTTCTCCAACTGCTCCTTTATGCAATACTGTATCAATTGCCAAGCAGTGGTCTGATACATGCAGCCAATCCCGTACCTGTAATCCGTCGCCGTAGATTGGAAGTTGTTTATTTTGCAAGCAATTTTCAATCATCAACGGGATTAACTTTTCTGGAAATTGGTGCGGTCCATAGTTATTACTGCAACGAGTAATATTGATTGGTAGTCCGTATGTCTCATGATAGGCTCTGACTATTAAATCTGCTCCCGCTTTTGACGCAGAGTAAGGGCTATTCGGTATTACTGGTGTCGTTTCCGTAAAAAAACCTGTTTCACCCAATTCCCCATATACTTCATCAGTGGATACTTGAACGAATTTAACTTCCTCTTTATACTCACAGCTATATTTATCTCTCGGATAAACCTTCCAATAAGTCTTTGCCACATCAAGCAATACTTGTGTACCGATAACATTGGTTGTAAGAAATACTTCTGGCTCTTCGATACTACGATCGACATGGGATTCCGCAGCAAAATTGATTACTGTATTAATAGAATATTGCTGAAAAATCGCTTCAATTTCTTTACGATCACATATATCTGCTTTCACAAATCTGTAGTTTTTAGATGTTTCCACTTCTTTAACATTCTCCAAATTACCTGCGTAAGTTAGGGCATCCGCATTGACGATCATATAGTCTGGATATTTATTTGCCATTATTTTGACGAAATTGCTACCAATAAAACCTGCCCCGCCTGTTACTAAAATAGTTTTCATTCCCCTAATCCTCCTGGCTTTTTAGTTCTTCAATGAATCTTGTTAAAGCATCTTCCCAATGTGGCAACCTCTCAATCCCAGCTTTCCCTGTATTTTTTTTCGATAATCTTGAATTTAAAGGTCTCTTTGCTTTCGTTGGATAATCTTCATTAGAGATAGGATTTAGTATCATCTCAATTCCAGACTTTTCAAAAATTGATTTTGCAAATTCATACCAACTACAGAATCCTTCATTTACACCGTGGTAAGTTCCATAATCATTAGTCTGAACTAAATTAACGATGAACACAGCCAAATCTTTAGTATATGTTGGTGCGCCTATCTGATTATTCACAACATTAATTTCATTTCTTGATTCTGCTAATTTGAGCATAGTCTTCACGAAATTATTTCCATTTAGACCGTACACCCAAGATGTTCTAACAATAAAGTGTGAATTTATTAATTTTCTGACAATTTTCTCACCCAGTTCTTTTGAGTAACCATAATAATTAATAGGATTTGTTACTTTTTCTTCTAATTGAGAATCTTGTCCTAATCCATCAAAAACATAGTCCGTGCTTATATAAACTACTTTTGCATTAAGTTCTTTAGCCGCTTTAGTAACTGCTCTAGTACCTTCCACATTAACTGAATAACATAGCTCTCTTTCATCTTCTGCTTTATCTACTGCAGTATAAGCCGCACAATGAATAATAACGTCTGGTTTTTCTTTCAAGATATAGTTTTGAACTTGAACTTTGTTGATAAGATCGAACTCATCTCTGCCAGGAGCGACAACATCAAAATTCATTTCTTTTAATTGCATCATAACATCATGACCAAGTTGACCGTTTACTCCAGTAACCATGAACTTTAAGCTAAAATCCACATCGCTATCCTTAAATAATGGAGCTTTTAAGTCTTTTTCTGAAAGTATTGGATCTTTAATTCCCCAGTCTATTCCAATTTCGGGATCATCAAATCGTATACTTCTATCACACTCTGGAGCATAATACTCATCGACTTTATACTGTACTTCTACATCGTCAGTTAATGTTAGAAATCCATGAGCAAAACCCTTAGGTACCATAAGTTGTTTCTTGTTACTTTCCGATAGTTCTACTGCTATCCAATGTTTATATGTGGAAGACCCCTTTCTTAAATCAACTACCACATCTAAAATTTTGCCTTTTGTGCATCTTATTAATTTAGCTTGCGATTTCGGATTAACCTGGAAGTGCAACCCTCTGAGTGTTCCTTTTTTAGCTGACATTGAATGATTGTCCTGTACAAAATTAGTATCAATTCCAAACTCTTTAAATTTTGCTTTAGAGTATGTTTCAATAAACCAGCCCCTATAATCCCCAAAGATTTCTGGCTCAATTATTAGAACATCATCAATATCTGTTTTCATTATATTCATTGAATAACCTCGCTTAATATCTTATTTTCCCATCCGCAACTTTCTTTAAATGTTCTCCATAAGGAGATTTACCGTATCTTTCAGCAGAAGCTAGCAATGCATTTTTATCAATCCAGTTATTATGGTATGCAATTTCTTCTAGCGCTGATATTTTTATACTCTGTCTTTTTTCAATCATTTGTACAAATTCAGCAGCTTCTATAAGGCTGTCCATTGTACCTGTATCAAACCAAGCATAACCCCTTCCAAGTAATTTAACATTTAAGGTGCCATCCTCTAGATACATTTTATTTAAATCAGTTATTTCAAGTTCTCTTCTTGCTGAAGGTTTTACTTTTTTTGCAAACTCCACCACCCGATTATCATAAAAATAGAGTCCAGTAATACAGTAATTAGATTTTGGTTCTTTAGGTTTCTCCTCAACTGAAATTACTCTACCACATTTGTCAAATTCCACAATTCCAAAGCGTTCAGGATCATGAACATAGTACCCAAATATAGTTGCTTTACCGTTTTGTGCATTTTCCGCCGCCTCTTTAAGAATTAGCGTAAATCCATTTCCGTAGTATATATTATCACCCAAAATCATAGCGACATTATCATCGCCAATGAACTTTTCTCCTATTATAAATGCCTGTGCTAATCCATCTGGTGATGCTTGTTCAGCATAAGATAAATTAATCCCAAATTCAGTTCCATCGCCAAGTAACTTCTGGAAGTTCAACAAATCATATGGTGTTGAAATAATTAAAATATCTTTTATCCCTGCTAGCATTAAAACAGATAGTGGATAATAAATCATAGGCTTGTCATAAACCGGTAATAACTGTTTGCTTGTTACCATTGTTAGAGGATATAATCTAGTTCCTGATCCTCCTGCTAAAATAATTCCCTTCATCACCGTCACCTCTACCTCTTAATAATTTCACAAATTCTATCAACATCTTCTAAATTTAAGTCAGCATAAAGTGGTAATGTTAGTATTCTTTCTGCAATATACTTAGCTATTGGTGTATCTTTTTGACTATACTGTTCTTCATAACATTTAAATTGATTAACAATTGGATAAAAGTATTTTCTAGCATTAATACCATTGAACTTTAGTTCTTCAAACACTTCATCCCTATTTTTTTTATAGCCATCAAATTTTACTGGAAAATAGGCATAATTAGTTTCTACATCATCTTGTTCCTCGGGCAGTATAATACCTTCTATATCAATTAAATTTGACATGTAACGCTCGACAACTAGTTTTCTTCTTAATATTTCATCATCCACATACCTAAGATTACAGATCCCCATTGCAGCTTGGAATTCATTCATTTTTGCATTCCCACCAACGTACTGTACAGTCTCAGGTCCAGTTATTCCAAAGTTTTTTAAATCGTTGAGAATTTGTTTTATAGACGGATCGTTATAAGAAACAGCCCCTCCTTCTATAGTATTAAAAACCTTTGTGGCGTGAAAACTAAACATTGAGGCATCCCCAAAATTACCGATACCTACTCCTTTAAAAGTTACTCCAAAAGTATGAGCTGCGTCATAAATAACTTTTAAATTATACTTTTTTGCAATCTTTTGTATCTCTTCAACATTGCATACATTACCATAAACATGTACTGGGATTATTGCACTTGTTTTATCCGTAATCAATGCTTCAATTTTTTTTACGTTAATCGTATAATCTATTGGATTAATATCACAAAAAACAGGTTTAAGTCCGTTCCTAACAATAGCATGGGTTGTTGATGCAAAAGTAAAGGGAGTCGTGATTACTTCTCCAGTTAACTCCAAGGCTGCTATTATACACTCAAGTGCTAAGTGTCCATTTGTAAATAGTGTAATATTGGGAACACTTAAATAGTCTACTAGTTGTAATTCTAAGGTCTTATGCTTAACTCCCATATTTGTCAGCCAGTGAGTGTCCCATAAATCTCTTATTTCATTAACGTACTCTTCAAATTTGGGCATTGAAGATTTTGTTACTTGTATTGACATGTCTAGCTCACCTCTTGAATCTTTTTTAATTTGGAAAAAATGCATGAGTAATATAATCTGCATTTAGTATTTTGACTTTTGTTTCTTCTATTTTAATTCTGTCTTCTTTTATTAACTTATCAATTCTATATAACATCTCTATTTGCACATCTAGAATTGCATCATAACCACCCAAATAAAATGCTTCTATGGATTGAACACTTTGGAGAATAATCGGACCAGTATCTATTCCTGAATCAATAAAATGAGCTGTATTCCCAAGATATCTAGCACCATCAGCAATTGCTTGGTCTATAGCTCTAACACCTGGATAATCTGGTAATAACGACGGATGAAAATTAATGATCCTATTCTTATAGACATCTAGCAATTCTCCCTTTAGAATATGTGCTCCAAATGAAAAACAGTAATCAACCTTATATTTTTTTAGAATTTGTAATAGCATATTTGATAATTTTTCACTTTTAGAGATGTTATTACATTCTATTTCTTTATAGTCATATAATATATATTCAATCCCTATTTCCTCCAGATCCTTTTTTAAGTATTCATTTCTTTTATCATCTGAAAACACTACTGAAACATCCTTTAAAAAATTGTCTCTCTTCTTAATTATTTTAGATAACCTAGTAGCTGTACTAGAAATATAAAAAGCATAGTTCATTAGATTTACCTCCCTCCAATCAAAGCAAAGTATATTTACTTAACATTTTTTTGACATTATCTTTTGAGTTAAACATAAGAACATCAATAATGGATAGATTTGGGGTAAAGGGATTGTCGAATTGCTTATACTTTAATGGATCAGTTTTTAAAAAATTTAAAACGACCCCATTGGCTTTAAAATCTTTTTTATCGTAGAGTTCTGTTCCACCTATAGGATTAATATATTGATCAGCTTTAAGCTTTTTACATATTTCTACAACTCTATCTCTATTTGCCAACGAATGATCCATTTCAATTTCAGACGATATAATAACCTTCGTATCTATTTCTAGATAATCAATAATTATTTTTATAGTTGAATATATGAAGTCAAACAAATTGTCTTCACCACAATTTATTGCTGATTCGATTAATGGGAATACTACATCAAATTCAAGAGCCTTACTGTAAGCTGTTTTGATTTGGTTAATTATTTTCAACTTATCTTTTTCAAAGGTCTCAGAAAGATATCTCTTATTAACATCAAGATAATCTGAATCTTTCTTAATTGGTAAAGAAATCATTTTGTCTTCACCATTCATTAATATTCGATTCCTTCTAATCCATCCTCTTTTTGTAAACTGAATATTATCATAAATAACAAACATATCAACTGCATTTATCAACTGCCAATAACCTATATAAGGAAAGAAGTAGGGTTGCATAATTCCTATCTTCACTATACTCCCTCCATTTCGTTATTAATTAAGTCACGAATATTCTCGCCCTTCGCCGGTTCGAAAAAAATGCCGGATAAGCTAAATTTCTTACATTCGATATATCAGATTCTCCCTCGGAACAATTGAACCATGCCCTCAATTTATTACTGCTGAAAATCCCCTAAATACAAATTTGACCAATCTTTAGTTTCCATCATTAAAAGTTATTCTGTCCCAAAGCACGATTGTAGATTCAATAATTAAAATGTTCATTAAATAACTCCTCTCTAATAATTTCAGATTTTTCTCCGGATATCTCCCGATATCACAGTTTTTCACACAAAGCACGAAAGCGATATGCGAATCGGCATCGGATGCCGGATTCAGAGAAAATGGGTACAGCAAACAAAGCGTCGTGTTCTTCTGCTCTGTCGGCCAAAGGTATCCCATACATCTCATGGCAGCAAACCTCTCACATCTAGCAGGGTCACTGGAAGTCCAGGCCCTCAATTCCTTCGTTCTGCCTATCCACAAAATGGGTGTCAGTAATGCTTTCATTCCGAGTCACAGCTCTGATGGAGGTGCTAACGACTGACTACCGGCTCTCTTTCTTTGTATAAATCTTGTTTTACAGGGACATCCGTATTCTGTGACGCTTTCAGAAAACATCCCACAGGGTAAGGTTTAGGCTGCCAGCAGCTCTGCAGGGCGGTGAATATCAGCGACCAGCTTTAAGGGGTCATAGGCGCTGCCCTTGGTGAGCAAGGCGTAGAACACTCGGATGAGCTTACAGCACAGTACCATGAGCGACTGCTTCTTTTTCAACGGGTTCTTTGCCCTGGTAGTATAGTACCGGTGAATTTCCATAAACTCCGGATTCTTAGCCACCAACGGCATCACCGCCTGAAACAAAATGGCTCGTAATCTGGCCCTGCCTCGCCTGCTGAGGGTGGTTTGCCCCTTGTTCTGACCCGAACTATTCTCTCGAAGAGCCAATCCTGTCAACTTCTGTATCTGCTTTGGAGATTGAAAGCGTCCAATGTCTCCAACCTCGGCTACAAAACCTGCTATCGTGGCAAGCCCCACGCCATTGATTTTCATCAGCTTTTCGGCGTTGGGGATCTGTTCCACCAATTTCTCTACTTCTGTCATGATCTGGGCATACTGCTCTGTTTTGATGCGGTAATCCGCCAGCAGAAGCCGAAGCTCCAGCCTGGCTCTATTTCCGCCGTGGCATCCCACGCTGTTTTGGGCCGCTTCATACAGGCTCATGGCCTTTTTTATCCCAACGGCTTTCACTTTGGATTTCCGCCACAGCTCATTGAGCCCGGCAGTTCCCAGGGTGAGGATATCCTCCGGCAGCGGTGCGTTTTCCAAAACAAGCAGGCCGCTCACCGTGTCAATTTTGCAATACACCTTCACAAATTCCGGAAAGTAGATCGAAAGCCACCGCTGGATGCGGTTCTTAATTTGATTGAGCTCCTTGCAAACCCGCCGCCGGCACTCCATCATACTTCGCAAATCGGCGTAGACGCCCTCTGGGATGTAGGGATAGTTGTATCGACCCTCACATACCAGCTTTGCGATGGTTTTTGGGTCTTTTCGGTCGGATTTACTCGGATGATTGTCGTCCAGTTCCTTGCTTTTCTTGACATGATGGGGATTTACCAAAACCAGCTTCATTCCGCTTTCCTTCAGATGTGACGCTAAATTGAACCAGTAGTGACCGGTTGGCTCCGCGCCCACCATGACGGCGGTTTTCTTTGCACTATGTTTTAGTTTCTCCACCCATCTGTCAAAAGCCTTAAATCCCTCCTTGCTGTTTTCAAACCGGAACACCTTCCCAAGCTCTACACCCCGCCAGTCGAATGCCCTGGCCCACTGTGTTTCATGGGCGATGTCGACTCCGATCACCAGTGTTTCTTCTGTCACTTGATTTAACTTCTCATTTTGGCTACAATTCATGGTACAGACCTCCGATGGTTTTGATTGGATTTTGTCGGCCGACTCATCCTATCAAATTCTATTGTGAGGTCTCTACTTTTGCAAACCCTGATTTTCTCGTTCTACAGGAATGCTTTCATTTTACGCTAAATTTTTATCGATAAATTATTTTCTTAATAATAGCTCTTTAATTGTTGTAATAAAATAATTTAAGCTCTCATTCCTAAAAGCTGTTGCTAAACTTACATATACAATAACTCCAGTGATTACTTGAAATATTAGCATCTTCCATGCAATAATATCTAAACTGTTTAATGTGTAGACAGCGATTCCCATCACAATTGAAATAGACAACGATGGCATGATATCCCTAATTTGCTCAAAGTAACCATAGTTCAACAATTTCTTGTTAGGATAAGCATTAATAAACGATGAAATCAATCCACTAATTAACATTCCAAATGCAATGGCATATATTCCAAAATGCATGCTGATGAACAAAATGAAAATCCCAATAACTTTTTTTATGATCTCGAGTTTTAGAAATATATCACTTCTTCCCATAGCATTTAAAGATTGTAAATTTGCTGTATGAATTGGCATCAGTGCGTATGAAATACTAAATATTTGTAAAAAGGGAACAGCAGGTAGCCATTTATCTGTTAATACGATTTTCACCAATGGCTCTGCCACAGCGGCCATCCCTACCATCATAGGAAATATCAAAAAAGAGCTGCTTACAATTGAACGACGAACCATTCGTTTTACTTTTTCTTTATCGTCCTGACACGCTGATAGAGTTGGCAACATTACAGATTGAATTGAACCATTAATGTTTGCTACAATAACTTTTGGAAATTGTTCTCCCCGATTATATAAACCCAACATAGCCGAACTATATGCCCGTCCAATAATCAAAGTTCTTATCTCTCTATAGATAGTTTCCAACAAAGTAGATGCTAATAACTTCCACCCAAAAGAAAATAATAATTTAACTCTTTTAATAGAAAATACCAGTTTAGGTCTCCAACTGACTATAGCTAGTAAGATAATAGTTATTGAAATTTGATTGACTAATTGTTGAATAACAAGCGCCCAAATTCCTAGTTCGTTAAAAGCTGCAATGATCCCAATTATTCCTGAAATCAGAATTGCTCCGAGACTACTAATGAATAATTTTTTAAACATCATTTTTTTTGCGATATATGCATTTTGAATAGAATTAAATGCCCCAAAAAATAGCGTGAGCGATAGCACTCTTAATACCGATGTTAGTATTGGATCCCTATAAAATATAGAGATCAACGGTGCTGTAAAATAAATAATCATGTATAAAATTCCAGCGAGTGAAAGACTTATATAAAATACTGAAGAAAAATCCACTTCGTCAGGATCTCTCTTTTGAATAAGGGCTGTATTAAAACCGCTTTGTATAAAAACCCTTGCTATTGATATAAACACGGTCACTAAAGCAATCGTACCAAATTGTTCAGGAGCCAGTAATCTTGCTAAAACAATTTGTACTATAAGCTGCATCCCTTGGGTGCCACCAAGTTCCATGAATTTCCAAATTAACGATGTTATAATCTTAACTTTATTCATTTCTGTTGGCATAATTTTCATTTCCCTTTAATCGCTTTAAAATCCTTAATAACCCTGGAAATTTACATTTTACAAAATAATAGATTTTTGTTCTTAGCTTCATTCTCAAATAAATGCTTCTTAGATTCCCTTTTAGTATATTATTATAGTCACCCCTAAGTAAAAGAACGTGAAGTTTTCTTCTGGAAATAGCCTCATTATACTTAAAATTTGTATATTCATTTATTCTTTCTAAAGTATCAAATGTATTCTCTAAATGTTCATTTAAGAACTTTTTATTTGCTTGAATCTTTTGAGACCATGATCCTAAAGAATTAACTCTGTAGGCCGACATTACCTCATCAATATAAAATATCCGCCCTACTAAAGCCAAATGAATCAACATTGGGTAGTCACCAACTTTTGATTTCATATAGAACTCTGGTCTATTGCGACAGAACTCAGACTTTTCTAAGATTGAATTTGTTGAAAAAATCCCTCCTCCACCCAAAATAATCTCTTCAATAGTAAAATACCTACTATGATTGCTAGGTCTATAATAAGATATTATCTCTTTAGTACTCTCAGACACTAATTCATTAGCATGAACACAAGCACTACAGTCTGGATGACTTTCCATGAATTCAACCTGCTTCTGCAACTTACTTGTATCTATCCAATAATCATCCCCTTCACAATGAGCTATATATTTACCCTTAGCTCTAGCTGCGCTTAACATGCAAATCTTTATGTCTTTACTATACTGATTTTCCGATTGTAATATCGTTTTTATTATATTAGGATATTTAATTTCATAGGATTTAATTATTTCTGCTGTTTTATCATTTGATGCATCATCATGAACTATAATTTCAAAATTAAAAGATGTCTTTTGTTCTAAAAAACTTTCAAGTGCATCAGCAATATAATTTTCATGATTATATGCAATACATATAATACTAACCATAATTTCCGACATAAGTTTTTTCTCCTTGATTGTTATATTGAACATTTGTATGTTATTTAGATGCATAAAGAATAATTTGAAATCTCTATTCTATTTATTTCAATTCTATTGTTGTGGAAGCTTATTTTTATCTCTTTCATAATACAGTTTAATCACCATAACCCCAATAAAGAAATTTGTAACAAAAGAAATATTGAGAGGTGCATGTCTTGTTAAACTCAGAACTACGAGCGTTAATAAAGGAACATACGAAAGTGCTAAAGATAATTTAAACCTTGAAATTTGCTTACCTAAAAATAATGTTAAATAATGTCTAAATAGAATGAATGAAATCACAAGACCCACTATGCCCCAGTTAACAATATGTTCAATTAAAAAATTGTGTGCAACGTAATTAATACCAACTTGCTTTAAAATATCCAAGTTCATCCCAATTCCAAAAAATAAATATTTAGGATTATTAACTAAAAAATCGTAGTATTGACCCCATAGCTCAAATCTTGAACCTGTAATGTCACCCTGCCTAGGATTTATTATTCTATCCAAAGCGACTTCAAAGACTATACGAAAATCACTTATAGAAACTAGTACAACAATCAGTAATAATATTATGAATGAAGTCCCAATATTTTTTTTCCTAAATTTCAATTGTTTATTTGTAAACAAAAGGTACCAAAATATAATAATAATAAGCCCAAAAATAAATGTTCTAGATTGAGTTAATAATCCAAAAAAAACTAGACCTAGAACTATAAAGAAAATCTCTAATCTGTGATTATGATTAATATTGTAATATACACTTAAAACACTAACAGAAAAAATCAACATCATTGAGAAGTCATTTGGATTATTAAGAGCACTACCCATAAACCTATAGCTCGTACCTAATACGAAATTGGGATCAAATAAAATTCCTAATACCCCCATAACTATGCAACCTAAGCTAAAATATAGTAAAACCCTTGAATATATTTCCTTTTTATCATTCTTATACTTTCGAATATTAAACAACATAATAAACAGTGCCAAAACTCTAACAAATAAAATAATATTAGAATAATTACTCCCGACAAAAGATGGTATGATAGAATATGCAACAAATCCAACAATAATCAAAATAGTACTTATACTAAATTTAATTACATTTGTTTGTATTTGTTTAAATATGATCGTTATGATAAGAATATTAATTAATGAAATGTCATTGTCCAGGATAACTAGTAATCTTTGATTTGCTACAAGAATAAAAAACAAATAAGTACTCTTTTCTAGGGTTAGCATTAATCCTGAGAACAAAATTATTACTGCCCCCACATAAGACATTACACTAAAGCCCGATTCGGAAAGATAAAAAAAGATTTCTATAATTATAGCTATAAGGACTAGAATACTCCCTTCGTATTTATTCTTATTAAAATACGACTTGACATTATTCAATGATATCACCTATTTCACAAATATTACTAGAGTTTTACTACTGAGATGCTTTTTTGAACGTTAGCTTTTCTGTAGCCGTGAATATACTTCATCGTATTTCAACTGTATTCTACTTAAATCAAATTTCCCAATTGTATCAGAATAAGCATCTTCACTTAATTTTCTGCGTAATTCACTATCTATTAACAATCTTTCAAGACTTTCTTCCCACTCTAATGTCGTCTCCGCTAAAAATCCGCTCTCACCGTTATTAATAATTTCTTGATTTATGCCATACGGACTTGCAACAACAGCAATTTTCATTGCAATATACTGGATGATCTTAAACCCACATTTATACTTGCTAAATTCATCATTAGACAACGGCATAATTCCAATATCAAAATATGACATATCTATATCTGCTGAATCTCTATTCCACTTAATGAATTTCTTATTCTTTAATTTTAATTCAATATCTTCATTGCAAATTATTCGAAATTCAAACTTATATCCTTTTTTCTCTAAGTTAAATAACGCAGGTTCAATTTCTTTAATATATTTCAACCCACTACTTGACCCAATCCAACCAATCACAATATTGCTTGACCATTCAACTCTAACTGACTTAATATTCATATATTGCTCATAATCTACTCCAGTTGGAATTACGGTTATATTGCTATTGTATTTTTGAGCGTATTGTTTTAAAAGATTATTCCCCGCTATTACAACATTTGATAATGAAATTAATTTAGGTGTCTTGTTTCTGGGAAAATTCGTTAAAAATACAGCGTCATCAAATTCAAAAATAATTTTCTTTTTTAATACAAATTTTATGAAATATTCAAATAAAACGGGGAAACCAGGTAAAAAATCCTTTTCGATTCGAACTGCATCATATCTGTATAATTTAAAGAAAAGAAAAAACAATCTGCGTAACACCCCAATAAATAATCCTGGTAAAATAAATACATACTTTTGAAACCCAATTTTATTTACAATATACTTAAAATAATAATCTCCCCAAAAGTACTGAATATCAATGGAATACTTTTGATTACTTTTTTCTAGAAATTGATACACTCTATAATAGCTACTGGGACCCATTTTGTTGTATTTGGTAAAAATAATTATTCTCATAATTTAATAAACTCTCCTATATAGTCACTTTATAATTTATTTATAGAGTCTAGATATCTTTGACAAATTATATCAACAGAATAGTTAGATAATGTATCACTAGCATTATCTGATATTTTTTTTAGTAAGTTTCTATTTTCATAAATGTGTTTTATCATAGATTTAAGTTCTTTCGAATCCTCAGCTCTAACTAAAAAACCGTCAAATCTATTAGTAATAATCTCTGTGGGACCCGTTTTACATTTTGTAGCTAAAACTGGAGTTTTACACGCAATTGCCTCTAAAATAACATTTGGGAAACCCTCAAATCTAGAAGACAACACAAATAAATCTGCTCTTGCGATATATTTATAGGGATTTTGTTTGAATCCAATAATATAAACATCTTGAATATCATTTTCCTTGATAATTTTTATTAGCTTTTCCTTCTCGTAGCCATCTCCCACTATAACAAGCTTTATATCTTTATACTCTTGTTTAACTTCTAAAAAAGCTCTTAGTAAAATATCATAACCTTTCTCAAATACTAAACGTCCTACTGAAATTAAATTGAATTCGTTACTGTTAAAAAGATGTTCCTCTTCTACTTCTTCTAAACTCATATTATATATATTATCTTTATCCACCATGTTATTAATAATTTCAATCTTAGAATTATCTATACCTGGTTTTTCAATATAGTAGTTGTACATTTCTTGGGTCAATACAATGATCTTATCTGCTATTAAATTTTGTATCCTATCAAAGTGGTAGAAATATTCCCGAATCCCCCGTTTATAGGGAAAACTCGCTTTTCTTATTACTAATTTAAATTTATTTAGTGTAAATTTAGTAATAGCTAATAGTAAATCTACATTATGAACAGTACTAATTACCACGTTAGGCTTATAACTTTTTATATATTGTCTTAGAGAAAAAAAAGAATATGATACTCGTTTTTTTTCAAAATCGATTATATTTACACCAATCCCTCTAAAACGCTTGCTATAAATTTGATTTTTGGATCTTCTTAAAGCAATAACTGTTACATCAATTTTTTTATTTACTAAAAATGAGCATAAATTTAATACAAATTGCTGTGCCCCACCCGTATCAAATGATGGTAATACTATAAATATTTTTACGGTATTTTCCTCCATTATAAATTCTCCCTATACCATTCTATTACAGCTTCAATTCCTCTCTCGAAGCTCCAGCTTGGATTATACCCCAACATCTCTTTTGCCTTACTTATATCAGCATTACTATGCTTAATATCACCTTTTCTATCAGGTCCAAAGATTGGCTCAATATCTTTTCCAAGTGCCTTACAAAGTGAATTATAAACATCGATCAAATATTCTCTACCACCATATGCGATATTGAAAGCTTCACCTGCAACTTCTGAAGATGCCTTACATGCTTTCAGATTTGCTTCAATTACATTTGCTATATAAGTAAAATCTCTACTTTGCTTCCCATCACCATTTATTATTGGTTGTTCATCATTTAGAAGTTGTTTAATAAATTTCGGTATTACTGCAGCATATGCTCCATTTGGGTCTTGTCTTCTGCCAAATACATTAAAGTATCTTAATCCGTAAGTATCTAATCCATAAAGTTTTGTATAAAGCTTCCCATATTCTTCATCGACCATTTTGGTTAGAGCATATGGTGAAAGTAAATTCCCTTCCTTGCCCTCTCGTTTGGGGAGATTAGGCTCATCTCCGTATATGGATGAACTAGAAGCATAAACAAACTTCTTAACTCCATTTTGCCTAGCCGCTTCCATCATATTGAGTGTTCCTCTAATATTGATTTCCTCATAAAGTAAAGGTATTTCAATACTTCTCGGAACACTGCCCCAAGCTGCTTGATTTAAAACATAATCTACTTCTTCACAAGCTTTCATGCATGTATCTAAATCTCTTATGTCTCCTTTTATAAAGGTATAGTTAGGATTATCTATAAACAAGTCCACATTAGCCTGTTTACCATTAGAAAGATCATCTAGACATCTTACTTTGTAACCTACATCTAATAAAACCTCGCACAGATTGGAACCTATAAACCCAGCCCCACCCGTTACGAGAAATACACTATCTTTTTCAAATGTTATATTTTCGTACCCCATGATATGCACTACCTTCCTTTAAAGTCTCCAGTACTTATATCCTGCTGCTTCGTACTCTTTTCTATCTAGAATTCCTTTAATATCAAGCAATACTTTTCTTCCGTTAGTTCCTTCTTTAAACATCTTGTTGAAGTCTTCCATGGTAAATTTTAGGAATTGGTCATGTCCAACAGCTACAACAACTGCATCCATCTCTTTAATACCCTCTACTGAATCAAACACAATACCATACTCATGTTTTGCTTCCTTGGCATCAGCTTCCGGATCTGCTATCATCGGATTGATTCCATATTCTTTAAGCTCATTGACAATATCAATGACTTTGGTATTTCTCGTATCAGGGCAGTTCTCTTTGAAGGCAAATCCTAAGATTGCTACTTTAGCATCTTTCACTGGTACATCTGCTTTAATAAGATTCTTTATTAAATTCTCAGCTACGTATTTGCCCATATTATCATTAATTCTTCTTCCTGAAAGAATAATTTGTGAATGGTATCCTAGCTGTTCAGCTTTATACGTAAGGTAATAAGGATCTACACCAATACAGTGACCACCAACTAGTCCTGGGAAGAAGTTCAGGAAGTTCCACTTAGTTCCTGCAGCTATAAGAACTTCTTTTGTATCAATCCCCATCTTATTGAAGATAATTGAAAGTTCATTCATAAATGCGATATTGATATCTCTTTGAGAGTTCTCAATAACCTTTGCAGCCTCTGCTACTTTAATCGATTCTGCTCTGTGTACTCCGGCCTCAACCACAAGCTCATAAACTTTTGCAATAACATCCAGAGACTCTTCATCCATACCAGATACAACTTTTACGATTGTCTCAAGTCTATGTACTTTGTCACCAGGATTTATTCTCTCAGGTGAATAGCCCACCTTAAAATCTTCACCACATTTCATTCCTGATTCCTTCTCAAGAATTGGAATACAAATTTCTTCAGTTACACCCGGATAAACTGTAGATTCAAACACAACAATTGAACCTTTAGTAATATTTCTTCCTACCGTTCTACTTGCTGATTCTACTGGTTTCAAATCTGGTGTGTGATCAGCTTTTACCGGAGTAGGGACTGCGACAATGTGAAACTTTGCTTCTTTAAGTTTTTCCTCATCGGTCGTGAATTCTACTGTTGTTGCTTTTATCACATCATCTCCAACTTCTTTTGTTGGATCAACTCCCTTTTTATATAACTCAACTTTTTCTTTGCTAATATCAAATCCAATAACATCCGCTTTTTTAGCAAAAGCAACCGCAATTGGCATCCCGACATAACCAAGACCTACAAGCGAAATCTTCTCTTCCCTATTTTTGATTTTTTCAAATAAATTCATTTTAAATTCTCCTTCTTGCTATAATAATCCCATAATTTCCATAATAGATTTATTAACTAAATTAACATCATACTTTTCTTTTGCAAGTTTTAAACTACGTTCTGCCATAATATTGTTAGTTTCTTGATCTTCTATTAGAGATTTCATTTTCCCAACTAAAGTATCTATATCTTTAATAGGCACCAGATACCCATTATACCCATCAGTGACAGTCTCTCTACACCCTGGTGCATCACTGGTAATAATTGAGCGTCCCATTGCCATTGCTTCAAGGACAGTCTTAGGAGTCCCTTCATGATAGGAAGGTAATACATAAGTACTGCACTGTTTTAAATACGGCCTGACATCAGTCTGCTCTCCAAAATACTCTATGATACCCCGATCTATAAAAGGTCGTAGTTCATCCGGTTGTAAAGCTGATGGATTACTATCATAAGGTCCCACAAGTAAACATCTTACTTCAGGATATTCATCCTTAATTTTCGTGCTGGCTTCTAAATACTCCATTATACCTTTATCTTTGATTAATCTACCAACAAACAAGAACGCTAGCGTATTAGGCAATGGTTCTGGTTTGAATTTGTCTAGGTTCACGCCTGACCCATTAATAATGACAGCTTTTTCTTCTTGAATAAGTCCGTTATTAATAAACTCTTTCTTGTCATCATTGTTTTGAAAAAATACCTTCTTGCTCGCATCACATGCTAAACGATATTCAATCTTCATAACCATCTTAATTATTTTATTCTTAAATCCTACACCTCTAAAAATCGAACCTAAGCCAGCTATCAAAGGATAAACTTCTTTGATACTATTTGCCTTTGCTGCGAGACTTCCATATACCACTGTCTTAGCTTGATATGCAAAAACTCTGTCAGGTTTTTCTTCTTTCATAAATTTCTTAAGTTCTTTATATGTCCTTAGATCGCTAAATGGATTTATGCCATTTCGTTCTACAAAGAGTCGCTGATATCGAATTCCATTCTCCATAAATTTATTTTCCCAGTTTAATTCGGGTTCTGGTCCTAAAGCAATAACGGCATGTCCGTGTTTTATAAAGTCTTTCATCATATCCATACGAAACCAAAATAGTGATGACGTATGGCTTGAAAGTACAGCTATTTTCATATTCCCACCTCTACTTTCATCACATAATTAATTCGCTAAATATTGATTCACTTCCATTCTTATACCATCTTCAAAACTCATAGGCTTATAATTAAAATCGTTCTTGGCTTCATTATGCGGATAACTTCTATCTTCTCCCATCCTCTGAACTTTTTCTACATAATCTATCTTTCCAAAAGTAAATACCTTGGCTATTTTAGCGGACAAAATCCCTAATCCAAGAGGTACACTCACAAAGATTGTATTCTTATTAAGATTGTCGCTTATCAGCGTGAAAGCTTCTATCATCTGTAAAGGCTTTTCACCCGATAAGTCATATGCTTTTTCAACTGTTTTCTCAGAAGATATAAGTACTGTATAAAAAGCTTTCCCTAAATCTCTAGCGTTAACAGGTTGAATTAAGTTCTTACCACCATTTATTACTGGTATGATTCTTAATTTGTCTATCATCTTTATAAACTTGCTCATATTGCTATCACACAAGTCACCATAAATCATTGTTGGTCTAAGAATCGTAACTTTTGTAGGACAGTTTAGAGTTGAAGTTATTTCTAAAACTTTCCTTTCAACATCCTTATAACCTTGAGATGCATATTTGAAACTGGAATAAATACCTGTTGTATGAACCAAAATAGCTCGACTGACATTGTTCTCGATAGCAGCTTCAATAATCATTGGAGAATGGTGAATGTTATAGATGTGCATAATAGCACCGACACCATTCATAATTCTTTTTATGAACTCTTTATCATTGAGATCTCCATAAACCTTCTCAACGTTTAATCCACTATTATCCAACATTGAAGTGTCAGATGTTTCCCTAACGATGCAGCGAATCGGTCCTTTGTACTCATGATCAATTAGTTCTTGTAAGAAATATCTACCTGTATGTCCCGTAATCCCTGTTACCAATAACATCTGTTCACCTCTATTGTTTCACCGATTTATTGTCAGTTTCTTTTGCACCAGTTCCACCTTCAACGACACCATCACTTCTCAAGACACTAAATATTGTTCCAAAGAAACATTTGATATCCATCATAAAACTAATTTTCTCGGCATACTCTCCATCAAGCCTAGCCTTTACATCAATTTCTAGCTCATCTCTTCCATTAATCTGCGCCCATCCGGTAAGTCCTACAGGTACATCATTCGCGCCATATTTGTCCCTCTCTTTAATAAGATTGTGCTGATTCCAGAGGGCTGGTCTCGGACCAATTATACTCATCTCACCTTTTAAGATATTGATAATTTGTGGTAATTCGTCTAGACTAGTTTTTCTCAAAAATTTACCAACCTTCGTGATATATTGATCAGGTTCTTCCAATAAATGAGTCGGAGTATCTTTCGGCGTATCAATCCGCATGGTTCTAAATTTCAATATGTTAAAATGACACTTATAGATTCCAATTCTTTTTTGTTTAAAGAGAATAGGTCCTTTTGAATCAAGCTTAATTACGATAATTAAAATTAAGAACATCGGAGATAAGATAATAAGACCTAATAATGATAAAATAATATCGATTCCTCTTTTAATTCTTAAATAGCCCATAGTTATAGCTCTCCCTACTTAATCAATAAATTACAAGTGCCCTCCCAATCAATTTTCTTTTAAATATCTATTTTCAATGAACAAACCTCTTTCTCATGCTTCTTTATCCTATCCCACACAACTAACGGTTTTTCCTTTTTGCCGATACGTTGCTCATACTGTTGAAGTTCTTCTATCGATATCGTTAATGTTCTAATTCTCCGCTGAATCAACATTTCCGCTTTCTCTACTAGTTGATTGAGATAGTTTCTATTAATATTTCCGACAATAACCAAATCAATAATACCGGAATCGATGCCTCTGGCATAGTCGCCGGTAATAAATGCTGCTTGGACATCGCCGAGTTTTCCCACTATTTGTTCAACGATCTGGTCAATACCAATAAATTTCTTTACAATATTATGGATGTCATTGAACAAGCTATGTTGTTTGTTAGCTTTATAAAGCTTTATCCTTCCCTCCGTCTCACTTTCCAAAATACCGGCTTCTGTCAGGCGATTTAATTCAACTCTAACACCATTTGTCGATTCGCCAAATTCATCTGCGAGGCTACGCAAATATCCCTTTGTATTCGGATTTAGGAAAAATTTTGTGAGTAATTTAATTCGTGTCTTTGATGTAATTAATGAATCTAACATGATAACTCTCCGTTTGTTGTTTTAATTATAAAAAAGCCTTTACGAGTATAATTTTTACTCATAATAGGCTTTTTGTCAAGTAATGATTCTGTCTATTTCTTGTTTAAATTGAGCGAGGTGTTCTTAAAGTACTCCAGCACGAATACTGCAAAGATTCCAACCATCACACCAAATACGAGTCCAATTGCTAAATTCAGAATTTTATGCGGTGATATTGGCACTTGTGGAACTACTGCTGTCTCAAATACTTTTGCCCCTTCCATATCAAGAAGTCGTATTTGAACATCGCGAATTTGTGATTCTAGCGTATTGAGTGTATTTTCATCTTTAGTTACATAGTCAATCAAACGTGCTCTAGCTAGATCTTTTTCTGCGGCACCAATTCCCTGATTTGTTTCAATAGCAGTCAATGCTCGTTTATTCTGTTCCAAACTGAGCGATATCTGCTCAAAGCGTTCGATGTATTGCTGATACAGTTCTTCGATCAATTTTTTCTTCTCTAAAAATGTCTCTTCCGACTGAGCAATAAACTCTTCTCGTATGAATCGGGCAATTCCCTGTGCTGTTTCCGGATCAGTATGACGCACTTGGATTTGAATTAAACGAGTGTTACCGATCGGATTTATAGTGAAATTCTCTTTAAATTTCTCTACATCTAAATATTCTCCTGTTTCTTCATTCTTTAAATCAAACTTTTCTACAACTTTACGCATCATATCTCGACTCAAAAATACTTCTTGGGCCGAAGCCGCACTTGTATACATCTCATGACCTGTATTGCCAAGGGCAATTTTCCCATCAGCTTGATAAACCGGCTTAAGTATCATAGTGAAGCCAAGCGCTAAACAAACACATAATATCGCGGAAACAATCACCAGCCATTTGCGATTCCATAAAATTCGAATTAAATCTCGTAGATCAATTTCATCTTCGCAGGTAGCATATTGATTACTTTGCTGTGCGTGCTGTTGATTTTTAATCATAAACTTTTCCACTCCTGAATTTCGACGCAATAACATCGATTATATTTTGATTGTTTATATCTGTATGTGCTTCACACTACAAATAGAGCATATCACACATTATAACTGTTTGAAATATTATGATAATTTTTTATTTATAATTTCTATGTTACCCGACACTATATTATCAAATTTCTTAAACTTTATCCTATTTTAGTTTCCCCAGCCATGACTGAATCATTTCATTAGTAATTGCATCAACTATTGCAGTCTCTCGTATAGCAGCACCAAATACCTTCCCTTCTAAAGTATCTGGTATTAAAATTTTCAAAACTTCATCAGCATTTTGGGGTTGATCTAATGAATAATACGCTAGAGCTGTATATAGACGAGTCACTTGTTGAATACGAAATTGATGTTCATTTGGCTGCTGATGTTCAACAATTTTCTTATGTAAGCGTATATATTGCTCGTAAGCATTAATTGCTTGTTGCCAATACTGACGTGCTTCAGTTTCCTCTTTTCGTTCAAAATGCAATAACCCTAAACGATAATTGTACTCGATATTGCGATCATAATAATTCGGTACGTACGGAGCAATTTCAACTAGCCGATTTAGCCCATTGACGGCATCGACAGTATATCCATGGGTAAAGTACATATCGATTAGTTGATTTTGAATTCGCGTGTTATACGGGAACTGCTCTGATGCTTTTTTCAATATTGCAAATAACTGTTGCAGGTATTGTTGTTTGACATCTTCCTTTGTCTCTGAAACAACAATTTCATTTAGAAATTTCGTATAATAGATCAATATATTAACATTTTTAGAATCCGACTGATATGCCGCTCGGATGACATCAAATGACTTTGTCACCTGTTTCTGTTGATTTAACACTAACGATTTCTGGTAATTGTTGATTGCATTCAATGGCTGTATGTTGACAAAAAATACAGTGACTGTTATTAAAATAATAATTGCCGATTGGATCCAACGAAAAGTTGCACGCTCAGTGATTGGAGATACTAATTTGTTTAAATAACCAGTATCGCGATTTAAATTTCTTGCTTGTTCCACTTGTCCTGCTCGATTCCCTTGCTTCTTACTCACACAAGTGACAATCAGCGCAAACAGCATCCATACGTATCCACTGTAACTCGAATATGCCATATTAAAATCCGCCGCACTATGTGCAAGCAATATTAGTAAAGCAATAGCAACTCCCCACAACTGTAACTTGTAAGCTTCATCAGCCTTACAAATAACTATGAAAAATACGATAGCAACACCACATAAAAGCACCAACAGAGAGAACAATCCAAAAATCCCTGTTTCCGTCGCTAACTGCATATAGTAAGTATGTGCCTGTGTGCTCCAATAAGGATGATCTTGGTACTTTTGAAATAACCCTTGCCAAGCTCCTCCGCCAGCTCCAAATATCGGATAGTCTTGGACAATTTTCATTGCGTCACGATTAAATGTAAACCGCAGTAAATCTGTACTTGTAGATTCTATATTCTGTAATGTTTGTAATCTCTGCCACACTGTATTTAAGGAGTCTAGATTTGCTGATTCCGTTAACAATTGCGGTGCTAAAAATATTCCAGCAATGATAATTATAATAACTATTGTCCCCAAAGCAACTTGTCCTTGACGGTGTCTCTTTTGATCTTGACTGATCCATTGATATAAGAGATTGCAAACAAAAGCAATTCCATAAAGCGCTACAGCAAGCAATGTAAATTTAGTTATATACGAAGAGTAGTCAACTACTAAGCTAGGATCAATTGACATAGTTGGATCGTCAATGCTTTTCTGACTAGCAATTTCATATATTTTGATTCCCTTTGCCATACGATTTGTCAAAATATATAAATATACTCCTGATGCCATACTCACACTAGATAGTATTATGTAAAACAATTTTTGACGTAATGGGACTACAAGCAAAGAAATAACATACACGACGATAAATACGAACCATCCGCCTCGCGATCCCGTATGAAGCATGACGGAGAACAGCAAGGTCACAACCACGAGAAACCAAGGAATGAGCCAAGTGTTCCACTTCTTTATACTATCTGAAACCAAATCTTCACATTGATTTGTGCTTTCGACCATATAGTGTAGTATTAAAAACAATCCCATCAAACAACCTGCACCAACAAAGGCCGCTAACGTGTTGGGATATTGGAATACAGATGACATTCGGTTCCCAAGCATTCCATCCGGGAATTCCCAGATACCAAACATAACACCATATCCAAATACCGCTACCCACACTGTCGTCAAAAAGAATGTTCCCACTGCAATTTGTTGCTGTATCCGTGTCTTGACAGTCATTATAATGATCATCGCAACGATGACATTATTGAAGTTGCGCAAGAATTCATTACGTGCTAACCCTGGTTCTACGGCACCAATCATAGAGATCAAATAAGCAAAAGGCAACAACCAGAAAAGACAGTCGATAAGTCTACACGGTAATGACGAATTGCTATCGTTCAAACCTTTCACCTTTGCACCTCTAGCACCCCACCGGAACACAGCCAAAATAATAAACAGGGCAATGCAAATCAAATGGAATACAAAATAGTTCTCAGCAAAAAAAAGCCCGCGATAATACGGGCTTATAACCATAATGAACAGTAGTATCACAAATATACAATTTTCAAAGGTTACAAATTGCTTAAATCTGTTCATTTATTCACCTTTATTTAATCTTAATTCCAAGTATCTGATCGTTAAACGTATACAGAACAATTGTCGATCCTTTAGCGATATCTCCAATCAAATAATACGTACTTCCTTTCCAAACTTGCACTTTTCCATCTACTACTTGGTTTTTATAGCTTCTAGAGCTATCATAATAGTAGATGCGCGATCCTAATGTGTCAAAAAACTCAACTTCATTCACTGCT
Organism: Bacillota bacterium; assembly: GCA_023388635.1. Classification (GTDB taxonomy): domain Bacteria; phylum Bacillota; class Bacilli; order Desulfuribacillales; family Desulfuribacillaceae; genus JAEWFW01. The sequence goes on from JAEWFW010000016.1 coordinate 40,462, forward strand.
GCTAAATAGATTCTCGTTTTATCCCCAATGGTTATTACTTTAACAAAATCGTCTCCTTTAACAACTCCTGCCGAAATTCGATTGCCTGTAGTTGAATAAATTTCCACATCATTATTTAGCACAATATCCAAATTACGATCAATTCCTCTAACATACAAACGGTTAGTCGCCGTATTGACAGATGTGACATTCCCATAAACTGGTGGAATTACTTTCATGCTCTCCAAATCATATCCAATAAACGACAGCTCCACAGCATCATTAACATTTACGTTCTCTAATTTAGCCTTAGATATTCCATCTATTTCAATTTCTGTGTCAGAATAGATATAGTAACGCAATACTTCTCTAGTATCATTAGGATCTTGAACTTCAATGCGATCCCAGCTCGTGTTGACTGATGTAACGATTGACGCAAACGATGATTTAGTCTGTACTCGTTTAATGCGGTTACCATCAAGATGAGCGATAATAGACATGCCTCGCTTCAAATCACTAATTTCCGGTCGGCTGATATTAAAGATCTCAATTGTCGTGTTATTATCAATCTCATACGTAACAAGACCACCATCATGCTTGATTGCAATTGTACCACGTGTTCTATTGTAAGATTCCACTTCTCCTTCGATTGTATTATTAATCGTGATACGTTTAAGTATATCTTTATCAATAATTAATGTAACATAGCGTCCTTCACGCAAATCACTCAATTTCCCATCCGGCTCTTTGTCAAGATAAATGTCTAACATGTTATCGTATTTAAAGGTTTTTAAATCATTCGCGGATGTCTCAATTGTTATAATAGAGTATGCCGTATTAAGGTCGACAATTTTCCCACGAATTGTATCGACGGCTCCTCTGTTAAGAACCTCTACTTTAGTTAAGACTTCCCCATCAATGGTAAACTTTACTTGATCCCCAACAGCTAAATCGGCAATCGTAGGATATACAACATCTGGGATATTATATATTGTCTTGTCATCTACTCTATAAGCGATTGGCGTTGATTCACTAGTAAGAACCGTAATGATTTTATCCTTTACAGAAATGGCAACAATACTTCCACGATCATCCACTACTTTATATGGTTTTAATAATGTTATTTTACTGACGCGCTCCTTGTTTAGCTGCAATTGCACTTCATCACCCACAACTAAATCGCGCACGGTAGCAAAACGGATTCCCTCATATTCAACATTAACGACATCGTCAATTAGATATGCCGTATAACGTCCGTTGTTCTCAATCGTCAAAATTCCTTGTTCGAGATCAAGGGCAAATATCTTCCCTTTTAAAATAGCTTCTTCGGATGATTTCGTCAGCTCAATTCTTGTGATCATATTAGATGTTGATGCTAGCGTCACTTCATCGCCTACATGTAAATCTCCTATCGAAACTGATTTATTTTGTACAACATCTCGTACAACTACATTGGTGCCATAAGTAGCTGTATACAACGTGTTATCTTCTTTCTTAATGATAATTACACGCTGCTCCGGGTAAATTTGTAGTAGTGCCCCTTTATGTGTATTAGTCTCTGCTACTGGTGCTTCTTCTTTTTCTACAACAGGGAGATTCGTATAATATATCGGATTGATCTTTTCAATATATGCCAATTCTCTCGACGAATTAGCATAAAAACGAATCGCATCTGATATAGCTAATTGACTCAAGGCTATTTTATTGTATGAATCATTATAAACTGCTAGCGTATCTGACAACCGATATGTCGTTTTTTGATTTTCACCGGTAACAACTACTATCTGACTCTCTGTTACACTTTCAATCACACCAACAGGAAGCTGTCCAGCAACATCATTCATATATCGATCAGAACGACTGATCAGAGTCGCTAACTCTGCTCTAGTAACTGCCTGATTAGGACGATATTCATACTTACCCGAAGTCGTCGGATATCCGGAGACAACCCCTTTCTGCACCGCCAAAGCTACATAACGCTTCGCAAAAACAGGTATCTGTGCATCGTCGACAAAGTCCGTTATTGCTGTAGGATTGACCTCTTCTTCCATACCTAACATCCGTATCAATAATTGAGCCGTCCAAGCTCTTGATGCACCCGCATTCGGTCGAAAGGTTCCTTCATCTACAAGCTTTTCCTTAATTGCTACACTGACAAATCCCTTAGCATTCCAAGATGTCGGCAAATCATATTTAGAAGTGTCTAATTGGTTATTTGTATTATCAGCTGCCTTCTCTAGTCCCATGGCTCTCACAGCCATAACAACTGCTTCTAGCTGTGTTACTGTTTGATCAGGCTTAAACAGACCATTGCCATAACCTGAAATAACTCCACGCAATTCTGTTTTTAAAATATGAGCTAACGCCCAATGATTTGTTGCAACATCATGGAATGGAGAATATCCTGTTGCCTGTACTTGTCCGATTCCGTTTGGGGTGACCGTTAACACAAGTGCTATAATTGTTACTATCAATGTTATTTTATGTATATTAGTTTTTGTCACTTGATCATCTCCTGTTCCCTTTTCTTTTTTCGCATACTTTCTTTTTCTACAAAACCAGGAATTTCTCCTGCCTGATATGGCTTTTCCAAATTATAGACGTTATTATCAATGAAAATGTTTCATAATTACTGATTATTTTTTCATGATTCTCGCTATCATAGCTGCTGCTTCCGCACGTGTTATAGAATTATTAGGATAAAAGTATCCATTAGGATATCCCTGTAAAATTTGACCTCTCGTCAAACTACTAATTGCTTGATTCGCCCAATAATTTGACGGTACATCGGAAAACGTATTGTATGCTGTCTTGGGAAGCTGACTTTGATAGGCATTATACATCAATATTGCAATTTCAGCCCTACTGATTCGCTCATTCGGTCGAAATGTTTGATCAGGATATCCATTGAGCAATTTGTATTGTTTAGCGGTAGAGATCGCCTGATGAGCCCAGTGGTTGACCGGCACGTCACTAAAAGCACGGCTATTAGATTTTGGAATTGCTAATTTCATCTGAGTTACAATCATACTGATAAATTCTGCTCGCGTAATCGCTTGATTAGGATGGAAACGAGTTCCGCTAAAATCAGTGAGAATTCCCTCTTGATATAAATATCGAATATCGCTTTCCGCCCAATGATATGTGATGTCCGTGTATTTCGCTGCATTTAAAAGTCGAAAACTGACATCAACTGTGTACGGGTAATTAATAACATTACCGTTATAATCGCGAATACCAAAATAGAAAGTACCGAGTTCTCTTGAACTATAAAAAGATTCCGAATAACCGGCAGCATTATAGTCAACAGTATGTCTAGTGCCACCTTTTTGAATAACCAATATCGGATCCATATGCTCCGGAATTCCTGTAGCAAGTATTCTCAAATCTCCCTGTTCCTGAACATTTACGTAAAACCAATCATAATCATTGGCAGTATGCAAAGTGGCTGAAATGTTTGCTTGCAGAGGTAGCTCTACTGCTCTATCAGGGGTATTGTTCGGCTCCCAAATATCAGCACCTATTCCGTAATCCAGAATAAAACTTGCAGTCATTGGGGTATTTGCCCTATCACTACCTACCCTTAGGTAACAAGCTTCTCTACTGACACGAAATGTTGTCTTCTGCCCATCAGATGCTAACCAGCTACTATTAAGCAACCTCATATTCTGATCAAAAACATCGAGCCGCAAAGAACGATTTACTCGATTTCGATATGTCAAAGTAATACTACCTTCATGACCCGGATCGATGCGATACCAACGATATTGATTACTATTTGTTAATCTGGAGCTGAATACCCCCGAACGCGATAGATTGATTGCTCTCGCCGGAGTCGTATTTGTCTGATCCTGTAATAATTTATTAATTCCTATCCCAGACAATTGATCATAATCAACTTCTCCATATGCAAGCTGCGTATTCCAATTATGAGCATTCTTACTGCTAAATAAAATATATGACATCACTTCTTCAATCGTTGCTGTGGGACTTTCCTGTATTAAACGCGCTGCAAATGCTGCTACCATCGGCGTTGCCATCGAAGTTCCATTTGCGTATCGAGTTCCAGAACGAAGTTTCAAGACATTAACTTGCTCTCCTTGCGCTAGAACATTTAGTTCATAGCCTGCTGGGGTAAAAGACGAACGAACCCCATTATCAGCAACAGAACCTACTGACAAAACTGTTGGATATGCGGCTGGGTATTGTACTTGTCGGGTATTATTCCCCGCTGCTGCCACAATCAGCACATCATTGTCATATGCATAATCAACAGCATCCTTCAGTATATCGGAGTTGACTGATATCCCAAGAGATAAAACAATAATTCTTGCACCGTAATCAACGGCCCGATAAATACTACGTGCCAGAACATAATCTTCAGTCTCTCCATTATCATTAAGTCCTTTTAGAATGATGTATTTTGCATTAGGAAGTAAACCTTTAAGTGCCCCTGACCTACCATTTGATGCAAGTAATCCGACAATTTGTGTGCCATGTCCATGTTTGTCTACTACATCATTTGATTCGTCGAACATATTGCGCCAATAAATGACGTCAATATCTGACAAGGCGGGATGCTCCCATGAGATCCCTGTATCAATGATAGCCACTCTCTGTGTTACATTCGTAAAAGGCAACATTCTATCATATGCCAAAGCTGTGACTCTAGTTTTTGGCTCTAGAACTGTATCGCCCTCCATTGCATAAACGGGCGCCCCAGACAGCACGAGAAGAATCACAAGTGTGATTATAAGCAATTTCTTTTTGTTTTGCAAATCTATTCTCCCACCTTGAAGTTCCCTTTTCGACATTATAACATACATTGGCAAAAAAAGACGAATGTCTTTAATAAGACATTCGCGTATTTTCCATTGTTATTTAAAGAGTGTTAGTTTGCTCCAGATGAAGCAAGCCACGGTTCGTTCAACAGAAGCAACAGCCGTTGATGTTGTGCCTCTAAATTAAATTTTTGAAATTGCAATGTCTCTAATTGATTTTCAATTTTAAGCAATTCTAAATGCGGAACCATACCTAATTCATAATACAATTTTGTGCTTTTTACACCTTCTAATAAGGTCTTTTCATTAATTAGCACTTCTTGATATTTCTTTTCAAGATCTTGTACAGTTGTATGCAATTTATAAACACCATCACGTATAGCATCTCGCGTTGATGATATCTGATTTTTAACACTATCTACGTTTAACTGTTTCACTTTATACGTATCATAACTAGCTTGATTATACGTATAATTATCCACTTCCATCTGTTGTAGATATCTTTTTTGCTCCAAAAGCCACATATCTGGACTCATATCAATCACACGATTACTATGCAAGTCTAAATCGAAATCACCGATTTCTTCCCATTTCGTCTCAATCGCCAATTCCATATTCCTTAAATCGGATATTCTAATGAGTGCGTCCAGAGTCAGATAACTTGCCTCTAAAGTCACTTTTTTGCTTTCTATTGTATTACTAGCTGATAAGTATGCTTGGTCAAATTGTACCTTCTCTAAATCGCTCATCATTCCATAATCATATTTCAAATTAGCCACTTGTTTCTCGAGGCGAGCTTGTTCTAAATTATTCTCGGCAATTTCTAAATCCTTACGTGCTATAACAACATCTTGATATGCTGCATGCACTTCGTAAGCAATTTTTTCTTTAGCTGTCTCGTATTGTTTTTGGGCAATCTGCCATTGTCTATCTACTGCCACTAATCCATTGATAGTTCCTGATAACATCGCATGCGCAACGTCTCCTCCAACGCCTTGCATGGATTCTACGTTACTAATTGAAAACCCATACATTTGATCAGCTCTTTTGCGTTGTTCATATGTTTTCTCGACATCAATCTCTAATGAACGCAATGATTTACTATTCTTCCATGCCGCTTCTACTGCTTGCTCATATGTCAATACATTCGGATTTTCCTCTAATTCTTCTTGTGCATATACCTGCACTCCCATGTTCAATAATAAGCTGAACGTCAAAATTGCCGTTATCAATTTTCTCATTTGTTATTCCTCCTCTATGTGAAATCCATTGTATCATAAGAACAAAAAAAATAGAACCCCATATGAGGTTCTATTTTTTAACTTTAATTAGTTAACTGTTACAGTTTTAGTGTCTGCATCCCATGCGATTGGAGCATTGAATGCTTGAGCAGCATAACGAACAGGAAGGTAAGTGCGACCGTCTTTTAATTCTACTTTTGTATCCATTTGAACAGCAGCACCGTTTACTGTAAGAATATCGCTACCGATTGTGAATTGCGCAATGCGGTCACCTTTGAAGATTGTAACTTGTTTTGTATGAACATTGTACACAATGTCATCTTGTGAAATTCCTAAAGCTGTTGCCAATAAACGCATTGGTACGAATACACGACCATCTTTATTAAATGGAGCAGCATCTTCAGCTAAGAATTTCTCGCCATTTACAGAGTATTCTTTCGAATCTTGCGTAAATACAACTTTCGCAGCACCTGGCTCAGCACCCGGAGCAGGAGTAACTACTGTAGCGATTGGCAATTGAGCAACACGAGCCATTGCACCAGTGAAAGAGTGCTTTGTATCTTTAAGTGCACTACCGCCACCTACGTTAACCAAGAAGTCTCCTTCTGGAACTGTACGGTCAAGAGTAATTTCTACACCTGTAATTTCAATTTTTGCTGGTTTAGAACTTTCTCTGTCTATTTCTAAAACTAAATCTTTCTTATCATTTTGAGTAGCCATTCCTACTTCTAACTCATCGTCACCAGTTACTGTTGCGCTACCACTCTTAGTGTATAATCCAGCCATAACATTGTCAAAAGTGAATTTGAATTCACCTGAACCGTTAGTTGCTTTCATCAACGCACCAGCAAATTGCTCTTCAATCGTAATTTTACCAATCTTTTGAGCTCTTGTACCGATTTGAACGTCTACTTTATCAATTGTAACTTTAACTGCTGGAGTGACTTCTGCTACTTTAACTGTTCCAGATAGACCTGCATTACCTGAAACTTCAACTTCAAGATCTCCACTGAAACCGATACCAGTATCTACACGAAGACCTTTTAATTCTACTTTACCAGCTCCAGAACTACTTTGACCGTCAACAACCAATCTTAATGTTCTGTTCTGATTATTCGAACTACTTGCGTCATGGTCTACCAAAACATCAATGCTAGTTACTGTTCCAGTTCTTTTACCTGCAACTAACTCTAACCCTTTAGCGCCAATGATCCCAGTTTTTGGAATAAGGTGATTTTCAACATTGTCCAAATTCCACTTCGCACCTGCTGGCAGTTTTAAGTATATCGTTCTGCCTAAAGTTAAAGAACCTGGTGCAGTCTCTTCAATTGTAATTGTTCCAATTTCACCTGTTTCTGCTGTACGTCCGTCAGCTCCACGGCCTGCTACAAACGTAGTTTCATCTTTCGCACTAACTTTCACACCAAAGTCACCAAACTTAGCAACTACTAGACGATTAGTATCGAACGAAGATTGACCGCGTAGAGTAACTGCAACATCACCTTGTCTTGCTGTTAAATCATTGACAGTAATGGCAGCTTCTACTCTAACAACATCTTTCCCTGTAAAACTAGATGCAGGTATTGTTAACTCTTTTCCATTAGTTGAAATAGATGCTGCTACTGCTGCTGCATTAGGAGCTGATACTAGACGACTCACTGTACCCTCTACCCATGTATATCCTGCCGGCAAAACTAATGTAGTTGCACCTTTTAAAGCTCCTGCTTGTTTTTCTGTGAATGTTACAACAACTTTGTTTGCTGGAATTGACAAACTTCCAGTACCAGCAATATAGTCAGGTGTTTCAGCAGTAACGCCTACGCTACCGCGACCGATTGTTCCAACTACAACATTTCCAGATGGTAATTGACCTTCAATGTTTGTAATTGTAACAGGGATGTCACCAGTAGATAGAGCTTTAATATCAGCAACAATATCTACAATATATGTTGATTCTTCAATTGTAGTACCTGGATTTTCTATTGTTAACTTAAATTCATTGTCAGATCCAGCAAAAGGTGTGACAGAAGCTGGAGTCCCAGTACTACCTACATTGATCACTTTAGTCGCAGTTGATCCATAAGCTAACTTAGCTCCATATGGCAATTTGAAAATTGCTGATGAAGTTGTAGTTAATGGGTCAATAGTAATTTTGATAGAACCTAATTTTTGATTACCACCAGTTCCATCTGCAAATGATGGTACCGATGTTGCACTATACGTTGTCGCTGCATCAGCAGAACCAACTGGTACTGCTACGATTGACAACAACATAGCAAACGCTAAAAAGCTAGCTAATAATTTTCTTGTTTTCATACGTTTTGTTTCTCCTCCTTGGAAAAATGAATTCTTTTTTGTTTTTAAGGGTGTTGATAAAAGTTCGCCTTTGTTTAATTGATCTCTCATTTGTCCACCCCCTTTCTTCGAGATAAGGCTAATCTGACAAATCTAGCATTGTACATGCACACTCCATTATATAATAGATCGTTCATAAAAGTAAATGACTTTTTGATTACAAAAAATCTTTCAAACAATCTGCTATCTAATGGTACTACCATATGCACATCAATCTAGCAAGTTGTCTTACATGATACATACTATTAGACGCAGGAGTTGCAAAGAAGTTTCGCTCATTTTGCTGACTTCTGTAAATGTAATCTTTCTGTAACATTAAGTTGCATACACGATAATCCTGTCCCCATAAGTAACCAAAACACAGGAGCAACCGAAACTACGCTATCATTAAATATTCCTGCAATTAGGTAACCAGTAAGTGCAAAGGAGCAAGCAAATCCCATAACAGAATAAAAACTATGTTCAAGACCACCTCGGATATATCGGATAAACTCTTTTATAAACGCAATATAATAAATCATAAACATAGCCATGAAGGCAACCAAGGAAATAACGCCCGTTCCTAACGCGATTTGCAAATATAAATTGTGCGGTTTATCGACTACCATATAAAAGTCGTTTAGGTACTTCTGTTTAGCAATATAATCACTTTGCGGAAAATGCATCACAAACGTATCTGGACCGTACCCTACAAATTTAGTATCCATTAATAATGGTATACTTCGTGACCAGATATATCCGCGTGATGATCCGATCTTTTCTCTACCCTCGAACCCCCAATAAGGTGCTTTTTCAATTTCCTCCAAAGCCAAATAAGGTCCTATAAATTTAAACGCTCCTATATCATCCACACCTAAATCCACCACAAATTCATCAATAATTAATCGCACAAGATTGCCTGGAGCGTATACAATATAATCACGATATGCCTCCTCTTGAAATGTAATTATATAATTCTCTTCATCATATTTAGGTGTCAGCATATTACTACTTCCATCTGAAAAAATATAATCACTTAACTTATACTCTAAATTATTGTCAGCCCGTATCACTTGAATCGCAAGCATCTCTGTTGTCATATCTAACGTTACTTTATTTCCATCAAACACAAGATCGTTAAAGCCGTAATTTTCTTGATCCTCATCGGCTTTTTCAGCTCCTACAAATTGAACATCATCAATCAATCTTTCTGTTTGACTGAATACCTTTCCTCCAGAAATATAGTCCATAGATACGGTAATTACAAGCAAAATACCGACAATCACTAAAATTCTCTTCCATCGCTGAATACATGGTCTATACAATGTAATCAAAATTAATAACAGAACCATCGCCACTGCTACCATTCCCGCCCGAGAGTTCGAACCGAGTAAATTGCTATAAGCCAAACACAACACAATCGCTATGACAATGGCATTATTTTTTTTCGAAGCAAAAATGTATAACACAAACGCCATAGGAACAATCATTGCCATATAACTACCCATATAGTTCGTATTATTGAATGTTCCATATATACTGTACTTACCAATCGTCCCTTTAAAACTTTCCCTCGCCCAATCTAAAGTGTCAGAAATAATCAGTAGCTTACCTACTTCACTTCGAAATAGATCATAGCCAAAATACTGAAAGATCCCTACGATACTGATTACCATCGCTGATCCAAACAAAGAATATACGAGTAACTTCAGCTGTTTTTCATTCTGGATCGAATGATATGCTATGACAACTATGAGCAAGTAGATTAGCCAGACAATGGCACCTTCATTGCGGTTAGGAAAGCCGTTAAATGCTATTTCTCGATATAAAGGATCAGCCAAAAAGCTGGACAACATTATACATAGCGCATAAATACTCATGGGAATATAGATTGGATTCCTGTGTGCTATAATTTCTTTTCTATACCATCGTAATAGAAATATTAAAAATGCGATCCCCGTCAATACCATCAACCATCGTGCTTTAAAATAAGAGAAAAAATCCCAAATTTCTGATTTCGACCAAACCTTGGCAGCAACGGCAGAAAGTTCAATAATCTCCAAGCGGACAATTAAGGGAACAATTGCGCCGATAAGTATCAATGGGAGAATATTGAAAATTTCCTTATCTAATAAAGTGTACCTTCTCGTCTTTTTACTATTTCTCTTATGCTTATATTGCTTCTTCCCAACCATTTCTATCCCACCTTTGACAACTAACTAGACGATTCTGATATGTGAAGTGTATTCTTAATTCGCTCATTACACGCTAATCCCGCACCTAATAGCAACCAAAATGCAGGAGCCACAGACACTGCGCTGTCATTAAAAATTCCAGCTACACTGTAAGCGACAACGGCTGACAATATGCCGATTCCGAAAATATAGAACATATCCTGTCGTACTGAAATCGCTCTTACATACAATCGTAAGCTTGAAATAACATACACGGTTAATGCGCCCACAAAGGCAAGTAGCGAAATCCCCCCTGTATTTACACCAATCTGCAAATACATATTGTGCGGCTTATCAACTATAGAATAAAAGCTCTTCAAATATTTATATTTAGCGACAAAATCATGCTGCGGGAAATACATCGCAAACGTATCCGGACCATGCCCAATAAATAGCGTATCCTTTAGCATCGGAAAAGTTCGCGACCATATATATCCTCGGCCACTCCCTATACGTTCCTTACCTTCAAAGCCAATAGATGGCGCGACGACTGGTGATACGAGGTAACCGTCTTTGCTGACAAAATAGAATTTGCCATCACTACCAACCGCTAGGTCAATGTGTAATCTACCATATCGGATCTCGAAGTGATTGTCTCGTATTATGATACTATACGATTGATACAGTTCATCTGTAAAATGAACAACATTTGTTTCTTCATTATATGTTGTTTCAAGTGGTGAGGATTGTGTGTCATAAAAAGCAACATCTTCACTTCCATACTGAAGATTTTCATGCACTGCCGTCAACTTAAGGGTGAGCGTTTGATCTTGCATATCGAGGAATACGTTCTGACCATCAAGATGAATATTTTGGAGCTTTACTACTTTGGGGCGATCTGTTTGACTATCTGCCATAGCAACATTCACTAAAGAAGGCATGGAAATCAGTTGCTTATACTTATCCAGCAATCTCCCATCTGAAGTATGATTGAGAGAAAATGCTATCAATACTAAGCAAATTGTTAATACAGAAGTCGATTTCCACTTCGTTCTAATGACTCGATAAGCCAATAAACCAAACATGAATAACCCAACAAGCCCTCCCAACAAACCTGCTCTTGAGTTTGAACCGATCCAATTGCTGAACAACAAGCATACAATAATCCCTAGACCAATCTTGGTCGTCCATTTCCGTGCTGTGAAAAATGATGCTAAGGCAATTATTAGCATTATCGCCATATATCCGCCAACATAATTTGTATTGTATAACGTGCTATAGATTGTATATTTTCCAAATGCCATCTGAAATGTATCTCGTAATTGATCGTAGGTACCAGGAATACTCACGATTTTCCCAAACTCTGTATTAAATACATCCATGCCAAAAAATTGAAATATACCAATTGTGCTAATGATTGTTGCGGAAAATAACAAAGACCCAGCGATAAGGTATAGATGCTTTGGCTTAGTAATCAAATGGTGAGCAATCCAAGTCAGCAATACATACGCTAAGAGCACATACATTCCTTCATAGCGATCGGGAAACCCTTGCAAAGCGACATCACGATAAATTGAATCCGCCATGACTGTGGACATTGTAATCATCAAAGCATAGATTCCTAACGGAATGTAAATTGGATTTCTAAGAAAACGGAAAGATGATTGTGCTCTAGCAAATAGAGCGGCCAGGAATCCGACACTTGCCAAAATGATAACCCACTGTGCTTTCTGGTAAGAGAAAAAGTCCCAATTTTCATTGCTATTCCAAAATTCCGAAATATGTGGCGGCAATGGAATCACTACTAAAGAAACAATCGTTGGCACAAAAGCTCCAAGCAAAGCAAGCGGAATTAAATAATACCAATCAACCCCTTGATACAGCAATTCTTGACTTTTTATTTTGAATTTTGCTCTTTTCTTGATTGCCATTTATCTATCTCCTTTACTAACATTTTCTCCTGTAAAAAGCCCCATACGCATACCAATAGCCAGATATAATGAAAAATCAATTATTGAAGTAATTTATGCACACCATTATACCATAGAATATCTAGTTCATTTACCTACTTTTTAACATTTGGTTCCTTTCTTTTGAGTAACATCCACAAACTGTCTACACGTGTTACCCAAGCGATTAATAGATATACACTTCCTCCTATAATTAAAATCATAAGTATATCAATCAGTTGCTGAAAGAAACTGATTGCTCCACTCTCTAATGTAGCATAATCCGTATTGACAAAGTAGTCTTTTACCAACCATAGTGTTAATGACATCGCAACTGTTGCAATAGCAATCTTACCAATCTGAGTGATAGAGTGGCGATCTACGACAATTCCCAATTTCCGTCGAATAACATATAACATAATCACAAAATTTATTATTCCACCCAGTGCCATACCCAATCCCAGCCCCCCCTGATCAAAGAAACGCACGAGTATGATGCTAAAAATGATGTTTAATGTAATTGTCGTCGTATTGATAATAACTGGTGTGCGTGTGTCTTGCAGGGAATAAAAGACTCTTGTCAGTAAATCTCTGACCGCATAAGGGAAAAATCCGATGGCGAGAAACATCAACGCCCAGTTTGTTTCTAACGTACTCGTCGCTGTGAATTCTCCGCGTTCGAACAACAAGCGCACAATCGGTTCACCTAAGATGATCAATATGGCTGTCACAGGAAGCATGATAAACGCCAACGTTTTAATTCCGCCCCACATCGTGGTAATCAGCTTGTCGATGTTGTTCTGTGACGCATATTGTGATAACACTGGAAACAGCGGTAAGGTGATGGCTCCGACAAAGATACCAATCGGCAGTTGATAAATCTTCGTCGCGTAGATATATGCGGCGAATTTGCCGTCTGCCAATCCCGAACCGAGCATCCGGTCGACGACGACATTCAATTGGTTAATCGACATACCGATGACGATCGGCACCATCAGTACGAAAAAGCGTTTGACGGCGGGATTTCGTAAATCCAAAGCAAAGCCAAATTGAATTTCGCGCTTTCGTAATGCTGGATACATGATAATTCCTTGAAAGAAAAAGCCGATTACTGTACCAACGGTCAAGCCTTGAATGCCGTATGCAGGAACGAGTATAAAGATCGATAAAATGACGACCAGACTGGCGACGAGCGGACCTAGGCTAGGCATCAAAAAATGCTGCTGCGCATTCAGATAGCTCCAAAAAATACTGATCAATCCGACCAACGTGATCGCCGGAACCATCAGTTGCACCAACTCGACCGTCAATTCACGAACTTCACCGCTGAATCCAGGTGCTAATACACTGACGATTTGTGAAGCAAAGATCCCTCCTAGTATTGAAAGCAAAAATGATCCGAGCAGCATTAGTGTCGTAATCGTATTGAATAACTTCTGTAATCCCTTGGAATCCCCTTTTTCCTTATATTCCGCAAACAAAGGGGTGCAGACGGAATTTAACGCGCCGGGCAGTACTGCAATTAATATTGTAGGAATCGTAATCGCAATGAAATACGCTTCCGCTTGATCGCCTGTACCGTATTGGTGGGAGATAAATATTTCCCTCACAAAACCGAAAAGCCGCCCGACAAATGTGGCGACTACGATAATCATACCCGATTTTATCAATGTTTGTTTTCTGTCATCTGTCATCTCAATAGTGTCCTCTACAATTAATAGTATCTACATTATATGGCTTACATTCTTCATTAACATAGTTATATATTTATAGTTATATATTCTTCATACAAAAATCAGTCGTCACCTTGGTCGTATTGCTGCCGATTGTACATCTGTACCATTTGCTCAATCATACGCTGGCTGTTAAAGCGCTCTTGTACATCGGCTTGTCCGCGTAATCCCATGGCGATGGCGTTGGCTGAATCATCGAGTAAGGCTATAACGGCTGTAGCAATGGCAGCGGGGTCAGTAGGAGGCACAAATACACCTGTTGGTTGCTGAGTTTGTGCCGTGTGCATCTGCAACTCAGCTGGCGTCTGCTCACAGCTGCCTTCACCATTAGTATCTGCACGGATGACATCGACCATACCCCCAACTTGGGTGGCAATTGCCGGCACTCCTTGGGACATTGCCTCAATCAGCGAAAGCCCTAATCCTTCTGAAAGTGAAGGCATGAGAAAGATGTCGAATTGCTTGACGATTTCCGCAATCGGCTGTTGAAAGCCGAGAAAGCAGACATGGGACTGTAACTTTAATTGTTCCGTCAATGACTGTAATTCACCTTGCAGAGGTCCCCCGCCGACAAGCACGAGCTGTGTGTCAGGATGTGCCGCAAGAATTTTCGGCATTGCCTGAATAGCATATTGATGCCCTTTAACAGCTTGCAGGCGTCCAACAATTCCGATAATTGCCTGTCCTGGAAAGCGCTCACGCAAATTGATTGTTTTCGATGCTACGCGGTTATGTTCAGAGTCAAGAGGTGTACCGTTCTGATCAATTGCGTTGAATTCATCCGCTTCTGGCTCCGCCACGTCAGACGTTGATTCGCTGAATTGCTCAAAATCGATGCCGCTATATATGACATGGATTTTCTCACTCGGTATGGAACGACGCACCATGTCATCTTTGATGCTATTGGAAATCGCCACATAGGTATCTGTCAAATGCTGCGTCAAATGCTCCAGCATTGATGCCAGGCTGTAGGCAAGCGGATGCGGATAATCCTGCCGCAATTCGCTGTGGATCGTCGTATATACAGGCAACGGAGGTTGTCCGTGCTTTTTTCTGATGCGATTTTGTTTGCGAGCTGCCAGTCTACCGAAAAAGTTGGCACGAACACCGTGGGTATGTATGATATCAAACGATTGCTCACGTATCAGGTCGGCTATTCTGTTTGCCAACGATACGTCAAATCGGCTGGTCGGCAGAATCACATGAATGGGAATTCCGTGGGTACGCAATGTTTGCGCAAATCGGCGGTCATAAAAACAGGCGAGATGCATTTCATATTCTGTTCGCTTCATCTGGATTGCTACATTAATCAGATACTGCTCCGCACCGCCGAATTCGCCGCCGCCGATAATATGCAAGATTTTCTTTCGCTGTCCATTTTGCATGACTTCCACCGTTTCCACCGCCCGCCCCGAATCATTTTGCATTGTTCCGCTCTATGTACTATCCTTAATTATTGTACCGAATATATGGGTAATAGGCAAATAGTTCTTATAAGTTTTTTGTGTTATAATAATTTCGTCAGTTTGGCAGAATCTACAGAATTGTGAGGATTTTTTATGGATCGTTTACGCAATGTAAGTTTGACGTGGTTATTGTTTATCGCATTCTTTTCATTCCCGCTTGTCGATTACCTGCTTCGGACAGTCTTAGGCATCCCTTTACTCGGTTCGCTGTGGGACGAGCTCGTATTAATCACTTTGCTCGTGATGCTCGGTCTGCATTGGCTGGTAGGCGAAGCAGATATGAAAGAGTTGCGAGAAATTGATGTGACAAAACCGATGTTGTTGATCGTACTGTACGCTGTAGCGCTGATCTTCCTCGATATTCCTTATCTGAGTATCGGTATCGAAGGATTTCGCGCATCGTTTCAATATTTGTTCGCTTTCTTCGCCGCTTTTTTTCTTTTGCGTGATCAACGGCGCATGCTGACAATGATCTATATTATGATTGCAATCGGTCTACTAATGGGATTGCATGGTGTGTACCAATACATAGCTGGCGTTCCGATGCCGGGCAACTGGGTCGATGCCGGAGAGAATGTGCGTACAAGGGCGTTTTCGTTCGTCGGAAGTCCGAACGTGCTCGGCAGTTATATGGCTTTTACGATCCCGATGGCTTGCGGCATGGCATTTTACTGGCTGCAAATGTCTTGGAAAAAGACTGCTTCTATTCGACAGACTATTTTTAGCAAATCCGGACTGGTGGCATTGTTGTTTATCGGTGCTGCGGGTGTCATGGCTCTATGCCTGTTGGTGACATTTTCCCGTGGAGCATTGCTGGCTTTTGGTGCATCTTTGGCTTTGGTGGCGACAATGATTGCCGTCATGTACGATAAACGCTTTCTGTTTGTCGTGTTGGGAGCCGGTGCTGCGGGCGCCTTGTTAGTTTATATATTGGCACCGACCGTTGTCGAACGATTATTGTATGTGTTCTCTCCTGAATATTTCGCTAAAAGCTCCCAAGGTGGTCGCGTTACCCGCTGGCTAAACGCCTTTGACCGGATGCGCCATGAACCGTTTTTCGGTGCCGGTCTGGGTCAGTACGGCGGTGCTGTGGGGGCGAGACATTTTGGTACGATTTATGTGGATAATTACTATGCCAAAACGCTGGCGGAAATGGGATTGGTGGGTATCAGTTTATTTCTGTGGTTAATCACTGCCGTCGTCAAAAATGCATTCCAATCATGGCGGAAAGTCTGGAACAGTTCCTATCGTTTCCTCGCCGCTGGACTGTTCGCCGGACTACTCGCTGTGATTTTCCATAATGCTGTGGAAAATATTTTCGAAGTACCGTTTATGAATGTACTATTCTGGATGACCGCCGGCATGTTGCTGGGGTTGCCATTTACGAAGCAGGAGGTGGGGCATAATGATTAAGCACATGCAATATATTTTCTTCGCCATTACCGCCTTTGCTTTTTATCATTTTGTCGCGTTCCCTCTGTTTCTCGATTACGGCATCTACGGTGTCGGTCTGACTGCATGTTTGCTGGCAATCGGCTTGTTCTTACTGCCTGCGAAAAAACGCCTTCATTGGGCGGTTTTGCTAATTGGCTATCTGTTATTGGTACGTGGTCTTTATCATGTGGAATATAAGGGCATATGGCAACAGATTATCGCTTGGATTGTGCTGACACTCGTTTTGATCGCTGTGGAAAAATTACTCGTACGCAAGACGCAGCTTGCACATCTCGTCGTCCTCAGTCTTGTCGGTGGCTTGTTGTTTTCGCAGTTCGGTCAGGAGGAGTTGTTCTTTGCCCGTAAGTTTCAAGTGTTGTACGAAAGCCCGCAACTCTACACCGATACGAATGTCGATTACTATTCATTAAGCCTCGCCGATACGACGGGGACAGGACAGATGGATATTATCACACGTGGTTTTACGGAAGACGACCTGCTTAATCCTGAGATCGTTGAGAATATGACGATGCCAGGCAGAGCACCTTTGCAATTGGAAGCTAGCCGATACCTCGTATATCATTTTAATCCGTCGAACAAAGCATTTGAGGAAATCGGTCAGCAACCATCAGTGCAACAGCCATTGTCTAAGCAACTCGCACGCGACTATGTAGGATTCCCGTATTACGGGACGCAATGGATCGCTGGGGATAACTTTATCAACAGTTACACCGATGTGCGTAATGCGCTATTAAAGCGTGGTTTCCTGCAAATGGACTTCTTTTACCGCTTGGAAGATGACCTCAATGTGAATTTTGTGGATAACCTGGGGGTAAACCCTTCATATTTTAATTTGATAAATCAGGCTTTACAGGAAAAAGAACTGCCTGTTTATGGCTCTGTGGATACTGTGGATAATATTGTTGATAACTCTGTGGGTATCTATGAATTATTAGTGCCAAAAGTCGACCGCGTCCATCTGATTCAATCCATGTTGCCTTTCGGCAGAACGGCTTTCTCTGCCCTGAGTGTAAGTGCCGAGAACATCCACGAACAGGTTGCAAGCTGGAATCAAATGAAAACATCCTTCTCCACCAATAATTCCACGGCAAGTGTAGAAGAACTCGCGAAAAGAAATACAGCGGGAAGTTCCAATGAGAATACCGAAGGAAGCATGGAGAAAAACACACAAGGAAACACAGCAGAGAGCGCAGGGGGAAACGCGGAGTCAACACGTGTTGAAGCATCATTAAATAGCCTGATTTCAGATATCAGTGATGCCGGTGCATTTATTATCGGTACGGCGCAAATGACAAATGACAGCCCATACCCAGAGTTGGTCGTTTATCATGATGGATTGGCTGTATACCAATGGCAAGGGGACTCTGTGAATCCTGGGGAAGATGATGATTGGCAGATCGTGGCGCGTCTGACTCCTGATACACTACGTGTACTGGCAGACGGTGAATTTTTGCTTGCCGATATCACTGGCGACGGTCTTGCAGAAATTCTGCTATCCGGTAAGCCTTCACAAATTCTGCAATTAGCACCGGCAACGAATACGACTTATCCTTACGCGTGGAAACAGCTATGGGTTGCTCGAGACGATGTATTTCGCTTTGAAGCTGTTACAGATGATGGATTAATTCTGGCACTGAGTCAGAGCTACAAGCGTAATGAAAATCGCAGATTTCTCACCGGTTACAAATTTATAACGACCGATGCAACTGATACATATGCCTTGGAACCCGTTTGGCGAACAAACAACACCGTGATCAATGTGCGTTCGGGAGATATTAACGGCGATGGCACAAACGAACTGGTTGCCACCTATTTCCGTGAACACCGCTTCATTGTCCTAAAAGAGCACGGACTGCCTGTACAGGAAGCTGCTTGGCTGCTCACAGGCATTTCTCTATTGATTGCCCTTGGCTATCGCTATCGGATGATAAATTCTGAGCGAAAGAGTCTTACAAGAAATCCTGTTTGGAAAAGCAGTTTGCCGATTGGCGGTTTGATTGTGCTGGTGGCAGTTGCGTCACTAATAGGAATCGTCAACGATTCACATATCAGCTCCAATGGCTCGGCTACATTATTAACCGAAAAACAACCAAGCAATGCCCAAAGTTGTGAGCAACAGAGCGATGAACCATCACCGAATTTCGTAGCCGACTGGAATCGTTATTGGACGGACGCCGTGACGTACTCTAACGAGAATGGCAAAAGTTTCTGGTACAGCGGTTGGATCGTAACCAAAGTGCAGAAGCGTCAGACGACAAGCATGTATGATGGAATTGTCGTGCAAGATGATGGTATACTTGTCAATGCGCGGATGTTGGGGCAGCCTTTCAAGTATTATGAGTCAAATGGTGTAGCATATCTATCTGAAGAAAATCGCTGGAAGCGCCTATTGTATGAAGGGGGTTATCCTGCCGACTGGCTGGGGCGTTACGATGCTCATGCCGATACGTTAGGCAGCCGCATGAATTACCGCAATCCGTTCGGAGATTTACACATTTTAGCGGATATTCCTGAGGAAGCGATCATCTCGGCGCCGCAAATTGTCGGTGAGGAAGCGATCCTCGGTAAACTTAGTGATAAAATCAGTTTAACGATTGATACGCGTAAATTGAACATCGGCAGTAGTAGAGGGCTAAACATCGATGATACGAACGCTATTATGGAATGGACGATTTGGGTAGGACAAGAAGAGCCCTATATCTATCAATATAATGTGGAAACTTTAATGCCTGTTCCTAATGCCGGTATGATGCAGCAAACGACGTATTTTAGATTCTGGAACTACAATGATCCGGCAATTGCTCTGACAAAGCCACAATCGATTGAGAAACAAATTGTAACGCGCGAACTACGGCAAATCGCTGATATTGAACATGCACTACAGACAGAAAAGTCACGTGAACAATTGACAGATATGGAAATACGCTTACTCGTATTGCGTCTGACGATTCTCAGAAACAATGTCAACAATTCCATTATTGATACAGACGGTCTATAAAAAAATGAGCGACCGATAGCACTTGCATTTGTGCCTATCGGTCGCTCTGCTTTTAATCGGGATCGTATTCAGTACTATCTTCTTGAATTAATATCCGATCTTTTAGTAATCTAAGAATGTCGTCATGCTCATCCACTCGTTTTCCAAGATGGTTAATTTCGCTTTTTAGTTCTAAATACTGATGATGAGTTTTCTCGCTCAATTCGAGAATCGCCTGTCTGGTCATTTGATTCTCAGTCTGTATCATCATCTCTACGCGATCAAAGCGTTTTTCGAATCGTTGTTCCATACCATCAATACGCGAATCTGTCGCATCCTGCCGCTTTTCCATACGCTCGAACCGCTCGTCCATCTGATCAAAGCGTTGCTCCATTCCATCAAAGCGTTGTTCCATTCCATCGAAGCGCTGCTCCATTCCATCGAAACGTTGCTCCATTCCATCGAAACGTTGCTCCATTCCATCAATACGCTTGATGATCTCTAGCAATAGACCTTTACTTTCTTCGTCCATATCCATCCCCTCGCTCATTTGGTTTGCCTATATTATAAACCAAAGATGTGCGGAAAGGGCGCCTATTTTTCGAAAAACTTTTTGTCATCCTTCAATATGCGGACATCATCTTTCTGCAATGCAGGATCGTTGGAAGTAACGAGTGCAACGCCGACTTCCGCGTCCCCACTTCCTTCTTTCAAAACGGTGTATCCTTCACCGGCATCGTGCACCACATGGTTTTTAAAATACACTCCATACGCCTCTTGCATCGACTCTAATACAGCGTCTCCCTTATAGGCTTCTTCCGGTGCCGACACGTTCATTGTGCCTGCTACTTGGTTGGCGAGATCCGATATGTTGACAATGCCTAATTCACTTGCCTTTGACTCCAGCATCACTAATGCGTATTCCGATTCGGATTCTTGCGTAGGGTCATCAGTTGGATTCTGTACATTAGGTGTCTCAGTATCGGGAGTTTTCTCACCAGGGGTCTGCCCATCAGTGCCGTTTTGTTCAGGCGGCTGATTTGAGCGGCAGGCGGTGAGTAAACTTGTAAACAGCGGACCTACGAATAGCAGACAAATGGCTCTGCCGATAAAACTCTTCCTACTGATTGCGGTATCATTTTCCATGACAAACTCGACCTCCTTTACCTTATATCCTCTACTAAAAGACGCGATCTATGTGAAAAATGTTTCCTATTTCATCCGATTAGCAATTTCTCTTGCAACGACTACGCCGCTGACTCCTGCCTGTGCCAATCCTCTAGTGACACCTGCTCCGTCACCGATGGCAAACAAATTCGTGATATTCGTTTCTAATGTCGTGCTCAATTGCGGGCGTGAAGAATAGAATTTCACTTCAACTCCGTAAAGCAATGTGTGTTCACTGCCGACACCCGGTGCTACTTTGTCGAGTGCCTCAAGCATTTCGATGATGTTCGTCAACTGACGATACGGTAATACAAGTGACAAATCACCAGGAGTTGCCGATGTCAATGTCGGCTGAACTAAACCACGATCCATGCGCTGCTTGGTCGAACGACGTCCACGCTTAAGGTCGCCCAGACGCTGGACAATTACAGTCCCGCCGAGCATGTTCGCTAATGTGGCGATGTATTTGCCATAGGCAATTGGCTCTTTAAAAGGTTCGGTAAAATTATTGCTCACAAGCAAAGCAAAGTTCGTATTATTGCTGCGTTTGCTCGCATAGCTGTGTCCATTGACCGTCATGATGCCATCGGTATTTTCAACGACGACTTCGCCATAGGGATTCATGCAAAATGTGCGGATCGGGTCATCGAATTTTTTGCCATAATACACAAGTTTGCTCTCGTAGATGTGTTTTGTAATGTGTTCCATGCTCGTCGCAGGCACTTCGACACGCACACCGATATCGACTTGATTATTGCTCAGTTCCAAACCGAGACGCGCGCATTCACTGCGGAACCATTGAGAGCCGACACGCCCTGGAGCTACGATAACATAGTCTGCCGTTAGCACTTCACCGTTTGCTAATTCAATGCCTTTAACCGATGTCGCTTCCCCTGACGGCGCTGCCTCGGTAATGATCGATGACACTTGCGTGAGACTAAGAAATGTAATCTTGTCATTGAGATAGGCACGCATTTTTGATAGAATTTCAAAATTATTTTCTGTGCCGAGATGTCTGATTTCCGCAGGAATCAATTTGAGATCGGCTGTAGCCGCCATACGCTCAATTTCTGCTACATGTTCATCGTAAGAGCCATATGTTTTTTCCGTGCCGCCGAATTGCAAATAGATGTCATCGACATATCGGATGTACTCCATGACGTTCTTTTTACCGCCGAGGTATTCATCCAGCCAGCCACCGTAATCGGCTGTCAAAGTTAATTTACCGTCACTATAAGCTCCCGCTCCTCCCCAGCCAGTCATGATCGAGCAGTGCGGTTTGCAATTGATGCACGAAATATCTTTGACTAGCATCGGACAGCTGCGTTTATCAATGTCTTTTCCTTGCTCTATCAATAAAATATTAGCCTTAGGATTTTCCTTGAATAATTCATAAGCAGAAAAAATACCTGCCGGTCCAGCACCTACAATAATTGTGTCATAATGTTTAGATGTATTCTTTACCATTGCGTTCTCCTCCTAATTGATGAGTTTAACCCCTTAGGCATTATATTGGTTTCAATCGTAAATAGCAAGGTTTTTTATCACTTTTTTTAATTAATTATATATTTCTTTATCAATTTCCGAATATATATCCTTTCCGCGACCATTATAGTTCGCCTTTTTCATTTGCCTTTCTGCATTTTATTTTACATTTACTTTTTACTTTTTCTACATTTTCTGCTTTCTGTTCGTATTTTCTATACGAATCCATTTCATCAGAATCGACATTCAATGCGACTCGTTATACAATATATGTATTGTGCTACTATTCCATACACGATGAACGGAGTTGATCCTATGGCTGACGGGTTTACAGTTGCTGCCTATCGAACGATTGCGACTGCCGCTGAGCAGAGAATAATCATAAAAAAATCTGAATTTATCGGCTATGCTTCCCCAGTGACGACAGAGCAAGAAGCGGCTGTTTTCATTGAAACGATTCGCAAGAAACATTGGGATGCAACGCATAATTGCTCTGCCTATGTTATCGGAGAATATCAAGAATTGCAGCGTTCCAGTGATGACGGTGAACCTAGTGGCACGGCAGGAAAACCAATTCTCGAAGTGATCAAAAAGCGGCAATTGACGAATGTCGCGATTGTCGTCACGCGCTATTTCGGGGGAATTATGCTCGGAGCTGGTGGATTAATTCGCGCTTATGGGCAAAGTGCCGCTGCCGGGATCGATGCTGCCGGAGTCGTCCTGCGCAGCTTACATCAGCAAATAATCGCCACTGTGGACTATACTTGGGTCGGTAAATTAGAAAATGAGTTGTATGCAAAAGGCTACACAATCACTGATTCTACCTATACGGACAAAGTGACATTTACGATTTTGACAAAGTGTGGCGAAGAAGCTCCGCTGCATACATTACTAATGGATGCGACGAATGGGCAAGTGGAATTAAAAAAGGGAACCACCATTTATGTGGACTCCCCTATTGATTGATTATAACAACTGTAATTCTTCTGCTAACATGCGGGCTTGTTCTTGCCGCTGAAATTTTTTGGTCTGTTCCATGAGCGTGTCAGGCAATGAAATGGCTTGTCCTGTGTCGCGCCAATGAACATATAACTGGTATACCGCTCGTTTAATATCTTCTATATCGGTTGGATTAGCAATCGCACCGTTGCCAAGCGATTGCAAAATATCTGTCGATTCTCCCAGGTGGCTCAAAGCAAGCACCGGTTTGCCAATGGCGATATATTCAAAGAGTTTGCCTGGTATATACGCCCCTGCGGATGGATCTGCATCAGCAATTAGCAACTGCACATCGGCTTGTGCCAATAATCGCAGTGCTTGCTCGTGGGGAAGTTGTCCGTGAAGCGTAACTTGATTTTCTAACCCCAGTTCGACGACAACCTGCCAGTTGGCACTCTGTCCCGGATAGTCAAAGATCCCGGCAAAATGCACTGCTATTTGCTCCCGCTGTATTTTCCCCTCATCGACCAATTGGCGAATGGCTTGTAAAAACAAGCGCGGGTTCCTCTTTTCATAGAAAATTCCTGTATAGACAAAATGCATTTTGTCTGACGAATCTCCACTGACTGTAGTACTTCTATTTTCCATTACCTGCTTGTCTACTGTCTTTCCATCTTCTATCTGCTTATCTACTATTTTCTTTTCCACTACATTCTTTTCTGTCGCTTGCTCAATTCCCCGATAATCTTCGACATCATATCCATTGTGAATGACGACTCCCTTGCGAATCGCCGCACCGTATTTCTTCATAAACCCGGATAGAAAACTTTCGGTCACCGTGGTGATGACATCCGCGTGGGTGACAACTCGTGCCTCCATCCGTGCTTCCAACCATTCACGCCAGCGAATGCCCGAGCGATGCATATTGTCTGTCCAAGGATCGCGAAAATCAGCAATCCACGGAATATTCGTCATTTTGTGTAACTTATAAGCCACCAGATGGTTCGTATTCGGACCCGATGTAGAAAAAATCGCTTGTATTTGATGCTGCTGAATCGCCGCAAAACCGACTTTAACCGCATTGCGATACCAAAGAATCTGATCATCAGGAATCAGAAGCCTATTTTTGACGCCTTTGAGGAATCGGCGTAATAGAGCCACTCTCTTATTTGCTTGTATCAGTCGCTTGTTAGCTTGCGTCGGTGCAATGTTATTTGACTCAGGAGCCGCTGATGCTTGAGCGTTGTTCGAATTCGGTGCTTGCTTTCTCGGATATAGATTAATTTGTGAAGCACGGTGAATCACTGCGCTTTCCGGCAATTGTTTCAACAGGCTGGCATCTTTAGACGCAAAGTATACATCTTCACTGACAGTCAGAATATGCGGTTCCCAACCGTATTGCGGAAGGTATTTTGCCATTTTCAGTGCACGTTGTACACCGCCCCCACCGATTGGTGGAAATAAATACGATATAATTAATACTTTAGGTGTCACATAAACCGCCCTAACATATTGAAATCATTTCATTTAGATATGCAATACTGTAAAATTATTTGGCAAACCGCCCTCTTGCTTTACAACATGCTTGGCATCAAACACGACCTTTGAGCTTCCTGCTCGACCCGATGCCATTCGCTCCCATATTGTATCCCATTGCAGTTGGCGAAATTCCTCTTGCATCGTCAATAGCATCAATCCGTCGGCATTGGTCACACAATCCGACAGATTATCATACTTAAACGGATATGAACTGACGACAGCAGGATCATAAGCGTATACTTCTGCTCCCTTTTCCTGCAAAATACGAACAATATCAATCGGCGGACTGATACGGTCATCATTCGAATAATCTTTCATTGCCAATCCGAGAACGGCAATCTTTTTGTCCTTTAAGGTGCCTAAAGCATGCTCCACACGCTCGACGATCTGTAACGGTACATTGTCATTAATCGTGCGCGCCTGTTGTAGAAGCTGTAGATCTACACCCAACTCCCGTGCCTTTGGCTCTAAGTAATAATATGCATTCGGCAGGCAATAGCCACCGACTCCCGATCCCGGAGTAAGCAAATTTACCCGTTTATGAGTATTGGCTACACGAATCAGTTCCAATGTATCGATCTCAAAATTCTGAGCAAAAGCGGCAAATTGCTGCACCATAGCAATATTGACATCGCGCTGGATGTTTTCAATCACTTTTGCCGTTTCTACGATTTTAATCTGCGAAATTGTCACATCTGCTTTGGTGACAATCGTGAGAATTTCTTTTGCTCTGATTGCACTTCGCTCATTCACCCCGCCCATAGCTAACGGCATGTTCTCAAATTCTTCGAAAGCGCGTCCTTCGGCAATTCGCTCTGAGGCGTATGCGAGATAAAAATCTTCTCCCGCTTTCAGCCCAGACAGGCTCTCAAGCAACGGGGCTATGTGCTCTTCCGTCGTACCCGGTATGACCGTACTGCGGATAATAATCGTATCGTTCTTTTTCAAAACGCGGGCGATGGAACTGCAAGCGCTGTCTATATATGTATAATTAGGTTTCCCTTCATGGATTGGAATCCCCACGGTGACAATATATGTATCGACGAGTTCTGCGGCTCGCGTATAATCCGTCATTGCAGTGAATCTGCCCGCCGCTAATTGCTCATTGAGAATTTCGCGAATTGTCTTCTCTTGATAACGCTCCAAATGATGAGTCACACCACCGTTGATTTCATCAATTAATTCCGGCAATACATCGATACCGACGACATTCGCTCCGCGCATCGCATAACTGAGTGCCAGCGGCAAACCGATAAATCCCAAGCCGATTACGGCAATTCCTTTTGTTTTCATCTCTCTTATTTTCATCTCTTCTGTTTTCATTTCCATAGAAAGTTCTCCTCACTCTGACATCCTATATAATTTTTACTGTTTCCTTCTTTTGAATGAACTACTATTTCCCACTCTGTACACGGCATATCAGTTTACTGTGATGTTGCTCCCACTATTTTGATACTTTCACTGCTTTGATGTTTTCACTGTTTTGATCTTACCACTAGTCTATACGTGTTTCAATCTCTTGCTGTGAAAATGGACTGTCAATGACCGTAAGCGGCACTTGCGTGAGTTCATTCGTCTGTAAATCCAAATGGAGCAAATTGTCGCTCTTATCAAGGAAATATGCATTCGATTCCAGCATTCCTAAATGCGTATACGGTGTATAGTCTTCAATCACAACTTGTTTTTCACCTGTTTGCAAATGAAATTTAAACAACTGCTTATTGTTAGGTGTCGAAAATTTCCCTTCGTAGTCTTCATAGTACAGCCAGTTGTCAATCACAAAAAGTGGGTTCATGGAGTCAAAGCCACTTTCCTCTTTAGGCGTTCTCCCTTTAACGATTCGCTCGAAATTCCCTTTGCCGTCACCATAGTATAGACCGTCGCGCCCTGCTCCTTCTACATCTCGCAAATACGCAAAAATGTGCCCACCATCGATTAGCAGACGATTCGCAGCCATTTGAAACGGCATTACTTTGTATTGCTCTTTCCCATCGAGACTCACTCTATGTAACATCCAGCTAAAATCGACATAATACACTCCATTTTCATCGATTTTGACAATCAAGTCGGCTTGCTTTGCTGTCAATAAATCAGGTTGCTTTGCTAACAGAACAGGCGGTTTCCCCTTAGCCATTCGGTATATTCCCGATGAAGAGGCTTCTGCCGGGAAGTAAATATAGTATACGGCATCATTATAGTAATGGATGCCCCGATGATCGGTGATATTAGTTTCAGCAAATTGCCCGGGATGGGCGACCAAAGGCATGAGATAAAAATTTTTCAACCCTTCATGTAACAGTTTTAATTTCAACGTATTTAGATCATACTCGTATACATTGTATACCCTAAAGTCCATAGGATCGGGTACACTTTTTGTAAAATAAAAAGTGTCATTTTCAAACAATCCGGAAGCAATGACACTATGGTGGTCGCCATCAGGGTCTAACCGGTACTTTATGCATCCTTCTTCGCTAAATTTATATACATTACGAATATAATCGAGATCATGCCAGCCGCCTATGCCGTCGTCTAGATATGTCCCTTTATTACCTATATAAGCAATGTCGATTTGCATCGTCGGTTTGTAAGTTTCATCATCTACCTTGTCTTCACCTATGTCAGAATTGATATCCTCGTCTGCCTGCTCACCAGGAGTTTGCGTCCCACTTGGTTTATCTATCTCGGATACATTTCCGTCGGTTTGGTTTTTTTCGGCTCCATTTTCGCCATTTGCATTTTCAGCAATACTTTCGCTAGTATCCCCTCTGCTGTCTGATTCTTTGACAGCATCTTTACTTAAATCTTCTTCATTCGTATTATCTTTGTTTGTATCATTTTTGCTCGTATCATCTTCACTTGTACCATCTCTTTGTTCTATACCCGTATGTCCTTTACCGATATTTTCTCGATCATCAATTCCTTTTTGCTCCTGCTGTTGTGCCTCGCTTTCGCCATTTCCCGCATTCTGATTGCATCCAAAAACTAATACAGCTACCAGCAAAAGTAGCAATATTAACTTCGTACATGTTCGATTGGTCATAGGCAAACTTCCTTCCTAAAAAACATACTATATATGTATTCGCAATTTACGGCAAAAACCCTTGTTCTATATGATTACATTCATATTGCAATTCGCATAACTTATGCGAAAAAACAAAGGGAATGTTGCCGAACTACTACTATTTCAAAGTAGTTCGTAACATCCCCAGCGTATATATTTACAATATTTACATTCTTATATCTTTACTATCTTATAGCGGATCCGGCAATAACTTCTTGTATTGCATCAAACGTGTAGCGATGACAGATGCCTCTGCACGAGTCAATGTATTCTTCGGCAAGAAACTGTATCCTTTCGATACATCGTTCGGGTCGTTCTGCTTTCCAACTACGATACCTGTTTTTGAAATCGCTGCTACCGATTGCAATGCATAGTATTCAATTGAAGGTGCATCGGTAAATTCTTTCGTCAACTGCGTTAAAGCCTGCTCCGGTGTCCTTGCCAGCTTCGCCTCAAGTGCTCTGGCGATCATAACAGCTGCCTGTTCCCGAGTTAGGAACTCATTCGGTACGAATCTGCGCGGGAATTTACCTTGAACGATACCTGCGCGTGCTGCAGTTTCAATGTATTTGTAATCCCAGAATGGCAAGCCCATATTCGGTCTTACGTCATCGAACGTTGGACGCGTAGGTGACTTAATAAATTGATCACTGTCATAAGGTCCGTCATTGATTTCAATTTCTAAGGCTTTAACAAGTATTGTTGCAAACTCACCTCTAGTAATCGGTCTATCCGGTCCAAAGCGCTCTGGCGTTTCATTAGCCATGATACCTTTTGAGAATACAGCTTCTATATTACGACGTGCCCATCCGTGGTTAATCACATCATTGAAGGAACGGCTCAATTTCATGACGACATAGTAACCAAATCCGTCAAACGGCACTGTAATCGTGTTATTCTTCGCGTTGACAACTCCACCAATATTCCGCCATTGTGTTTGACCGTCAATCGCATATCCTGGGTGGTACATGACAGTCATATGGATACTGGCATCTTGAACAACATCTGCATTATATTTGAGTGTTAATGTTCCTCGGGTATTTGTAACAAGTACATCGCGCTCACGCCTACTCGTTACCATATTACCTTCAAACGGCAATCGTCCACCCGGGCTTTCAAGTGTTCCCGCGTCGATGTAAAACAATTCACTTGCATAATGATAGTAATCCAAAGCGTTCGGACTGCCACCCACCAACATATTACGTAATGGCAGGTTGGATCGACTGATATCGCGATCCACTTTCCCCGTATACTTATTGGCTACTCCAATCAATACACTCTTATCATACCAGAAGTCCGGCAATTCGTACGGAATTGTATGTCCTTCCATAATTGAAGACCTAGGTTGCAATAAAGTGTTTTTCGGAAAACTCAAAGATACTGCTCCGCCTAATTCCTTAGGACTAATTTTATTCTTTCTTAAATCTGTTTGATAAACTGCTCCCTCTGCCAGTGTTCCTGCATAAAAGAGTACTAATTCACCCGGATATGAATCGTTACCAACAGTAACCGTCAACTTAAGTTTGTTTTCACCTGTTTTCAACGGTACTTCAGCATAGAATACGTAAGCTCCTAATTTCTCCTCATTAATTTTATTTTCCCCGTAAAGACGATCACGCAAATAATTCATAACATACGCAGACATATGATTCGTATCTTCATCTTTAGTACTGATCTTCTGTGCTTCAACTTTACCAATTTTTACAGAAGAAGCCGTTGGGGCTTTGATAATTATTGGTTGCAAATTATTATTAACTACTTGACGGAATGGTGCTAAGACAGTGAAAATATCACGTTTCGGCATGATTATAATTTTCTCTGACATGACCGTCGTACCCTTTTTCACTTCGAGACTGATATGGAACTGATCAATCAGCCCCTCATTTTGTTGATTATCTAACGCTAAATTTCTCACTTCAAACTCAAGAATGGAAGTCACAGTTGAAGGCCATGTTAATTGATATTTGTAGGACGTCTGGTAGTTCTGTCTTGGTATAAGGTCACCATTTGCATCTTTCTTTACAGTTGCGACAATTTCCCCATTAATAAACAGGGTTACCTCATCAAAATTTTCTGCCCCACCTTCAATAGAAACAAAATCTTTATCTGTTTCCACAATATCTCCGAACCTATGTTCAACAGGATCTATATCACCTTCAAAATGCGTTTTGAAAGCTTTGATAACCGGTGCTCCGTCCATTATCACATAAAATGAAAATTCCGTTCGACTCGTAATACTGCCATCTTTAAAACTTACAACGACCCTGTTGAGTTGATCATCCAGTACTTTATTAGCACCTGTGTGTAAATTCAACGTCCCTTCAAGTTTCCCTTCTATTGGCGGTTCACCCGGTGGTACACTTGGTGGTGCAAATGCTATAGTTACCGGCTCACCATTTACCTCGACGGTAATCGGATTCGCACTATCTCCCAAATTCGGATTGCTATAACTGGAAACTTCAATTTTCATATTTTGAAAATACTTAGCTAGAAAAGCACCATCTGTGAACGGAGGTGTCTGCGCCATCATACTCTTTTCGTCATAGACATATTCCTTATTATAAGTTACATAGCTGCCATCTCCGGCTTTCAACGTTACCGCTGGACCTTTAGCTACCAGAAAACGTTTGACAATCATCGCTTGGGTTTTAGGGTCTCCTCCTTTATCACCAACATAAGCTACAACTAATATATTTCCTGATGGTAAGTTCCTAATCTTCACTAAACTGCGCTCACCATCACCTCGCACTTCTTCCGCTGTTACCGATATTCCTTTACTCTCATCAATTGCGTCTACATTAGCAGGGATATCATATGGTGCCTGATAAACCCTAATTTTTATGTTATTACTAGTAATTTTTCTATGATGTAGATATAGTTCCAGCGATTCCTGAGACACTCCGTATGGCTGATTGTGTTCCATAATGTATTCGCCATTAGCAACGACACTGACTCCGCTAAACTGGGGTAGATTGTGATTAGCAAATTCAAAACTATATGCAAATTCGGTTGCCAATGCATAGTCGGTCGAATTCTGCGGATTATTTCTATAAATTTTCGGTTTCAATACAATTGTGTATTTACCATGGTTCCACGCTGAAGGTCCGCCAAATGATGCCTCTGGTATGACGACAGCAAAATCTACATAAGCTACTCCATCTTGCGTGTTTGTCAAAGAAGCCGCAGTTATTGATCCATTAATTTTTTGAGTGAGAGCTGCATACAAATTGGCACTACTACCCGGCACATCCACCGGAACCGACCCTCTATTATCTTGTATTACAAACTCTAGCTGGTTTATAGCATCCAAAGAGTTAGCTGGATCTGTTGGATCAGGATAAGAACCTACCTTGTCAAACTCTTGCATGTTTATCCCATTAAGCAAAATTCGTCCAGAAAACAGAATATTACCATCACCCGGCATAGCCGTTATTAGATTCAGATTTGTCTGATTGCTCGCTCCCCCAGGCTGAGAAATATCAATCTTCCCGCCTTCCGGTAAGTGATTACGATACAGATTTGTTCCATCAATAGCGGTGGCACTTATATAGGTAGACTGCATGTTCATAACGGATAGCCCCAGTCCGGTGATGACGTTAAGTACCACTTTACGAGTCAAAGTATGGACTCTACCCTGAGAATTCTTCGCAATTAACTCCAGTTCATTGACACCTGGCTTAAGAGGAACTATTGTAAAAAAGTCATTGGTAAAGTTATTGATCTGCACACTTTGCTCAGCGTTCGTCTCCGCGCCAAGTAAAGTTTTGTTCCGTATAATCAATTCGTTCGTATTATATGCAATGCCTGTCATGTTGACTTGAGCAACCGTCTGGTTACCACTTAAAGTGACAGTAATAATATTCTCATCCGAATCAATTGGTATGTTTCTGTCCATTCTCAGATTGGCTACCATTGGCGAGTCATTATAAAATACATAGAAAGGTACAATGCTCCACATAGAACCGGCTTGATGCTCAATTGTTATTTTGTTGAGTCCCACAAATAAATCAACATCAACAAACCGGAATCCATTATTTTCTTCTATTACTGGAGATGCTGACGACGCATAGGACTGACCGGTATCCACTTGCTCCACTTTATATCGTATAGATTGTGGATCTGCTATTGCCCGATAAGTCCCGTTCAATGTAAAAAGTTTGCTATGAACCATAAGCGGATTCTCTTGCTGTTGTCCTTGCCCGTTTGGATAATATGGCTGTATGTTCCCGGTAGCAGCTTCAGCAGTACCCTGCGTCCCCGGCACCAGTGGTATGCCCGTCACAACCATCACGAGCGCCATAATCAAGGCGACGGCACGGATACGCTTTTGTTTGTTCGTGTATTGATTCATCATGTATTTTCCTCCCATTTGTTTTTCATGTGACCGTTGCAATATGTTCCTGACAAAATCCCATGTTTCTTAAATTTTTCGATTACCTATACTATCGGCAGCTTCGGAGAAATTTTTAAGTGCTGTGTGTGAAAATTATCTTCCAATACCTGCCTTAAAATCTTTCTAATTGGTGTTTCCTCACATTTTCGTAAATATTCACAAAAATTGCTACCAAATAATTTTCTTTAATTTTTGGTTACATAGTCAGATAGAACTAGACTTTACTCCACTGTTTGTGTACACTTAGTATACTTCGTAGTATTTTATAGTCCGTTTTCTGGAGGAAGTCATATGTCATTTTCTGTTCGTTTATGCAAAACCATGAATAAGCTATTCCCGACGCCAGTGCATCCTTTCAATTTAGCAAACGAAGGCAAGCAGACATACGCGGAATGGCAGTTTGAGCGCGGAGAAGAAACGATCCGCTTTTTTCACGATTTTACATCCACGCAAGAAATGTTTGCCAATAAAATTGTCCTCGACATCGGATGCGGTGCCGGAGGCAAGACACTATATTACACAGCACAAGATGCGCGCTACGTATTCGGAATTGACCCGGTTGAGAAATATAAAGCAATTGCCACCGAGCTGGCTGAAAAAAAAGCTCTGGCAGATAAAACCGAGTTCATCACAGGCGATGCGGCAAAAATGCCGTTCGAATCAAATGTGATCGACACGATTATTATGAACGATGCGATGGAGCATGTCGATGACCCAATCGCCGTACTGAACGAATGCTACCGAGTATTAAAAAAAGGCGGGCGCTTATATATCAACTTCCCACCTTATCATCATCCGTACGGAGCCCATTTGTCCGATGTCATCGGCATTCCTTATGTACACAAATTGTTTGACGAGACGACATTGATCAATGTTTACAAAGACCTTGTCCAACCGTATCCTGATGCCGCCGAGCGCATTCAATTCCGCATCGGTCAACACCCTGACGGTAGGGAATATTTTTCATATATTAACAAAATGACTTTAGAGAGGTTCGACAGAATCCTGTCAATCGTACCTTTTCAAGTGTTGCACTACAAATATGTACCTTTGCGTCCGTATTTGCGCACATTATCCTTAATGCCTGTCTTTCAAGAATACTTTGTAAAAATGGTCGTCTGTGTTCTGGAAAAAGCTTCTACAAAAACATGCATGAGTTTTGAAAAGGAAATTAAGAAGACTTATCAGTAGGATTCTGAATGGCAAACATCAATTGCCCTTCTACGGCGACTTGTCCATTGACTTTCGCTACTGCATGTCCTTTGCCAATCGGTCCTTTGAGACGAATAATCTCGACGGATAATTCCAATGTATCACCTGGAACGACTTGTCTGCGTATGCGCAGGTCGTCAATACCGGCAAACAGCACAAGTTTGCCGCGATTCGCAGGTTCGATCAAAATTGCCACAGCTCCTACTTGCGCCAACGCTTCTACAACCAGAACGCCCGGCATGACCGGATATTCGGGGAAATGTCCCTGAAAAAACGGTTCATTCACAGTTACATTCTTCATGCCCACAGCACGTTTACCTGCTTCTACTTCCAAGACTCTGTCCACTAATAAAAATGGATACCTATGCGGTATAATTTGTTTAATTTGTTCAATATCGAGCATGATCATCTTCCTTTCTATGCCTGCCAACATTTAACGCTCCCCAAAATGCATGACGGGTTTGCTTTTGATATAAACTACAAATATCTCTCCCTGGGGAGGTTCATATAAAGGAACTTTGTAACACGCCTAGGTGCTACAAAGTTCTTTTTCATTCTATCCGAAAATAATAAATAAAATATTACGCCAAGTGGAGAATTCAAACACTTCTCCCGATTGTCCTCCGCCATACTTGTATCCGACAGCCATCCCGATCATAAAGACGACCACAATGACGATGAACAGTAGCATGAACTTCAGAATCGCAGCGAGTGTCTTCTCACCGGACGTCAATTTTCGTTTCTTTTTCGTTTTTGCATTCTCTGGCATAATGTCCTATCCCTCTTTGATACTTCAAAAGATATTTGTGTTCGCTTTTGAATTGTATCATGGATGTCGTTCAATTTCAAATTGATGCTAATTGCCTTGTATCAACTACTTTAAGGTTACTTTCAGTTCCCTTACTTACGATCGCCCTCGATTGCTCTTACGCACGTATCGTATTAGTAATGCCCATCATCGTATCGGTCGATTGAATCGCACGTGCTCCGAATTGCAACATGCGCTGCGCCGCGACCAATTCTGTCATTTCCCTAATCATGTCGACATTGGATGACTCAACAAA
Organism: Bacillota bacterium; assembly: GCA_023388635.1. Classification (GTDB taxonomy): domain Bacteria; phylum Bacillota; class Bacilli; order Desulfuribacillales; family Desulfuribacillaceae; genus JAEWFW01. The sequence continues at coordinate 75,411 of JAEWFW010000016.1, forward strand.
TCCTTGCTGAATACGCGCTTCTCGCAATATATCAGGATTATTCAGTGCATCCTGATAATTGCCAACAATATAATTGTTTTCTACATATATATTATTGCCTGCATGGTGCAGACTTTGTGGATTGCGAAAATTCACGACCATCAACTGTGTAAACGGAACAGCATCTTCATTTAAATATACATTGCCCCGCTCATCGACACGTACGCTTTCGACATCCTCAGTAAACTCAATCGGATTTCCATAGATATCTGACAGCTGATATCCTCTCGGGTCGACGAGTGTTCTATATCCTTGGCGCGCATCCACGCGGAAATTGCCATCCCGTGTGAAAGCATAGCCATATTGATCGTTATCATACACATCCATCGCCTCTTGGCTGACGCCCAGGCGCTGTGCCTGCTCATGGGATACCAGCAATTGGAACATGCCCGGTCCGGAAATTGCTAGATGGTGCGGATCACCGGTTTCCGTCAAATTGCCCATACTCATATCGCGCGTCACTTCATTGACACGCACACCATGACCGTATTGTAAGCCTAACGGCGTTATACGTCCTTCTAAATTGACAACCTCATTCTGTTCCAGACGCTCGTGCAGCAAATCCTGAAAATTCGCCCGCTGCGCCTTATATCCAACAGTACTGATATTAGCTAAGTTATTGGAAATAGTGTCTACTTTCTTTTGTGCACTTTGCAATGTCGAAGCCGCTGCGTATAAAGAAATACTCAATGTCTTTTAACCCCTCTCTATACTCTTCCGATTTCATTGGCGATCTTATCAAGTGCCCGGTCATACGCCTGAATGACACGTTGGTTGGATTCGTAAGCGCGTTGTGCCGTCATCATATCGACAACCACTTGTGTTGGATCGACATTGGAGCCTTCAATCCATGCCTGCTGAACCTGAACATTCGCTGCCACTCCCGGAACGAATCCCGCTCCGAGGAATTGCTGATTCGCCGCATACAATCCATGTCCCTCTTTCATCAGACCAGGCAACTGCTCAGCAGCAAATTGCACGACATGCAGTTCGCCCTCTATAGCAGCGAAGCCAGGATCCTCAATCTCAAATCGTCCGTCAGGATACACGGTAATATTATCCTCACTGTTGAGTACAATCGGCTGTAAACCTGCCGCATCGCCTCCTTGGCGCTGCATGACAAATTCACCGTCTTGTGTCGTCAGATATTGTTCGCCGTTAACTTCACGAAGGCGGAAATTCCCACTGCGTGTATAGAACACTTCATCGCTGTCCAATTCCTTCTTCACAACAAAGAAATTCTTCTGTTCCTGTGTTCCATCGATGATAGCCATATCGAGATTTCTGCCTGTCTCTCTAATCGCACCTTGGGTAAAGCGCGTGACCATTTCCTCAATCGTTACCCCCTGAGCCAAAGTTCCTATGCTATAAGGGCGCATGCCAAATTTCGCTGCTGAACTTGCTCGATCGGGCAGATGAGCGCCTTCCTGTTTTCCCATAAAATATAATAATTCCTCAGGGAATGTGCGCGACATCGCATTGTCACTTTTAAAGCCCGGCGTATTGACATTTGCCATATTGTTAATTGCCGTATCATGCAGCTTCTGCTGGACTTTCATGCCCTGTGCCGCCGTATATAGTCCTCTTAACATGCTTGTCCTCCCTCATTTCCCTCGCATAAATATAAATTGCAGCAGCAATAAAGCTACTGTACAGATCACATTCCTGCGTTCTACCGTATCCACAATATCGGTCCCGATATGCGAAATATTAATAGTACCATCGATTTATTTTGAGCGGAATATCCCTTTAGAATATTTGCTGATTTGCGTGCGCGACAACTTGTCGAGATTTTGCAGGGCGATTCCTGTTCCCTTGGCGACACACGCCATCGGGTCTTCTGCAACAAGCACGGGCACGCGCAGTTCTTCTGTCAGCAGGCGATCAACGCCTTGCAGCAACGCTCCGCCGCCAGTCAGCATAATTCCCTTATCAATAATATCTGCCGCCAATTCCGGCGGAGTCTTCTCTAGTACACTTTTAGCAGCGAGAACAATCGTTGCGATCGGCTCCTCTAATGCTTCGCGAATCTCTTCTGAACTGACGGATATCGTCACAGGCAGCCCGCTGACGAGATCGCGTCCGCGGATTTCCATCGTCTGTTCTTCTAAGCCCGGGAACACCGTTCCGATCGTCATTTTTATGTTTTCTGCTGTACGTTCGCCGATCAGCAGTTTGTATTTATTTTTTATGTATCGTGTAACTGCCGCGTCAAACTTGTCCCCAGCCACCTTAATAGAAGTGGCGGTGACGACATCTCCCATGGACAACACGGCTACATCTGTCGTTCCTCCGCCTATATCGATTACCATACTTCCGTTTGGCTCAAAAATATCAAGTCCTGCACCAATCGCCGCAGCTTTCGGCTCTTCCATCAAATATATCTCTTTGCCGCCGCAACGCTCGGCTGCTTGCTTTACCGCCTTCTGTTCGACACTCGTAACATTTGTCGGCGTGCATATCATAATGCGCGGTTTCAGAAAAAGCTGTTGCCCGATCGTCTTTTTGATAAAATATTTAAGCATCGTTTCCGTTATATCAAAATCTGCGATGACTCCATCCCGCAAGGGGCGTATAGCTATAATATTACCGGGGGTTCTTCCCAGCATTCTGCGTGCTTCCTCACCAACCGCCAAAACTTGATTCGTATCACGGTCGATCGCAACGACAGACGGCTCATCAAGTACAATTCCTTTATCTTTTACATGGACTAATATATTAGCTGTTCCTAGATCAATTCCTATATCTTTGCCAAACATCGGGCCTCTGCCCCTCCCCAATTTAATACTCTAGTTATACACTTTTCGACAAAGAACGGTAAAATCCTTTACCAAATATCTAAATATCAACTTTTTCTTTCAGGTATTTGTTTTTTGTGGCTTCTCCCCCCCGCAAATGACGAATTGACTTATGGTACTCAAGAATATTCTTTACCTTCTCAGCCAATTCTGGACTAATATCAGGCAAACGCTCTGCCAGATCCTTGTGAACAGTACTCTTGGAGACCCCGAATTTCTTTGCCAATTCACGAACTGTATCCTGTGTATCTAAAAAGTGATTCGCAATTTTTAAGGTCCGTTCTTTGATGTAATCATGCAAACTTCCTCGCCTCCTACTAAGGAATGTTGATACATTATATGAGGCAGGAAATCAGATATGCACAAAATGCGCCGGAAGAAGGAAGAAAACTTGGGAGCCGGGTAAAAAAAAAGAACGTAAGGGTTGTTCCCCTACGTTCTTGGGTCGGATATTGCCGGCAAAACAGAAACTGGATCGACAGGCTCTCCTGCCTTATACGCTTCGAAATACAAGTGGTTTGGCAAGCTGCTCTTAATTTCGCTTTTGCCTGCTTGACCGATAACTTCACCGGCCTTAACTTCGTCGCCCACTTCTACCGTCATTTCTGACAGACTGGCATAGACCGTTTCAAAATCTTCACCATGTGAGATCTTTATTTTCTTGCCATGCAGTACATCGTTTTCCGCCATGACAACTTTTCCGTCGGCAACGGCGTAAACTTCAAACTTCTCGCCGTCTTTGATGATATCAATACCATTGTTTGTGTACATCGTATTGTTATACTCATAGATTGCTTGCAGACGTACGTCGTCACTGGCGTTCTGATCATAAAACTGATGGACAATTTTCGCCTGATCCGTAATCTCCAAAGGCCACATTACCTGAGGCTCATCCGATGTCACCGGAACTGCTTCTTCCGGTGTCTGCTCAGACGCATCAAGGCTGTCTTCACCTTGGGTATTCGAATCCTGTTGAGCGATTTGATCCGGTTGCTCCTGCTGATACTGTTGCTGCTCATTGAAGATACTGTCTTCCTTCGATAACTGGTAATTGCCTCCCGTATCGATTCGAGTCCACAAGAGCGTAACAATAAGTACAGAAGCTGCCAGATATAGTGCCGGGAATGCCCACCTTTTGGCTAATAATGCTTTCCACCATGGCACTTTAGAATTTGCATCTGGAATTTTATTTTCATTTTCCATTTGAACATCACCTCAAAATCCAGTGTGTCCATTATTTACCTCTTTATACTTTCCTCGATTGCTTTTTGCATAAAATTTCTATTTAACTCTTGTAACCGATTGGAAATACGGCTGAATCATAATCCCTTGATAAAAATAACTGACAATCTCCTCCGCTTTCTTGCCCTCCCTCGCCAGAGCCTCCGCTCCCCATTGGCTCATACCTACACCATGTCCATATCCATACGTCGTAAACACCATCTGATCTTGCTCAATATTCACCGTAAAATGTGTGGAATTCAACCCTAACTTTTCACGAATTTCCCTGCCGGAAAACGCTTGATCACCGATCATTAAATTCATAATCCGCTTACCCTCCGAGCGCCGCGTAGCGACCATGCGCGGTGCTTCCTGCCCTCCAGTCCACGCGGCTACCGGAAGTACCAGTTTTAGCCTTTCATGGACTTCGCTGAGAGGAATCCGTTTGACTTCCTGGTATTTTGGGGAAATCACATCCCACGAGCTCTCGACACTCCGCAAATAGGGAATCTCCTTACCCCAGACATCTTCGGAATTTTCCGTATATCCATTGGACGTAGAAAAGAAGTACGCCTCAATCGGTTTACCCTCATATGTGAGAATCATACTACTCGTCTCATTGACTGCTTGATTGATTTTGCTCATATACTCCGCGTACCTTCCGCCCCAACGGACGCGCAGCTGGTCATCCGACAAATACGCCTGATCGATGCGATGATCATCGGAGATCGGTCCCGGATTCTGATTCCACTTCTGAAAAAAATACGTCCTCGCGGCAAGTGCCTGTGCCTTTAATGCCTCTAGCTGAAACTCCGCCGGCATTTCCGCTGCCACGACTCCTTTAATATACTCTTCCAACGGCAGCTCAACGATCTCGTTCTTTTCCGCACGGTGGACTTGCACGTACAGCGTGTCGGCACCGATTTCCAGATCGACAAACTCCTGCTCACGATCAGCCATCCATATGACGATAGAAGGTATGCCGATAATCATCAGCACAAATGCAGAAATTGCAACGACCATCGTACGAAAAAACCGTCCATGTCTGCGACTTTTCACTGCCGTTGCAGACGGCGGCATCATCCGTTGCCGCCTCCTGTCTTTGAGGCGTTTTGCCATAGAAGCATACTGCTGCGACGTCCGTTTTAACATAGAAATAGCACCTCCATTTAGTAAACCGAGCCTTTAGGCGATGGTGAACCCTAGTTGCTCTTATGCCTTTGGCATAAAAGAAAAAGACCCTATAAAAGGGTCTACGCTATATCTATGCAGTCTAAGCTAATATATGTACAGGATTTGCCTGCTATGCAAATGTCGGATTTAAAGCCGGACGAGCTAAGGACTTTCTCGGTACCTTTTGCGCCGTCTCATGGAAGATCGACTGAATCTTCGGCTCAGTCACGCGCTGAATATCAGCACCGACTCGTTGGAGTTTACCGACAATATCGACATATCCGCGATCAATATGATGCAGTTCTGTAATCTCAGTAATACCTTCAGCTACAAGCCCGGCAATAATCATCGCCGCGCCTGCGCGCAAATCCGTCATCTGCACCGCCGCACCATGGAGCCGTTTGCCCCCAATAATCGTCGCATGACGTCCATCGACGGCAATATTCGCACCCATCTTTAATAATTGCTGGCAATGCATATAGCGGTTCTCAAATACCGTTTCCGATATATGACTCGTACCATCGACAGTTGTCAAAAACGCTGAAAACTGCGCTTGCATATCCGTAGGGAATCCAGGATACGGCAATGTTTTGATCTGCAGCGGTTGTAACCGACGCTCCGCCCTCACGAGAATACCGTCATCATCTTCTTCAATATGGACACCCGCTTCTGTAAGTTTGGCAATCACGGCACGCAAATGATCGCCAATCGCCCCTTGCAGATACAGTGTACTGCGGGTCGCTGCGGCTATGGTCATATATGTACCGGTCTCAATCCGATCCGGTATGACTGTATGCTTCGCACCGTGGAGTTTTTCCACGCCTTCAATGCGAATGATGCTCGTACCTGCCCCTTTGACTTTCGCGCCCATGGAATTCAAATAATTGGCGAGATCGACAATCTCCGGTTCCTGAGCACAGTTCTCTAAGACCGTCATCCCTTGCGCCAATGTGGCAGCCATCATAATATTTTCCGTTGCGCCTACGCTGGGCACATCCAAATAAATCGTCGCCCCCCGCATCGGCTCGGTGACGAACGCCTCGACGTATTCTTCGGTCTCATTAATGTTTGCCCCGAGGGCTTGGAAGCCTTTTAAATGCTGGTCAATCGGTCGGGAACCGATGGCACAGCCACCGGGAAGGTACATTTTAACATGTCCTGTTCTCGCCAAAAGCGAACCCATCAATAGGAAAGACGCCCGCATTTGCTGAACTAATTTTCTCGGTGGTTCCGTTTTATGTATCGAACTCGTATCGACAGTCAATATCTCATCTTCAAAGGTGACTTTTGCACCTAAATATGTCAAAGCACCACACAGCGTGCGCACGTCCTCCAAGTCCGGTACGTCCTCTATGTAGCTTGCTTGTTCTTGTCCTAATATCGATGCGGCAATAATCGGCAATACCGCGTTTTTAGCCCCGTGAATGCGCACGGTCCCTTCTAGAGGAGCTGCTGATCTGACAATTATACGTTCGTTAGTCTGTGTTAAATCTTGCGATCCATTTTGTGGTTCGAACAAATCTGTAACACCCCTCTCCACAAATTCTCATCCTTATTAGTTTACCATCGTTGTTTTATATCATACAAGCATTAATATTAGTAAATATTGCTATTATCGAAAATTCGATAATCGCTAACACGAAAAATCGATGCTGCTGCAATGAATTTTTCCATGGTTACCAAATTATTGAAATAGAAATTTTAAATACAGAGAATTCGTCAAATATGTGGTAAAAAATTCCGCCAATACGGTACCAATAACGATAGAAACGATCAGCACGAAACCCCGTGCCTTCGGACTGGAAGGGTCATAAAATACTTTGTCCCATCGCGCTTCACGTATACAAATCCAGGTGATGTAAATACTGGCAACCAACCAGATAATATTCAAAATACTGACGACCCCATAAAAAAACGGGGAATTCCCAGGTCCCATCCAAATCCCCTCCTGTACTAAAAAATATCTATATTCTATGCGTTTGTCAAGTAGGCAACTGAAATTGTCCAAAACAAAAACTGCTGCCGACAGAATTTGCTTTGACATGCGCGCAAATTCTGTCCTTACAGCAGTTCCATCCTTTAGCAGTTCCGATGCTTCCATCGACGTATTGATTACATAAACCAGCCGACCCCATTGAGAAAATTCGTCAGCAGATTAGGCATGACCCCTAATACTAGCGTTCCCAACAAGCAGAACCACACGACAACCGACAAACTAAAAGGCGCTTTCAGTGTCTCTCTATAAGTAGGCTGCATATACATCTGCTTAATAATCGAGAAGTAATAGTAAAATGAGCATATGCTAGTCAATGCCATCACGGCGGCTAACCAATACATTCCTCTAGTCATAACGCCGAGAAAGATATAGAATTTCCCGAAAAATCCTGCTGTCACCGGCAATCCCGCTAAAGACAACAAGAAAACGGACATTGAGAATGCCAGAAACGGTGATCTCTGGTGCAGCCCTGCGAAGGAAGCAATCGCTTCTGATTTCGCATCTTCGGTAACGACGGTGATCACGGCAAACACGCCCAAATTCATCAGTAAATACGCGCAGGCATAAAAGAAGATTTGGCTGAACGCGAAGTCCCAAGTTATGGCTGCCGCCACAGGAACGAGCAAATATCCGGCTTGGGCAATCCCTGAATACGCCATCAGACGCTTGACATTATTCTGCGTCAACGCAGCGATATTCCCGACAATCATCGTCACCGCCGCCAATATAGCGATATAAACATACCATTGTCCGAACACGCCGCTATAGCCAAAACTCAATAACCGCAGCATCATTGCAAATGCCGCTACCTTAGAGATGACGGCAATAAAGGCAGTTACCGGTGTCGGCGCACCCTCATAGACATCGGGAGCCCACATATGAAACGGTACGGAAGATATCTTAAACCCAAATCCCACGACCATAAACAGCAGCGACATCAGCGTCAAGGCACTGAAATTCAGATACATATCCGTCATCTGATAACCGATGACCGGCAGGCTCGTAGAACCTGTCAATCCATATACAAATGACATCCCATATAATATAAATGCTGACGAAACGCCTCCGAGAATCACATATTTCATCGCCGCTTCTGAAGATTTCACATGGGACTTGCGAAATCCCGCCAGACAATAACTGGCGATACTGAGAATTTCCAAACCGATGTACAATGTAATTAAATCCGCGGACGACACCATGACCATTGCACCCGCAGCGGCAAATAGCATTAAATAATAAAATTCTCCCTGATAAACCTGTGGATGCTGGCGCAAATAATGCATCGACAGAAGAATCACCAGCGCCGTACCGATTAGAATAATCGTCTTAAACAAAATCGAAAACGGATCAAGCATAAACGCAGAATCAATATTACCTATACTGTCATCCATATGGAGCAAAATTAGCGACGCCGCTAAAGCAATCAAACTAAAGATCCCCAGATACGGTTTACTGCCGCGGATACCCGTAAATACATCTATTAACAAAATTATAACAGCCAGTCCAGCCAAGACCATTTCCGGAAGCATAAGCGACCACTGTATTCCCGCCATCACTGTATCCATGGAATCACCCTCCTATCCGCAGCAGAAAATCTGCTATCGTCGTATTAATCATGGAATTCAGTAACGATGGATAGACGCCAATTAGTAGACTGAATCCAAGCAATGTCACCATCGGTACATATTCGATCGCCCGCAAATCTGCGAGATTTTGATACGCATCACGAACAGGACCGAAGGTCGTCCTCTGGATCGCCCACAATAAATATGCTGCCGTAAATATAATGCCGATCGCTCCGACGGCAGCTATTGCCGTGGCATGAGGAATGATATCAACAGATGCAGAAAACATTCCCAGGAACGCCATCAATTCACTGACAAATCCCGAAAATCCCGGTAACCCGGCGGAAGCCAGCATTGCCGCCAGCATAAATCCTGCCAACACCGGCATCGGTTTCGAAAGCCCGCCCAAATCTGCTAACATACGCGTATGTGTCCGTTCGTAAATTGCACCGACGCTAAAGAACAACAAGGCGGCAATAAAACCATGTGACACCATCTGAAACACCGCGCCCTGCATTCCCTGCTGTGTAAAGGAAGCCATTCCTAATAAAACAATTCCCATATGGCTAATGCTCGAATAGGCAATCAGCTTTTTCAAATCCTTCTGCACCAAAGCTAACAAGGCTCCGTATAAAATATTGATAACCCCGAGAATCGCGATCAATGTCGCAAAATGCGCTGCTGCATCCGGCAAAATACCAAATCCAATCCGCAGCAAGCCATAGGCACCCATTTTCAGCAATACCCCAGCCAAAATCATGCTGGCAGGCGTAGGCGCTTGCACGTGGGCATCAGGCAGCCAAGTATGGAAAGGGAAAATAGGCAATTTAATGGCAAATGCAAGGAACAACGCCAGAAACACCCATGCCCGCATATCAAAATTCGCTGCACTCTGATACATTGGGTTACCGAGAATCTCCGCTAACCGGATCATATTAAAGGTAACTTCCGTCCCCTGTGTCGCCTCTACCCCCATCATCATCAAAGCGAAGAACGCCAGAATCATAATAATACTGCCTAAACCTGTGTAAATCAGAAATTTAAACGACGCGTACTTGCGCTCTTTACCGCCCCATATGCCAATTAAGAAAAACATCGGAATCAAAGTCAACTCAAAGAACAAGAAAAACAAAAATAGGTCGAGGGCGACAAACACACCGGTCAAACCAATTTGCAGCAACAAAAACCACAAAAAGTATTCTTTGACTCGCTCTTTAATGGAGAACGAAGCGAAAGCGGCGACAAACATAATCGTCGTTGCCAATAAAACGAGCGGCAGAGAAAATCCGTCAACTCCCAACTCGTAATTGAACTGTATAAACCCGACGTCAATCCATTGACGCTGCTCAACAAACTGCATCCCTTTGTATGCAGTGTCAAATCCAACCCAAGCCAGTAACGACAACAACCAAGGAACAAACGTCGCCAACAGCGCCGCGGCACGAATCAACCCTTGCTGAGACTTGGGAAGCAACGCGATCAAGATTAAACCGACTATAGGAAAAAAGACAATCGCACTCAACCAACTCATCCGATATACCCCCTTAACAGGAAGGCTACAGCAAATACCGTAATTCCTCCTAATACGGTCACTAACCCGTATGTCTGAAATTGCCCATTATGCCCTTGTGCCAGCGCTCCTCCAGCATTGCCGGTCAACCGAGCGAGCAAATTGACAAACCCATCCACCAGGTGGCGGTCGAGCGCCCAAAGTCCCTTGCCCAACGCAATAACCGGTCTAATGATAACCATGCTATAGAATTCATCCACATAATACTTATTGTGTAATAATTGATAGACTCCCGGAAAGGCACGTTCCATTCGGTCAGGCTGTAAGCCGCCATTTGCCTGCGCACCGTCAAGCGGAATTTCTCCGCCCTGAACCGATTGACCGGCAGGTTCACTGCCTCTACCGTAAATACCCCATGCCAATAAAATCCCGACGGCGGCGATCACTGTCGATACAACCATAATCCACATTGCTGCTAACGGTTGCTCTCCGACTTGCATAGCGGAAGTTAGGAACTCTCCCAGAGCGTGACCACTAAAAGGAGCATTGACGAATCCTGCGGCAAATGCCAGCACAGCCAATACTATCAAAGGCACAGTGACATACAATCCATTCTCATGTGGTAGATGTTCACCGCGAAACTTCCCGATAAACGTCTTGAAAAACAGACGAAACATATAAAAGGCAGTCAATAACGCCGTAAACGCGGCTACAGCAAACAACAGGCGATCGCCGCTCTGCCATACCGACGCAAAAATTTCATCCTTACTCCAAAATCCAGCCAACGGTGGAATCCCTGCGATTGACAACGCTCCGATCAGGAACGTCACTGCCGTCACCGGCATTTTCTTCCACAAACCACCCATTTCGCGAATGTCCTGGGTGTGAACGGCGTGGATCACACTGCCGGCACCTAAGAACAACAACGCCTTAAAAAATGCATGGGTCATTAAATGAAACAATCCTGCCACATAGCCGGCTGTTCCTAAAGCCAGCATCATAAATCCCAACTGACTGACTGTCGAATAGGCGAGAATCCGTTTCATGTCATGCTGCGCCAAGGCGATCGAAGCGGCAAATAACGCCGTCACTGCCCCCGTATAAGCGACAACCGTCATCGCCACGGATGATGCCGTAAACAACGGGTACATCACGGCTACAAGATAGACTCCTGCCGCTACCATCGTCGCCGCATGGATCAGCGCGCTGACAGGGGTAGGACCTTCCATCGCATCAGGCAGCCAGACATGTAAGGGAAATTGTGCTGATTTTCCGACAGCGCCTAAAAAGATTAACAGCGCAATCACAGTGATCATCGTCTGATCGACCAAACCATTGGTGACAGCAGCATAAATCGTTCCATAATCGAATGAATTCGTGTGTACAAACGTGAGAATCAGTCCGACTAGCAACCCGACATCGCCGATCCGCGTCGTCAAGAACGCCTTTTTGGCAGCGGCAGCCGCTTCGGGCTTAAAGTACCAGAAACCGATCAGCAAATAAGAACACGCACCGACCAATTCCCAAAAAATAAATAGTTGCAGAATATTCGGAGCCATTACTAGCCCTAGCATCGAAAAACTGAATAACCCCAAATAGCAATAGAACACAGCGATCCGCGGATCACCCTGCATATATTCCTTGGAAAACATGTGTACCAACAGACTGACTAACGTGACAATGCATAACATCATCGCATTTAATGGCGTGATTTCAAAACCCATCGTAATTGTCACATCACCGAATGCCAGCCAAGGAAACACCGTATGTTGATAAGCTCCGCCCATTGTGTCGAGCAAAACTCCGACAGCCACGACGAACGAAATCGCGAGAGCCGCCATTCCGATATACGCAGCGCTTTCTTTAATTTTTTTGCCAAACAACATCAGAACGATACAAGATATTAGTGGAAATACAGGTATAACCCATGCGTAGTCTATCATGCTCTCACCCCCTCATTGAGTCTTGCTTACGGCTGTCAATCGTCATGCGATTGCGATATAAAGCGATCAGAATCGCCAAGCCCACAGCCGCCTCGGCAGCTGCAACAGTAATCGTAAACAGCGTAAACACTTGACCTGTTATATTCGCAGCCGGTCCGACACTGGAAAACGCCACTAAGTTAATATTTACCGCATTCAGCATCAGTTCTACTGATATCAGGACAATGACGAGATTGCGCTTTGTTAAAACTCCATATAGACCAATGCAAAACAAAATCGCAGCCAAAGCCAAATACGATTGCAAGGATACCATATCAATCCGTCTCCTTTCTCGCTAAGACAATGGCACCGACCAAAGCGACGAGCAATAAAATACCCACAGCTTCAAACGCTATGACGTACGATCCATACAGATGGACGCCGATTTCCGAAGCGGAACCGATATATTGCGGAGTCGGTTGCCTCGGAATTTCTATACTGGAAATCCCATACAGCATCGCCATTAGCAAAACTGCCACTCCTACAAAGGAAACCGTAGCATGCAGGCGATGGGACTGTTGTCCGAAATCGATGATTTTGTGCTCCGTTAACATCACGCCGAACACAAACAGGATTGCCATAGCTCCTACATAGACAATAATTTGCACCACACCGATAAATTCTGCCCGCAGTAAGAAATACAGTCCGGCTATCGCCAAAAACGTAAACACCATTGCTAAAATCATATGGGACATTCGATTGGAATTAATGACAAGCACTGCGCAGGATATGGCTATCAACGCCAAAATAAAGAACACTATCACCTCTACACTCATTGCTTGCCACCCCCAACATGCCCTTTTTTGTAACGAATCGTATCATCCGCCTGATAATCGCCGTATACTCGATTGTTCTCAAGCCAATTACGGTCCTTTACCAGCGCTTTTCGATCATATACCGACAGATTATCGAATTTTGTCGTCATCACAACTGCTTGGGTTGGACATACTTCCGTACAAAAACCGCAAAGAATGCACCGTTCAAACTGAATATTGTAATCAACAATTTTCTTCTTATTCGTCTCCGGGTCCTTTTCACCTGTCAAAGAAATTACGTTGACAGGGCATACATTCACACACATATTACAGACGATACACTTATCAGGAAAGAAGCGCTGACATCCCCGAAAGCGATCCGGCCACTCCGGACTCTGTTCCGGATACATGATCGTCTCTTTTTTCTTGAAAAAATATTTCATCGTCACGCCAAAGCCTTTTAAAAAGCGAAGCATTCCATCACCCCATCCACGCCTTAATTACCGCGGTAATCACAATATTCAATAAAGCCAGCGGTATTAGTACTTTCCAGCCAAAGGTCATTAGCTGATCGACCCGCACGCGCGGCAGAGTCGCACGTAACCAGAAGAACAAAAACATGAAACATGCCCATTTCAATAAGAACCAGATAATACCCGGAAGAAACGCCGGTCCCAACCAGCCGCCGAAAAATACGACAGTGGCAAAGGCGGCAACACCGATACAGTACGCATATTCCGCAAGCATGAAGAAAGCCATGCGAAATCCTGTATATTCCGTATGATAACCTGCTACCAGCTCCGAATCTGCCTCAGGCAAATCAAACGGAGAACGGTTGACTTCGGCTATGGCGGAAATCATATATACGATAAATCCCAAAAACTGTGGAATCACAAACCACATACCGAATTCTGCCTGTGCATGGACAATTTCCCGCATATTCATAGAGCCGGACAGAATAATCACACCGACAAGCGACATGACTAGCGGAATTTCATAACTGACCATCTGCGCTACGCTGCGCATCGCACCTAATAAAGAGTATTTATTATTAGAACTCCAACCGCCCATCAGCACACCGATCGTAGAAATCGAAGAAATCGCAATAAAATACAGAATACCGATATTTAGGTCGGCTCCTCGCAAATTGTCGGTCCAGGGGATCGTCGCCAAAATCATATAGGACGGAGCAAAGGCAATGATCGGTGCTATAATAAACACTTTGCGGTCGACGCCGGCAGGAATAATATCTTCTTTCAGCACCAACTTCAGTACATCTGTCAATGTTTGCAACAATCCTCCAGGACCTACGCGGTTTGGTCCATAACGCACCTGCATATAGCCAATGACTTTACGCTCGAAGTAAATCGCATACATGACCGCGAACAGTAACAGCCCCAGCGTCAGCGCCGCGTAAATTCCCATAAACAAAATTTCTGTCTGCATTACCCGTCCACCTCCCCGAGCATAATATCAAGACTCCCGAAAATTGCGATTAAATTTCCAATGTTCTGTCCAATCAGCAGGTCCGGCAAAATCGAAACATTGACAAATGACGGTCGTCTCAGCTTAATCCGATAAGGCTTCGGCGATCCGTCGCTGACGAGATGAATACCTAATTCGCCTTTCGACGCTTCGGCTCGGGTATACACTTCCCCGACAGGCGGCTTGATAATTCTCGATACTTTCGCCTGAATCGTCGGATCCGTCTTCTCGATCTGATGCAGCGCCTGCTCGACAATCCGCAGGGACTGGCGCAATTCTTCCAAACGCACGAGATAGCGCGCCTGTGAGTCGCCTTCGTGGCGAATCGGAACGTCAAACTCAAACCGGTCATAAATCGAATACGGTTCTATACGGCGAATATCTGTATTGACACCACTCGCTCTGGCGATCGGACCGCTGAGACCGCGATCGATAACTTGCTCCCGCGTAATGCGACCGACACCGATCGTACGCATCTGAAAAATTTCATTCCCCGATACCAAAACGTCGTACTCGTCAAAATTCTTGCGCAGTACTTTGATCAGTTCTTTCAGTTCACTAAACCAACCTTCCGGTGCATCATAGCGTACACCGCCAACACGCATGTAAGAGTACGTCATTCTCGCTCCACAAAGCTTTACAAACATATTGAAGATGTACTCGCGATCTCTAAAAGCATAAAGAAACGGGCTCAACGCACCTAAATCAAGCAAATACGTACCCCACCACACCAAATGGCTGGTGATGCGGTTCAACTCCAGAGCGATCACACGCAGATATTCGGCGCGCTCAGGAACCTCAACGCCCATTAACTTTTCTACAGTGTTACACCATACATAATTGCCACTCATGGCATTCAAATAATCTAAACGATCGGTGAGCGGAATAAATTGCTGGTATGTCAAATCCTCGCCAATTTTCTCCGTTCCGCGGTGCAAATATCCGATGACAGGAACTGCCTCATGGATAATTTCCCCGTCAATTTTGACTTTTAAGCGAAATACCCCGTGGGTACTAGGATGCTGTGGACCTACATTTAACAGCATTTCTTCTGTGCGAATACTCATACGTCCTTAGACCCCTCCTGACCATCTTGATTCCGCGTCTCTTGGCTGTGCCGCTGATTTGAACTGTTATTCATCTGGTAATCTACTTCATCATCAGGCATTGAATAATCTTTGCGCAGCGGATGCCCTTGCCATTCGTCATCAAGCAAGATTCTCGTCAAATTCGGATGACCGGGAAAACGGATACCCAATAAATCATATGTCTCTCGCTCATGCCAGTTTGCCGTACCCCATACCGCTGATACTGAGGATACCTCAGGCTGCTGGCTGTCGGTGATTACCTTGATCACCGCATATTGATCCAATGAAATAGAATACAACTGATATACAACTTCCATCCGATCCTGATAATCAACGCCCAATAGACAACTCAAAAAATCAAATTGCAGTTTCTCATCTTCCTTTAACATCTTCGCCACCGGTTCATGCCAAAATTGGCTTGCCAAGACAACCATCGGGCGATCGAAATTGAGTTTGCTTTCGATAATCGCTTCCGTTCCGGCTATATCGTGAATTTGTGAAACAATATAATCTAATAAGTGCTGACTCATTCCAGACCCACCCGCTTTCCTTTTGCTTCAGTGCGAATTTTCACCCGCAATTTCTCGACAGCATCCAGCAACGCCGGAGGTGATGGCGGACATCCCGGCAAATACACATCGACCGGAACAATTTTATCGACACCATTCACTACATTGTAGGAACGATAATAAGGTCCTCCGCTAACGGCACACGCTCCCATAGCGATGACCCATTTTGGCTCCGGCATCTGATCATATAATCGCCGCAAAACAGGAGCCATTTTCTTCGTCACTGTTCCTGCGACAATCATCAAATCTGCATGGCGCGGCGATGCACGGAATATTACTCCAAAGCGGTCAAAATCATAATGGGCACCTCCCGTACCCATCATTTCAATGGCACAACAAGCCAGCCCAAACGATAGAGGCCAGAAAGAACTCGTTCTGCTCCATGCCTTCAATTCTTCTAATTTTACAAAAGCGACATTGCGCTTAATTTCTTCCTCAAAAGCCATATCGACATTTTCTTTTCCAATTGCGATTCCGTCGCTCGCTTTTCCTGCTGCAACATCAGCATTTTCTTTGCTCACCGCGATTTCGGCATCTACTTTATGCATTACCATTCCAGCACCTTCTTTTTCCATGAATATAGCAATCCGACTGCTAAAACCCCGATAAAAATCAACATAGAAAAAACGCCGTACCAACCTAATTGATCAAATGCTACCGCCCATGGATAGAAGAATACTGTCTCCACATCAAAAATCACAAACTCAAGGGCAAGCAAATAATAGGCGATTTTAAAGCGCACCTCGGCACTTCCGGTCGGCGTAATTCCACTTTCATAGGTAAGCAGTTTCTCATGATACGGATTATGCGGCCTCAGCAATTTCCCGAAAGACATACCACCTATCGGAAGTACAATACCCAACAATAAAAAGAAAATTACATATGTGTAGTTCGTCAAGTAATACTCCATGCTTTGTTTTCCCTCCTTATACAGCGCTATAATGTATATCCATTTTAGGATTCTCATTCATTATAGCAATGCGTTTCGTTGACGTCTATACTGTTATATATCATTTTTGCACACAAGGCAACTGTTATATATTAAAATTCGCAAAAATGTCACAATTATCGTTATTTTGTGCAAAAAAAAACAGGGTATACATAATTTGTATACTCTGTTTCATCACTCATACTTATTTAGTAGCAACAACGAGTGTTATTGCCAAAATGACTTAGCCTTGGCTGTTTCCAACTTTAATACGCGTCATTGCGCGTTGTAACGCCAATTCGGCACGTCCGAAATCGACATTGTCTTGCTTTTGCTTAATGCGTTCTTCGGCTCTCGCCTTGGCACGCATCGCACGGTCAATGTCAATTTCGTCTGCTACTTCAGCAACTTCTGCCAAAATAACGACTTTCTCCTTTGTCACTTCCATAAACCCTGACATAATCGCAATTTGGAACTCAGCCCCGTCTTTTTTCAAGCGTAGAGGACCAATTGTAAGACTGACGACGATCGGTGCGTGATTCGCCATAATACCGATTTCGCCCGTAACAGCCTTAGCAACAAGTAGTTCTACGTGGTCGCTGTATACCTTGCGCTCAGGGGTGACGATTTCCAATAAAAATGTTTTCATATTGAACCTCCTAATTTACGAGGTCTAGCCCTTTTTTGCTTTCTCTACTGCTTCTTCAATCGTTCCTACGAACAAAAATGCGCTTTCAGGAAGGTCGTCATGCTTTCCTTCCAAGATCTCTTTGAAACTGCGAACCGTGTCTTTAATGCTGACATATTTACCAGGGAATCCGGTAAATTGCTCGGCGACGTGGAACGGCTGCGATAAGAAACGCTGAATACGGCGCGCGCGTCCGACAAGCACTTTATCGTCGTCAGATAATTCGTCCATACCCATGATCGCAATGATATCTTGCAATTCTTTATAACGCTGCAGAATCACTTGCACACCACGTGCTACATCATAGTGCTCTTGACCGACAACCGCCGGTGTCAAGATTCTTGATGTCGATCCCAATGGATCAACCGCCGGATAGATACCAAGCTCAGAAATCTTACGATCCAAGTTTGTCGTCGCATCAAGGTGGGCGAATGTCGTTGCCGGAGCCGGGTCAGTATAGTCGTCCGCCGGAACGTAAATTGCTTGAATTGATGTAACCGAACCTTTATTTGTAGATGTAATACGCTCTTGTAGTTGTCCCATTTCTGTAGCCAAAGTAGGTTGGTAACCAACCGCCGACGGCATACGTCCCAACAAAGCCGAAACCTCAGATCCAGCCTGTGTGAAACGGAAAATGTTATCTACGAACAGCAGTACGTCTTGTCCTTCTTCATCGCGGAAGAATTCAGCCATAGTCAAACCTGTCAAAGCAACGCGCAAACGCGCACCTGGCGGCTCGTTCATCTGACCGAATACCATCGCAGTTTTGCTGATAACTCCAGAGTCTTTCATCTCATGATATAAGTCGTTTCCTTCACGTGTACGTTCTCCTACACCGGCAAATACGGAAAGACCACCATGCTCTTGCGCGATATTATTGATCAATTCTTGGATCAATACTGTTTTACCTACACCGGCACCACCGAAAAGACCGATTTTACCACCTTTTGCGTACGGTGCAAGTAAGTCGATAACTTTAATACCTGTTTCCAGGATTTCTTCCTGCGTAGACAATGTGTCAAAAGCAGGAGCCGGTCTGTGAATCGGATAGTTCAGTTCAGCATTTACCTCACCGATCTCATCGATTGGTTGACCCAAAACATTAAATACACGACCTAGAGTCGCTCTACCCACCGGTACTTTAATTGGTTCTCCTAAGTCAGTAACTTCCATGCCACGTACCATACCATCTGTCGATGACATCGATACACATCGCACGACATTGTTACCCAAGTGAGTTGCGACTTCTAATGTCAAATTGATATTCTTTTCTTTATCTTCAATAGTCACAGCGTTATAGATTTCCGGCAAATGTCCTTTTTCGAACTGGACGTCGACAACCGGACCCATAACCTGTAATACACGACCTTTTTGCATGTTTGAGTTTCCCTCCTATTCCAAGGATTTTACGAAAGCGCGTTGGCGCCTGCAACGATTTCAGATATTTCCTGAGTAATGGCCGCCTGACGCGCACGATTATATCGAAGTGACAATGTCTTGATCATCTCCGAAGCGTTGTCAGTAGCATTGCTCATCGCCGTCATACGGGCACCGTGTTCACTTGCCTTGGCATTCAAGACAGCATTGAAAATCAACGTCTCCGCGTATTTAGGCAATAACGCACCCAGTACTTCTTCTGCAGACGGATCATAGATATATTCCGTCTCTCCTGCACTTGTATCTTCTCCGCCATCAATGCCATCAAGCGGTAGCAACAATTGCACGACTGGTCGCTGCGTAACTGCCGTTATGAATTCATTATAAACGATATACAATTCATCAAAAGTCCCGTCAGCGTACATACCGACAGCTCCCGAAGTGATGCTTTTCAGATCTGATAACATCGGATAATCCGTGACGCCGATGATTTCACCCACAAGTGAATAGCCGCGATGTTTAAAATAGTCAACGGCTTTGCGACCGACAGCAAAAATCGCATATTCATCCTGGCTCTGATGCTTCCGAAATTCGGCTTCCGCCTTGCGGACGACATTCGAGTTATATCCGCCAGCTAAACCTCTGTCAGATGCAATAACGATGTATCCGGTTTTCTTGACCGGTCGCTTTTCCAGCATCGGATGTTGAATATTAGTTGCGCTTCTGCCGATGTTTGCCAGCACTTCAGCCATTTTCGCTACGTACGGTCGTGCTTGTTCAGCACGTTCCTGAGCTCGGCGAAGCTTCGATGCCGACACCATTTTAAACGACTTGGTGATTTGCTGGGTGTTCTTGACACTGCGAATTCTTCGTTTTATTTCACGCATTCCCTGCACGTTTTGTCACCGCCTTTTGCTACTACCCTTTAATGGCAAAGCCTTTTTTAAATTTATCGATTGCCGCAACTAAGTTTTGTTCTGTTTCTTTTGAAAGATCGCCTGTTTCGCGGATCGTCTGCTGAATATTCGGAGCATCCTGATTCAAGAATTGCAAGAACTCTTGCTCAAAACGTAACACGTCGCTGACAGGAATGTCATCCAAGTATCCCTTCGTCACAGTGAACAAGCTGATAACTTGATCTTCTACTTCCATCGGTCTGTTCGCACCTTGTTTCAAGATTTCCTCAGTGCGCTTTCCGCGATCAAGACGAGCTTGTGTCGCTTTATCGACAGAACCGAATTGCGAGAACGCTACCAACTCACGATATTGTGCTAAGTCCAAACGCAATGGTCCGGCTACTTTTTTCATCGCTTTAATTTGAGCCGATCCACCAACACGGGAAACAGAAATACCCGGGTTAATTGCCGGACGAATACCGGAATAGAATAAATCGGACTCAAGGAAAATCTGACCGTCTGTAATCGAGATTACGTTAGTCGGAATGTATGCCGATACGTCACCTGCTTGTGTCTCAATGAACGGCAATGCTGTCAAGCTTCCGCCGCCTAAAGAGTCGTTGAGCTTTGCAGCGCGCTCTAACAAGCGAGAGTGTAAGTAGAAAACGTCTCCCGGATATGCTTCACGTCCTGGTGGACGACGCAATAACAGAGAAAGTTCACGATATGCTGCTGCTTGTTTGGATAAGTCATCATATACGCATAAGACGTGTCCGCCTTTGTACATGAAGTATTCACCCATTGCGCAACCTGTATATGGCGCAATGTATAACATCGGTGCCGGGTCCGAAGCCCCTGCCGTAACAACGATCGTATATTCCATTGCTCCGTGCTTACGCAGTGTTTCTACAACGTGAGCAACGGTTGATTGCTTTTGTCCGATGGCGACATAAATACAAATAACACCTTTTCCCTTTTGGTTCAAAATGGTGTCAATCGCAATTGTCGTTTTTCCTGTTTGGCGGTCCCCGATGATCAACTCACGCTGACCTCTGCCGATTGGAATCATCGAGTCAATCGCTTTGATACCTGTCTGCAAAGGCTCATGAACTGATTTTCTGGCAATGACGCCAGGTGCCTGTGATTCGATTGGACGGAACTGCTTTGCATTAAGAGCTCCCTTTCCATCGACTGGTTGACCGATCGCGTTTACAACACGTCCAACCAATTCTTCACCGACAGGAACTTCCATGATACGCCCTGTGCGTTTCACTTGGTCTCCTTCGCGGATGTCTTTGAAAGGACCCATGATAACACTACCGACGTTATCTTCTTCCAAGTTCAATACCATACCATAACTACCATTGGAAAACTCCAGCAATTCCCCCGCCATAGCGTTTTCAAGACCATGGATACGAGCAATACCGTCACCAACATTCATTACAGTACCGATATCAGAGACCTGGATATCAGATTTATAGTTTTCAATCTGCTTTTTAATCAGCGAACTGATTTCTTCTGGTCTGATACTCATTCAATGATTCACCCCTATCTACTAGACTCGAGATTCGTGTAAAGTCGCTTTAAAACGATTTAATTGCGTCTTTATACTACTATCATATACACGATCTCCGATACGAACTATAAAACCGCCGACGATCTGAGGATCAATCTCGGTGGCAATGCGAATTTTTTTGCCGACGACACCTTCGAAGGTCTTGCGGATATGCTCCTGCTGATCGGCACTTAGCGCCTTTGGCGTAACTACAGTAGCATCCGCTATACCCCTAGCTTCATTGGCTCTTAAGATATACGCTCTCACAATATGCGAAAAAAAGTTGATACGCTTTTTGTCGACCAAGAGATGTAGAAAATTCTCCAACAAGTCGGAAATACTTCCCTTCAATATATCAGAGATTAACGTCTTCTTAGCAGCGTTATCAACATACGGATGATTGAGGATGCGCTTGAACTCTGGATTACTTTCAATTGCCTCATTTACAAGTCCAAGCTCTTGTTCCCATTGATCTATACTGTCTTTTTCTTTCGCTATCGCAAACAAAGCGTCTGCATACCGGGTAGCAACCGTTATCTCTATCATACGCTCTTACCTACTTCTTTCAGATACTTATCAATCAGTGCATCATGCTCTGCTTCATTCATATCCTTTTCAATAATGCGAGAAGCAATTAATACAGATAACGATCCGATTTGATCGCGCAGTTCTGCCAATGCCGCCTCTTTTTCTTTGACAATCGCCGCTTTGGCGCTGTCTTTCAAATGATCTGCTTCCGCTTTTGCCGCTGCAATAATTTCAGTCGCTTGTTTATCACTTTGCTTACGTGCACGTTCAACAATTTCAAGGGCTTCTTCACGTGCCTTAGCCATTTCCATCCGATGCTCCGCTTGCAGTCTCTCAGCTTCTACCCTTTGAGTTTCGGCTGCTTTTAACTGTTGATCTATATGATCCTGACGATCTTGAATTGTCTGCGCCAGCGGTTTAAATGCAAATTTGCTCAATACGGCAAACAGCACAAGAAACGCAAACAATTGCATAATCATGGTTCCTGCTTCAAAATGCACTACAAGTTCACTCCCCTCAAATCACACATTCATAATTATGGACAAAATAGAAGGCGCTGGCAATTAGCCATGCCACCGCCAGATGTCCATTTAAACTTATAGCTTACACATTACCTAATAACATCAAAGCCACAACCACAGCGATAATCGGCACCGCCTCAACAAGACCTGCGCCGATAAACATCGTAGTTTGAAGTGGACCTTTTGCTTCAGGTTGACGAGCAATACCTTCCAATGTCTTTGCTGCTACTTCTTTAACCCCACTAGACGCTCCTATAGCTGCTGAGCTAACCATTAATGCGATTGCAAATGCAACTGCTACTGATGTAGTCATAAATCCCCCTCCTTTCCCGATCGTAAACACTATTTTAGAATAATAGCAAACTGATTATTTGAAACGGCATTTAATAATGCCTGTGTTTCACAAGATAACGTCCACCTGCGGTCTTGTATGACCGACTAGTGATCATCTACGATTTGACGCGAAATGTACACGATCGTCAAAATCGTAAATACAAATGCTTGAAGTGTACCGACAAACATTCCAAATCCTTGCCAAATTGCCATTGTCAAGAATCCACCGCCGTAATATACAGCAAACGGCATCGTCAAAATAACTCCAATCAAAACTTCTTTTGCCAATATGTTTCCGTAAAGACGAAAACCCATAGTCAGCACTTTTGTGAACTCTTCAATGATATGCAGCGGAAGGAATAAAATAAACGGCTGTAAAAAATGTTTGAAATGGTTTTTCGTTCCCCTATGCGCGATACCCATTGCTTGTGAGAACAATACTACGGCAATTGCCATTGAGATCGTTACACTTGGGCTGGCTGTCGGTGATGTCCAAAACGCCACATGAGCGCCATGTCCATCGCTGGAGTGCTCAGCGATAACTTCTTGTGTAATCCCCAGATTTTCCCAAAACGGAGTTGTCTCGGTAAATGAAAACGATATATTAAGAGGAATACCTAAAAAGTTCGCAATAAAAACATACACAAATACTGTCATCGCCAAGGTGACAAATTTTTGACCTAGCTTCATATCCAAGGTTCCCGCAACCGTATTGCGAATGAAATTGTAAAACATTTCAGCAATGACCTGCTTCTTCGACGGATTATCTCTGCGCAATCCGCGAGTCATCCAGATACATAGAGCACTCGCTACAATACAAGCAAGGAAAATCATGCCGATTGTCGTCAAGTTGAACTCTAGCCATGGCATTGATTCCGGAGCCCAGGTTGGATATAAGTGATTCATCTATACTTTCCCCCCTTTCACGTTTGTTGACAAAACATTATCTAAAAAGATGAATGCATATGATAAAAATAACGTAAACCCAATACCAAAGAACGTAGCAATCAAATGTAAGGCGTCAAATTTTTGCGCAATATACAGAGCCCCAATGACAAAAAAAATGCGCGTTCCCAAGCCTAAAATCGGTTTTCGATTCTTTTTCTTTTTCTTCGCCTGACGCGCTTTCGCTTGAAATTCTTTATCTTGAAATGCTTTGTCCTGAACTTCTTGATCTGGAGATCCATCTTGAGGTTGTTTATTCTGAGGCAGTGAAAACTCTCCTAATAAAACACCAACTTCTGATATATAAGATATGTTGCGGTACAGAATATACGTATTCAACATACCGACTATACAACCAAATGCAAATCCTAATGCGATCGGACTACGATTGACAAACCAAATCAATAGTGTCAGACCAATCATACCTATGGAAATGATCGCTGATTTTTTGATATGTACATATAGGTTGTCCATCGGCTGTTCAATCCCCTATCACTTAATCCGAGAGAAACGGCTTAACGAGCTTGACGGCACCGACAACTCCGGCAGCAATTCCTAAGAATACTCCAATAGCCATAAATAACTGTCCGGTTTGAAATTTCTCATCAAGGTAACTACCAAGATAATATCCGGTCAGCAGACTAATGGCAAATTGTACTCCCAACGTCGTTACAACGACCATCGCTTGTATAGGATTCTTAGCCACAAAATCACCCGAATCTCGTTTTATAGTACAATAGCATTCGTATAATGTCAAGCCAATCCCGACTACCAATCATAGCCTTTAATAACTATTTTTTATGTTTAGCATCAAAAAAATTGACAATCGCTTGGACAATTCTCGCAGAAGCGTTCCCGTCACCGTAAGGATTTGCCGCCTTTGCCATCTGCTGATACGCCCGCAAATCCGTCAGCAATTCATCTGCCATAGAAACAATCGAATCCGTCTGTGTCCCCGCTAAACGCAGTGTCCCTGCTTCAATGCCTTCGGGACGTTCTGTCGTATCACGCAGCACCAATACAGGTACACCCAAAGAAGGCGCTTCTTCTTGTAAGCCCCCGGAGTCTGTAAGTATAAGATATGCACGTTTCATAAAATTATGAAAATCCAGAACATCTAACGGTTCCGTAAGATGAATCCGCTGATTGCCTAGTAAATATTCCTCTACCGTTTCACGCACGCGCGGATTCATGTGGACAGGATAAATCACATGGACGTCGGGATGCTGTTCGACAATCTGCAGAATTGCTTGACAGATATTTTGTAACGGCTTGCCCAAATTTTCCCGACGATGCGCCGTAACTAACAAAATACGGGCTGTATCAGGTATTTGCTCCAGCACTGGATGACCATACTGCTCTCTGACAGTCGTTTTCAATGCATCAATCACCGTATTCCCTGTGACGAAAATGCGGTCTGCCGGTTTATTTTCACGCAAAAGATGACCCTGCGCGGTCTCCGTCGGCGCAAAATGCAAATCGGCAAGTACACCGGCAATCTGCCGGTTGATTTCTTCCGGATACGGAGAATACTTGCAATCTGTTCGCAAACCCGCTTCCACATGTCCGACGGCAATCTGCTGATAAAATGCCGCTAGACTCGCTGCCATTGTCGTCGTCGTATCACCATGCACTAGGACAATGTCGAAGGTCTCGGCAGCAAATATTTGCTCCAGACCTTGTAATACCTTCGTCGTCACCCCAGTCAACGTCTGCCTTTCTTGCATAATATCGAGATCGTAATCAGGAACAATCTCAAAAAGTTGCAGTACTTGATCGAGCATTTGACGGTGCTGAGCAGTCACACATACCTTTGACTCTATGCACGGCTCTTCCGTCAGCGCCTTAACTAACGGTGCCATTTTGATCGCTTCTGGACGCGTGCCGAAAACAGTCAGAACTTTTATCGATTTCTTCATGATATCCGTACCTTTCACTACACTATTTCGTTCCAAATAACCGGTCTCCGGCATCTCCCAATCCCGGGACTATATAACCATTTTCGTTTAACTTTTCATCAATCGCCGCTACGTAAATATTAACATCGTCGTGATGCTTCTGAACCTTAGCGATTCCTTCCGGTGCCGATACGAGACACATAAGCTTAATATTTTGCGCCCCACGATCCTTTAGGAACTGGATTGCCGCTACAGCGGAACCGCCTGTCGCCAACATCGGATCGACGACAATCAATTCACGTTCTTCTACATCTGCCGGCAGCTTACAATAGTATTCTACCGGTTCCAATGTTTCATGATCACGGTATAGCCCGATATGTCCTACTTTCGCCGCCGGAATTAATCGCAGAACACCGTCTACCATTCCCAGACCGGCTCGCAAAATTGGTATAATGCCTAACTTTTTGCCAGATAGCTGTTTTGCCACCATCGGTCCAATCGGCGTTTCAATCTTTTTGTCTTCCAAAGGTAGTTCTCTAGTAATTTCATATGCCATAAGCATGGCGATTTCCTCAACTAAATCGCGGAAATCCTTTGTACCTGTCGCTTTATCGCGCAGGTAAGAAAGTTTATGCAGAATTAACGGATGATCTATTAAATGTACTTTGCTCACCAATGTAAGCCTCCTCGTAATAGGTGTATAAATGTTTACTCGATCGTTTCATATAACGGATACTTTTCACATAGCTCTTTAACCATCTTCGCTGCTTCTTCCAGGGACGGCTGATGTTCATGTCCTTTTAGCGTAAGTTCGATAATATCAGCAATCGCAACCATTGCCGCTTTATCCATGTTTCTACTGGTGACAGCCGCTGTTCCTATGCGGATACCGCTCGTAACAAACGGACTTTCAGGATCATTCGGTATGGCATTTTTATTGACAGTCACCCCTACTTCATCGAGAACGTGTTCGGCTACTTTACCTGTTAAATTGACACTTCTCGTATCAATCAGAATTAAATGATTATCTGTACCGCCGGAGATCAGCGTAAATCCACGATCTTTCAAAGCGTCCGCTAATACAGCCGCATTGTCGATTACATTCTGTGAATACTGCTTAAATTCTGGTTGCAGTGCTTCGCCGAAAGATACCGCTTTGGCTGCAATTACATGCATCAATGGTCCACCCTGGATACCCGGGAAGATCGCCTTGTCGATCGCCTTCGCCAAATACTCTTTGCAGAGAATAAAACCGCCTCGCGGACCTCTCAAAGTCTTGTGCGTTGTGCTCGTTACAACATCTGCATGCGGCACAGGGCTTGGGTGATGTCCTGTGGCAACCAATCCGGCAATGTGCGCCATGTCCACCATAAAATACGCGCCGACCTTCTGCGCTATTTCCGATAATCTTTTGAAATCAATCACGCGCGGATAGGCACTGGCGCCCGCGACGATCAGCTTAGGGTTACTTTCGATCGCGATTTTTTCCACCTGATCATAATCGATCAAATGACTGACAGGGTCAACTCCATAAGCTACAAAATTGTAATATTGTCCAGACATATTGACAGGGC
This sequence comes from Bacillota bacterium, assembly GCA_023388635.1. Lineage (GTDB taxonomy): Bacteria > Bacillota > Bacilli > Desulfuribacillales > Desulfuribacillaceae > JAEWFW01. Next base: position 102,835 of record JAEWFW010000016.1, read on the forward strand.
TTCCGTGGGTTAAATGTCCCCCATGGGCTAAGTTCATCCCTAGAACCGTATCACCAGGCTTAATTAACGCAAAATAAACAGCCATATTCGCTTGTGCTCCGGAATGAGGCTGTACGTTCGCATGGTCGGCTCCGAAAATCTCTTTCAGGCGATCTCTGGCAATGTCTTCGATCACATCCACATACTCGCAACCGCCATAATATCGCTTGCCCGGGTAGCCTTCCGCATATTTATTTGTCAATACAGTACCCATAGCTTCCATAACTGCTTGGCTGACGAAGTTCTCCGAAGCGATTAACTCAATCTTATTCTGCTGACGTCCTAATTCCTTATGTATGAGATCAGAAATCGCTTTGTCTTGCTTTTGCAAATTCAACAATGATATTAACCCCTTTCAAAATAAGTTCAATTTTACTGATAAACTGCCCGCACACCACCGATAAATTTCGGTCTGGTAGCTGCCAAAAGCACCCTCGCCTGCCCAATAAACGCATCCGGCAAGCGGACGGGCACAGCCACCGGTTTCAAGTGCATCCCGATAATCGTCTCCCCGATATCAAGGGCTGCGTCTGCCTTGATCGTTTCTACCAGCACAGGGTGCTCCAGCGCACTGTATGCATAAGTAGCCAAGGAACCCCCGGCATGTGCCACCGGAACAGCGGCAACGCGCTCAAGCCCGGCTTGAACTTGCCATGCATGCTCAACGACCAACGCACGGTTTAAATGCTCACAACATTGGAACGCCATCTGAAATCGATGGGTCAATGCCTGCTGCCTGACAGCTTTAAAAATCGCCTCGGCAACCGCTAGGCTTCCTTCTGTACCGATGTGCTTTCCGAGAACCTCACTCGTACTCGCCCCGACGACTAAAACGTGATTCTCCGTCAAATCCATCGCTTGCAGCAGATGCTCCAATGCTCTGGAAGTCTGACCATAAATTTTGTCTGCATCCATCATGTAATCACATGTCCTGTTTACTATATTTTTTCTCTATTGCTGCAATTTTGTCAATGCGGTTTCCATGACGACCGCCTTCATATTCCGTCTGTAACCAAATGGATACGATATCCTGGGCAAGACCGACTCCAATAACACGAGCTCCGATTGCCAATACATTGGAATCATTATGCTGACGCGTCGCCTTTGCAGAAAAGGTATCGTGAACTACGACAGCGCGAACTCCCGGTACTTTATTAGCTGCAATCGACATTCCCAGCCCCGTACCACATATCAATATGGCACGCTGAAAACTTCCGTCAGCAACTCCTTCCGCCGCCGGTAAAGCATAATCGGGATAATCGACAGATTCGATACTGTTCGTACCGAAATCATAGACCTCATGTCCCAACTCATTTAACAACTCTTTAATTTCCTCTTTCAGCATATAACCGCCATGGTCAGCAGCAATTGCTACTTTCATAATTCACACCTCCTAATCGCATTATCATAAGCATACCATAACAATATTATTTCTAAAAGTCATCAAAAAAATATATCCAAAAAAAGTCGGGGTATCCCGACTTTTAATCAAAACAGCGTTTGCTTCAAATGCATGACTTACTTGGCGTTGCCCCCCCCCCGCCTAAAGAGATGAGAGACTTACACCTTGTTAGTCAGGTGAAATTGTCCGATCACTTGCCGCAAATCGTCGGCAGAAGCCCGCAGCACATCGGCATTGGCGGAAATCTCCTGCATCGTACTCGTTTGTTCATTGGCCGATGCCGCCATCTGCTCCGCAGACGCTGCCGTTTGTTCCGCGACCGCCGCTACACTTTGCGCCTCTGCAACAGTGTATTGCGCTTGGGAAACTTGTTCTGTAACTAACATCGTAATCGTCTCAATCGCCTTGACCACACCATCGACCGATTGCTTAATATCTCGCAACGCATTTTGGCTGGCAGCTCCTTTGGTCGAAGCTTCGTTCGCCAACTCCACTTGACCCTCTATTTGCTCTACCACATTGATGACTTCACGCTGCATATGGGCGATCAATTCCGTAATATTGCCAACGGCTATCCGGCTTTGGTCAGCCAACTTACGCACTTCTTCCGCAACGACAGCAAATCCTCGACCATGCTCCCCCGCCCTAGCCGCTTCTATACTGGCATTGAGCGCCAATAAATTGGTCTGTTCGGCGATACCGCCCACCACAGCCGATATATTGCCGATCTCATTTGCATGCTTCTCCAATTTGTGCACTGCGTCAATCGATTGGCGATTGACGTCTGTAATTTTGTACATCCGTTCCACCAATTCGGCAAATACTTGACTGCTATGATCAAGAACGCGCAACATCGTATGGGACATCGATTTCGTCTCATCGCCCTGAACAGAAATATCCCGCGCTAAATTCGTCACCTTACTCACGGCATCAAGTGTCGTTTGTGCCGCGGCAGCTTGTCTCTCGGCACCTCTGGCAATTTCCTCAATCGTCTGGCTAATTTGTTCCGCTGTTCTCGCCGCTCCATGGGATGCCGTCGTCAATTCCCCGACATTGGCATTTGTCTGCTGAAAATTATTTTCGATTTTATGTATCATTTGACGTAAATTGCTCAGCATCAGGTTAAAAGCCAGTCCCAAAGCACGAATTTCGTCATCGCTCTCTTCTACCGCTACCTCCACATCGAGATCACCGGTCGCTGCTATCGTCGCAGTTTCTTCAATCCGGCGCAACGAAGCACTGATAATTTTAGCAATCACATAACCGAGCACCCCCGACCAAAATACGCCGAGCATCAGCGTGACGAGCACAACTTGTACACGATCAAGCCCAAAATTCTCTTGAAAGAACCCTTCCAAGCCAAGGATAAACAAGCCCGTAAAACTATAGGTAATCAAAGCCAAACCGGTAATCGATAAAACCATTTTTTTCGTTAAACCGAATCCATAGGTTCGCGTATTTTTTGCAAATACGGCACTCCATATCTTTTGTAATTTCATCTACAATGACCCCCACTCTTTGCATGCAACATCAATGCTCTTCTTTATCGGTGGTGTTCAATGTATCAAACAGATCTTCGATCATCGCTGCCAACGACTTTGCGCAATTTTCGTAGATCTGTATAGAACCGCCGTAAGGATCGAGAACATTTTCCACTCTATTGTACAAATACGTGGCTAAATTGTAAATCTTTGATTGTTGATCAGGAAACTGTTCCAGAACCGCCTGCCTGTGGTGCTCCGTCATCGTGAGCACAATATCCGCCCATTTCACTAACTGCTCATTAATCAATTGCGCCCTATGACCGCTTCCATCAATGCCATATTGCCTTAAAATTTCCTCAGCATGGTCAGACATCACTCCACCGTCCCAAGCGGCAACGCCTGCGGACTGAAACTGGATTCCGATATTTCTGTCACTTGCTATTTTTCTAGCAATTGCCTCCGCCATTGGACTGCGGCACGTATTCCCAGTACACACAAACAACACTTTCGCTATGCCTTTCTGCTTCATTGCCTGCTCCAAATAAAACACCGTCCCTTTTTACAATATAAATAGCAAACTCCCACAGACGACTCCCAATCCAGCAAAAGCAGGATGCTGGCGAATCGACATCGGCAATAGTTCAAAAAATACAATATATAACATCGCTCCCGCGGCAAACCCCAACGCCATAGCGATGATATCGACCGTCGTCCCGATGATATGTGTCCCGATCCATGTACCTAACGGCTCACACAGTGAGATCATCACCAATATCAGCATAATCATACCTTTATTCATCTTGCCGCGCAACAGCGGTGCCGTAATACCAATCCCTTCCGGTATATTGTGAATTGCCATTGCCAGCAAAACCATCCCGCCGAGCTGGTGGTTCGCCGCATCCCCTGCCGCAACCGCCATTCCTTCCGGTATATTATGTGCCGCCATACCGAGCACCATCGTCCAGCCAATCCGCAGAAACTGATAATCACCGTCTTGATGACGTTCATGCAAACGCATACGCCGCTGAACGGCATCAATCACAGTAGCGGCAAGCAGCATAAAGCCAACGCCAAAGAGCACCCCTGCCATCGCCGCTTGCCGTTCACCAACCTGATATCCTTGAACTAACAGTTCATATGCAACGACTGTCATAATCCCTGCGGCAAATCCTAAATAACCAGCCATAATCCGCCGACTCGGTATCCCCAGCAGAAACACGATCAAGGCACCGACTAGCGTCGTCAATCCCGCAAGCAAACTCCACAGAATAATCTCTTCTACACTTCCATTCATAGGCACTACTCCTTAAAGAACACTGCCACCTGCCGCCTTCAACATCCTATTCATCACCGCATCACCGACACCGTCCGTAGAAATCGCTTCGACAAATACGACTTGCAGAGATTGCTGATCAATCTGTCGCAGCCAGTCGTACAATTTCTGGGCAACCAGTTCCGATGATTGCTTATGAGTGATGAGAAACTGAATCGCAACTCCAGCACCTTTAAAATGTGCTGCGTAGCTCTGCTCCGAACAGATCAAGGCGATCCGGCAATTCGGCGGCAGTGTTCCAAGCATTTCTATTACTCTATGAACAGATTGTTCAAAAAATACGAAAACCTTCGCTTCCGGCGCATAGTGCCTGTATTTCATGCCGGGAGATCTGGGTACAACAGCAATACCATCGGTAGCATCTATAACGTCTGTAGTATCAACAGCAGGATCGACACTGACTTGTCCAAGTACGGCTCGCAGCTGCTCCAGAGACACTCCTCCGGGACGCAAAATCATCGGTACCTCGGAGCAAATATCAAGCACCGTCGACTCCACGCCGACATCAGCGGCTCCGCCGTCAATCACTAAAGGAATTTTCCCCTGCAGATCATGAACGACATGCTCTGCCAATGTCGGACTCGGCTTCCCCGACAGATTGGCGCTCGGCGCAGCCACGGGAACGGAAGCTGTCTGTAAAATCGCTAAAGCGACCGGATGGTCAGGAACCCGCACTCCCACCGTATCGAGACCGGCTGTTACATTCGCCGCCACACGTCGATTCGCCGGTACAATACACGTCAGCGGACCGGGCCAAAACGCATCAGCTAATCGTTGTAAACGCTCACGAATCACCGTCGTCATTCTATCACAGTCAGCAACCCAAGCGATATCTTCCACCTTCGCAAAATGTACAATCAAGGGATTGTCCGATGGCCGACCTTTCGCCAAAAATATTTTTTCTACCGCATCATAATCCCATGCGTTTGCCCCTAATCCATAAACTGTCTCTGTGGGAAACGCTACAAGACACCCTTCACGCAGCAACTTAGCTGCTAACTGTATTGCTTCATCTGCTTGTCCCGCTTGTCCCGTTTTTCCGTATTCCGCACCGAGCACGGAACGCGCACACTTCACTGTCGTTTCGATGATTCACACCTTACTTTCCACTTTTTTGTAAACGCATCAATGTCACATATCGCGAGTCATATTCATGGAACTGGCTTGATTGACGCAAATGTTCAGGAAGATCATCCCAAGTGACTTCCACAAAACCCCAATACTCGAAAAAGTCCTGAGAAATCTGCGTCATTAAATAAATTTCCCTTAGCCCCTTTTTCCAACCGTAGCCGATAATCAACGATAGCAGCTCTACGCCGACTTTGGAATTCCAGCTTTCAGAGCGTAACACGAGGGAACGCAGAATGCCCAAATCACCATAGATTTCTAAGCCGACCATGCCGACCATATACGGTTCCGACTGACGGACATCTTCCACCACGAGGAAATTATCTAGATTCTCTGCCAGCCCTTCTGTATTTAAGTTCGCTTTTTCCAATAGTTGTAGCATATTTATCATATCATTTTTCTTTGCTAAGCGCACGACAATGCTCATAAAAAAGCCCCCTAGAAAGGTATTTATAACCCATTCTATGAGGCTTGACTTATTATATTACTTTTTAAATAATTCTCCCAGAAAAAATCTGACTTCTGTTGTCTTTTTATTTGCCTTACCATTCTCGGACTGCTCAACTGCTTCATCCGGCAATAACACTTCTGCCTTTGCCGCGTCCATCACTTGCTCCGCTACCGCTTTCTCACTACTTACCGGCTCTTCCGCCGCAACGATTGCCGGCTGTTGCTCTGCTGCCGTCTCCTGCTGTTGCTCTGCCACCGTCTGCTGCTGTTCTTCTGCTGCGATCATCACCGACGGGTTCTCGACTACTGTCGCCGATACAATATCGACTAAGCAAAGCGGCGGATATAGCACGCACCACCAATTCTTACCCTGGGCTGCGCCGATTTCAATCAATACCGCTTGATACTCACCCGCGGGAAATATGTGGGCACCGTACTGAACATTCGGAAACTCCGTATTGCCAAAAGTGACTTTCACCGGATAGTGAAAACCTTCCTGCATAAGCGTTTCGTTAACCAGTCTTTCAATGTCGGGCAGGCGCTCACTAATCAACGCTTCTGCTTGTTGTCGATTTTCTAATGATGCCGTCCATTCCTGCATCGCTTGCGTAACTACGTCGCGAACACGCAACTTCAGCCATTGATCGGCAGGGCGGTCGCTGTTCGGCAATACGCGCAAGCGAATCGAATCTTCCGGAAGCTGTTCTGCATTCCACAGTAACGGCTGGGAATACACCTGCTCCCAACTCATCACCATAACCATCATAACCAAAACTATATATCCAATTATTCTCCATTGCTTATGTAACATTACCAATCTCTCCCGTCTTTTTCTATGATAGCATTATTGACGGGTTCGCTTGATTCTATACTGTCCTGACAAAAATTCTACGTCATTTTCGCAAACATGACACGTGCATGTCCGGCTAAATCTTCATATACACTAATCTGTTCGTATCCACACTGGTGAAACATGTCTTTGATTGCCGCGGCTTGCTGAAAACCCATTTCAAATCCCAACCAGCCGCCACTGCGCAATTTGCCGCGCGCTTCACTGATAATCCTCCGATAGAACGCCAAGCCCTGTTCCGGTGCAAATAGGGCAATTTCCGGTTCATATTCCTTCACTTCGCGGTCCATTTGCTGCCAGTCGCTTTTATCGATATACGGCGGGTTGGACACAATGATATCAAAGGCAAAGTCACCTTGCAGAACGCCGCTCGGCCAAATGTCCGCCAGACAAAAATGAACTTTTTCCGCCATGAAGCGCTTTGCATTCTCCTTCGCCACTTGCAGTGCCGAATCTGATATATCAACGGCATAGACGGATACGTTTTTGCACTTGTCACGTGACTCCAGTGCGAGCGTAACGGCTATTGCACCGCTGCCCGTCCCGATATCGAGGATGCGCGCCTCGTCCTCCACCCGTTTCAACGCCTGCTCTATGAGCAACTCCGTCTCCGGTCGCGGAATCAATACGCGTTCATCGACGTAAAAGTCTCGACCGTAGAACTCCTGACGTCCTAGGATATACTGAACCGGCATATGCGAACAGCGTTTGTCGATCGATTGGAAATATACCCGCTCGAGATGCTCGGGAAGCGGTTCATCCAGTTGCAAAAATAGCTGATGCCGTTCCAGGGAAGCTGCATGGCGCAATAAAAGCTCCGCCTCGAATTTCGCATCCTTGGTTTCTGCCTGCTTTAATAAAGAAGAAGCCCTGATCCAGGCTTCTCTGAATGTCAATTGCTCACTTTGCATCTATCTTTCCACCTCATGCATGCGCTTTTTTAATGCATCTTATGCACGCTACTTATTCTTCGACTGCCTTCATCATATTTGACTGTTCTTCAACAATTAGACTGTTGATGATTTCGTCCATATCTCCTTGAAGAATATAATCCAATTTATGCAATGTCAACCCAATTCGGTGATCTGTGACACGGCTCTGGGGAAAGTTGTACGTGCGGATACGCTCACTGCGGTCCCCCGTACCGACCTTACCCTTGCGCTCTTGAGCCAATTCCGCCTCACGCTCTTGCTGCATCTTATCATATATGCGTGCACGCAATACGCGCATTGCTTTATCTTTATTCTTCAACTGCGATTTTTCGTCTTGGCAACTGACGACGATTCCCGTAGGAACGTGTGTCAAGCGTACCGCCGATTGTGTCGTATTGACACTTTGTCCACCCGGACCGGATGAGCAGAACAAGTCTACACGAATATCCTTCTCCTGAATATCGACTTCCACTTCCTCCGCTTCCGGCAATACGACAACCGTTGACGTTGAAGTGTGAATCCGCCCGCCGCTTTCGGTCTCGGGAATTCGTTGCACCCGGTGTGCTCCACTCTCATACTTTAAACGACTGAAAGCGCCTTTGCCGATGATTGTGAAAATGATCTCTTTATATCCGCCGATATCCGTATAATTCGCTTCCAGTACTTCCGTTTTCCACCCTTGGCGCTCCGCATAACGCACGTACATTTTATAGAGGTCACCGGCAAACAGTGCCGCTTCATCGCCCCCTGCCGCTCCGCGAATCTCCACGATGACGTTCTTATCGTCATTCGGGTCTTTGGGCAGCAAGAGAATGCGCAGACGCTCACTCAACTGCTCCAAACGCTCATTCAATTCATCGATTTCCATTTTGACCATTTCGCGCATTTCATCGTCGAGTTTTTCTTCAAACATCGACTTCGCATCGATCAATTGCTGTTTCTTTGTCTTGTATTCTCTATACGCTTCCACCGTATCTTCGAGATCAGACTGCTCTTTGGAATATTTACGCAGTTTGTCAATGTCACTGACAATCTCAGGGTCACAGAGCATTTCACTCAATTTTTCGTACCGATTTTCCAATGTTTGCAACTTATCAAACATTATTATATGCCACCTCTTCTACTATATCTTCTGCCTCTATTGTCACGTTATCAACCGTAACAGGAACTCCCAGTGCCACTTGCGTCGCGGCAATTGCCACTTCAATCTGCCGGGCATCAGGTTCACTTGTCGTCAGCTTCTGCATCCACAAGCCCGGTGCTACCAACACGCGCCCAATTCGCGAGCGATTCGCATATTTGCCGGACAGCCGGATAAATTCATAAGCAATACCGGCAACCAAAGGCAGCGAAATCACACGCAATGTAATATCCAGCCAAGCGATTTGACTGTCAATAAAAGAAAAAATGAAAATTTTCGTCACCATGACGAACATAATAAAACTTGTTCCGCATCGCGGGTGTAAAGGACTGTATTTGCTGATATTATCGACTGTCAGTTCTTCACCGGCTTCATGGGCGGAAATCGTCTTATGCTCCGCACCGTGATACTGAAACACACGTTTAATGTCCGGCATGCGCGACATTAACATAATATACACCAATAAAATGACAATTCTGACACCGCCTTCCGCAAGGCTGAACCATGCCCCTTGCAAATCGGACAAAAATTTCGTCAATGCCATCGGTATAACCACAAAAAGTGCAATGCCAAAAAATAACGCCGATATCATCGTGATCATCATTTCCTTCGGCGACAGTTCTTCCTCAGCCGATTGCGCACTCAAATTCGCAGAATGAGTCAGTGCTTTCATCCCGACAGCCAAGGATTCAATCAAATTGACAGTTCCCCGAATAAACGGAACTTTCAAGAATGGGTATTTCTGAGTAATCGATCCCTGCTGCGACGATTTGACACTAATCGCCCCATCAGGCTTTCTGACAGCCAGCGCAACTTGCTCTCCATTTCTCATAAAAACACCTTCTATGACCGCTTGACCGCCAATAAATGTTTGTTTACTCATAGTCTAACCCCCTTTGTTGGCAAATTTCCCTACAAAATCCTATTTTGTCGGAATAATAGTATAATTATATTCGAATCCCAATAAAAAAGTCAAAAGTAAAAATATATCCGAATGCACAATTGGCATCCGGATATATACTCGTTACGATTGTCGACCGCTTACTGATTGTCGACTACCTTCATGATTGTCGTCGATGATAAATTATCGAAAATTCATCGGCATCATATTTGTGCCTAAATCACGAAGAGCGTTTTCAAAATCTTGGACAGGTCTTCCATTGCGGATTTCATTAGCAATGTCATTTAGACCTTCACCAAATGTATTGTCTTCACTGACAATAATATTGGTAAACTGTCCTTCTTGGGCGCATATTTCGCGCACTTGTTCTTCAAGGCGATTCGTCATATTAGCAGTTTGACCGTTGTTGTTGTTCGCATCGTCTATAGCGACATAGCAATTGTCATCTTGTACAACAACTGTGCAATCATTGACTCCGGTAAGCTGCTCTACCCTTTGTTCGAGACGTTGTGTCAATTCATTGTTTTGACCACCGTTATTCCAAAGGTTGTCACTATTCCAACCATTTGGAGCTTGTTCTCGAGTCCCCGACATTCCCCAATCATTTTGATTATCGAAATATCCGTAGTTATATCCATTGTCCATACCAAACCCTACTTGATTCGATTGATACATATCATTTTGTGTACGAGTGTTATTGTATCTTGTGGGTTTAGGATTCTGGTCTTGGTCTGTCTGACAACCAAATGAAGCAACCAAGAATGCTGCCATAATGAACGACAGAATTATTGTTCTAGATAGTTTCATTTGTTTCACCCCCTCGATCATATAATTGCCAAGGAGGCGCATTAATTCACTGGGAATTATCGATGCCATTGGAAATTTCCTGCTGTATAAAAAACAAAACTGCCTTTCGAACGTTGCGAAAAGCAGTTTTAGGTATATTACATGTTGTATTTTTTCTTAAATTTGTCTACGCGACCACCAGCATCGATAATCTTTTGTCCGCCAGTAAAAAACGGATGACATTTTGAGCAAATCTCTACTTTAAGTTCTTGCTTTACTGAGCCGCTTTCAAATGTTTCACCGCATGCACATGATACTGTCGCTTTTTTATAATCAGGATGGATTCCTGTTTTCATCGCTTTCACCTCTTTTCCATCGTTTACACAATGTTTCATGACACAGTTCCTACATTATATCAGGTGAAAGAAATCATTGCAACAACTTTTCCATTTCTTATAATTCCTTTTACACATCATCAATGTATATTTCGATTTTTACGGAAGATATGGCAGCGGATTGACCGGTCGCTCATTGACACGCACCTCATAATGCAAATGGATTCCCAGGGAATCGCCGGAACTTCCCATATACCCTAATGTATCGCCTTGCCGGACTTTCTGACCTTCCGCCACACTGATGCGACTCATATGCGCATAGTATGTTTGAATGCCGTTACCATGATCGAGAATCACCAAACGCCCGTACCCGCTGCCGCTCCAATCGGCGAAAGCAACTGTACCGGAAAGTGCCGCTCCGATCGGTGTCTTATATTCTTGTTCATTCCAAATATCGATTCCTTGATGAAATCTACCCCATCTCGGTCCATAGGGACTGGTAATCGTTCCCGTGACAGGCCACGCCATCGCATTATAAACTGCCGATACTTTCGACACATTCGATACTTTCACTACCTGTTTATTTTTTACACTTTGGGGAATGTGAATTTCTTGATTGACTCGCAAACGCCCCATATTGATTTGCGGATTGGCATCGATCAAGCTTTGGGTGCCGACTCCATATTGTGTGGCAATCGAGTATAACGTATCTCCCCAAAAAACATGATGGACTAACGCCGCTGTCATTGGTATGTACACAATCTGACCTATTTCCGGATCGCCGTCAATCCAAGGATTGGCTTTGACAATATCAGAGACGGAAACGCGATACAATTGCGCAATCATCATAAGCGAATCGTCCCTTGATGTCACTTCATATGCCGTATATAGCGGCAATTCATTGAGTGTTGCTGTGCCTTCGGCTATTTCCTGAGCAGTTTGAGAATTCTGTTTGCCTGCCGAATCTTTCGATATGGTAAATTGTTCTAATATCTTAGGAAATGGGTTGAAAAAATCCCGTTTATCGGCAGCCGCGGCTGTAACCGGCGTTGCTGCCACTCCAATCATCATCATTAATGCAAAAAAGACTGATAATACACGTGCTTTTCCCACTGCTTACACCTCACAATTGCAGGATATTTTATACGGTTTCACAGTATAAAAATGCGCACTATTCAGTCTTTCCCTATTTTCATGCATTTATTCCATTTGTTATCTTTGTGCTCAGCATTTGCTATTCTGCACAATGATGATTTTATTCTATTTAGAGAAAATTGTATCAAGAAATTCCCGGTTGTTTTTCGTCTGTTTTAACTTCTTTAACACCATCTCAATGAATTCTGGTGTATCGGTGAATGTTTTGCGCAGCTTCCAGAGAATATCCAACGATTCCTTATCAAGCAAAAGTTCTTCTCTGCGTGTGCCTGATTTGCGAAGGTCGATTGCCGGGAAGATACGTTTTTCCGACAGACGGCGGTCAAGCTGCAATTCCATATTGCCGGTACCTTTAAATTCTTCGAAAATGACATCATCCATCCGCGAACCGGTATCGACCAGAGCCGTCGCCAAAATCGTCAAACTACCGCCTTCTTCAATATTACGCGCGGATCCAAAGAAGCGTTTAGGGCGATGGAATGCCATAGGATCAATTCCTCCCGATAGCGTTCTGCCACTACTCGGTATGACAAGATTATAAGCTCTAGCCAGACGAGTAATACTGTCAAGCAAGATGATAACGTCTCGTTTATGCTCTACTAAGCGCTGTGCCCGGTCCAGAACTAATTCAGCGACTTTTACATGATTTTCCGGAAGTTCATCAAATGTAGAACTGACGACTTCACCGGTGACCGACCGTTGCATATCTGTCACTTCTTCCGGTCGCTCATCAATCAGCAGTACAATCAGATGGGCATCCGGGTGATTCGTCGTAATAGCATTGGCAATTTCTTTCAGCAAAAGTGTCTTACCCGCTTTAGGTGGTGATACGATAAGACCCCTTTGACCAAAACCGATAGGAGAAATCAGATCGACAATACGAGTGGATAGGTTTGTGCTGCTTGTTTCAAGCGCTAGCTTTCGATTTGGGAAAATCGGGGTAAGACCTGGGAAGTGAACACGCTCTGCGGCAACATCAGGGTCTGTTCCGTTAACGGCTTCCACATACAGTAATCCATAATATCGCTCATTTTCTTTGGGCGGGCGAACTTTCCCTGATACGAGATCACCATTGCGCAAATCAAAGCGACGAATTTGCGACTGTGATATATAAATATCCTCAGAACTTGGCGAATAATTAATCGGTCGCAAAAATCCGTATCCATCGGGCAAAATCTCCAAGACCCCTTCTGCAAACATAAATCCGTCTTTCTCTGCCTGCGCTTTCAGAATAGCAAAGATCAATTCTTTCTTCTTCAATTGCGAATAATATGGGATCTTAAATTCCTTTGCCCATTTGTAAAGCTCCGTCAGCTTCGAATGTTCTAAATCATTAATATTCATTGTGTATTTACCACCCCATTAGGTTTTACTTTGTTTTAGACCATCACAAGATTTGGCTTTTGGGACAATTTATGCTGCGCATTAATAAACCGCAATGTTCCACTCTTTGCGCGCATGACCACAGTTTCTGTTTTCGCAATATCCCTGCCTAAAAAATGCACACCCTTCAAAAGTTCACCATCGGTCACGCCTGTCGCAGCAAAGATGACATCATCTCCGCGTACCATATCTTCCAGCGTGAGAATCTGGTCCACGCAATCAATTCCCATTGCTTTGCAGCGCTCATTTTGTTCATCATTTTCCGGAATTAAACGACCCTGAATATCACCGCCGAGGCATTTAATTGCCGCCGCCGCCAAGACTCCTTCCGGTGCTCCGCCGATACCGAATAAGATATCGACACCTGTATGGTCGAAACACGTATTAATCGCCGCAGCAACGTCACCGTCGGATATGAGCTTGATCCGTGCGCCAACACTGCGTATCTCATCCACAATCGCCTGATGGCGTGGGCGGTCAAGCAATGTTGCCGTTACTTCAGAAATATCTTTATTCAATGCCTTCGCCACGGCATATAAATTGTCGGTCACACTGGCATCCAATGAAACTGCGCCACGCGCTTTCGGACCTACGGCAATTTTATCCATATACATATCCGGCGCATGTAACAGTGTGCCGGCATCAGCAATCGCGATGACTGCCATTGCATTCCATGAGCCCTTGGCGACAATACTCGTTCCTTCCAACGGATCGACCGCAATATCGACAGCCGGACCACCGCTGCCTAATTTCTCTCCGATATAGAGCATCGGGGCTTCATCCATTTCACCTTCGCCAATGACAATCGTCCCGTTCATCGGGATGGTATTTAAGACTGTGCGCATGCCACTCGTCGCCCCTTGATCGGCAGCCTCTTTATTGCCTCTTCCCATCCAACGCGCCGATGCCAAAGCAGCCGCTTCCGTGACTCGTACAATTTCTAAGGTTAAACTTCTGTCCATCTCATCCCACTCCATTCTCTATTATTGGTGAAGATATATGCGATTAGCACAAATCCGTCGGTTCTTCCACCGTCTCCCGCCACACTTCAGCTCCCAATTGATTCAACTTCTGCTCAATCCGCTCATACCCGCGGTCAATATACTGCACGCCTGATATGGAAGTAACGCCTTCCGCACACAGACCGGCAATAATCAATGCCGCTCCGGCGCGCAAATCCGTCGCCGAGACACGTGCTCCTTGCAAAGCAACTTTTCCCTCGATCACTGCGGTTCTACCCTCAACCTTGACATTCGCGCCCATACGCTTCAATTCATCGATATGCTTAAAACGTGAACTGTAAATATTATCTGTGACAATGCTGCATCCAGTCGCCTGGGTGAGCAATGTTGTAATCGGTTGTTGCAAATCTGTGGGGAATCCCGGATATGGAAGGGTACGCACATCGACGGCTCGATACTCCGGTTTGCCACGCACCAGCAATTGTTCGTCCGCTTCCTCGATTTCTACGCCGATTTCCCGCAATTTTGCCGTAATCGGTTCCAGATGCTTAGGAATCACCGCATCAAGAATCACTTCTCCCTTAGTAGCCGCAGCAGCCAACATAAAGGTTCCTGCCTCAATTCGATCCGGTATGATCGAGTGCCGGCAGCCCCCTAAATTGTCGACGCCGGTAATTTTAATGACATCGGTTCCTGCACCTTTGATATCGGCTCCCATCGAAGTGAGAATCGTCGCTATATCTATAATTTCAGGCTCTTTCGCCGCATTTTCGATAATTGTCTGACCTTCGGCTCGAACTGCCGCCAGCATAATATTAATCGTCGCTCCGACACTTACCACGTCGAGATAGATTTTAGCTCCCCGCAATTGTTTGGCTTTCAGAAGCAAACTGCCCTTATGTTGCTCAATCGATGCACCTAGCGCTTGAAAACCCTTTAAATGCTGGTCGATCGGTCTCGGACCCAAATCGCATCCACCGGGCAGCCCGACGCACGATTCCCCAAATTTGCCCAACATGGCTCCCATCAAATAATAAGAAGCCCTGAGTTCTGCTACCAACCCGTTTGTCACAGGCTGGCAAACCATATCTCGTGGCTCAATGACGAGCGTATCATTCTTATGTATGACCTTCGCCGATAATTGTTCAAGAATTTGCTTGTATATATGTACATCCCGAATCTTCGGGAGATTCTCAATTGTAATTGTCTGATTGCCCAAAATAGCTGCCGGTATCAATGCCACCGCGCTATTCTTTGCGCCACTGATCGTGACGGTTCCTTGCAGCTGTCTACCGCCTCTTAAGCACAGCTGTTCCATGATCGTAAATTCTCTCCCTTCAACATGCTCCTGCTGTTATTATATACGTTTTTCCTATAGATAGATAGAGTAAGGGACAGATGATGGGTCACGACTGATTGGCATTTTTCCAATCTTCTAAAAAGCGCTCAATTCCGGAAGCCGTCAAAGGGTGCTTAATCATGCTAATAATCACTGAATACGGAACTGTCGCCACATGCGCCCCGGCAAGTGCTGCCTTCGTCACATGCAACGAATGGCGAATGCTCGCCGCGATAATCTGCGTATCAATTTCATGTATAGCAAATATATCGGCAATCTGCGCGATTAATTCCATACCGTCATGTCCGATATCGTCAAGACGCCCGACAAACGGACTTACATATGTCGCTCCGGCTCTTGCCGCAAGCAGCGCCTGATTTGCCGAAAAAATCAATGTGACATTGGTGCGGATCCCTTCCCCGCTGAGAATTTTTACAGCCTTGAGTCCTTCTTCCGTCATCGGCACTTTGATTACGACATTATCCGATATAGCCGCCAATTCGCGCGCTTCCTGCAACATTCCTTGGGCATCCAGACTAATGACCTCAGCACTTACAGGTCCATTGACAATACCGGTAATTTCTTGAACGACTTGTTTGAAATCTCTGCCTTCCTTTGCCACTAAACTCGGATTTGTCGTTACGCCGCTAATGACACCCATTTCATACGCTTTTTGGATGTCTTTCGTATTTGCCGTATCAATAAAAAATATCATCGGGATCCTCCGCTCTCAAATTTATCCACAAACAATCGTTTTCTTTTTACAGACTTCCTTAGAAACCGCTTCGCTGATTTCACAAACATCAAACGGTTTTGTAAACTGCCGATTGACGCCCAGACGCTTTGCCTCTTCCAGCATATCCAAATCGCTGTAAGCAGTCATCATGAATATTGGTATATCGCTCTTTAATTTTCGGCGGAAATGACGCAACACATCCACGCCATTCATCCCCGGCATTTTCATGTCCAACAAAATCAAATCTGCCTGAAATCCTTCGAATTTCATAATTGCTTCTTCCCCGGATTTGGCATCTTCCACATCAATTCCTTCACTGCGTAAGACCTCTGAAAGCAACAGACGAATACTAAATTGATCATCTACTACAAGAACCTTTTTGTTCAACTTCGTCATCCCCTTACAATTAAGTGCTTATTCATACATGTCTTTTCAGAAAGCAAAATAAACTGACTCGATTTTCTTGGTTGTTAACTTCTATAATAATCTGCAAATGTCCTTCTTTTTTTGTTCGCCTTTTGTGATAATATTCCAATCAATTTCGACATCTTTTTGTTCGGTCGGTCCGCGAAATTACCTTTTATTGTATATTGCGTAATAAAATTGGTAATTATACACATCCGATTGACAGATTTTGTCGAAAATTTCCATTATTTTTTTCTCACGTTTGACCCGTTATTTTTTATGTTTCACTGCTGCAGCAACAAATTCCGCAAATAACGGCTGCGGTCGGTTTGGACGCGAGATAAATTCCGGATGAAATTGGCTGGCGACGAACCAAGGATGATCGGGAATTTCCACGATTTCCACCAATCTGCCGTTAGGTGACACTCCCGAGAATACCATACCTGCTTCTTCCATAGCTTCACGATAATGATTGTTAAATTCATAGCGATGTCTGTGACGCTCGTACACTAACTCATCATTATATGCCGTAAATGCCTTAGTGCCTTCCGATACTTTACACGGATACAAGCCCAAGCGCATTGTGCCGCCCTTGTCCTCAATTTGTTTCTGCTCCGGAAGCAAATCTATGACGGGATACGCCGTCGTCGCATCAAATTCCGTAGAATGGGCGCGGTCCATTTTCAATACATTGCGAGCAAACTCAATGACTGCCGTTTGCATCCCCAAACAAATGCCGAAGAACGGTATTTTATTCTCACGAGCGTATTGTATGGTGAGCACTTTTCCTTCGATACCGCGATCACCGAAGCCACCGGGAACGAGAATTCCATCGACTCCCTCTAATAACGAATCCACCGTCTCGCTCGTCACGTCTTCTGAATGAATCCAACTGATATCAATTTTGTGATTATGGCGAATTCCGGCATGTTTCAAGGCTTCTGCCACACTCAAATACGCGTCATGCAACGCGACATATTTGCCGACTATGGCGATTTTCACCGTTTCACGCAAATTCTTAATTTTATCAACTAAGGCAACCCATTCCTGCATGTCGGCTCGATCTTCACATTGGAGCTGCAGATGTTTCACTACATATTCGTCCAGCCCTTCTTTTTGTAAATTCAAAGGGACTTCGTATAAAACATCGGCATCACACACTTGGATCACGGCGTTTTGATCAATATCGCAAAATTGCGCGATTTTTGCCTTGAGATCGTCAGAAATCATTTGCTCTGTGCGAGTTACGATCACATTAGGCTGGATCCCTATGCTGCGTAGCTCTTTGACGCTGTGTTGTGTCGGCTTTGTTTTCAGTTCTCCCGCCTTTTGTAAATATGGCAGCAATGTCACATGAATGTACATGACATTTTCTCGACCGATATTGCCTTTAATCTGACGAATCGCTTCCAGGAAAGGAAGACTTTCGATATCCCCAACCGTGCCGCCAATTTCCGTAATGACGACATCAGGGTTTGTCTCTTTTGCCGCCATGAAAATTCTTTCTTTAATTTCATTCGTGATATGCGGAATGACCTGTACGGTTCCGCCCAAATATTCACCTTTGCGCTCTTTCGTCAGCACCGACCAATAAATTTTTCCTGATGTGACGTTGTTGTATTTCGATAAATTCACATCGATGAAACGCTCATAGTGACCCAAATCAAGGTCCGTCTCCGCACCATCATCCGTTACAAACACTTCCCCATGCTGATACGGACTCATCGTACCGGGGTCTACATTAATATATGGGTCGAATTTTTGGATAATCACCTTTAACCCTCTGTTTTTTAGCAACCTTCCCAATGAAGCGGCGGTGATCCCCTTTCCCAGTGAAGATACCACACCACCTGTAACAAAAATATACTTTGTCATACAAATCTCCCTCCAATTATTTACCTTGCATACCCAAGTCCCATAAAAAAAGGTACAAGTACCCTTGCACCTTTATCTACTATTTTCATCATATCTCGTCTTCGGATTCCTTTTCAAACTCTTCCTCGTCATCGAGTTCTTCTTCATCTTCATCGTCGTATTCGTCAATTTCTTCCTCTTCACTCAAATCAAACTCTTCATCTTCTACCAGATCATCGGCATCTACATCGTCGATATCATCCAATTCTCCATCGACAATGTCATCTTCTTCATCAATCTCATCGATGTAATCAGCATCCTCATCTTCCATGTAAAACTCGTCGTCCAAATCATAATCATCATAATCTTCGTCATTACGTTTGAAACGCTTAGGTCCCGGACCGGTCTTCGCCGTTTTTTCCGTAGGATACCAACGCTTTAATCCCCATACATTTTGCCCGATGCTGACGAAACGACCATCAATATTAATTTCCGAATAGATCACTGCCATCACTTGATTCAACTCTTCCTGCGACAGCCCTTTGCGATGCCCTACTTCCAGTAATAAATCCTTATAATGAAATGTATTGCTGGATGAATTTAAAATTTCATAAGCCAGGTCTACATAGGAAATATTCTTCATTTCTTCTTTTGTCAACTGCAC
Organism: Bacillota bacterium; assembly: GCA_023388635.1. GTDB lineage: Bacteria > Bacillota > Bacilli > Desulfuribacillales > Desulfuribacillaceae > JAEWFW01. The sequence goes on from JAEWFW010000016.1 coordinate 122,114, forward strand.
ACTGAACTGTTCTGACATACACATCCACCTTCCCTGACATGGTGATTTCAAGTAAGTCACCACATGGAGTTTACAAGATATACATTCACTATTGTATCCAAAGATTGAATGATGTCAAACCATTTCTTCCAAAAAAACATATAAAATATTGGGAGCGTGCATCAGAACGTCACTGACGCCTGATATAACGGGAAATATTCAATATGATTCCTGTTGAAAACAACGTCACAAGCAAGGAAGAGCCCCCATAGCTGATAAACGGCAATGTCATTCCCGTCACCGGCAATAATCCGATTGCGATTCCCATATTCATAAACGCTTGCAGCGCAATCAGCACAGTCAATCCGACAGCGACTAACGTCGCATAGGGGTCACTGGCACGATTCGCTATGTAAATCCCTCGCCAGCAAAATAAGGCAAATAAGAGCACAATCGACACTGTGCCGATCAGTCCCAATTCTTCCCCTATAATAGAAAAAATGAAATCCGTATGCGGCTCCGGCAAATAAAATAGCTTCTGCAATCCCGCTCCAAACCCGACACCGGTTATCCCACCATTGCCGAACGCATACAATGAATTGGTGATCTGATAGGCTTCGTCCGACTGATTGGCGCCCCATGGGTCGAGAAACGTCAGGAGGCGCTGCACCCGATAGGGGCGCATAATCGCTACCACTAAGCCAACTGGTATGACAGCCCCTGCCATATACAGTAAATGTTTAATCCTGGCGCCGGCGACAAACAGCAACGTAAAGGTAGAAACGGCAATCAAAACCGCCATACTGAAATTCGGCTGTAGAACGATGAGCACGACACAAATACCCATGAGAAATAGAATCGGAAAAATAGACTTGCGGAAATCTTCGATAGAATCCTGTTTTTTGATCAGCAAATGGGAGAAATACAAGCAAACGGCGATCTTCATCAACTCCGATGGCTGAAACTGCATCATCTCACCGATACCTAGCCAGCGTTGGGCATTATTCCGCTCAATGCCAATGCCGGGCATCAAAACGACGACGAGCATCCCTAAGCATCCGGCAAACATCAGCGGAGATAGTTTGCGAAAAAATGTGTACGGGATATTCATCGTCACTAATAAACAGGAAAATCCTAATACTGCCCATTTTGATTGGTTATAAAAAAAATGATTTGCATTATGGAATTTATCATATCCTATGGCAAAACTGGCGCTATACACAGCAACAAGTCCAAAACACGTGAGCAAAAAAACGATGATCAATAGAAAAAAATCTGGCAGACTCCTCTGTTGCTCCATTAAATCACACCTATATTTTTTTATTAATATTTCGTTATTAATTCGCCCTCTTTCAGCGGAATTCCTGCTGATATAAACTGATTTTTGCGCATTTCTTTTGGTAAACTCAATGATTGCGAGCAACGCTACTAAAGAGAAAGCACCTCTATCACTGTCGATGGATTACCCATCACAAGTATCAGGTGCTTTCTATTGTTATTTTAATTCAAGTACTTCGGTTTTATTGTCTACTATTATTGGACAACAGGAAGTGGCTTGCGCTCTGCTTCCGGTTTATTTTTCTCTAACCAACCGTTATCAAATCCGCCTAGCAACGATTGAGCATCATATCCATTCATTTTTAGTAAAGCGACAGTTTGCCCGGCATTATTTCCCGACCAGCAGGTGACGACAATCTTTTTGTCCATCGGCAAGTCTCCCATTTGCTTTTCAATATCATCCCATGAATAGAAATGCGCTCCTTCGATATGTCCCTGATCGTAATTATCTGCCTTCGGTGCGCGAATATCCATCACATAATACTTGTCAGGATTTGCTTGCAATTCTTCATGCAATTTTGCCGGAGCCATTAAATTGCGCGTTTCTGCTGATACGATCGAACCCAAATACCCTTCGGCAGCTTCCCACGCAAATTGATCTTCCTCTGTCTCCGCTTTCGAAACGACCGGTGCATCTTTCAACAAATTAGCGCCTGTGCCTTCCAACGGCAATTCAGCTTTCGTCCAATTACCCGATCCACCTGTAATCGCTTTGGCATCAAATCCGGCAACATTTAAGGCTCCGTTCACTTGATTGGCTTGTTGTCCTGAGTAGCAAAATACGTAAACCGGTTTATCCATCGGAATGCGATCAAGTAATGTCGCCAACTCGCCGCCGACAAAATTCACATTGTACGAACCAGGAATATGACCCTTTTCAAAATCTTCCGGCGCTCTGACATCTACGACGAAAACATCGTTCTCTTGAATCGCCTTCCATGCATCAGCCGGTGCCGCCATGAAGTTAGCTCCGCCTGCTCTCTCAGCCGCAAAGTCCTTTGTCCGCTCCAATACAACTTCCTTTGCCGAAATCGCTGGTTTTGCCGGTTCCGGTGTCGCTTCCGGCATTGGTGCTGGAGCCGGTGTTTGTACTGTTGGCGGTGTCTGCGTTGGCTGATCTACCGTTTTACCGCATCCTGCCATAAAGATTAACATAAACACTGATAAAACGATTACCGCTGTTTTAACTTTAAAATTCCATTTAAACATTTTTTACCCCTCCGTATTTATATTATTGTTTTTATTGCTGCCGACCGGCAGACGATATCCTAACTTCATCCGATTCCCGTTGCTGATCCGCCCTGTATTTCCGGTGCTTGTGTTCTCTCCGGTGCCTCATAGCGTAAAATATTCGACACGACCGGTTGCGATGGCTCCGGCACTTCTACGACGGGAACCTGCTTGCAGCCGGTGAGCAAGAACATACTCACTGCCAGTAAAATCAGCCCTTTCTTCTTTGCCAATCCCATAATCAGTCCCTCCGATCTCAACACAAATTCCCTTGCTGCTCTTCAATCATTCTTCGCTGCAATGCTTCCACTACGTCGATGACGACTTGCGTAATGCACAAATATACATTGTGACCACGTACTTGCTGAATTTGCGCTTTAAAGTCCGCCAACCAATCAAAATGATCCTTGATAAATTGGCGTGTCTCCTGCACCGCTTGCTGATCGACAAAATACCCCAACAGCTCCAATAAGACACTGATATGATCAGGTTGCCTGCTTAGTTCGTCAGGTAACTCTATCTGTAATCGCTCCAGCATATAGCGTACATGCAATGCGCTATCTCCCATTAAGTAACCTTTACTGTCGGCAAAGCCGATGCCCGAGCTCTGATCCGTCGTCCAGACTTTATATACCGACTCCACCGGTACTGCCGCTTCGCGACCTATACTGATAAACGTCAGGCAATATGCACGCTTCATCGCTTCGTAGTCAGTAAACACGATCTGCTCTTGCAGTTCGTCGAAAGCAGCGCTGGAAAATCCATACTTTTGCATCATCTCCGCCAATTCGCGCCAAATATCTCCTCGCCACAATGCTTCATAAAACCCGCTTTCGGGAAATTTATAGAATTCCGACAATATCCGAAAAATTTCTCCCATATTATATCCCCGTAGCGGCAGTATGCCCGACTTGTTTCTTGGGGAACCCGCTGTTATCCTGATAATCAAGCGGCAATTTTTGTTCAGCCAGTAAATATAAGAGAATGGCGACTCCCAATGCTCCGACGATCACACCCCACGCAGGCAACCCTGTTTGAAACGAGTGATAGGCAACATCCGTCGCCCCACCGACAACTTTCAGAGGTACCAATTGACCGGCAATGACCAAATCGTAGCGCATGAAAAACGCACCGATTAGCGCCAACACTGCCGCAGGGAATATTCTCTTGCTTTGAAAACCGCCCGGCAACATCAAAATCACAAACGGGATGACCATGCCAAATCCCACTTCAAATATCCAAAATTTCCACGCTAGAGGTCCGACAACTACCGCAACCACCGCTTCATACTTACCGGGAACGCCTCCATAAACACCGGAAATCATTTTCCAGATGACGAAAAACATCATCATTGCCAAAAACATGGCGAGCAGTTTGCCCAGTATAGGCATAATATGCGTTCCTACCTGCCGTACTGTGCCGCCCTGTCGTTCGACAAAGTAGAAGATGATCGACAAAAGCACTACACCCGACAGAAAAGCTGACAGCAGAAAGTACACCGGTAGATACGGACCGTTCCAATACGGTCTGGCATTGATCAGAGCAAATACTCCTCCCATATTGCTTAGAGCCGCCAGGGCTGTCAAAAATGCAACGGTACCGGTAGCGACTGCCAACTTCTGTTTATTGGTAATCATCAGAATCAATTGCAGCACCATAAGCACCAGATACACACTGTAAAGCGCCCCCATCCACATAATTGGTGCCGTCAAATTCGGCGATAGCATGAGGTATATCATATTTAACGGATTGCCCAGTTCCATGCCGATGATGATAAAGCCTGACAATAATGTGACAATTGCCATCGCGACTGCCCGTTTGCTGACAATCTCAAATTGCTTAATTTTGAATATGTAACCGAGCGATCCGACCAAGCACAGCCCGGCACTTGTGACTACGAAAAACTCATAACCGGCAATCATCGCTCCCCACGGCATTCTATCACTCGTTCCCATCGCCTCTTCGCCATGCAGGATGATCATGGTTGCTCCTGCGATACCGATAACAATCATAATCGCCGCTATTATCATCCAAGTTTTTGCTTTTTGCATTTTTCTCACCCCCTGCTATTTTTTCACGTAGTAAACGCGCGGTCGTGTTCCTTTTTCAGGAATCAATTGATAGACACTCGATTTCGCCATCTTGCGGCTGATTTCACTGTTCGGATCATCTAAATCTCCGAATGTCCGTACTTCGCACATACATGTGCTGGCACACGCCGGTTCATAACCATCAACGATGTAATCGACACAGAAACTACATTTTTCTGGAACCTTATGTTCGTTAAACGTTCGCACATCGTACGGGCAAGCCACCATACAATACTTACAACCGATACATTTCTTCGCATTGACTAAAACAATTCCGTCCGAGCGCTTATACGTCGCACCTGTCGGGCAAACATGTTGGCAAGGCGGATTGTCGCAATGCATGCACTGGACAGGAACGATCTCCTGTTTTACCGTAGGGTAAGTCCCACTTTCACGAAACTCCAACCGATTAAAATACTGTTCCGGAGGCAATTGATGCTGCATCTGACAGGCAATTCTGCACGCGCCACATCCTGTACATCGTGACGCATCAATCAACATAGCGTAATGAGCCATATCAGTTCGCCTCCTTAGTGATTTTCACGATGACTTCTTGGGAATTCGTTCCGCCAGCCATCGGTTCCACTTGTACTTCAAGGAAATCATTGAAATTCACGCCGATTCCATACCCAATCTGCTGCTTTTCTGAAAAGTTACCGTACGAGTTGGCGATCCAGACACAGTCCGGATGCAATAACTCCGTGACCTTGACCCGCGCTTTTTTACGTGCCACACTCGATTCCACCGTGACCGTATCGCCGTGTTTAATGCCCAATTGCTCAGCGCGTGCCCGGTTCATCCACATCCATTCACCGTTGTATTTCTTCGTCATTGCCATCAGATACGGGTTATTGGCTGTCACGCTATGGGAATGCCATGGCTGCTTGCCATGAACCAGACGGAATTCATCGATACCATTCGGCCATGTAGCAGGTGGAACCCATGTGGGGACTCCCATAAAACCGTGCTCTTCATATTCAGGCACTTTAAAGTTGACTTTTTTCGTTGACGTTCTAAATTCTTCTGGTGGACCGGGTACAAACGTACTCGTAAACTCAATGACGCCTTCTTCTCTTAGGCGTTCGTAAGTAACTCCTTCCAATGTGGAAAGTGCCGCTTCCACCTCTTCTTCCAATGTAAAATTGAAATATCCTTGGTGCCCCATCGCCTCGGCAATGCCTTGCACGATGTCACGCAAATGCTTCGTATCGTGAATCGGTTCCAATGCTTGATTGCGCATGGCAACCTGCGGATACGGATGCGCCAAATGCCCACTGCAATTCTTAGGCGTTTCTGTTCTCTCCAGGTAGTAACTCTCAGGAAGCACATAATCTGCCGTATGCACTGCTGTTTCATTCCAATCCGTGGGAATGACGACAACCAATTCTGCTTGTTTCATCTTTTTCTGATACTCGGGATTGGGTGAAGTGCGCAACGGGTTATTGTGATAAATAAATAACGCTTTAATGATTCCGTCTTCGACCAATTGCGGCGTAATTTGCGCAATGCCTCTGCCCGGCTCAACCGTCGGATACTTGCCTTTCACACCGGCTCCATCCGCCCGTTCTCCTTTGCGTTTAAACGGAGGCATTTTTCTATCTACCTCGCCGAACGGAACATCTTGTGGCGGAATTAGCCCTCCTTCTTGATAAAAGTTTCCTAAGAGAGCATTGACGACTACGTTCATCATCGCTGTCTGGGTACTGTTCACATAGTGCGAATGCAGACCATGATATCCTGGCTCCAATATCGCCTTAGGTGCGTTCTCCGCCAGTTCTCTGGCAATCCGGCGAATTGTATCAGCAGGAATTCCCGTGACCTCCGCCGCCCAGTCGGCATTGGCATTGTTGTTGAGCTTCCAGAAGTCTTCAAATCCCAAAACATGTCGCTTGACAAATGCCTCATCGTATAATTTTTCAGAAATTAGCGTATGGGCAATTGCCAAGAAGAACGCCAAATCAGTACCTGGACGAATCGGTATCCACTCGTCGGCGATTTTCGCCATTTCGTTGTATCGCGGATCGACGACGATCAGCTTTGCTCCTCTATCCAACGCCCTATGTACGCGCTGCATACCGTTCGGCATCACGGCACCGCCAAAATTGCGACCGACAAACAGCAGGTAATCGGCGTGTTCATGGTCTGCCGCCAACGACTGTCCGACCATTTTCGGCCATACATTTGTTTTCGAGGTAAAGCATGTCGAATAATGAGTGCAATAATTAGGTGAACCCACTAAATCTAATAATATATTGGCATAAAATTGACCTTTCGGTCCGTGCTCCAGCCACAAGACGGAATCGCCTTTATACTGGTCTACAATCGTCTGCAGCTTCGCCGCAATTTCCGTAAACGCCTGTTCCCAGGAAATCGGTTCGAAATCATCGCCAACACGCTTCATCGGTTGCGTAACACGTGATGTATTGTATATATCCGCTGCGACACCGTGACCGCGGGCACACAATCTTCCGCCTGATTTCAGATGTAATGGGTGTCCTTCTACTTTCCACAAACGACCATTCTTCGTATATGCCGCCTGACCACACAAACTCGAACATCCGTTGCATTGTGTCCATACTTTCTCCAGCGGCGCTTCCGATGCCACCTTTCTGTAATCAGATAGGCTGACATATACAGGTAACGCCGTGGCAATACTACCGACTGCCGCTGCCTTTAGAAATGTCCGTCGAGTCCATTTTCTCAAGCTACTTCCTCTCCTTTCACTCGCATGTGACGAAATGTGAATTCATTCCGTTCTCAGTTCCAATATATTGTTTACAAATCTCATGGTCAATTCATCAAAACTTCATAAATCAACGGCTGAATTTTGCGTTCCTATACCCCAGTAAGCGTACCGCCGAAACTGTTATAAGCAACTTTTATAGCCATAAAAAACAAACATATCTCTTTGTCAGAAATATGTTTGTTTTTTATGGCTATATAGAATATTCTAGCAGTAACAGGCTAGGTTGCCCAAATCAAGTTTACTTTACCCGATGACTGCGTCCCTGGATAAGGGCGGCTAGGATTCAGATAAAGTGCAATCTGAATCAAGTCTACTTTACCAAATAGCGCATGAGAATTTTCAGTCCGACCCATACACCTAAGATCATACATAGGAGAAATACCCAACCATGTAACGATAGGGACGGAATACCCGACATGACGGAACTGATGTTACATCCATGGGCTAAACGTGCACCCACACCCATCAAAAACCCACCTGCCAAAGCAGATGCGATAAATCGGCGATTTGCCACATGACGAATCCGAAATTCCTTTCCTAGCAATGCGGAAATCAGTGAACCGATGATCATCGCCAGCACCAGTGGAACAAATGGATGCGCCAAGAACGCATCTTGTTTTGTCGCCATTTGCACAAGCAGCGGTGACTCGTTGACAGCCGGTACTGCCGTTTTCAATAATCCGAATGCCAGATGGATAATACCATTGGTAATACCCCACGTTTTATTCCAAAGAAATACGAGTGTCGTGAGGATTGCCAAAAAAACGGCACCGGTGGTGTATGACCACGGTCGGAAGAATCGCTGGGCAAACGGCAACGGTACACTTGCCGCCTGAAACTGGGCCGCCGATACCGCACTGCCATGTTTTCGCTGTTCTATGTGGGTGAATAACCCATACACCCCAGCAAACAAGCAGACCTGTAAAACTATGCTTTGCGGCAAACCGATCAAATCCGGCAGAAAAACGGCGTCACGACCAATATTATATTGACTGATCCGATCGTATTGCCAAGTAGTCAACAGCAAGCCCAGTACAATCCCGAGGAAGCTCCACCATTGCATGATCAAGCCTTCACCCATGCGGATCAAAGTTCCTGAAGTACAACCGCCGGCAATTACCATGCCGATACCGAATATAAACGCACCGATCATCGTAAATATGCTTACGGGCTCCAACCGACTGCCAACCATCAACGATGTCTTGCCGGAAATAAAATATAGGACACCGAATGTGACGGTCGTTATGATCAGATACAACAGGATTCCTTTGGCAATCGAAAAATTGCGTATGAGAAACACATCGCGAATGGAAGCCACTGTACAAAATCGCGAACGCTGAATGGTAAAGCCGTACATTATCCCTAACGACCACGCAATCGCCAAATTTGTTATCGATAATAAAAACAGCACGACGACCACAACTATATTCATGATAGCGATCGAAAATCCGATTTGTCTTTGATTGGTCATCCATAGCTACCTCCCTTACATAATAGTGAGTCAAACTGAAAGGAGTCTGTCAATGAATCTCTTTGCCGTAGAAGCCTTCTGCCTCGTAGTCAAACTAGGAAGCATTTCCAAGGCTGCCAAGGAACTGCATATCAGTCAACCTGCACTCAGTCTACAAATCCAGGAGCTCGAAAATCTACTGGATGCGAAACTATTAGAGCGCAGCAATCGCGGTGTTACACCGACGGAAACCGGTTTACTAGTCATCGAATACGGGAATAAACTGCTCACATTATCCGATAATTTAAAGCGTGAAGTGCACGCGATCAGCAACACCCAAACGGAACTAACGGTCGCTTCCTCTAGTACGATCGGACAATTTTCACTTCCCTGTACACTCTATATATTTCATGAACGATTTCCTGAAAGCAAGATTACGACTAAAATATCAAATACGCAAGAGGCAATCGACCAACTGCTGAACAACAGCGTCGATTTGGCAATCCTGGAAGGTCCTTTAGGGAACGACGACAAACAAAACCTTAAAAGTGAAGGAATCGTTCTGCAAAAAATCGCCCGCGACGATCTCGTAGTCATTACTCCTTATTCCGGTGACTGGCTGGAAATCGAAGAATTGACAATGAGCGATTTCATGAACCTTCCGTGGATCTTTCGCGAGAAGGGCTCCGGCATTCGCTCTACCATTGAGACAAAATTGATCCAAGAGGGCTATAATCCTAAGCTGTTAAACATAAACATGGAGCTCGAGCAGACGAGTGCGATTATTTCCTCTGTGGCTGCCGACCGCGGCTTATCGATGTTACCAAGACTGGCAGTGAAGAAGGAACTCCATTACAAGACTCTCAAAGCCATTCGCATCAAAGAATTCCTGTTCTATCACACAATCAGCCTTGCCTACAACCCCAAAAGGGTAAAATCAAGTCTAGCAACGGCATTTTTGCAGCTCTTGCAATCGAAAGACAGGGGCTTTTGCTAACCGACTGTCAACTTGTGCTATGCAACAAAATCAGACTGATTTTTCAACAGATATCTGCCAAATGCCGTAATCGATTTCTTCTGCGAAACATGGATACCCCATTTTCTTTTGAAAATGATCGATTACAATTTGTGTCGTACAGCTATGATCTGTTTTCACAGTCACCCGGTCACCTGCCGACAGAGTTTTTAGTGCTTTCTCCATGCGTATAATTGGTATCGGACACATTTCTCCTATGCAATCAAGAACAATTTCCACGTCATATCCCCCATTTGTAAAGTTCCCCTGATCTATATAAAGTCGATTTTAAACATATAAAAACCACCTGAATACTCAGGTGGAGGCGCTCCATAAATATGTACAGTTTCTACCGGCATGTTTCGCCCGATACAACGCTGCATCCGCACATTTAATTAATTCGGCAATCGATGTGGCACCGGAATACTGCATTTCTGCTACTCCCAGACTGATTGAAGTTGATCCACATATTGGATATTCTCTATGCATAAAACCTAACTCACCAACCTGCTTGCGTATTTTCTCAGCTATCTTATACGCCTCCGCCACATCGGTATTTGGGAGAATGATGATAAATTCCTCTCCGCCGTATCTTGTCGGCACTTCTGTCGATTTGTTTAACTCCTTACGTGTAATATGTGCAATGGCTTTCAACACTTCATCGCCACACTGGTGACCGAATTCATCGTTATACGCTTTAAAATGGTCGATATCAAACATAATCAATGACAAAGGCGTTTGTAACTTTTTTGCCACTTCCCACTCCCGTTCGATAATCTCATCAAAGCATCGGCGGTTGGCAATGCCAGTCAATCCATCAGCCATTGACAGGAACTTTAATTCCTCTTCCCGTTGTTTCCAACCTTTCATCGCACGACTCAACTGCAATAGCGAACGAACCCGAACACGCAATTCCATCTTATCAAATGGTTTTTTGATAAAGTCAGAGGCACCGGCGGAGAATACCTTTTCTAAAATATCAGCATCTTTATTGCATGTAATAAACATCACAGGTATATGGGCATACGCAGGCATCTGCTTAATTTCCTGACAAGTAGCAATGCCGTCCTTGCCCGGCATCAGGACATCAAGCAATATCAAGTCTATTTGTTCCGATAAGTGACTGATTCCCTCATCTCCTGACAATGCAGTGATAATAGGTTCATTAAAATGCGTCGTCAAATAGACTTTAATTAAGTTCTGCGTATCGATACAATCATCTATAATCAAAATTGCCATAGCTTACTTCCTCCTGAAAAACATGTAGAAAAATTATCCACATGACGAGTCATATCTATTCTAATTGCTTTTCAGGAGTATAGCAATAACTATTACGTCATCTAGCATATTTATTCTACATTTAGAACAATTATCGTGCAATAAAAGCAATTCTGTGTCTAGCCGACTATTCGCCCCACTGCTCAATATACCAGTCCGGTTTTTGGAAATAACGGAACATATCCGAGCCTTCAATGACGTTCTTAAATTGTTCCGATGCGACAATTTCAGCAATATCTTTAGCAAATTGCTCGTTCGCATCTTCCGTCCTTATGGCAATGAGATTCTTATGTTCCTCACTCAATTGCTCCATCGCCAGAGCTGTAGAAAGCGGGATTCCGGCAGCAATGGCGAAGTTGCCATTGACAGCGGACGCATCGACACTGTCTAATGATCTCGGCAATTGCGCTGCTTCAATCGGAGTTATTTTGAAATTTTTCGGATTCTCAATAATGTCTTTCTCCGAAGCTTGGGTCGCACTAATATCCGGATTAATTTTCAATAACCCATTGTTCTCCATGAATTTCAGCGCGCGAGCTAAGTTTGTCGCATCATTGGCAAGTGTGATTTCTGCCCCATCTTCTAATTCATCCACAGAGTTTACTTTGTTGGAATATAGCCCAACCGCCGCTGTCGGTATACGTACCAATGGCGTCAATTCCAAATTATGATCTTTGGAGAAGTTCTCCAGATACACGCCATGTTGGAACATATTTGCGTCCAAATCTCCTCTTGCCAGTGCTAAATTCGGTTGTACATAATCACTGAATTCTCTGATTTCTACCTTGTAGCCTTTTTCCTCTAATTGCGGTTTAATTGCTTGTGAGATCATGTCTCCATAGGGTCCGGGAGCAACGCCAAACGTCAGCTTTTCTCGTGCCGGTTTGCCGTTCTCTCCTTGTGAAACTCCGGAATTGCTATTAGAAGCCGGATTTGAACTTTCCGATGATTTGCCGCCTTGGCAAGCTACCAGTAGCATTGCTATCAAAACTGTAATAAAAATTAATGATAACCACTTGACTCTTTTTCCCTTTTTCATAAAAATTGTCCCCCAGTCATAGTCGAATTTTTTAGATACACTCTTTCATTTCATACTTTTTTAATCGGAATAATATTATTTATTTTTGCATTATATTATGCTTTTTGATGTCTGTCAATACGATTTTAATTGCAATGACCTACATTCCACATGGATTTAGTCGATAATCAAAAAAGGTCTGATATGTATGTCACCATACATATCAGACCTTTTATCTGTGATACGATTACTAAAATTACATTTTCTCCGGCGCGGAAATTCCCAGAAGCCGCAGAACATTTTGCAATGTCTGCTGAACAGCCAATACCAGCCCGTAACGAGCAACGGTCAATTCATGATCATCACTCAAGACACGCTGCGCTCCATAAAAACTGTGGAATAACGCCGCTAAATCAAAGGCATAGCGTACGATACGGTGTGGTGCCTTTTGCTCTGCCGCACAGATCAATTCTGTCGGTAAGTCAGCCAACTTTTTCATCAATTGCACATCATGGATTGTATTCAATCGGCTCCAATTCACCTGCTGGGCTTGGAAATTCTCTACGAGTTCACCGCAAGACTCGAGCATTTGCCGTTTGATACTGCAAATACGCGCATGGGCATACTGGACATAGAATACAGGATTTTCATTGGACTTCGTTTTTGCCAAATCGAGATCAAAGTCAAGATGCGTATCGATGCTGCGCATGGTGAAAAAGTATCTCGTTGCGTCGACGCCAACTTCTTCGATCAATTCCGCCATTGTTACAGCTTTCCCAGTACGTTTGGACATCTTTACGAGTTCACCGTTTTGATACAAGTTCACCAATTGACCAAGTAAGACAACCAACCGTTCCCGATCAATTCCCAGCGCTTCCATAGCTGCTTTCATTCTGGCGACATATCCATGGTGGTCCTGTCCCCAGATATTGATGACCGTGTCAAATCCACGCTCAAACTTATTGAGATGATAGGCGATATCAGGAGTCAAATAGGTATAGCTGCCGTCGGATTTTACCAAAACGCGGTCTTTGTCGTCGCCCAGCCGAGTGCTGGCGAACCATAAAGCGCCCTCCTGCTCATAGATATATCCGGCTGCCTTCAATAATTCGATCACACGAGGAATCGATTTCTCATCATATAATGAGCGCTCACTGAACCAAACATCGAAATTCACACCGAAATTCTGTAAATCGAGTTTAATATTGCGTAGCTTTTCTTGCAGCGCATACTCCTTCAAATTGGCATGACGCGTCTGCTCATCCATTTCCACATATCGTTTACCCTCTTGCTCCGCTAAATACCGACCGATTGCCGTGATATCTTCCCCGAAATACCCACCTTCCGGCATTTCCCCTTGTAAGCCTAACGCTTGCAAATAACGTGCATACACTGATTTGCCCAAATTATCAATTTGATTGCCGGCATCGTTAATATAATACTCTCTCGTCACCTCATATCCGGCAAATTCCAAAATGTTGCATAAGGTATCGCCAATTGCCGCCCAACGCGCATGCCCCAAATGCAGGCTTCCCGTAGGATTGGCACTGACGAATTCCACTTGTACTTTCTGTCCTTGCCCGCACGTGGCAGCACCATAGGATGCGCCTGCAACGAAGATTTGCTGCATCGACTGATACAAATAATCGTGTGTCATATAAAAATTGATAAACCCAGGTCCGGCAATTTCTACGCGTTCAATACCACTCGCCTGCTTATCGATACCGTCAACAATTTGTTCAGCTATTTGCCGCGGAGGCTTTTTAGCGATTTTCGTCAATTGCAATGCGATATTGCTGGCAAAGTCGCCGTTTTTATCATCTTTGGGAATCTCCACGATAAATTCCGGCATTGGCTCCTCACCTAATAATCCATTTTTATGTACAGCCTGCTTTAATGTTTCATACAATGATTGTTTCAGTTGGTCGATAATTCCCATGAAAGTACCCACTCCTGTTTTATTTAGTGTTTATATACAACGTGCCGCATCGTATCGGGAGCAATACGGATATCTACTTTTCTCGTCCCCAACCGCTCACCGCCGATATCGAGCGCATACTCAATCTGTATAAAGCCGTCGTCAACTGCGACGAAATCGACCATAATGTCCAGCGTATCGATCTCCAGCGGCAAAACCCCGAACGGTGTCTGGTAATACGATTTATGCTGTTGACCTTTGGTGAATTTTTGTTTCGATTGCACCTGACCGTATTTCGATATCGTCACTTCCTGCCCTGCAATTTTGATGACCGTCCTGATATCCTCCGTCTCGAGCTCCGTATCGATATATTGGATATACACCGTATCCCCTTTGACATACAATGTCCCGGTATACCAGTTCTCCATTTTCTCTATTGAATCGATCACACCGCGATCCAGTATTTCTTGATCCTCGATCCGGTGTATCGCTTGTATATATAAATGAACTCGTTGTTCCATAGAATCTCCTTCTCTGAACTTCAATCTCTTTTGTACTGTTTGCCAAACATTATATCATATTATGCCAATATGCTATCTAAAAAAATATAAAAAGGCAACCGTTGTTGACGATTGCCGACCATGAACGTATTGGTTCATCTCTATTTAAGTAATTCCTCAACAAATCGGGGCAAGGAAAATACCGCCCTGTGTATGTCTTTGGAATAGTATTTCGTATCTGTCACCCGCACCTGTTCCGGGCTTACTTGCAGCGGATCATAGATTTTCGAGCCAATCGTAAAACTCCATAGACCGCTGGGGTATGTCGGGATATTAGCTAAATACAAACGTGTAATCGGGAAAACCGTGTCGATATCACGATAGACACGTCGGATCAAATCCTGATTAAAGAACGGTGACTCTGTTTGCGCCACCATAATGCCATCCTGTTTCAATGCCGCGTATATGCTATGATAAAATTCTTTCGCGAACAGACCTTCCGCCGGTCCAATCGGTTCCGTAGAATCGACGAGAATCACATCATATGTGTCAGGATGATTGCGCACATGTTCTATGCCATCGACCACTTGAATATCTACCCGCGGATCATGCAAACCACAAGAGATTTCAGGAAAGTATTGCTTGGACAATTCGACGACTCTACCGTCAATTTCTGCGAGCACAGCTTTTTCTACCGACGGATATTTTATCAGTTCGCGGATCGCTCCACCGTCGCCGCCACCGACGACAAGCACCTTTTGGGGATTGGGGTGAGTATTCATCGCTACATGAGAAATCATCTCATGATAGACAAACTCATCCTTCAGGGTCGTCATGACCATTCCGTCAAGCACCAGCATTCTGCCGAACTGGTTCGTTTCAATAATATCGATTTTCTGAAATTGCGAAACTTCCGTGTGTACTGTTTGCGATATTTTGCAAGTAATACCAATATCCGCAGTCTGCTTCTCTGTGTACCATATTTCAGACATTGCCAATCACCCTTTCTCCCGTTAATACCAAAGTGGAACAGCCGCAAAAGCGCAGCCAATTTTGCTGACTTTATGCTCAACTGCACAGACTTTAATTTCTTTTAAGGATAAATTGCGAACTTCAAACGCTTCTTCAACCATTTGGCGTATTTTCATTTCTGCCTCTTCTTTTGTACTCTTGCCGGAATACTCCATAATAACTCCCATCGTGTTTTGCTCGGGAATTCCCACTGCAACGGCAGCAACAATCGTTTCACCCGGAACATCCGATACAATCGATCCATATGCGATAGGAGTCAATGCCCCTAACGGCAAGATAAAATCCGGATCATATGTGCATGAAGGAGGCAAAATAGAACTGACTTTTAGCAAGTTTACATTTCCTACGCCGGCTTGCAATAAGGCGTTATCAAATGCGGTCAATTTGCTCTTTCCTTCCGCTCCGCCCGCTACGACTTTAAACTTTTTAGGTGTTGGTAACAAAACGTTCACTCCTTCGAAAAATATGTCAGGCGAATCGCATATCGCATGCAATACGTATTATACCTAGATTCCTCAAAAAAAGGAATAGCCTATTTTGCATATCCTATTTAGCTTGTCGATAATTTTTCGGCTTCGCTTATAAAATAACCTCCCTATGGCAAAACTGATGACTATTATATGCAGGATATATCAGGAGGAATTATGCCATGTGGGGAACGATTAAGCGGATAAGCAAAGCACTATTTTCATTAAGTATCATTCTTATTATTTGTTTTCTGGGGTTTCTTATATACCTAAAAGGTCACCCGCTTCCAGAACAAAATATTACATATACGACAAAATTTTTCTCCAAAGAACATCAACTGATCAATACAATGTCCGCCGGTCAAAATCGAACTCATTTACCGTTAGATTCTATTAACAAGTACATTGTCGATGGAACGATCGCCATAGAAGACCATCGCTTTTATTCACATTTCGGCTTCGATCTCAAAGGCATCGCTCGGGCCGTATACATTAATTTACAAGATCAAGCGCGCTCCCAGGGAGCTAGTACTATTAGTCAGCAATTAGCGAGAAATTTGTACTTGACGCATGAAAAAACATGGGAACGAAAAATTTATGAAGCCATATACACAATACAGTTAGAACTACACTATTCCAAAGATTACATTCTCGAAAAATATCTGAATCAAGTGTACTACGGGCATGGATGTTACGGCGTAGAATCAGCGGCACAAAAATTTTACGGAAAGTCGGCTGCCGATCTGACATTAGCGGAATCGGCAATGCTCGTCGGCGTTCCTAAAGGACCAACCTACTATTCGCCGTTTAATGATTACGAAAACGCCTCCAACCGCCAAAAACTCGTCCTGACCAAAATGTTGGAAAACGGCTATATATCGGAAGAAGAGTATCAAGCAGCGCAACAAGAAGAATTGGTATTTGCCCAAGATGCACCTGACAGTACGTCCTCTGTCTACTATTTTCGCGATTATGTATTGAGCGAACTGGAAACTCTCGGGTTCGAAGAATCGCAAGTCCGCAGCGGAGGTTTGGAGATCATAACGACATTGGATATGTCGATGCAAGAAACAGCGGCATCACTCATAGACAGTCATCTTGAAGAGTATCCAGACATTCAGGGAGCGCTGGTAACGATGCATCCAGAAACAGGTGATATTCTCGCCATGGTAGGCGGCAGAGATTACACCAAAAGCTCCTATAACCGCGTTACAGCGAAACGACAACCAGGCTCTACATTTAAACCGTTCGTCTATCTGACCGCCCTCGACAACGGCTTGACTCCGATGGCGAAACTGAAAAGCGAACCGGCGCGTTTTACTTACGATCAAGGGCGTCAAGTCTATACGCCTAAGAATTTTAACGATTTCTATTATAACGAAGACATCAGTTTTCTCAAAGCATTATCCGTCTCCGACAATATCGTAGCCGTCAAGGCAAATTTAATGGTTCGACCGGAAAACGTAAAAAACACAGCCGAGCTGTTAGGGATCGATAGCTATCTACAGATAGAGCCTTCTTTGGCTCTGGGCGCATTTCCCGTAAGTCCGTTAGAAATGACGACTGCCTATGCGACCATCGCCAATCAAGGAGTTCGCGTCAAACCCCGCAGTGTTTTGGAAGTTCGTGATCATCGCGGACGCATATTGTACACTAGCGAATCGGTTAGACAACAAGTTCACGCACCGGAAACACTGTACATCTTGACAGATATGATGCGCAGCGTTTTCGAGACAGGTGGTACGGGTGCGCGTGTCGCCCACCTACTGCCGTTCGATATTGCCGGTAAAACGGGGACGACCGATACCGATGCATGGATGGTCGGCTTTACGCCAGATAACGTCACTAGCGTGTGGATCGGTTACGACCGGGACCGCTTCATCAATAGACAGGAATCCTATCTCGCTACGCCGATTTGGGCATCTTATATATCGGCAACAGCCGGGACGACGATGCCGGTCATTGGTCAGACAGGAACGACAACGATTCAGCATCACAAACAGTTTACCATTCCCAAAAATGTAATTCCTGTAGAAATATGTCTCGATACAGGTCTATTGCCGGAGGCCGACTGTAAGAATACACGGGTCGTGTATTTTCTGCCGGGAACGGAACCGCGCAGCTAACGTGCATATGCCACATGCCGGACTCACAGTCCTATGACAGGCATGCTTTACGAATATCGGGCAAGATGATAAAATGACAGATGATATTTCACATGCTAAGCAAGCAATTATGGAATACAGAAAGGGCTTACATATGAGAATTAAGAGCATATTAATCGGTGCCGCTGCCATGCTTGTAATCGCAACGATCTTTTACACCTTTGGGCAGGACGACAAAAAAACGAGCGGACAAAACGAAAATCAGCATCTGCTAATTATCGAAGATTCCATCTTAGATAATTTAACAGATGCCGAGGTCAGACAATTACAGGAATTTGCTGGGCGTGCATTGAACGCATCGGAGAAGCCGACAATCTATTCACCACATGCGAAGTATTTGGAAAACGGAGCCATTTTAGCATACATGGCATTTGTCAATCACAGCGCCGACGCCATTAGCGAGCTCCATTCCCTGACTGTGAAAATGATTGACCGGGATAGCAAGACAATTGCCTCAGGACAATTTCCCGGGAAAGTATCTAACATGCCCGTCATCGATCCGAACAATGTCTTTCTGTTTGCGCTAGTTTTTGAGCCCGGCTCTGTCCGTATCAACAATGCTGACTTGTCGTCATATATAACGGAAACTATTTTCGACTATACGACGGTCCCGCAGGACGAGCCCAAAATTTAAAGCACCAGTCCTCAATTGCTGCGGAGCCGTTTATAGCCGATACTAATTAATAAAATCCCGACCGACATTAGGACAATCGTACCGCCGGTCGCCCAATTCAAATAATAGGCGAGAAATATTCCGCATACGATGGCTATTTGCGCAAATAAAATCGCATACAAGAACGTCTGCTTAAAGCTCTTGGATATTTGCAAGCTGGCTGCTACAGGTAATGTGATCAACGATGAAATCAACATCGTGCCCACTACGCGCATCCCCACTGCAATTACAAGAGCTATTAATATTGTAAACACCAGATTTAACCGCTTCACCGGAATTCCTGATAAAACTGCTCCTTCTTCATCAAACGTCAAATACAACATTTCCTTATGTAACACGACAATCGCGAGCAAAACAATCAGCGTAACTGCAGCAATCAAGATCACATCGCTGCTGCTCACCGCAATGACACTGCCAAACAGATATCCGAATAAGTCAGAATTAAATCCGTCTGCCAAACTGATCAATACAACACCAAGACCTATACCGGCGGCAAGCATAATCGGAATCGCCAATTCCTGATAATGACGGTACACTTTACGAAATTGCTCTATCAGCATCGCGCCAACGACCGACATTGTCATTCCCGTCACTACCGGGTTGACGGCAAGCATCGGATTCCATTTGTTCCACAGCATCCCCGCAGCAATTCCCGTCAAAGTAATATGCGACAACGCATCAGCAATCAGCGATAGTCTTCGTAAAACGAGAAAGACGCCAATCGCTGGTGCGACAATCCCCACGAGAATACCGGCAATAAACGCACGTTGCATGAAACCGTAATTTAGCAATACTTCTAACATGATTGACCACCTGCACTTAACGGCACGGCGTTTCTGTACATTGCACCCATAATTTCATCTTGCTGCTGCAAAAATCCGTGTTTTGATCCGTAATAGAAGACTTTATGTTTAATACACAGAATTTGATTGACCCGATGCAGTACAGCATCCATATCATGACTGACCAAGAGAATCGTCTTTCCATAGTCACTATGCAGTGTCTCCAATAATTGATAGAAAATCTCCACAGAATTGCAATCGACCCCTACCGTAGGCTCATCAAATACCATGACATCCGGCTCCGCAACCATCGCTTTGGCAATGAGCACTCGTTGCTGCTGACCGCCTGACAGCTTGCCAATCAGTTGATTTTCCCAACCTTGCATACCTACTAAAGCGAGCATCTGCAATATTTTAGCGCGATCATCACCAGTTATCCAAGAGAACATTCCTTTCTTCCCTGTCAGCCCCATCGACACAACCTCATATACGGTCGCCGGGAATCCCGCATTAAAATTGGCGGCTTTTTGCGAAATATACCCGATTCGGTTCCAATCGTGAAAAGCACTTACAGGCACCCCAAACCATTCGACTTGACCCCTTTGCGGTTTTAGCAATCCGAGAATCGATTTTAATAATGTCGTTTTCCCCGATCCGTTTGGACCGATGATCCCCAAAAAGCCCCCTTGTAAAACTTGAAAATCAATGTCATCAAGTACAATTTTGTCTTCATAGGCAAATGTCAGATTTTTAACTTCCAGAACACCTTGTCTGCTGCGATCTTCATCCATAATTTTTATCCTACTTTCCCAAACCCCGCATCAAATTATCTAAATTTTCATACATGATACTGGTGTATGTCGCTTGCTTTTGCAAATCTTCCGCTGTCACATTTTCCAACGGATGCAGCACTAATACCTCTGCGCCTGTCTCTTTGGCAA
This sequence comes from Bacillota bacterium, assembly GCA_023388635.1. Lineage (GTDB taxonomy): Bacteria > Bacillota > Bacilli > Desulfuribacillales > Desulfuribacillaceae > JAEWFW01. The sequence goes on from JAEWFW010000016.1 coordinate 142,736, forward strand.
CTACATCTGCAACCTTATTGCTGACCGATGTCTCGAAAAAGACATATTTGTTGTCACTTTGCTGCAAATAATCAATGATTTGCTGAAGTTCTTGATTACTCGGTTCACTTCCCGGGTGAATACCGGATATGGCTATTTGCTCAAGCTGGTAGCGCTCAGCGAGATACGCATATCCGCTATGAGAAACGACAAACGATCTGTTCGATACATCACGCAATTGGTCGGCAAATGCCTGATCGAGCTGTAGCAATTCTGTTTTCAATGCATTGAAATTTTCTGTAAAATAAGGTTCTTGCTCCGGTCGCAATTCAATCAGTGTATCACGAACTTTCTCCGCTTGCATGAGCGCCAATTGCGGGTTCAGCCATACATGAGGATCAGCCGGTCCATGATCGTGATGGTGATCATGTTCATATCCAAAAAAGCCGAGAACGCTATACCATATCCCAACAATTCCCGTGTGCTCATGGTCATGCTCTTCTTCCTCTTCCGCATTTTCCAAAAGTGGCAGCCCGTCTGTTGCGTTGACAACTTTTAATGGCTGCTCATTTCCCAATGACTGCAAAACTTTATCAATCCAAAGTTCAAAACCAGCTCCGTTATAAATGAGCATATCGGCTTTTGCCAATTCCATCGTCTGCTTCGCCGTCGGTTCGAAATCGTGAGCATCTGCGCCGGCAGGCAAAATATTAAATACTGCCACTTCGTCTCCACCTATATAGCGCGTAAAATCATACAGGGAAAAAATCGATGTGATGGCGATTAATTTCCCATCTTGCCGCGCATGATTAACAGCTTGACTGTCGACCGAATAGGAAAGATTGTCTTTCGCCGTCGGGTCATTTGCGGTACACCCCGCTAACCATCCTGCTAACATTGCACCAACTAAAAGAAACACTACAATATAGCGTGAACGCCACTTGAACATCTAAATCCCCCACAACAACATAATCATTCTCGTCTCATTATAGTAAATTCACCACTATATGTAAACAAAACTGATAGTAACTTTCAATTGTACAGAGCATGACCCCAACAAGCGATTACTAGCACTCCTTTGATTTGGACGTGTATAGCAAAAAGAAACGACCTCGATGACCGAGATCGTTTCCTCGCTATAAGTAATAGATTGTCTTATACCATCAATCAATTAACGTATTTTCTCTGTTCCTTCCCACATTAACTCAGCTTCCGGTAATACAGGCAGATATTTCAGCCACTTATGGGAATCTAAATGCTCTTGGCTTTGTTGCAATTTACGGCTGTGCTCAAGAATCGGTGGAACGATTTCTTTGATATCGCCGCTGATTTGCTCAGAAATAGCGTAGTTCGTCGCTTTTTTGGCAGCTTCTTGTGCTTTGGCACTTGCTTGTTGTGATAATGCCAATGTTTCTAGAGCCTTCGCAGGATTATGGAACCCTACGCTGTTTTCCGCCGACACATAATCCCAATACAATTGACCTTCACGCACATACTCTCTAGCTTCCGCTAGCAACTGATCGTAATCTGCGTGTTTTTCTCCTTCAAACTCTGCAGCAAGGCGGATTGCTTCATGGGCACGGACTGATTCGTCCTGAGCGATCATCAGCTGATCCCATGTCTTCTGCTGGGTATATTCTACCCTTTCCTTTGCCCAGCCGGCATCTTTGTCACCGTGACATTGCAGACACGATTGCTCCACAGATTTCAACGGTGATGTCCAATGGTGCGAAGAAATCTTTTTCTTACCGTCCGTACGAACATACGGCATATGGCAATCAGCACAGGTTACCCCGGCAGCACCGTGAGGACCGTCGATCCATGTCTCAAATTCCGGATGCTGCATTTTTACCATTTTCGCGCCGGATACCGCATGGGTCCAATCCGCATATTGACCGCTAATGCCGTCTTTTTCCGGATTGGTGTCTTTATAGAATTCATAAATATCTGTCGCATGATAGCCATTATCCCAAGGGAAATGCGGCTTTGATACTACACCATGATCTTTCGATTCGAAATAATACTCAACATGACATTGCGCACATACATAGGAACGCATATCATTTTTAGAAGCCGTTCGCCAATCAATGCCTTGACGTTGCAGTGCTTCGTCTAATGGAACACTTGTGATGACAAGTTCCATTGACTGTGGATCATGACATGTAGCGCAACCGATCGAATGCATTCCCGGTTCCTGCTCGATACGGAAATCGTTGAAATTCATCGACCAGAAATCGTCGCCGTATTCCTCGACATATGCTGGCATCGCCGATGTCTTACATGTCAGACACGCTGCTGGTAAACCGGACTTCTCGTCATATCGGTTTAAGCGGTCAATATGCAGTAAATCATCAATTGCATATGTATGTCCGCGGGCATTTTTGTATTCGTACATAAACGGATACCCTAACCATAAGTTCTTTAAGTACGGCTGTGCATGCTTGTAGCCTTTCGGCAATGGATTAACCTCATCGTTCTTATCATATGCAACATTACCGCCATACTCCGTCATCGCTTCTTCATCATTTCTTTGAAAGCTATCCCAATGATTTGGGAAAACTTCGGCGAACGCCAAGCTGCTGTATTCATCAGCCGCTAACCCTGTATTGTACACCGGCATTGCCGTTGTCGATACGTCTTTCGAACAGCCGATTGCGACAAAGAGTGCCGTGACAGCTACCAAAGAAAAGACTATCAATAATCTTTTTTTACTCACCTGCTACCATCCTTTCTGAAATTGGTTTTTGACTGAAATGAGGCACTGTACGGTGACAATCAAAGCAGTACTGTTTGCTGTCCGTCGCTACGTTCATATTCGTCATTTCGTGGCATCTCTGGCAATTCTCATTGATCGCCGCTTTCGTTCTATCCGTTGCTTTAATCACGTCGTCAATGTCGCCAAAGGTATTCATGTACACATCTTTAGCACCTGAATACGCTTTAAATGGCATTTTCGACAAGAAATCGTGCGGAGCATGGCATTCATTACAAGATAAATTTGCATGTGTTGACATTTGATGAGTGCGTGCAACTTCATTCATTACGTGGCAATTTCCGCAGAATTCCGGTGAATCTGTCACTTTCAATGACACTGCCGTTCCCGTATACAAAACAAGCACCGCCAGCAATACAAAAAACATAATCGCCCATCTGTTAGCACCTTGCAGCGTTTCTTTGATTTTACCCACCAGTTTCACTCCTTTCTCGTATATTTCATCCTCTTTACAGAGGACTTTATGTATAGCATATGGATATCCCAATTTTATGTCTGTGATTGCCGTCACAAAAAACTTATTTCTTTCAAATTTTCGTCAATAATTTGTCACAATTACTATTTGTATCGTTTCAATATACAAAAATAGAGCTACTATAAAACGAATACCTCGCTTTACAATAGCTCTAGACCTCTTATCTGCCGAATTGCCTGCCCCATAAAATTCCATCGGAATCAATTTTACTTTATTTCTTTGCTACATTCCAATTGCGGTTGATCTTCTCCCACACTTGATCGCGCCACTCGACAATATTTGCCAAGTCTGCTTCTTTCAGATGCTTAAATCGTCCCTGCTTTTTCAAATACGCTTCGACAGAGGAAAACTCCTTCGGCTTTCTATTTAGCGTAAACTCGCCTTTCTCATATTCAGCCAAATACCACAACCCGCTATCGACTACTTCACGTCCCAAATCGACCGCCGCGTCAGTTGCGCAGCCCCACCCGGTCGGGCACGGCGCGTATACATGGATATATGATGTTCCGTCAACTTCGCTAGCCTTTTTGACTTTATCCATATAGTCCTGCAAGTAGCCGGTGCTGGCAGTCGCCGCATAGGCTATCCCGTGGGCGGCGACAATTTCAAACATGTTTTTCTTCGTCGTCACCGTTCCGATGCCATGCTCTCCGGCAGGTGTCGTCGTCGTGCTCGCACCGTATGGTGTCAGTCCGCTCTTTTGCACCCCTGTATTCATGTACGCTTCGTTGTCATAGCAGATATATATCAGCTTCTCATTGCGGTCAATCGCGCCCGATAATGCCTGCAATCCGATATCTGCCGTTCCTCCGTCGCCGGCAAAGGCGACTGCGTGAAAATCTTTGACACCCAATGCCCTCGCACCCGCCGCGACACCTGATAACATCGATGCCGTTCCCGCGAACGTCGAGATCATCGCATTATTGAAAAATGCCATCTGCGGATAGATAAAGCCCACCGCCGACATACATCCCGCAGGCAAAACCGTATAGGTTCGCTTACCCAAAACTTTCAAAGCCAGCCGAACAGCCAAGCTCCCGCCACAGCCAGGGCATGCTTTATGTCCGTAGAAAAATTCCTGATCGGTAATCGTTTTCGGCGTCACTCTACTCATCGTCATCACCACCCACTTCACAAATCGCTCCGGTTTCGACCTGCAAATTGATAAAGTGCACGAACTCCACAGCTTCTCCGTTCTGCCTTTTTTCGTATTCGCTCTCCAGTAAATCAAACATCGTCACGATATCATTTTTAGAAATATCGCGACCACCTAAGCCCGCTACGAAATTCAGCATTACTGGTGCTTTGCCGGTTTTCACGATCGCCGAATTGACGTTAGTATATACTGTTCCTTCATACCCGAAGGATATATTCTTTTCCAGGACGCCGATTGCCTTACCATGGGCGACGGCAGCCGATAATTCCTGCTCAGGGAACGGGCGTAAAAACCGCAATTTACACAGACCGACTTTTCTCCCTTGCCCGCGCAATTCATCGACGACCATGCGTGCTGTGCCTGTGATACTTCCCAATGTCACTAAAATATATTCCGCATCTGCACAGCAATATTGCTCCAGCATTCCGCCGTAAGAACGTCCAAATTGCTCGGCAAACGCCCTATCGACTTCTGCAATCACTTCCTTAGCACGCAAAGCCGCCTGATGTTGTTGATATTTAAACTCCATATTATTCGCCGGCGATGAGCTGAACGCTATATTCTTCGGTGCGGCGAAATCGAATGCGTATGGCGTAGCATAGTCAGGCAAAAACGCCTTTACCGCCTCTACTTCCGGCACCTCGACCAGTTCATACGTATGCGTCAACACAAATCCATCCAAATTCACCATGATCGGTGTCAACACGCGCGAATCTTCGGCTATGGCGAATGCCTGAATGATCATATCGAGACTTTCCTGGGCATCCTCTACATACACCTGCAACCACCCGGAATCGAGCAATGAGAGAGAGTCACGCTGGTCTCCATAGATACTCCATGGCAATGCCACAGAGCGGTTGGCATTCATCATGACGATTGGAAATCTGCCGCCGCTGGCATAGTGCAAGCATTCCGCCATATACAATAATCCCTGGGATGAAGTGGCGGTAAACGTCCTTGCCCCTACTGCACTGGCACCCATTGCCGCTGACAAGGCGGAGTGCTCCGACTCCACTTGCATGAACTCCGTGGCTAGGCTGCCATCTTCAACCATCTCCGACAGCCGCTCGACAACAACGGTCTGGGGCGTGATCGGATATGCCGCGATAAAATGAGGTGATGCTAAACGAACACCTAAAGCGACCGCTTCGTTTCCAGAAACAAATACATTATGCTTTTTGCTCACTGTCATCCCCCTCTTTCACCATTTGAATGGCACTGAATTTACATTCCTTCGCACAAATCCCGCACCCCTTACAAAATCGTTCATCAATTTCCAAATGACGGTCATCCGTTTTGAATATGACTCCCTCAGGACAGGCAATATAACAGCGCAGACACATCGTGCAGCGTTCTTGATCCAAAATCGGTTTGAATACGCGCCAATCGGCGTTTTCAGACACGAGAAAGCCTGCTTGAAAACACGGTCCGCACGGAATGTCGTCGATATGTCGTGGACGAACCTGTGGTTTAACTTCTGGACGCTTCATCGGCTTCACCTCGCATATCCCTGTATGACCTTTTGACAAGTTCGATATTCTTTTCTACCAACGCCGGTTTCATTTCGTGCTTTATGCCTTTAACTACAGCGTCTAACGGCATAATGTCTACATGCCCGATTAACGCCCCGAGCATCGCTGTATTGGTAATCGGTCGTCCCAAAACAGCCAATGCCGCTGCCGTAGCGTCAAACGTCACTACTGATCGAGAGCCTTCGACCGATCTGGCAACAAACGCTTCAGCGTTCTTTTCACTGTTAATAAATATTTTCCCGCTGTCTTTCAAATCATTCAGCATCGATAGGCTAAATAATGTTTGATCCAGTACAACAATATAATCACAGCTTGTAATTTCACTTCGATCATGTATTTTTGTATCGCTGATTTTCGTAAATGCCAGCACAGGAGCCCCCCGGCGTTCCGGTCCGAAACTCGGGAATGCCATTGCGTACTTGTCGGCATACAGAGCTGCCGACAACCCAAGAATTCTCGCCGCGGTAAACGCTCCTTGGCCGCCACGACCATGCCACCGTATCTCAATCATCTCATAACCCCCTGTATAAAGCCGCCTTCTCGTGGATCGTCGCAATTCTCTTCACGGCTTCTTCTAAAATCTTTGGACTTTTTGCAAAATGAAAGCGTACATAGTGTGTGATTGGTTCTTTAAAAAATGCCGATCCGGCAACGGGAGCTACACCGATTTCCTTGATCATCCACTCACAAAAAGTGCTATCGTCGGGAAATCCAAATTCTGAAATATCGACCATGACGAAATACGTACCTTGCGGTACAACGTATTTGAGACCTGCCACATCAAGCCCTCTTAGAAATATATCGCGTTTTTCCGTATATTGCTTTGCGAGTTGTTCATAATACGACTGAGGAAACTCCAATCCGACAACAGCCGCCTCCTGCAAAGGAGCCGCCGCACCGACTGTGAGAAAATCATGCACCTTGCGCGCTTGCTCAATGATCTCCTTTGGAGCGATCACATACCCCAGACGCCATCCCGTAATCGAATAGGTTTTCGACAGAGAACTGCACGACAACGTTCTCTGAAACATCCCCGGCAGCGACGCAAAATACACATGCTCATGCGGTGCAAATATAATATGTTCATACACTTCATCGGTAATTACAAACACATCGTATTGCTCGGCAAAATCTGCAATGATCTGCAATTCATCACGAGAAAAAACCTTCCCTGAAGGATTTGACGGATTGCAAAGTACAATTGCCTTTGGGCGTTGCTCAAAAGCCCGGCGCAATTCTTCTATATGAAAAGAGAATGCTGGCGGATGCAGTGGTACATAAATTGGTTCCGCTCCTGATAAAATCGCATCGGCAGCGTAATTTTCATAAAACGGAGAAAATACGATGACTTTATCACCCGGATTGCATGTCGTCATCATTGCGACCATCATCGCTTCTGTTCCTCCGCAAGTAACTACGATATCCGTTTCCGGGTCGATATCTATGCCCATGAAACGCGACTGCTTTGTCGCCAATGCCCGCCGAAAGTTATCCGCTCCCCACGTCGTCGCGTATTGATGTGGACCGTTATGCGCCGCTTTTTTTAGCGCATCTATGATTTCCTGCGGCGGATCAAAATCAGGAAATCCTTGCGACAAATTGATCGCTCCATATTGATTGGCAATTCTCGTAGTCCCGCGTATAACGGATTCTGTAAATTGCTGCACACGGTTGCTAGTTTGCGGCACCTTTATCCCTCCTGTTGATTTCCTCGTTTGTCAATCAGGCGTTTTGCTTTATGAACAGCCCGTGGCAATTCACCATCTTTTAACAATGTTACACGGTATGGTTTGACCCCTAAACGCGATTTGATTTTCTGTGAAATATGTTCAGCCAAACCTACTGCATCGATACCCTCATCGGCTATCTGTTCAACTTCCAGATCAAAACGCGTGATGTGGTCTATCTCATGCACAATAATGCGGTATTCTCCTGTAGTTCCGGAAACATTCCGCACAAGATATTCAATATCACTCGGGAACACATTGACACCGGAAACGATGAACATATCGTCCAAACGTCCATGTACAGTAATTCTCGTATGGGTTCTGCCGCATCCGCAAACTTCGCGATTTTGCGTAATAATATCACCTGTTCGGAAACGGATCAACGGTCTCGCTGTCTTCTTCAATGTCGTTAAAACCATTTCTCCCTTTTCGCCATCCGCCACCGGAAGCAGCGTCTGCGGATCAAGCACTTCTAATAACACATGGTCTTCTGCCAAATGCAGACCGTTGCGCTCCGGACACATTCCCGCACAGGCTCCGAAAATATCGGAAATTCCATAAAAATCAAAAATCTCCGCATTCCACAGCGTTTCAATCGCCGTCTTCGTCGCTTCTATGGACCCGCCAGGTTCCCCCGCCACGATAATTCGATTGATTGCCAGATCAGTGGCGGGATCAATTCCTTGTTTGCGTGCCGTCTCCCCTAAGTACCACGCATAGGATGGTGTAGTCCACATGACAGTCGGTTGAAATTCTTTGAGAATAAACAACAAACGATCAGAAGGGATCGCCCCTGCCCAGATACATAATGCTCCCAAATTCTGCGCACCGATAACATCAGGACCCCCGACAAATAAAGTAAAATTCAATGCATGGGCGTACCGGTCATTGGGACGCATTCCCGCTGCCCAGAATAGACGGCTTTGCGCGTCTTGGAACTCATTAAAATCCTGTTGTGTAAACGGGCTTATCGTCGGAGTTCCGGTAGAACCGCTAGATGCCGAAATAAATACCACATCTTCTTCGGGAACTGCGGCAATATCTCCGAGTAAAGGGCTGGCAACCTGTCTTTCCCGCAATATCTGCTTATATATAAAAGGAAATTTCTGAATGTCTGTCAACTGTTGAAGATCATCAGGAGTGACGCCTGCCTGTTGAAATGCACTTTTGTAATAAGGAGAATTATCATATGCGTGACGGATATGCTTTTTCAGCAAATCCAGCTGCAACTCCTCCAACTGTTTCCGCGGTAGTGTTTCGATCTTTTCATCCCAATATTTACGATATGCCATACCCTACTCCCCCTTATCTTCTATCTGCTTTTCTAGCAAAATAATCTCCTGCTATCTGAATCAGTTGTACTAATATTACGAGCACAACAACTGTAACCAACATCACATCAGTTTGATAACGATAATATCCAAAGCGCACTGCCAAATCACCGATACCACCGCCGCCGACAATCCCTGCCATTGCTGAATACGCTATGAGACTAATAGAAGTTACAGTCAGCCCTGTAATCAGCCCCGGCTTCGCTTCTCTCAACAGCACCTGGGTGATAATCATCCACGGAGTTGCTCCTACAGCTGTGGCAGCTTCAATGACCCCTTTATTGACATCACGCAGAGCGCTCTCTACCAATCGAGCATAAAATACAATCGATGCGACAGACAGCGATACCGATGCCGCCACCGGACCTATCGTCGTATTGACCAATAATTGCGTTAACGGAAGCAATAAAACTAGTAAAATAATATACGGTATTGAACGTATAACATTTACGGAAAAACCCATAATTGCATTGATATAGCGATTTTCAAAGAACAATCCTTGTGAAGTGATAAACAGTATGAGTCCTAGAGGTATACCTACGACAATCGATAAGCTTAGTGATATCCCAATCATCGTAGCGGTCTCACCAAATGCTTTATATAAATCTTGCAAAATTACAAGCCATCTGTCATTAAGCATATAGCACCTCCGTATACGCAGAGTTTTCCCCAATGTATGCAACCGCTTTTTCAATCTCAGACGACTGTCCCTTTACATTTACAACAAGTACGCCAATCGGCTGACTGCCGATGTATTCGATTTTCCCGTGTAAAATGGCAATTTTCACATCAAATTTCTTGGAAGTATCTGAAATCACCGGCTCTACAGCCGTTTCGCCTTGATAAACAATTTTCAACAGCTTTCCTTCTATATCGGCAAACAATTGTGGCGGTAATTCCAGATTCATCGTATGACGAATTAGTTGCTTAGTCAGTTCATGCTGTGGTCGTGCGAATATTTCGTAAACGGCTCCCTGCTCAACAATTTTCCCATAGCTCATTACAGCCACTCGATCACAGATTGCCTTTACAACGTCCATTTCATGGGTAATTACGACAATAGTAATTCCGTATTTCTTGTTGATATTTTTCAACAGTTCGAGAATCGACTGCGTCGTCTCCAAATCCAAGGCCGATGTCGGTTCATCGCAAAGCAGGATACGCGGATTATTTGCTAGCGCCCGAGCAATACCGACTCTTTGCTTCTGCCCCCCACTCAACTTCGCAGGATAGACATGATGCTTGTCAGCCAAACCGACTAGACTCAAAAGCTCTGTAACACGTTCGCTAATTTCCTGTTCGTTCTTTCCGGCTGCCTTCATGGCAAATGCCACATTTTCAAATACAGTTTTCGATTGAATGAGGTTAAAGTGCTGAAAAATCATGCCGATTCCCAAGCGTAATTTACGTAAGTGCTCGCGCTCCGAATCATACATTTCATCCGTTATATCGTCCGCCTCGTGCTGATTCCTCTTAAACAAAAAACGATAAATATCTTTAAAGAGACTGACAATACCTCGATACAAATAGTGAAAAACACTATACAGGAATTTCAAAAAATCGAAAATTGGTGCTAGCAAGCGATTCTTTTGATCATCTTCCAAAACTTCAGCCGCTTTAAAAATACTTCTTCCGCCAATCAAGATTTCTCCAGAACGCGGCTTTTGCAACAAATTAATTGTGCGCACCAAAGTACTCTTACCGGCACCGCTGGAACCGACTATTCCAAATACTTCACCTTCTTTAATGGAAAGTGAAACATTTTGTACAGCGTCAACAGCTCCTTTCCCTGTGTCAAAATTGACAACAATGTTTTTCAGCTCAATCATACGCTTCCCCCATTCTCTTTTAACAGTTACGCATAATCCAAAGTATTCTTATATGTTTTGTTAATATTAAATAATTTTAAGAGATTATATTATGGATTTGGCGTATTTGTCAAGATAATTATCGTGGATTAGTCGGCAATTCAAGGCGAATTAAAGGCCATTTAAACAAAACAAGACGATCCCACTGCCGGGATCGTCTTGCCATTGACATCTCTCGATTCGTCACCATATTTACAAAAACCGAGTTTGTATTAACGCAGTCGCTCCGTTCCTTCCCACATTAAATCGGCTTCCGGTAATAACGGGAGATATTGCAGCCATTTATGGGAATTCAAGTGCTCCTGGCTTTGTTGCAACTTACGGCTATGTTCCAGGATCGGAGGAACAATTTGCTTAATATCGCCGCTGATTTGTGCGGAAATAGCATCATTCGTCGCCTGCTTCGCCGCCTCTTGCGCTTTTTTGCTGGCTTGCTGCGATAACTCTAATGTCTCCAATGCTTTAGGCTGATTGTGGAATCCGACACTGTTTTCCGCAGACACATAGTCCCAGTAAAGTTGACCTTCCCGCACATACTCGCGTGCCTGTTGCAGCAACTGCTCATAATCGGCATGCTTTTCCCCGGTAAATTCCGACGCCAAGCGAATCGCTTCATGGGCTCTGACCGACTCCTCCTGCGCCGCTATCAATTTCGGCCAAACATTATCCTGTGCCGACTCTACTTGTGTCTTTGCCCATTCGGCATCTTTGCCTGTATGGCATTGCAAGCAAGTCAAATCCTCCGGCAAACTTTTTAACGGTGACGTCCAGTGGTGAGAAGATATTTCCTTGCCGTCTTCTGTCGCCACTTTTCCCATGTGACAATCAGCGCAGGATACACCAAGTTTTCCATGGGTACTGTCAATCCAAGTCTCAAATTCCGGATGTTGCACCTTGACCATCGGCGCTTTTGAAACTGCATGGGTCCAATCGGCGAACTGACCACTGATTCCATCTCGTTCTGCTTGCGCGTTATTATAAAACTCGTACATGTCTTGGGCTTTATATCCATTGTCCCAAGGGAAATGCGGTTTTGAAGCTACACCGTGATCCTTCGATTCAAAATAATACTCGACATGGCATTGCGCACAAACATAAGAGCGCATCTCCTGCTTAGAAGCTTGGCGCCAATCAATCCCTTGACGGGTTAGTGCCTCATTCAGTGGTACACTGGTAATGACTAACTCCATCGTCTCAGCGCTGTGACACTCTGTACATCCGAGTGAATGCATGACCGGCTTTTGCTCTTCGCGGAAAGTATTAAAATTCATAGACCAAAATGCATCACCATATTCCTCCAGATACGCCGGCAGCATCGAAGTCTTGCAATTATAACAAGCTGCCGGTAATCCCGATTCTTCATGATAGCGGTCAATCCGATCTATATGCAATAAGTCATCTAAGGCATATGTATGCCCCCTGGCGTTCGTATACTCATACATAAACGGATAGCCCAACCAAAGGTTTTTTAAATACGGTTGTGCATAGGTAAACCCTTCAGGTAATGGATTAACTTGATCATTTTTGTTATACGGTATCGAACCAATATACTTCGTCATCGACTCTTCATTGTTCTTTTGCACGCTTTGCCAATGATCGGGGAACATCTCGGCAAACCGCAAGTTATTATTGTATTCGATCGCTTCCGCTAATCCCTCAGCTCCCTCTTGCTGATTACCGGCTTCCTCCTGCTTATTCGGTGTCTTTTCTACACATCCGACTATGACAAAAATGACTGTCGCAATCACCAGCACACCAACGAAAAACTTTCTCCATTGACTCATTCTACACACCCTTTCATGCGGACAATACACTCCAAATTGGAAAGATACCATTATTATGGCAATGGAAACAATTTTTTATCTATGATATTAGAAAATTATAAATATTTTTCGACATCCGACAAAAAAGCAGGCGACTTCTCGACGGAAAAGTCAACCTGCTTCGCTCATTTATTCGTAACGTTCTTCTATATTAAATATTTACTTTACACACTAAACAACAATTCGCTATACGTCGGGAAAGGCCATAAAATATCTTCTACTATGGTTTCCAATTTATCTACATCTCCGCGCAGCTTACACATAGCTTCTGAGACAGCCTGTTTATAATACATCGCCTGCCGGCATGTGTCGCCATGCATATTGACTGCTTGGGCGTTAGCTGCTTCCAATGCCGCAATGTTTCGTTTGACCGATGCCAACAGACTGGACGATGTCATCAGCAATTCTTCCTGCACACTGATATCGACGGGAATGCCCGTAGCATTGATGGCATTGATCGATTCCGCTAAGGAAGTTGCATATTTTATGACGGCTGGGACGATTTGACGTTTCGCCATATCAAGCATCGTCAATGCTTCAATATTGATCGTTTTACAGTACTGCTCTAAGAGAATTTCACATCTTGATTGCAATTCTTTTCTACTGAATACACCGTGTTTTTCAAAAACAGCAAGGGACGCTTCCGATATAAATGCCGGTATCGCTTCTGCCGTCGAGCGGAGATTCGATAACCCGCGTTTTTCGGCTTCTATAACCCACTCGTCAGAATATCCATTGCCGTTAAAAATAATCCGATCATGCTGATTGACAATGCGTTTAAGAACCTCGCCAACTTTACTATTCAAATCTGTAGCTGCTTCTAATTCATCGGCAATTTCCGCCAATGTCTCCGCGACAATCGTATTGATTACGACATTCGGACCGGCAATCGACATCGAAGATGCCACCATGCGAAATTCAAATTTGTTGCCTGTGAAGGCAAACGGCGAAGTGCGGTTGCGGTCTGTATTATCTCTTGGTAATGCCGGCAAAGTCGAGACCCCGACAACCAATTTCCCGCCCTGTTTGGAATTCTTCAAGCCGCCATTTTTCAATTGAGCAAGGATATCTGTCAACTGATCTCCGAGAAAGATGGAGATAATAGCCGGTGGTGCCTCATCCGCACCTAAGCGATGATCATTGCCTGCATTGGCTGCTGCCGCCCTCAATAAGTCTTGATATTGATCGACGGCTTTAATGATCGCCGCCAAAAATACTAAAAATTGCGCATTTTCATGGGGATTCGTACCTGGTTCCAACAAGTTTTGCCCTTCCACCGTACTCATCGACCAATTGTTATGTTTGCCTGATCCATTCACACCGGCAAACGGCTTTTCATGTAATAGACATGCCAGCCCGTGACGTGTCGCGATCTTTTGCAGCATTTCCATGACCAATTGGTTATGATCGCACGCTACATTTGTCGTCGTAAAAATCGGTGCCAACTCATGCTGCGCCGGTGCCGCTTCATTGTGCTTCGTCTTAGAAGTGACTCCGTGTTTCCACAGTTCTCTGTCCAGCTCGCTCATAAATGCCGCTATGCGCTCTTTCAAATTCCCGAAGTAGTGATCTTCCAGCTCTTGCCCTTTGACAGGGGTTGCGCCAAACAAACTGCGTCCGGTGAAAATCAAATCTTTACGTTGTAAAAACAGTTCTCGATCCACAAGAAAATATTCCTGCTCTGCACCGACTGTCGTGACAACTTTTTTCGAAGGATTGCCAAATGCCTTTAAAATCCGCAACGCTTGTTTATTGAGCGCCTCCATCGATCGTAGCAACGGAGTCTTTTTATCTAGTACTTCGCCTGTATACGATATAAACGCCGTCGGAATACATAAAGTCACTCCTGATGCGTCTTCTTTTAGGAAAGCGGGAGACGTACAATCCCATGCCGTATAACCTCGCGCTTCAAATGTCGCGCGCAACCCTCCCGACGGGAAAGAAGACGCATCCGGCTCACCTTTTATTAATTCTTTTCCTGAGAACTCCATAATTGCCGTTCCATCGTCTTTAGGAGAAAGAAATGAATCATGTTTCTCTGCCGTAATTCCTGTCATCGGCTGAAACCAGTGCGTATAATGTGTCGCACCGCGTTCAACTGCCCAATCTTTCATCGCGTTTGCCACACTGTCGGCGACTGACTCTTCTAGGGGCAGACCCTCTTCAATCGTTTTACGCAGCAATTTGTAGATGCTCTTAGGGAGCCTCTCTCGCATTACGGCGTCATTGAATACATTAGCCCCAAACAATTCAATCGAATTTGCACTCATATTTCTTTCCCCTCTCAAAATTAAAACAAAATTTGTTGCATCGATATAGACAATTCAATCGCCGATATCTCACTTAACTTTTTGTATGTAAGTTTATTCTACATGATATGTCAAATTCCTTTTCATTCACTCATTTTTTTATAATTTTTTGTAAAAAATATACCTGAGACCACCTTTCACTCTTCAATGTCAGGTTTCCTAACCTATTCTAGGAAGAAATATGCAGACGGGTATGCCGATAATACAAATACCCGATCAAACAACTGAAAATGGCGACAAGTAAAAAATAAATGCGGTTCTTTACATTGGGAACCGTACCCTCCATTTCGATCACATTGTTCTTGCCCAAAACCAATACCCATTCCAGTGTATGTCCGTCATCTGCAACATACGTCGCATTATGCTGTTCAGGAATGATCGGTAGAGTGAGGATCAATCGAACATTAATCCGATTCAGCAGAGAATTCTCAAACAGCGGCAAAGCATAGTCATCAGACAACTTAATACTGCTGAGGTCGACAGATCCATGCATTCGATATTCAGTATGCCAAATCTTATCTTGCAGCAAAAATGTCGGTCCGCCAATCTCATGTTCCGCTACGGCATCTGCATTTACGGCTGCCCCAAAATCAAATATCCCCAAATCAATATTTTCTTCATAGATCGAAGAAACGTGTCTTTGCAGACGAACTCCTGTATATGCACCATCAGTATATAACGACACTTCGTAGCCTTCAATCTGTGCATTCTCTCGCAACCGCGCAACAATGTCCTCTGCAGAAAACGCAAATACACCGAGCAGCGAACGATCAAATCCTAATTTATAGTCAAAATCAGCACTGGCATCTTCATGCACTTTTACATGAAAAGTCCCCTCCGCACAACCGCCAAGCAACATAGCAATCCCCATCAGCAGACAAATACATCCTATTTTCCTAAACCGTACAACTCGCATCATTTTTCTCCTTTGATCCAAAATTCTTCAGGTGGTCAAGCGTTACACTCGACAATCCCCCGCGTTTCATATATATGATCATAGGAAACCAATCATACGTATCGACATCCTTTGGCATCCATGCTACAGTGGATAGAATACTATATGTTCTAAAAGGAGGAGGAGACCCATATTTTACGTCTACATTCTGCAATGTGCCGACGGTACATTATATACCGGCTATACAATAGATTTGGATAAACGGCTGGCAGCGCATAACGCCGGTAAAGCGGCAAAATACACGCGCGCGCGTCTGCCGGTTCAATTGCTTTATCACGAGACATTCGCTTCCAAACCATGTGCGCTGAGAAGGGAAATAGAGATCAAACGCTACCCGCGCTCAAAAAAATTGGCATTGATATCGCTACCTCCAGAATAATCTGAGTGCGAACATCAATGCCAACATTCATTAATTACTATCGGCTTTCGCAAGCCGAATATCAATCAAAAATGTCTTCCAGCCGATCAAAGATCGTCTTTTTCTTTTTGTACTTCTGATTATACTCGGGTGTACGCGCATATTCGCGGCGCTCTTTTTCATGCCATTCATCATATCCCTGGCGTTCTTGCTTGAATTCTGACATTAACTTCTCAAGCTCTCCACGATCTAGCCAGACACCTTTACAGCTGGGGCAAACATCAATCAGAACACCGTCCTTTTCAACTTCCCGCATACGCACACCATCACATACCGGACAATTCACAGACCATCCCTCCAGTCAAAAAAGTTTACGCCTCTTTGCGTTTGTTGCGTATTTTCCCTACCACATACCATATGACAAGCGCAATCAGAGTCAATACGATCGTAATCGCCGTAAAATACTGATCGATCAACCCTGCCGCCGCACGTCCGAATAGATAAAACAGACCGCCGACTAAATAAAATTTTACAGCCCGTCCAAAAGCAGCATATAGCATCAATTTCCACAGAGGAAATCGAAAACATCCCGATAGAATTGTGAACACTTTAAAAGGTATTGGAGTAAACGCGCCAATTAAAATCGCCGCTGCCCCGTTTTTCTCAAACATCCTTGTGACTTTTTCGACATTCTCTTGCTTGAGAATTTTATTTAAAAATAATTTTCCTGAAAGCCTCCCGATTAAATACCCGAATGGCGTTCCGATTAAACAACCGATATATCCCATTGTAGCCAGCCAAATCGCCGATGACGGATCAAGCAAACTTAGCGACACCTGCGAAAAAAACGCCGGAATTGGGAAAATAATCGCATCGATCATCGCATGGAAAAACAGTCCCCATTCACCAAACTGCTTCAAAAAATCTAAAATTGCATCCATTAAACTATATATGCTCCATTCTAGAAAAGACATCGTCATGCTGTTTCGTTTCTGTTTTTCTATTTTGATGATACATTAACGGTGCACGAACATCAAGGAAAATCTCTGCATTCGACTCTGCAAAGCATCATGGTATTTTGCAACAGGATACTTTATTCGGTAGCTACAAGTCTTACCTTCTTACATTGAATACGAGGTTCCCATATACTCGCGAACGTATCCTTTGAAAATCTCTTCTTTTCCTTCAATTTGAAGCAGATCTGTCGGCTTGATCAGTTCCGGCGAATGCTCTAACTGCAATATATTACTCTTAATCAACAGCTCAGAAACAAACTGCGAACAAAAATAATACCGTTGACGTTTAAACGGCACATTCATCTTCGCCGTAAGCAATCCCAAAAGATTATATCGATAGTACTCTTTTGTCGCAATAAAGCGTTCCAATTCCGTGACTAACAAATGATACTGCTCGTCTGTAATTGCGATACGGTATACGACACACTCACTATTGACATTTTTCTTAAATACACCCTCGCTCAAATTCTCTTGCGAAAATCCTCCCGAAAAAGGATTGTCAGGATTCACACGACCAAACGAATACATCGTCCGCAGATCCTTATCTAAACTTAAAGATACATGTACGTATTTTGATTTTATGAATAATTGCAGTACTCTCGACAACCAAGTATCGGTTTTAGAAAACACTAGATATAAATACATCTTTATCACACCATCCCTTTGTATGATGCAAAAATCATTCTATAAATAATTAGCTCCTCATCCATCTTAACACGCTTCGCTCCTATTAACATTAGAAATAATTGAAACTATTGTTTAAATCTCTCATTCACCACACAAGATTTTTCACACAAAACACATATCCCGCACATCTCATCTCCCCAAGCTAGAAACTATAATGGCTCCCATAATATATACGATAGAACTCAGCATATAGTTTCATTCTTCGTAATCTACATGCATAATTTTATTCATGAGAATGCCAAACAATGAATTGTAAAAAAACACAACTTACTTTGATAATGCTACATCATCCTGCTATACCTGTCAACGCACCCCTTAGAGGTGCGCCGCCAGACATATATTCCCCAAGATCAATACCTATTTCAATTTATCCTGCATGACTGCCGGAAAACTGACTATTATATAAATCTGCATAAAAACCGTTTTTGTCTAGTAACTGCTCATGGGTGCCCTGCTCAATAATATCGCCCTCCGACATCACCAAAATCAAATCAGCATTGCGAATTGTCGATAAGCGATGGGCAATGACAAAGCTCGTACGACCTTTCATCAATTGTTGCATAGCACTCTGTATATGCATTTCCGTCCGCGTGTCGACACTACTCGTCGCTTCATCGAGAATCAGAATTTTCGGATTTGCCAAAATCGCTCTGGCAATTGTCAGTAATTGACGTTGCCCCTGAGAAATATTTGACGCATCCTCACTGAGTACCGTCTCGTATCCCATCGGCAATGTGCGGATAAAATCATCGGCAAAGGCGGCTTTTGCAGCAAGCACAATCTCATCTTCCGTCGCTTCCCTGCGTCCATACGCTATATTTTCACGTATCGTTCCGCTGAATAGCCACGTATCTTGCAACACCATAGCGATGACCGAGCGAACCTGGTCACGGGTAAGTGTTTGCAAATCTAGATCATCAATCAAAATCGCACCTTGATCAGGGTCGTAAAAGCGCAGTAATAAATTGCTGATTGTCGTCTTGCCAGCTCCCGTCGGTCCGACAATCGCGACCGTCTGCCCTGCGTCCACATTAAGCGATACGCTTTTAATGACACGCACCTGAGGATCATAACCGAAACAGACATTGCGGAAAGAAACACTTCCCTGTATCTTATCAAGCCGTAGCTCACGGGCTGTTTGCTGCTCTTCTTCCGACTCATCAAGCAGCAGAAAAATCCGCTCTGCCGAAGCAATTGCCGTTTGAATCATATTCGCAATCCCCGCAATCTGCCCCATCGGCTGCGATACTTGCTGAGAGTATTGAATAAATGCCTGAACATCACCGAGACGAATTGAGCCATTGATGACAAAAAACGCCCCGCTGATACTGACCAATACGTACCCCAAATTATTGACGAAAATCATCAGCGGCATCATCAGCCCCGAGATAAATTGCGCTTTCCAGCCTGCTTTATATAGCCGTTGATTGATTTTGTCAAAAGTCTCCAAGGACGATTTCTCGCGCCCAAAAGCCTTGACAATTTGATAGCCGGTAAACATTTCTTCAATATGCGTATTGATATTTCCCAGTTCTGCCTGCTGATTGACAAAATGTGTCTGCGAATATTTCGCCACATTGCGCGCGACCAGCAAGCTAAGTGGAATCGTCAGCAAAACGATCAGCGTCAGCACAGGGCTGATCAGCAGCATCATAATAATGATTCCCAAAACCGAAATGATAGAACCGATGACCTGTGTCAATGCCTGCTGCAAAGATGCGTTGATGTTATCTATGTCATTGACGGCTCTGCTCAAAATGTCTCCATGGGGGTGACGGTCAAAATATCGGATCGGAAGCCGTGACAATTTTTCATTAACATCCTGCCGCATTTCAGCAATCGTCAATTGCGCTACACTTGCCATAATGTAATGCTGTAGAAATGAAAATATCGCCGACAGCAAATAGAGTCCCAGTAAAATAACCAACAACTGTCCAATGTATATAAAATTGACGGCACTGCCCTGTGTCACACTCTCAAAAATCGAAGATGTCGCATTTCCCAGCAATTTGGGGCTGACAACATTAAATAACGTCGATAATAGAGCAGCGACTACGACGGTCATGAGCTGAAACCTGCGCGGGCGCAAATATTTTATCAATCTGATTAATGTTTTTTTGAATTCCTTAGGCTTCTCGGTGCGATGCGGCACCCGCTTTTTCGCGCCCGGTCCAATGTTTGGAGTATGTGTCATGCGCTCTCCCCCTCCAGTTGCTGCGACATGACAATCTCCCTGTATATTTGACACGTGTCCAGTAGACATTGATGGTTGCCAATGCCTGCTATTTTCCCATCATCTAACACAATAATCTGCTCCGCATCGATAACAGTACTTACCCTTTGCGTAACTGTAATCACCGCGGCATTTTCCGTATATCGATTTAGGGCTCTGCGTAATCTGGCATCTGTTTTATAATCGAGCGCCGAAAAGCTGTCATCAAATATATAAATTTGCGGTTTTCTCACCAAAGCTCTGGCAATCGAAAGGCGCTGTTTCTGTCCTCCGGAGAGATTGCCTCCCCCTTGGGAGAGCACCGCATGAATTCCTTCCTCTTTTTCCCTTACAAATTCAAGCGCCTGTGCCGTCTCCAAAGCATCGATAATTTCGTCTTCGGTGGCATCTTCTTTGCCAAAACGAATATTCTCGGCGATAGTACCGCTGAAAAGTGTCGATTTTTGTGGAACATACGCAATTTTTTTACGCAGCTCTTCTAAACTCATATCCCTTATATCTTTTCCGCCGATCAATATTTTGCCACGATTTGTCTCATAGAAACGCAGTATCAATTGCACGAGCGTCGTCTTTCCCGAACCGGTACTGCCGATAATTGCTGTCGTTTGCCCTGGCTTCGCCGTAAACGAAATATGTTCAATGGCAGCCTTTTCCGCACCTCGATAATAAAATGCCACATCTTTAAACTCTATATATCCAGTACCGGACATTTGTGCAGACGCTCCTTTTAACGCATCTACATCTGTATCTCCGTACCCCGTATCCTTTAGCTCTATCTTCCGCCGATTCTTTTCACCAGCTTGTTCAGAGGACTGTACGAGCAGAACTTCATTAATACGCTTCGCAGACGCCTCCGCTCGCGGTATAGCAATCAACGCCATCGACATCATAATTAACGATATTAAAATCATCATCGCATATTGCAAAAATGCCATCAGGTTTCCCACCTGCATCATACCTTGATCAATGCGAATTGCACCGAACCATACAATCGCCACATTCGTAAAACTCATTGTGATCATCATAATTGGAAATACAACCGACATAATCTTACCGACGCGTATTCCCATATCGCGATACTCAACATTCGCCTCCTGGAACCGCTGTTTTTCATACTCTACGCGATTAAATGTTCGCACGACACGTATGCCATTGAGCACTTCTCGTAATAATAAATTCAAGCGATCTGTGCGTAGCTGTAGTAAACCGAATAACGGAATCGCTTTACGCGATATGAAATAAATTCCACCAACTAATATCGGAAGTGCTACCAAAAATATCAGCGATAATACGGCATCCCGCGAAACAGCTAATACAATCCCGCCCGCCAACATGAGCGGTGCCCGGGTCATTACGCGTAAAATCATATTGACAACATCCTGCAATTGTTTGACATCATTCGTCGTCCGTGTTATCAACGAAGCTGTCCCTATGTCGTCAAATTCCTGTAACGAGAAATTCTCAACCCTGACAAATATCGCGCGCCTGATATCTTTAGCAAACCCTACAGAAACTCTGTTAGAAAAATACGAAACTATAATCGTCGATACTGCCGCCAGCGCCGAGCAAATCGCCATCAGTCCGCCTGTCTTCCAGATAAACGGCAAATCGCCGTTGACAATCCCGACATCGACAATATCTGCCATCAATGTAGGCAGAAACAATTCCATCATCGTAGAAGCCAATGTCATCAGAAGAACAAGCAACACCGGAACTCGATATGGCTTTAAATACTTTAACAGTGATGTCATTTTACTTACCTTCTTTTCAAAATTATCAGTGCATGAAATTTATTATACCAGATTTTCTTTTTTCTTTTCATTTTTTTACATATGTGATATCATATTGATACATAATATATATCATATATATTGACTACGCAATAGCAAACAACCAAACGAAAGAGGTGTTAATTTAATGAAAGAACGCAAAGCATGGCATGTAAACGGTTTTCTGATGGTCTTAGTTTCACTGATTCTGTCTGTCACTACAGTCATCACATTCATCAAAGCTGTAACTACAGTTCCATTAAACCCTGCTACAATACTGGATTCCATGTCTGTAACAACATCCTTAACACTATCACCCGTATCTTTAATCATTTTATCGATAATTCAGTTTTGTATACTGATTGTCATCCTTTCATCGCTGACAATCGTTAAACCAAACGAGGCAAAGGTATTGACGTTTTTCGGAAAATATATCGGTACTGTTCTGGAAAGCGGTTTGTGGATGGTCGTTCCTTTCACCGGCAAGCAGAAAATATCATTGCGCGTACGAAATTTCAACAGCAAACAATTAAAAGTCAATGACGCCGAAGGCAATCCCGTGGAAATTGGAGCCGTTATCGTGTTTCGCGTCGTAGATACCGCTATGGCTACATTCGAAGTCGACGATTACGAGACTTTCGTAGAAATCCAAAGCGAAACGGCAATCCGCCATATCGCTTCCCAGTATCCTTATGATACGTATCTGGAAGACGACCGCTACTCGCTGCGCGGCAATGCCGATGAAGTGGCAAATGAATTGATGCATGAACTACAGACACGACTGGCAGTTGCCGGTGTAAAGATCATTGAAACTCGCCTGACACATTTAGCCTATGCACCGGAAATTGCCAGCGCTATGCTGCAACGTCAACAAGCATCAGCAATCGTATCGGCACGCCAGTTGATCGTAGAAGGCGCCGTAGGTATGGTCGATATGGCTTTACATCAATTGCAGGAAAAGGGAATTGAGTTTGATGAGGAACGAAAAGCTGTTATGGTAAACAATCTGATGGTGACGATCGTTTCTGACCGAGGGGCGACCCCCGTAATCAACTCTGGAACGCTATATTAGTTAGGATGTGATCCAATGGGCAAAGCCAAAAAAGCTTTCCCCCTGCGACTTGATCCCGATTTACATCGCATTCTTGAGCAATGGGCAAGTGACGAATTGAGAAGTGTCAACGGACACATTGAATATTTACTGCGCGAAGCAATAAAAAAAGCAGGACGGTTACCAAAACCGTAATGCTTTTTTCCTTTTTCGCCTATTTCCCGGGGAATACGCCAATATTCGTAATTGAGCATGGTGCTACTTGTTGATTCCACAATTCATATTCCGGTCGTATATGGTGCAACAATGTTTTGATCACGCCCCCATGTGCGACTACGATAATCGTCGCCTCTGCGTGGCGTTCACGGATCTCTGCCAATGCCGCTTTGCTCCGTACCAACACCTCACTCAATGTCTCGCCGCCGTGAGCCGCATGTTCCATCGGGTTTGCATACCATTGATCAAATGCTTCCCGGTATTGCTCATACACCTCATTAAACGTCAACCCTTCCCACAGCCCGAAATGTATTTCACGTAACCGCTCATCTAATCGGACATCCACCCTGATTACTTCACCGATGATTTCTGCCGTCATGCGTGCTCGAGATAATGTACTTGCATACAGGACGACATCATTCGCAATATTTGCATCGGCGCCGTGATTGCTCATGATGCCTTGATCTTTCAGGTATAACCCCACATCAATTGCCGCCTTTTGCGCCTGTTCTATTCCTTTGGCATTGAGGGGAATATCACTGGTCCCTTGATACTTGTGGAGACGATTCCATTCGGTCTCGCCATGGCGAATTAACAACATATCACCCATATTACAAACCTCCTGCGTTTATGCCGTTTTCAGATGCACCGTCAGATGTACCGCCTTTAGACACTCTGCCTTCAGTTATTTGCTGCAATACCGCCAATAACCGTTGATTTTCTTCACGCTTGCGAACTGCCAGACGGAAGTCATAGGCAGACAAATTTGTGAAAGAATGGCACAAACGAATGAGTATCCCGTATTTTTTCAAGCGTTTGTACAAAAACTCGGCTGTTATTCCCGCCTGCTGACTATTTACAAGCAGAAAATTCGCCGCCCCTTCATACACACGGAAACCGCTGATTTTACGCAATTCTCTGGTAAACCACCGGCGCTCTTCGCAGACATAGGACAACGTCTCCTGTATATACCGCTCGTCAGTCATCGATGCCTCTCCCGCCAACAGCGCCGGCAAATTGACTCGCCAAGGCGGAAGTAACCGCTGCATCCGCTCAATCAACTGCTGATGGGCAACGGCATAGCCTAAACGCAACGCCGGTATGGCAAAAAACTTCGTCAATGAACCGACAATTACCATATTGGGATAACGTTCGACGAAATACCGCATACTTTGGTCGCGATGGTTAGGACAAAAATCAATAAACGCTTCATCAATCACAAGCGTCACCGATTTCTGCAAAGCCGCCTCTGCCAATTTCATCATATCTTCCCGTGTAAATAATTTACCCGTAGGGTTATTGGGATTCCCGACGAACAACACGTCCCCCGCCTGCATTTCCTGCTGAATTTCTGCTAACGGCAGTGCAAATTGGTCCTCCCTACGCAGAGCAAAATCGATGCACACCGGCGCTTCCAACCCCTGTCCATATTCAGAAAATGTCGGTGCCAGACGCAGTAACCGCGTCTGATAATACATCCTCCCCAGTAAATAAATCAATTCGGCAGCACCGTTACCCAAGATCAATTGAGCTTTTGGGACATCTAAATATTCACTTAATGCCGACACACACTGATCTCCCTGAGTTTCCGGATAATGATGCAGAAAAGGAACCGCCTCAGAAATTGCCGCAACGGCATACGGTGACGGTCCCAATGGATTGATATTGGCACTAAAATCAATAACCTCTTCGACAGCGATGCCAGATTGCTCAGCGAGCCGCCACACATTCCCACCATGGATCTGTGGCTCTACCGGCTGTTGTATCAACTGCTTCATTGGTTGCTCAATCCGTAAATTATCAAATAGCTTGTTCTCCAATACGCACACCCCCGGAAATCAATTTTGTAGGATAGACATTCCATGCAGGGTACCGCTGTTTTACATATTCCCATGCCGCTTGCCCGGAAATACGCCCCGGCTCTAATAAAATTCCGATCACCGTGCCGCTATGGGCGACGTTAATTCCCAACCCGCCTAATTGTTCGCAAAGCTGCATCACTTCATGCAAATGCTTTTTGGGAAGCAACGCTTGGTTCGCATAGGCGCTGATTGTCGCCCCTTTGGCGATTTGCTCAATATCGTTACTGCGAATGCCGTCGACGACATATTGTAACGCCATGCGCACCTGCTCTGCATGTGCCTGGCTCATCGCCTGCTGCATATGCTTTTTATGAAATTCCGTCGTATTGATAAAGCCTCCGGGATCAATCATGATGATATCTAGCTCAGGCGCGTTACCGATTACTTCCCGTCTCTGACCATGTATATGATCAAATATTGTTAGCCCAGAAAACATCGTACTGTCACTCGGCTCGATTTGGAGTGCGATATCCGCCGCCTCCGACACGCTAGCCTGCCTCACCCATAACAGACAAGCAGCATAATAAGCGGCAACAACATCTGCCGTGCTGCTGCCCATACCTTTCCCCGGCGTTAGCACCGACCGCCGTACAACCTTCGGCAATACACCTGCCGATTCTGAGGATTGTTGCAACCGTTTGACATATCCAATAGCATGGCGGACTTTTTTTAATTGATGCGAATATACCAGGGGGTAATCCGGATAAAGCGTGATCTCAGACCACATATCGATCGGGCAACTGATGAGCAGATTTCTGCCGTCTATCGTTCCCTGAACCAATTCCCCACACGTACCCGGCATTGACGCACTGATTTTTTTAACCATTGCCGATCCCCCAGAAAACCAATGCCGTCATCAGCGTGATTGTTTCCGCTACTTCACATACGGCTCCGTAACTGTCCCCCGTATGTCCATGCAGTATTCCGGCAATCCAATGCGCGAAAGCACCCGACAAAACACCGGCTACGACGAATACACCTGCCCCAGTTATGACACTTTGCCAGCTTGACATGGCAAACAGAAATATCAAAGCCGTCATAAATGTGATGACCGCGACGAGCGATTTTTGCCCAACATTCAGAGTCCCAAAACGGTTCCCCAAGCCACCTCCAGTGCGTGCATAAGGAAATTGCAACATCGCGTACAACATCACTGTGCGACCGACGATCGGGGCAATTGTCACAGCCCACATGGCAATGTGCACCGGCAACGATGCAAGGAAGCAGATTTTCAAAATGACCAACGAAACAAATGCCATGACGCCCATGGCTCCGACGCGACTGTCCCGCATAATTTCCAACTTCTTCGTGCGCTCTTTGCCGCTAAACACGCCATCAGCCGTATCCATCACCCCATCGCCGTGCAGCCCGCCCGTGATTATCAACCACAGAACGACTACCAGTGCCGATCCGCCAAACCCCATATGCAATTGATCTGTCAGAAAGTACACACCTGCAAGAATCAAGCCAAGCACCCCTCCGACTAACGGAAACGCGCGCAGTGAATTTGCCATCTCCCGTTCGCTGGCTATCTCGCCTCGATAAAGCGGTATAATCGTCAAAAAACTGATCGCCAATTGTATTGTCGCAAAAAAGCTACTTACTGTTTTGGCTAATTTGTCCACGTGTGCCACCTCCCTCAATCGCTGTACTTTCCAATTGCTGTACTTTCACACTTACAATGGGTAAGCTTATACGCTACTTTTTCCTACTCGCTTTGTAACTAATATTCGATTCCCCTGCGTGATTCAATACCCTTTTCATAGGGATGCTTGATTTGACGCACTTCCGACACAAGATCAGCCAACGCTATAAATTCCTCCGGCGCATTTCTGCCGGTCAGGACAATTTCTATGCTGTCCGGTATATTTTTTAGCCAAGCCTCTACTTCTTTGACAGACAGCAGTTCATATTTACATGCACTCATAATTTCGTCGAGAATCAGTAATTGATATCGCTCATCTCTGACACATTCCTCCGCCAATTTCCAAGCCATACGGATTTTCTCCTTGTCAAGCTCCGTCACCGATTTCAAACCGATCCAGCATCCACCGCATTTCTGACATCTCATAAAACCCGACTTGATGACTGCCGCATGGGGGCATGTTCTCCCGAATTGGAAAATATCGATGCCCAATTTCACTGCCGACACGAGTTCCCCGCTGTAAGTGCTGCCTTTCATAAACTGAATGATTCCGACACTCATCCCATGCCCACAGGCACGCATAGCCAGCCCAAGTGCCGCCGTCGTCTTACCTTTTCCGTTTCCTGTATAAATTTGCAGCATGCCAAAACCCCCAATTCCATATTTGCAGCGAAATACCGCGTAAGTAGCTTCTTAGATGAATATCAACCATCATCAATACACACAAATCATCAGATATAGATCAATATATATGGATCAATTGATATCGATCAGCATATATAAACTATCACACACAGACCAATTAGTAGAAATAAACTTGCAACACTTCCCATAATCAACAGGCTGTGATAAATATGACGCAACTCCAGCGAATGGATGGCTGACCCCATTTTCGCCCGATGAGAAGGTATGCCGCCGTAATAATTTGTACCCCCCAATTGTATATTCAGGGCACCCGCCACAGCCGCCTCGGAAATACCGCTATTGGGGCTAGGATGTTTACGGGCATCTTCAACGAGCGCGCGCCATACACCGGAAATGCCCCCGGTACAAAAAGGCGCAACCAACAGATACAACAACCCCGTAATCCGTGCCGGAATAAAGTTCACCAGATCATCAATCCGTGCCGCACCCCAACCGAAATGCCGATATCGTTCATTACGGTATCCGATCATCGAATCGAGTGTGTTGACGGCTTTGTATGCCATCGCCAGTGCCGGTCCGCCGATCATCCCATAGAAAAGCGGCGCTGTAATACCATCGACAGTGTTCTCGGAAACCGTCTCTACCGTCGCACGAATTATTTCCTGCTGATCGAGATCCTGCGTATCCCTGCCGACAATCATCGCCAGTGCACGTCTGGCACTTGGCAAATCTCCCGCACGCAACGGTCGGACAACCGCCATTGCGTGTTGATACAAACTGCGCAACGCCAAAGTTTGACTCATGACAAAAACACTTACGGCAAAACCTAGATACCGATTAATTGTGAATGCCAACCATATAATGATCGCAAAAACGACATAGGTCGCCAGCACGATCGCAAGTGACATCGCCAGTCCGATGATCTGCCGCTGTCTATCGGTCTGCAAGCGTCCGTACAATATATTTTCTAATAATGAAATCGCCTTACCGATCAACACAACCGGATGCGGCATCGATCGCGGATCGCCGATTAACATATCTAATATAAATCCTCCGAAAATAACGGCTGCCATATCCATATTGATTTATCTCCATATCGATTTATCGAGCTTCCAGTCTTTATCGAACTTTGAGTCCCATGATTTGATACACCTTTTCCATATCTAGCGAGCTGCGCACGATATCTGCCAAATGATCGAACCTGCTATTTTTTTCTACGATACCCAATTGTGACATCTCTAACTCCGGTAACAATTTTTCTCTGCGTATGTCGTTGATAAAGGCTTGCAGCACTTGCGGATTATCAAAAAAACCGTGTACATGGGTGCCAAAAACACGACCTGCATACCCACACAACCCATCATCGACTGACACACTCTTTCCAGAACGCTTCTCAATCGTCAGCAAGGAATGGCCTTGCGCGGAGTCAAGTTTGTCATTTCGGGTGCATTCCCCTGTGTGAATCTCATAGCCGCGGATGACTTCGCCCTGTAGCTGCTGCCAGAATCCGTAATGACCGGATAAGCGCGCTTCCACTTGATACGTGTGCTTTTTAGGATGAAATTCCGTCGTAAACGGAAACAGTCCGAGACCCGGTTGCCTTTTGCCTGAATCCGATTCACAGTCACAGGGATCATGCAACTCTTCACCGAGCATCTGATACCCGCCGCAAATACCGACGAGTCGTTTGCCCCGCCGTACATGGGCTTGAATCTCCTCACCATACCCTTGCTCCCATAAGTACGCCATATCAAGTACCGTGTTTTTCGTCCCCGGAAGTATGATCAGATCAACATCGCCAATTGGCTGACCGGCTTTGACGAATTGTACCACCACATCCGGCAACCCAAAAAACGGCATAAAATCGGTGAAGTTAGAAATCCGCGGCAACTGTATCACAGCAACCATAATTGCCGCATGTTTATCACCGACCCGTCCTTCACGATTAATTTCGCTCAGCCACACAGAGTCTTCTTCTTCAATTCCGTGATCGTGAATATACGGGATGACACCCAATACGTCGATGCCTGTCCGCTGTTCAAGAAATTGTAGACCCGGCTGGAGCAAATCGAGATCGCCGCGGAATTTGTTGATGATAAAGCCCTTGACCCGCTCGCGCTCGTGCTGCTCCAACAATTCCAGTGTACCAATAATCGCTGCGAACACGCCGCCGCGATCAATATCCGCCACCAATATTACCGGAGAATCCGCCATCTCCGCCGTTTTCATATTGACGATGTCGCGATCTTTCAAATTAACTTCTGCCGGACTGCCCGCTCCTTCAATCACGAGAACATCAAATTCGGATTTTAATTTTTGAATGCAATCTTCCACCACATTGTGGATCTGCGGCAGAAATTGACTGCGGTAGTCTTTCGCCGACATATCGGAATACGGTCTGCCCAAAACGACGATCTGTGCATGCATGTCCTGTTTCGGTTTAATCAAAATCGGGTTCATCTCAACCGTTGCTTGAATCCCTGCCGCTTCTGCCTGTACAGCTTGCGCTCTGCCAATTTCACCTCCGTCCGGTGTCACCGCAGAATTCAGCGCCATATTCTGGGCTTTAAATGGCGCCGTACGATAACCATCCTGGAGGAAAATACGGCACAACGCTGCTGTGAGAATACTCTTTCCGACATTGGAAGCCGTTCCTTGCAGCATAATTGGCTTTGCATCCATCGATATCCCATCCCTTATCCTTTGATTTTCACAGGTAAACCGCAGACGACAAAATACACTTCCGTCGCCCGAGCCGCCAGCATTTGATTGACCATGCCGTTAAGATCGCGGAATATCCTGCCCTCCCGATGTTCAGGAACGACATCCATCCCCACTTCATCCGCTACTGCTACGACGACACCGGATATCGTCTCACAAGCGGCAAGTAGCTGTTCCGCATATCCTCGGCATACATCCTCGGTATGTACTTCTTTCATATACATGAGATTCGCAATCCATGTGCCAATGCCGTCAATTAAATATACTGATTCACCTTCTCGAACAGCTGCCGTGTTCTCCAACACCTGCGGCAATTCGCATGGTTCCTCGATTGTCGTCCATTCCTGCGGGCGCCGTTGCCGATGTTTGGCAATCCGCTCGGCAAACTCTGTATCGACAAGCTCCTCACCGGCAAACTCTCCGTCGACAGGCTTTGTCTTTTGGAATGTATGGTAGCCTGTCGCTACATAGAATACATTGCTTTCAGCGCCGTACTCTTTTACCCATTGCTCCGCATATGCACTTTTGCCACTTCTGCTCCCGCCTGCAACAACGATCAACCGCCCCATAGCACACAAACTCCTTTACATGTCTCCCTGAAAATATAACATCGCATTTACGGCGCTGACGGCAATCGGACTGCCACCCCGCGTACCGCGAATGATAATCGAAGGAATTTCCTGCATAGCAAGTAACAACTCCTTTGATTCCGCTGCTCCGACAAATCCCACAGGTGTCCCGACAATCATTGCCGGCTTGGCGATCCCTTGCTCATACAGATCGAGTACTTCAAACAGCGCCGTAGGGGCATTGCCGATTGCCACAACGGCATTGTCCAACTGCTTGCCAAGCAAACGCATCGATGCCGCCGACCGAGTGATTCCCCATTCCTTCGCCGCTTGTTCCGTATCGGAATCGGCAATCTTGCAGATGACATCACCGCCGAATTCTTGCACTTTGCGCATATTGATACCGGCTTTCAACATATTGACATCTGTAATAATATCACAACCGGATCGCAATCTTTGTATACCGCTCCGCGTCGCCTCAGGATGGATGCGAATCGTATGGATAATCTCGGGATCACCTGTCGTATGGATGATGCGCTTAACGACATCTTTTTCCGCCGCTGTAAACACAACTCCCTGCATATGCATTTCGATTATTTCCATGCTCTTGCGCTCAATCTCCTTCGGATCCCACAGTATTTCCCCCGTAATTTTCCGCCAACGATCATTCATTATTTATACCTCCGTTTTCCGAAGCTGCGCTTTTATATTTTATATATTGTAGCATTTCGTCTGTCGACGATACGACTGCCGGATAGGAAATTGACGGTCTGCCGATAACGACGACGGGAATTCCTAATTCTAAAGCCGCATCGATTTTCTCGTCTGTCCCACCGGTACCGCCACTCTCTTTCGTCAACAATAGCTCCGTGCGATACTGTATGAACATTTGCTTGTTCATATTTTTCGTGAAAGGTCCTTTCATTGCGATGATCTGCTCCGGGCGCAGATGCAAGCGCTCGCACTCCACCAGTACTTCGGAACTGGGCAGCACCCTGACCGTTAGTTCTGCCCCTGCCTGCTTTACCATAGGCAGTAATACCGGCAGACTTTTACTGCCCAATGCGCTGAACACGCGCTGTCCGGGCGCCAGCAAACTGGCAATTTCCTCAAGCTCCCGCACTACATGGATGAGATCATGTACCGCCAATTCCAACGACGACCGTTCGAAGCGTAAATACGGTATCGCCTTTTCCTCTGTCACTGCCATCGCTAATTTACTGATATTTTCCGCATAGGGATGTGTGGCATCGACAACGAGCGATATTTTTTTCTCTATTAAAATGTCACCTAACGTATCGGCATTCCAACGCGTCTGTATGACCTGATCCACACCTATGTCTTCTAGTAGAGCAGAGCCGTACGCGCTGACAACAGATGCCGCCACTGAGAAGCCGTTTTGCCGCAAGACCGTGACCGCATTTCTGCCCTCTGTCGTTCCTGCCAGTACGAGTATCATAAACGGTACCCCCGCGGTGTAACGATTTTCCCGTTTAGTATTTTCGTCTCGGAGTTACCGATAATCACCGTCGTCAACATATCGATTGGGCAGTCAAGACAATCTTCCAATGTCGTAACGACGACGGATTCTTCCCCGCGCTTGGCATTGCGGACAATGCCAACAGGCGTTTGCGCACCTCGATGTTTTAATAAAATCTCGCGTGCTGCGGCAAAATGCTCTGCTCTCCCTTTGCTCTTAGGATTATATATGGCAACGACGAAGTCTGCCATACCCGCTGCTTCTAATCGTCGGCAGATCGTGTCCCATGGTGTCAATAGATCACTCAAACTGATGACGGCAAAGTCGTGCATCAACGGTGCCCCCAAAGCTGCAGCCGCCACCGTAACAGCCGTAATGCCCGGCACGATGTCTATCTGCAGTTGCAATGACTGCTCCTCCGCTAACTGCAAAAGAATTCCTGCCATTCCGTACACCCCCGGATCGCCGCTGCTGACGACAGCTACGTGTTTTCCGGCAATCGCTTGCTCTAAAGCCACCTGCGCTCTTGCCACTTCTTGGCGCATTCCCGAGGACAATACTTGTTTATCGGAAATCATATCTTCTATTAAATCGACATACGTTTTGTAGCCGACAATCACCTCTGCCTGTGTAATCGCTTCAATTGCCGCAGGCGCTATGAATTCTTTATCTCCCGGTCCCAATCCCACCACGGAGATCTTTCCATAGCAATGCTGATTGTCACACCCTTGTATATTTGTTTCGGGACGACTGTGATTCCCCGATTGGAAGCTATCTTCGCCGCAGGTTCGCATACTCCACCAACTCCTATTGTTTTTTGTACCCATTCCGACGGCACGTATTCCGCATCTAACTCTGCTATCTGTTCTTTCGTGACTGTCAACAGCGGTAGCCGCCAATGCTCGCTCAATTCACGGATTGCCTGTTCTTGCTGCTTAAAATCAATCGTCACAAAACTCTTAATACTTTTTCTATGAATTTGGAAATCATCCAGCACTGCGCACAATGCCGCCTGCAAATCGGCATAAGCAATCCCTTTACGACAGCCGATTCCGACAACCATATTCCGAGGAATCAGATGAATATATATTTCGTGTCGAGCAACCATTTGATAGGGAGACACATAGACATAGGCTTCTGCAAGTTGTGACTGATCAGTGTGCATTTGCGTTTCATATATCGGCAAAAATCCCTGTGTATATTCATTTTCTAACGGATAGGGACTGGTGATATACACTTGCCCATCTTCCGCCAGCATGCGATTGACGATTTTTATATGTTCCCGTGGCTCTATTGTGGCTTGTAGTTCTAAAGCGAGCATATCGACCGCCGGTTTCTGGTGAACATCGGTCGATGTCGTGATCACTGCCGTGCCATTTGTCAGAGCCGCCATTTGCTTTGCCAGTGCATTTGCTCCGCCCACATGCCCGGATAATAAACTGACAGCGAATTCTCCCTTTTCGTCCATCACGACAATTGCCGGATCAGACAATTTGCATTCTAGCAATTCCGCTATACTGCGCACGACAATACCTACCGCCATAATGCAGACAATATCTGAGTGCGATCGAAAGACTTCACCAATCGTCTCCTGCCATCGGCTAAAAAACACGATTTCTTCATCCACCATAGAGATTTGCTTCTGCAATCTCTCCGGTATATAAACAATACATGCACCCGCAAAAGACCGGCTGAGTCGCAAAGCCAATTTCGCGCCATGCTCCGTCAGACATAGAATTGCTAATTTGCCTGCCTCTTTTTTCGAGGAATGATTACTATTTATGGTATGTAAATAATTATCATGAACGGTATTCATGGACAAAATCCTTATCATATAATTTCGAGGTCCCTGTCGATTGCAAAAATTCTCCGATGAGAATCAGCGCTGTCTTTGTAATTCCCGCTTGCTTTGTCTTTTCGGCAATATCAGCAAGTGTGCCCTGCACAATTCTCTCATCCTGCCAAGATGCCTTTTCGACGACAGCCACCGGTGTCTGCAGATCATAAGACATCCGCAGTTGTTCCACTACCTGGTCAATCATGCCGACCGACAGAAAAATTGCCATCGAACTTTTATGAGCGGCAAGCTCCGATAACTTTTCCGTTTCAGGAACCGGGGTCCTGCCCTCTAAGCGTGTGATGATCACCGTCTGCGTTCCATCCGGTACCGTATATTCGCGCTGCAAAGCCGCAGCCGCAGCCAAAAATGAACTGACACCAGGAATCACCTGAAACGGAATTCCGACACTTTGCAATAAATCCATTTGCTCGCCAATCGCCCCAAACAGGCTAGGGTCACCCGTGTGCAGACGTACGACATTTTCCCCTCTATTATAGGCTTCGATCATATAATCGACAATCTCTTGCAGGTGTAACGGCGCACTGTCGATCAACCGCGCGCCTTGTTTGGCATATGTCAGTATTTCTCGATTGACTAACGATCCTGCATACACGACCAAGTCCGCCTGTTGCAATAAACGGTACCCTTTGAGCGTGATATATTCAGGATCGCCCGAGCCGGCTCCGACGAAAGAAATCATATTTGCTCACCTCTTTTAATTACGAGCGTCGATAGATAATCTAATTTTCTGCCCCTTAGTTCCTGCAAATCATCTGTGAAATATCCGTCGGCAAATCCGCAGCGGCTGGCGTAATATACACGTTTATCTCCTTCAACTTTGTCAAGTACATCGGCGACCTTATCGATATGATTGCCGACCTTCATCAATACAACATTGTCAAAATCACTTACCACTTTATGCAAAATAGCATGCTCTTTCAATGCCGGCACAATTGCCACACTCTCGTCCGATTCGGCAAGCGGAACTTGCAGCCATGCCGCCACCGAATGGATAGAGCTTATCCCCGGAACAATCTCTATTTCAGCCTCCGGCAATATTTGCGTGACATTCCTGCTAAGATATGTGAACGTACTGTAAAGCGACGGATCACCCAGCGTAATAAATGCCGCTGTTTTCCCGCTCTGCAATACAGCAACAATCTGCTTTGCTGCCGTCATCCAATGCTCCTGCAGCGCACCTTTGTCGGTCGTCATCGGCAATAACAAT
This sequence comes from Bacillota bacterium, assembly GCA_023388635.1. Lineage (GTDB taxonomy): Bacteria > Bacillota > Bacilli > Desulfuribacillales > Desulfuribacillaceae > JAEWFW01. The sequence continues at coordinate 177,984 of JAEWFW010000016.1, forward strand.
TCCACCTGCTCCCAAGATCGGTCAATCACTTGTTGAACAATTTCCAGAGCGATACTGCGCTTTTCGATTTTCGATTTGGGGATAAGCAAAACATCCACTTGCTCGAGAATGCGCTTCGCCTTTAATGTCAATAATTCCGGGTCGCCCGGTCCCACACCGATCCCATACAATTTTCCTGCCATGACTTATTCCCCTTTCACTGCCGTAATCAATGTGACCGGATTTCTCGCTTTCCATAGATCGGCATTTCCCACAGTTGTCAGTTGTGCTACATTGACTTGAATCACTTCGACCTCATATGCCAACTCCCGAAATATCCGGTACGCATCACTGCTGGTCGTCATCGTCACCGACGTGAGCACGATCCTGCCACCCGGTCGTAACTGCCGATCGCAAGTATTGATAATCTCCGCCAATTTCCCGCCGCTTCCTCCGATAAAGATCCGGTCTGCCATAGGCAACCCAAGCAGTGCCTCGGGTGCCTGCCCTTCGAGCACATGCAAAGTTACGCCAAACTTTTTGCAATTGGCATCAATCGTTTTGATTGCCTGTCCATGCTGTTCCACAGCAAAAACATCGCCGTCACCGACAAGCCGTTTACATTCAATCGCCACCGAGCCACTGCCGGCACCGACATCATATACGGTTGCCCCTGGGAATAACTGCATGTTCGCCAATGCGAGGATACGTATCTCGCGTTTCGTCATCGGAACACCCTCAGTTCGCACAAACAATTCGTCGGGTACGCCGATATAGTATGGAAATGTATTTGTATTTAACGAAATTTGATTCGTATCAGATAAAGATTTATTTGTATTGGATGAACCTCTATTTGTATCCGATGTCAATTTATTCATGCATAATCACCATCACACTATTTTCTAAATGCTCATCGCTTGTGGCTAATTCTCCAAGGGACGTATGAATTAATTTTTCATGCTGATAACCCAAATCCACACCGACAGACACGGCACACCTTTCTAATTGCGGATGTACTGTGAGAATGTGTGCAGCCAATTTTGCCGGAAACCACGGACGCCCCGTGACGATTGCCGTAATTGGTGAATTTGCTACTACATCGGCAACTGCTCCGGCTTCTCTGCCGTGGACACTCAATATCTGTGCATTTACCCAAGATTTTTGCAATCTCGCAAACATCACCTGTACCGAACTAATTCCTGGAATGAACTGTAACGCCTCCCGGTCGATATGTCTCGCTAAATAATCGGCAAAACTAAATACTCCCGTATCACCGGAAACCAAAACGGCGATATTTCTCACTTGATACTGTTCAGCAATCCTGCGCGTGATATCTTGTAAGTCCGCTCCGATCACCCATTGTTCCTGATGGCTCATGGCAAACGTATCGAGCAATCGCTTGCCGCCTACAACAAGATCAGCTCGGGAAATCGCTTCACGTCCGATCGGCGTCATATATTCTTCCGTCCCCGGTCCTGTACCGATCACTACAACCTTGTTCAATATAGGTCCTCCCCTCGCCAAGCAAATGTGTCTAATAACTTCCGCGCATTGCCGTCATAGCCAAGAATATCGCCGTTCAACGCATATAAAACTGTTCCGACAACGATCGGTCTTTTCAATACATCTGCATGTTTAGCAGATCCCTCATCAGATCGACCATCCAGCCGTCCGGCAAATTGTCCGGTGACCGCCCCTCTGACGACAGGTTCTGCACGAGCCACCTCTGTTTGTATATATTCACTCACCTTGCAACTGACAGCCTCCGCCAACTGCCGGTACACCGTTTGCAAGTGATACTGTTTTATGATGTCGACTCCCGCATCGATCGTATTTAACTGCATAATTTGCTCGATCACTTCTTTGGGAGCACCGGCTAACGCAGCATACGCTGCGAGCGTTTCCCTGCGGGCATCCGCCATCCGGCTGTGGGTATGAAATATGCCTGCCGCCACTTTGATCAATTTGCCAATATGCCCATACAAGACAATCCCATCCACTTCTGTTCTTCTGCCGCAATCCGCAGCAAGGGCACCGACAAAATTGCTCATTTGCACAATTGCCTGTCTGCGAACACCGCGCTTCTCCGCCATCCGTTCGCCCATTCCTCCCGGTGTCAGGACCAATATGCGCTCACCCAACGATACCGCCTGATCAATCTGCGGTATAAGGGAATTTAGATACGCCTCATCGGACATCGGTCTCACGATACCCGAGGTACCGATAATCGATATGCCACCGACGATTCCCAGCTTGGGATTTAATGTCTTCGCGGCAGCCTCTTCACCGCCGGGCACCGATATTGTCACCCGCACCCTCGTCCCTTGGGGAAGCATTTCCGCCGCTTGCTGACGAATCATCTCACGCGGAACCGGATTGATTGCAGCTTCCCCCACCGGAACAGACAGCCCCGGCTTGGTGACAGTTCCCACGCCCTCGCCGCCTATGATAATCACAGCTTCTGCTCCTTCTGTTACTTCTGTTACTTCTGTTACTTCAACTTCCTCAATCAATTCCACATAGGCATGAATCTCCATATTGTGAGTAATATCGGGGTCGTTTCCGGCATCTTTTAGTACTGCTGCACGCACACCGTTGTGCTCACGACGGATAAATTCTACTGGAACGGCAATTTCCATCCCGGCAGGCAACTGCACGCCGACCTGTTTGACATACCGCTGATGTAACAACATCTCCAACGCCGCCCGCGTCGCTGCTGCCGCGCATGTACCTGTCGTATAGCCGTGACCTTGCGGCAGAGAAGCGTACTGTTTCTCACCTTCAACCTGTATCTTCTGTTCAACTTGCATACTTTGTCTATCTTGCTTGCCACGTTCAGCTTGCCGACCACATCCAGTCTGCTGATACCGCAAGCAATATGCTTTCAATCTCTCAACAATTGTCGGATTGGAACGGAAATGGAAATGGACATAGGATGCCAATACATGCTGCTTGCGGTACCCCGCTTGCCGTCCGTCTGTTCCTTTGCCACCCTTTAAAGAAAAAGCTGCATCATGCAGAGAATTGCGCACTTGCGAATAATGAAATTCGTGACCACGCAATATTTCACCTTGTCCGGCAATAATACTGTCCACCAATGATGTCGCTTGCACATATCCTAAGCCGACGAGCGATTTCGTCATTTCAATATGGTACGGCACTACGCCTACACCGTGCCATTCGTTACCTGCAACATCGTAAATCCGCTCTGCCAAATACATCATGCCGCCGCACTCGGCGTAAATCGGCATACCGGCATCAGCCGCCTGACGGATCACTTGAATCATACTTTCATTTGCCATCAAACTCGACAAGTGCTGTTCGGGAAATCCACCACCGAAATACAGACCGTCGACCTCGGGAAGGCACTCATCATGCATGGGGCTAAAAAATTGTATTTCTACCGAATGTTCCTGTAGATAATCAAAGTTATCCTGATAGTAAAAACTAAATGCCGCATCTTTTGCCACGCCGATACGAACCGTATGCGTTTGGGTAGCTGCGTCTTCGACTATTCTCGCTGATCCTACTGATGATTCTTCTAACGGCAGTGGTAATACTCCAGCGCATCGCTGATGAACTACATCCAGCAGCCGCTGCAAATCGATATCCTGTTCTATACGTTGCCGCATATGTTCGACGATAGAGGCAAGCTGTGTATTCTCTTCCCTCGGCAGCAAACCGAGATGTCTTTCAGGCATTTTCAGTTCGCCATCTTTGCTTAAACATCCAAACACAGGGATCTGCAATTTCTGTTCAATTTCTTCCTTAAGAAATGTCCTGTAGTATTCACTGCCGGCATGATTGAGAATCACGCCACAAATATCAATGCTAGGCTGGTATTCCATAAACCCTTTAATGATCGCCAAGCAACTCTGCCCCATGCCTTTCACATTGACTACGAGTACCACAGGGATATTCAATAATTGTGCAATATGGGCGCTGCTCCCGGTAATTCCCGCATTTTTCACACCGTCAAACAGCCCCATGACGCCTTCGACAACAGATATATCTGCATGGCGGGCATGGCGGGCATGGCGGGTGAAAATCTCCGAAACAACCTGCTCACTGCCCATCCAACTGTCGAGGTTATGGGATGCGCTTCCCGTCACATAGCTATGTAAGCCCGGATCGATATAATCAGGACCTACTTTAAACGGTTGGACGCGCATTCCGCGGTTCCGTAATGCCGCCATCAGTCCCATCGTCACAGTTGTCTTCCCTACACCGCTTTGTACGCCGGCGATCATTACGCACGGATACCCCATCATTACACCTCCCGGTTACTGACTCCCGCTTGCTCAAATGTTGCCATATCCCGAATAATACTGACTGCCGCTTCGATTAACGGAATTGCCAAAACCGCACCTGTTCCTTCGCCAAGGCGCAAGTCGAGATGTAACATCGGTTTCATGCCAATTATATCGAGCATGATTCGATGCCCCGGCTCCTGCGACAAATGCGAAGCGATCATATAATCGCGGCATTCCGGCTTTAATTGATACGCAATTAACGCCGCTGCCGTTGAAATAAAACCATCAATCACGATCGGAACTTTCTTCGCCGCCGCCCCAAGGATCACTCCTGTAAGACCGGCAATCTCCAGTCCACCTACTTTTTGCAACACTTCTAACGGTTGCTCTGGATCGGGCTGATTGCACGCAAGTGCCTTACGGATGATCTCACATTTCTGCTCAAGCTTGTGGTCGTCCAAACCCGTACCTCTACCCGTAATTACGGAAACATCCAATTCGCTGAAACAGGCGGCGATGGCGCTGCTAGGTGTCGTATTGCCAATTCCCATCTCGCCTGTCGCTAAAAGCGTAGCACCTGTGGCAATTTGTTCATTTGCCAAACTAATCCCTGCTTCAATGGCGGCAATCGTTTCTTCATGAGTCATAGCCGCTTCCACTGCCATGTTGCGTGTCCCTTTACGTACTTTGTGTTGCCGCACACCTGGCAATACAATATCGGAGGCAATCCCGATATCGGCAATCACAACCTCCGCCTGCATTTGCTTTGCCAACACATTGATGGCAGCGCCATGATTGACGAAATTAACCACCATTTGTTCCGTGACTTCTTGCGGGAACGCACTGACACCCTCGGCGACAACGCCGTGGTCCCCTGCCATAACTATGACGGCTTTTTTCCCTATTTGCGGAATCGTGCACTCCTGTATGCACGCCAGCTGAACGGCAATATCCTCTAGGATTCCCATACTGCCCGGAGGCTTTGTCAACTGATCCAGTCTTTCCTGCGCACGCTGCGCATAGATGCGCTCCGTTTTATGTATCAGATCTAGTGTCTGTCGATATAATTCCATTTTTCTGCCTCCTATGCTAGATACCCAGAACCAAAAGTATTCATTTTCTTAAATCTCTTACATCCCTTAAAACTTTTAAATTTAAAAAAAGTTTCTACCAACAGGTAGAAACTAAATTCGTATCGCAATACAAATTATCGTCCTGACCATGCCTTTCCGCGAAGGATTGCCAAACGTGCAAAGCAATAGGCAGGTTTCCTGACTCCCGGATCGCTCTCCTCACATCCCTTCCCGAGTTTTTAAAAATTGTATAAATTCCTCGGTGGCATGACGTGATTTGTAGCCGGTTACAGTGGCGGGACCGCTCAGGACTCACACCTGATTCCCTTTTACCCCATTGACGGGCACCTATTTACACTAAATATCGATTATTCTTTATTATATCGGTTGAATCTCTATAATGCAAAACGAAATTCTACGCCATTCTATGGACATATAATGGGAGTTTGATAAAATAGATATGAGGCTTCTACATTGGGAGCCTTATATCTTTATAGCAAAGAAAGGGATGGGAAATATGAATTGTTACAAGCCCAAACATATCAAGCAATTCTGTAAACGACATATTGGAGGTGATATCTACTATGAACCTTAAAGGATCCACACAAAATTTTCGTGAGTATGTCATTCGCCAACTGATCATTCTAGGCGATGAGAAAAGTCATTTTCTCGACAACCACACTCCAAATCAAGGGCACGAACGCAATCAATTAGATAGATTGCTCACAACATATATTGATGCTGTAGAAACATTATTAACACAACCGGATGATCGGCTGTCGTCCGTCGTTCTCATAGGGTGCCATATATCGATAACTTATATAGAGGATAATGACAGTGAACAATTCACGATTGTCTATCCGGACGAATCTGATCCTAGCAATGCTCGTATATCTTTTATTTCACCTTTAGCCAGTCAGTTATTACTGAAAACACAGGGCGCGATTGTCACAATCAAAACTCCTGCCGGTGAATATCTAGTGCGCATCGATTCGATTTCTCCCCTATCGGAGTAAATATCATAGATTATAAAAACGGCATAGCAGAAAGCTACGCCGTTTCGTTTCACTAGCATTAATCTTGATTGCCGCAATTATGTCCATGGTCGTCGTGATGGTTGCCACAATTATGTCCATCACCATGGTGGTGCTCACCGTGGTGATTGCACACGACATTCGGGTTATATTTCAGGCTATCACTCAGTAAGTCAGCTACAGCCTGGTCCGCGTCACCACTGACACCACCATACAGCTCAATACCTGCTTCGGCAAGAGCGCGTTTTGCTCCATTGCCAATGCCGCCACAGATCAGCGTGTTGATACCACCCTCTTTCAAAATGCCAGCCAACGCGCCGTGACCGTTACCATTTGTGTCAACGACGGAAGTCATCTGAATCTTGCCGTTCTCTATATCATAGACCTTAAATTGTTCTGTATGCCCAAAGTGCTGAAACACATTTCCGTCTTTATATGTCACTGCAATCTTCATTTTTTCGCCTCCATTTTCTCAATGATCCCGGTTAACTCGTTCAAACCATCACCTTCAAACATCTCTATGGTTCCTGCATCGGTAGCGGCTGCCAATTGCGGATTGATGGGCAGTTTACACACAACATCAATACCATGTTTCTCGGCGATCTCTTCCACATGACTCTCACCAAAAATAGTATGTTCACCCTCGCAATCAGGGCATTTGAAATAACTCAAATTTTCTACAAGAGCAAGTACGGGGATATCCATCCTAGCTGCCATGTTCACGGCTTTTTCGACGATCATTCCAACTAATTTCTGCGGTAACGTGACAATCACGATTCCATCGAGTGGAATCGTCTGAAAAACTGTCAGCGGTACGTCCCCTGTTCCGGGTGGAAGGTCGACAAACATATAGTCAATATCTCCCCAAACCACATCCGTCCAGAACTGTTTAACTGTTCCGGCAATAATCGGACCACGCGAAATTACCGGATCAGTGTCGTTTTCCAATAACAGATTGGTGGACATAATGGAAATGCCCGTTTTGCTTTTTGCCGGGAGCATGCCGAATTCATTGCCTCTTACTCTTTCTTTAACGCCAAAAGCACGAGGAACCGAAGGTCCCGTCACATCCGCATCCAAAATAGCTGTTTGATATCCAGCCCTTTGCATCGAAACCGCCAGCAACGAAGTAACTAATGTCTTTCCTACGCCGCCCTTACCGCTTACTACACCAATGACCTTACCTATGTTAGAAAACTTATTTGGCGATTCCAAAAAACTATTCGTTTTTTTGTCCGTGCAACTTTCCACTTCGCAACCGGAGCAACCTTGTTCACATTGTTCACTCAATGTTGATCCCTTCCTTTTCATTTTATTAATTTCTCCGTCTACAGCAACCGTTGCCACAGGATGGATTGTGGTGCTCACAAAACCGTACGTCCCCGCCGCCAATTTTCAGAGAGCGTCCCCGGACGATGCATTGTGCTAACTTTTCCCTGGCACTGGCATAAATAGCTTGCACCGTGGTGCGGGCAACTTCCATTTGTTCCGAGCATTGTTCTTGTGTCAGTCCTTCTAAATCAATCAGGCGTATGACCTCGTATTCATCCAAGGTCATCGTGATTACTTGCCCATCCCCTTCGCACGGCTTGAAACTTGTACACCGGGGGCGTGAGCATACACGCCGATGTTTTCGTGGTCTTGGCACCGCTTCACCTCGCTTCACTATACCGAGTTATTAACATATGTCAAAAATTATTATATGCCTTTTCTGACATTTGTCAATAACAAAAATAAACGAACTAAAATTGAATTGGCTATTCTACAGTAGGAAATTTCATAGTTTTATAAGTGGATATCTTCTGAACTATAAAAAACACTAGCGTTACATAAAGATGGACGAAATCCATTATGCGACGCTAGTGCTTTTTATACTTTTCTTTATTTTTCTTATATCTTCCTATACCTTTCTTTCGCTTGGCACATCGCACATTGCACACTACTCTCCGAAGCGACAAACTCTTTCCTACAATCGGCGCACACATTCGTATGTTCCTTGGCAATGCTGATTTTCCCCATTATCAGGGATTCCAGCGGTACGGATTGTAACTGTATACTTTTGTGGTAACAGACATCGACACACATGTTACAAGCATAACACCGGTCGGTGTTTAAAAGGATTTCGCTTCCTTCACGATATTCCAACGCACCTGTCGGACAAAGCGTTGTACATGCTTTACAGAAATAACATATCCCCTCTATGCGCGGTTGCTGCAAGAGACGAACTTCGTTTGCCGATGTTTGCACTTTCTCATATACGTATTTTTTCAGAATCTCAATGCGGTCAAGGGACAGATCGTCACTTGCTCTGCTTTGCGGAGTGATGCTAGGCTTTGTATCACCGCTCTCACTATCATCGCCGCCTGTAAAGTTTTTCAAAACTGCCTGTGGCACACTTTTAAATCCGCCGAAAAACGAACCGATGAACGCCCGTTTCTGCATATCGATCTCTTGTGGCTCTCTACTGACTTGCATCTTTTCTTGCCGCTTTACCTGTTTATCCGCACGTATGATATTATTTGCCGATAAAGAAGCCTGTTCAACTAATTGATCGACTTGCCGCATGCGGCTGTTATATACATCCAATCCGGTATGGACATCGCAATGACGGCACTGTTCTTCCGTGTATACCATGTGAACAGGGAACGGATATAGACGCATGACTAATAACAGTTCCGGCATCAGCGCACCGATACACGGAATCGTAATACATTTTTCATCAACAGATGAATTGCGTCGACAACTGATGTTGACTACGCCATCATTTTTATATATCCGCTCTATCTTATCCAATAACACTATAATATTCGGTTCTTTTAAAGACAGCGCTTCTGTAGGGCATACCGATGCACAAAGACCGCATTCTAGGCAATTGTCTGATAGAATGACCTTATCCTTTGTAAACTTAATTCTTTTCTGTGGACAGATGTCTTGGCATTGGCTGCATTTGCTCAAAGGCGAGCGTATTTTTGCGCATTGCTGACTTCTTACATCGACGGAAGCCATTTTATCGACAATAAAATTTGCCATTTTCTCAAAATTGATCATCTGCGTGTCCCCTCGTCACCCACATTTATATCGACGATATGATCTCTTCGATAACTTCTGCATCTAAATGAATCATTTTAGACAATAATGCCGACATATGCGGGTAAAATTCTGTTCTATTACCATTCTGCATCAATTTTGCAAATTCATCAACCCATTGCAGCATATGTTTTTGAAGGAAATTTTGCTGATCTGTTAAAACCTTCTTTACCGTCTCTGTATTCCCTTGCTCAAACTCCCGTTGTGCGAGCTCAGCCAAATGGTACATAAAGTCTAATTCCAAAGCGAGATGGTCATCGGCTTCATGGGGATAGTTTGCCGGCAAAAATTCATATTCCAGATACGCATGCCGCACTTCTAACGTACTTTCTTGAAATAGCTTCCGCTCTTTGTTGCGGTACACAGACTCCCAAGGCGGTGCCGGCAACTTATGCGGTCCAATGAAATAATATGTGTATTCTGATTTTAATGCCTCCGTGATGTTCTCCGGTTCATTCTCTACCTTACTCTTTAACTTCTCTAATACGTCGTGATGACCGAATTTGCCTCCATCTTTGTCCTGGAACAAAAGATCACAGGATTCCAATGTGTGTTCATTTGTCACAATCTTCATCAATTCTAAATCCGGTTCATTGCCAAAAACCCTCTGAAATAATTTATATAAATAACACCGATTTGCCAATAAAATTGCAATCGCATCTTTTTGCTCATTCATTATACATACCACCTGTCGATTTTACTTTTCACCAAATTTATAGCCAACGCTCCATACCGTTTGCAGATATTTGGGCTTGGACGGCTCATCCTCAATTTTTTCACGTATCTTCCTGATAAATACAGCAATACTCGTCGACTCTCCGACATAATCTTCTCCCCAAACATGGGTGATCAGTCGTTCACGCGAAAAAACTTCTCCCGGATGTGACGCCATATACGCCACAATTTTAAACTCCTTCGGAGTGAGATCTATAATTTTATCCCGCAATTTCACTTCAAAACGATCAAAGAAGATTTCCAGGTCACCAACTTTATAACTGTCCTTTTTCTCCGTTACAGGCATATAGTTCGACTCACGGGCTCGCCAACGTAATAGTGCTTCAATCCGCAGCGACAATTCCAAAGAACTAAACGGTTTTACCAGATAATCGTCGGCACCGGCACGGAAACCTATACTCTTATCGACAATATCACCCTTTGCCGAAAGAATAATAATCGGAATTGTCTCTCCCTGTTTGCGCAATTTCGAGCATACATCAAACCCATTGAGTTTTGGCATCATCACATCCAATATGATCAAATCCGGTCGCTCTTTCTGGTAGACAGTCAGAGCCTCCGCTCCGTCAGACGCGTAACAAAACGAATGTCCGTCTTCAGTCACTATATGCTCAACTAATATGCGAATGCTCTCCTCATCATCAGCCAACATAATCTTCATCCAATATCCCGCCTTTCTGCTCCCGCACCGGAATTCCAACGGTGAACAAACTTCCTTTTCCCTGTTCACTTTCAACTGTAATCCAGCCGCCGTGCAGTTCAGCAAGTTCCTTTGCCAGAGCCAAGCCCAAACCACTGCCACTATACTTTCTGTAAATTGATGTATCCGTTTGCACAAATTTATCAAAAATGAAAGGCTGGTCCTCCGCACGTATTCCAATGCCGTTATCTTGAACCCTTATGAGGATTTGCTTCTGTTCTGTGTCATAGATAACCCAAACCTTTACTTCCCCGTCGTTTTCCGTAAACTTTATTGCATTACTCACGAGATTTTCTACTATCTGGCGCAATCGTTCACGGTCACCGCTGATTACAGGTACATCCCTGTGGACCAAAGTAAAGAAATTGATATTTTTCTTTTCTGCTAAAGGTCTAACGACCGCCTCGACGGCATTAATCACATCGACCAAGTCAATCTGTTCATAGACCAATTCTAATTTGCCCGCTTCTAAACGCGCCATCTCCAAAATACTGTTAATCATACTTAGCAGCACTTGGCTATTTCCTTTGATTTCTTCAACCACACGCCGCTCTTTGTCTGATTTTACCGTGACATTCCTCTCTAAAACTTCGGCAAACGCTATGATCGATGTCAACGGTGTTCTGAGTTCATGACTGACAATCGCTAAAAAATCTGACTTGTACTGATTGTCTTCAATTAAGCGGTTATTCACTTGTTCCAACTGCATCCGCTGTTTATCTAAAATTTCATTTGCCTGCGCCAAGTCCTTTGTCCGCAACTCAATCTTATTTTCCAAATTGTTATATAAAGTCTGCAATTGTTTCGTCATTTCGCTAAAATAATCAGCCAAATCGCGGACTTCTCCGACAGCATCGAGACCTTCCAGCTTAATGTCCCAATCTCCGGAAGCAATTTGATCAACTGAGTGAATCAAGCGACTTAACGGTTTCGTCACTAACTTAGTCATTGAGAAATAGATCAGCAAAATAAAAGAAAAAATAATCAAAAAGAAAAAAGCAACTTCCTGTACGACGTTAGCCTGAATATTCTCTTGATACAAATCGATCGGCATGATAATACTGACTACCCCACCCAAGTCGCCAATCTTCCATCCCTCTTTTGGATACTCCAGTACATCAAGTTCACCGATCGGCTCCCCATGGCATTCGAGACAACTCTCATCGACAGCCAACGGAGCTACATACCTGAAAACATCTTTACCTTCATAATTTGTAATATCGTAAAACTCCGTCTGATCTCTTTTTTCTAAAAAATATTCTAGTGCTTCACTTTCGAAACTATCGGGAACATCAGCTTTATTTCTTGGATCAAAATTAGTATAGCGAATAGCGTACCCCGTCTTTTTGCCAAACAATTTTCCGATACTTTTTCCCACTAGTGAACAATGCAATTTTTTAAAATTGTATTCTCCATCAGCGTCATAATTGATAGTATCCTGATTAATAGCCATGAAGTCCCATACAGCTTCCAGTTGCTGAGATAACACATAGGCCTTTTCTCGCATTTCTCTTTCTGCCTGTTTCTGCTGTGTATAACTGCTCCATATTATATTAGAGACTAGAAAAACTGCCATCAGCCCAGCCAGCATAATAATAAATCGGGTTCTTAAGCATAATTTATCCACCATGGTCCCCCCGACTGTCTGTTAATTGATTCACAACCTTATTGTATCATATTTTCAAATCTACGAATTTGGAAACTATTGTATGTCAATATATTGTAAAGAGGGAGTAAACGAGTACTCCCTCCACTATTGATATATGCCTAACCTAAACCGATCCTCGGCAACACCATTGAAGCATAGAAAAGATATCTCCCGACAATCTGCCCAACCACTAAAAGTGCTGTACTTCCATATATGAATCCCATAGACGAGGATGTCATTTCTTTTCTCACCATCCATAAACATAACACGGCACCTACCATAATACATGCCCATTTGATGAGATTCGCAGCATACATATCTCCCAAAATCGTCAAACTTCCTTGTATTGCCGCGCTGCCACTCGTTCCTAAGGCAACTAGGTAAGGCACAACCGCCACTGTTTGTATAGCAATCGCTGCCATGACGGCAAACGCGAGCAGTTTACGCAGCTCTGCGGTTCCTTTCATATTCAGTGCCAGAAATACAATTGCTCCTAGCGAAAACGTCGTTGCGTAAAACTCGACAAACGTAACACCACTTTGCCATATAGCTACGCTGGAACGTTGATAGACAGCAGCCATAAAGAATACGTCTATCAATCCCACAACGGCAGCTATGCTCGCCATGATTTTCACAGCACCTTTTTCATTCGGTCTTACTTGCATCAGTACGACGATTGCAATAGCTAGAACCACGAATATACTGGTAAACCAAATTTCTCTGCTCAGCCATGAGCTACCGAACTGATTCATCGCTTTTATCGCACCCATCGGCTGACCGAGGTGTAACATCGACGACAACATTCCCACCAGACCAAGAACGGCAACTGTAATCATTGTCGGCTTAATATTATTATCGACTTTATTCAGCAACATTGCAATTGCCGCAAAACAGGTGATGCCGATTGCAGCTTGTAAACACACAGAAAACATCGTCATTGCTATAAATTCCACAGTTACACATCCTTTTCTCTAAAATTGCCATCGAAAGCACTGCTTTTAGGTTTTATGAGTACCGACGGCTTGGTAATTTGCTGACTGACAAGGATGGGAAGCTCTTTTACCAGGTCATTTCCATACTGCGCCGTCAACTCATCCAAGTCCCCAAATTTCAAGCAACGCATCGGACATGCATCGACACATGCCGGGTTTTGCCCCGCTTCCCGTAACGTTTTACAGGAATCACATTTGCCAACGATTCCAAGCTTCTCAAAATACACTGGCGAGCCATAAGGACAATTCCAGATACAATACTGGCATCCGATGCATAAATCCGGATCATGCTGCACTGTACCGTCGTCTCCTTTGTGCATTGCCCCCGTCGGACAGTTTTTCATGCATTTCGCTTCTTCACAATGATTGCAAGAACTTGAATAGTTATATGATCCCGGTTTTGGGAATGTTCCTGTTTCAAAGTTTCTCACAGTCCTAAATATAGCTCCGACATCAAGATCATTTCTATCTTTACATGCTATATGGCACGTGCGACATCCAATACATGCAGTCATGTCAAAATAAAATCCTAATTTCCCCATGTATATCTACGCTCCTCTCTAAAAAATTACTCTTTGTGGTTGTTGTACGTCAGGAATTAGTGGTTCGTCAGAGTATTTTTCCATGTCGCAAACACAACTGTTCCAACCGGATACACCCTGTCCTGTGGAGATCGGACCGCAAAGGGCGTTGTCTGAACCACCTCTGTCAATTCCTGTTTTTTCATCAATATCAGCCCAGGTTCCATGTGGAAGTCCAATGGTCCCAGGAATAAACCGATTTGTCACACAAGCGTTGCGCAATACCTTACCATGCTTACTCGTAATCAAAACAGCATTGCCGTCACGAATTCCTTTAATCTTAGCGTCCTCTTCACTGATGAATACGGGATTCGGCCACGCTTCTCTCAGCCATTGCACGTTATCAAATACCGTATGGGAACGTCTCAGATAGTGAGGGTTGATTACCTGATACGGATATTCACCTTTAACTTTGTTATCCCAATCGGCAAATGTAGTTTCATAGCCTTCCACCGGCGGAATATGTGTAGGGATTCCGCGAATTTTACTGTATCCCATATTATTAATTGTCTCTTCAAGAACTCTCGAATAAATTTCCATCATACCGCTTTCGGAATTAGGACGTGGATTTGCAATTGGATCATCGCGGAATTCTTTGAAAGCTATAAATCCATAATTATCTCCAGGTTTTCTTTCAACCTGATACAATCCCTTTTCCTTAAATTCTTTCAATCCAATTCTTCCTTGCTGCGGCTCACCTTCAACGCCCCACTCAGCAATATCTTCTTTAGTAATTGTCACAAGTGTTTCCATCGTTTTGCCGTCTTCATTCATCACTTTAGCTCCGGCAATCTGGTTAAAGAACTGTTGTTTCGCATCGATAGGGAATGCTTCATCAGGGTCTACACCGAGACGCTTCGCTAATTCAATCGCGATCCAATTGTCGTCTTTACACTCATATAACGGCTCAATCAGTTGAGAATACATGATCAGAATTTCTCTGTTCCCTGTCAATAATCCGCCTATTTTCTCCCACTCTGTAGTTACCGGAAGTACAAAGTCAGCGTATTTAGAGTTTGTCGTCAAGAATTGTGAATGGCTGACGACTAAATCTACTTTGCGATGAGCCTCAATTCCTTTCATCATTCCATCACTTGATTGAAGTTTCGCATTTGAATCATGATATATCACACGGACATCGATATCCCGCATTTCGCCTTTCAAGTACTTCTTATTGCCTGTAAAATTATATTTGCCGTCAACAATACCTCTCCACATCTCTGTATCGTTCATGCTGTCATCAACTGGATTTTTCACAGATGGCAGTCCGGCAGATCCTGGTTTAATTAACATGTCCCCACCATTACTGGAACGGCTGTGACAGCTAATGCCGCACATATGTCCAGACTTACCCATGTGACCGGTCATCGCACCAATTGTCATTGCCATTTGCGGCAAATTATCGGTATTCTGCGTTCTAGCAGATGCCCATCCAAATAAGATTGCGACTTTTTTATTTTTGTTCATCGCTCTTGCCAAATAGCGAATGCGATTTGGTTCAACACCGGATATTTCTGATGCCCATTCTGCATCCTTGGCAACACCGTCGTATGTTCCCAATACATAATCTTTAAAATTATCCTTTGGATCACTGCCT
Organism: Bacillota bacterium; assembly: GCA_023388635.1. Lineage (GTDB taxonomy): Bacteria > Bacillota > Bacilli > Desulfuribacillales > Desulfuribacillaceae > JAEWFW01. Next base: position 193,663 of record JAEWFW010000016.1, read on the forward strand.
TCCGGCATGCTTTCCGCATCAAAGCCAATTGTGTTATTTTTCAGAAAATCCCAGTCTATCAACGGATTTGTTATCGGATCGTCCTCTACCAGCAATGTGTGAGCAACTCCTAATAAAAGCGCCGTATCTGTAACAGGGCGGCATGGAATCCAGTCTGCATCTAACAAAGCATACGTTTCATTGTAATACGGATCGACAGCAATAAATTCTGCCCCTGCTTTCTTTACCTGCAGAAAGTTATATGCTGGATTTCCGGCAGAACTCCATGCGGGGTTTATGCCAAGTAATATAACTGTTTCGCAATTGCGCATATCCAATCTATCGTTGATTCCTGAGTTGGATTCCGGGCTGTAACCAATTACGTCCGGAGTATACGTCCATGTTCCTCTCGATGTTGTACCCCAGTGAGATACATATCCACCGTATAAAGACAAAATCTTCGATACACTTCCGCCATCAGCAAAAAATGCCCGGTTTCCATGCTCTTCTTTAATCCGTTTTAATTCACTGCTAATAGATTCCAACGCTTCTTCCCAGGAGATTTGCACCCATTCATCTCTTCCGCGAAGCTCTTTATCGCCTCCGCCGGGCTGCCAATTCTTTCTGCGCATCGGGTACTTTAATCGATCTGCACCAAACACTTGATTTCTCTGGGATCTTCCACGTATACAAGCTCTTTGCTGTGGATAATCCGGGCTGTCCTCATGTGTATCATCCGTTTTCTGTCTCACCACAACCCCGTCGACAACCAATGCTTTATTCAAACATCTGCCGCCGCAGTTATGCCAACAAGCTGCTGTAATCCATTGTCCTTCGCCGCTCGTTGCCGCAATGTCAATATTTGACGATACTTTCGCCAAAGAGTTTTTTCCGCAACCGGAAACCGACAATCCCGCCACTGCCACTGCACTTGCCGCAAGAAAATTTTTACGGCTCATCTTTTTGCTGACAAACTCGTCAATCATTTTCCCCATTTTTTCTTTTCCTCCTTCTGATACTCTCAGGAAAACCACAATTTATTTTGAATTCACCAAAATATTGAATATAGTGCGAAAGAAACAAGCAGTTTTCCTTGTGTTAAGCGTAACAAAAATCACAATATATTCACATTTATTTTCTATTAATTTTTATTAATAATGATTAACAGGACTATGATCATTATCTAAATCCTATTACCCACTTAAATCTATAGTAGAACAATACATGACGGAATTCCATTGGAATTGTTTTCTGCGTCACAAATACATGTATTAAATCTTCATTTTTAATTGGCTACTATATGATAATTTTTTCTTATCATCAAATGAAAGACCTGCTGAGTATAACACTAAACAGGTCTTTTTTCGATATTCACCACATTATAAAATTAGAACAAACCGACCCGCGGCAGTACCATCGATGCATAGAATAAATATCTTCCGACAATCTGACCGGTTACCAACAACGCTGTGCTGCCGTATATAATTCCCATCGAATATGGAGCAAGTTCTCTTCTGCTAATCCATAGGCATAAAACAGCACCCGCAAGGATAAATAACCATTTCATCACACTAGCAATATACATCGCGTGCAAGATTGATAAACTGCTCTGCATCGCCGCACTTCCACTCGTACCTATGGCAATTAATGAAGGGATTACCGATACCGCTTGCAGAATTACAGCGACCACCATAGCGATGATAGCAATCTGACGCAATTGCCCTTGCTTATTGATTAAAATAAACAGGATTGCTCCCAGTGAGATTGCCGCCATATAAAATTCTATAAATGTCGTGCTAAGCTGCCAAATTGGAATGCTTGATTTGTTATATATTGCAGCCATGAAGAAGATATTAACGAGCCCGACGGCTGCCGATGCATACACGAGTCCCGCAATCGTTTTACGTGATTCCGGTCTCATATATATGAAGATCATAGCTGCAATGACCAACGCGACAAATATACTGGTAAACCAAATTTCACGGCTGAGCCAAGAAGTACTAAACTGATTTAATGCTTTGACTGCACCAAACGGTTGCCCAAGATGCATCATAGATGCCAGCATCCCAATAATCCCTAACCCCGCCGAAACACTAATCGATGTTTTGTACGTATCATCTTTTTGCCAAAGGAACCCCAGCGCTACAAACACCATCATACCTATCGCCGCCTGAATACAAACAGAAAATACCGTCAACGTCATATATCCCATGAACTACACCCCCAATTCTTTAAATTTGGGATCAAACACACAATCTTTCGGCTTAACCAACAATGACGGTTGTGTTTCATCTTGTTTTGGCAGCACGGCAATTTCTTTAACTAATCCCGGACCATATTCGGATTGCAACACATCTAGATCGCCAAACTTAAGGCATCTCATGACACAAGCATCGACACAGACAGGATTTTGCCCCGCGTCACGCAACCCTTTGCAAGAATCGCACTTCCCGACTCTTCCCAAATTCTCCATATAGGCAGGTGCCCCATATGGGCAATTCCAAATGCAATACTTGCAGCCAATACACAGTTCAGCATCATGCTGAATTGTCCCGTCTTCTGCCAAATGCATAGCACCTGTAGGACAATTCTTCATACATTTTGCTTCCTTACAATGATTACAGGCACCTGAGTAATTATATATTTTAGCATTGGGATATTTCCCAGTCTGAAACGTTCTCACTTCACGAAAATTGACGCCAACATCCAAGCGGTTTCTGTCTTTGCAAGCGACTTGACACGCACGGCAGCCAATACACATATTCGAGTCGAAATAAAACCCCAGCCTCGTCATGAAACTTCACTCCCTCTCCTAATCTAAATTTACAATTCTTTGAGGTTTTAGATAATCTGCCATTAATGATTCGCCGTCGTATTTTGCAAAATTACAGTTATGGTTGTTATATCCGGTCACGCCCATTCCACTGCTCGACGGACCGCAAAGTACATTATCAGCCCCGCCGCGATCAATCCCCGATGTCTCATCCAGATCGATCCACGAGCCGTGGGGAACTCCTACACATCCAGGCATGATTGTTTCTGTCAAACAGGCAGTTCGCAGTATTTTTCCGTAGGCGTTCCAGATGATTACTGTATCTCCGTCTTTAATCCCTTTCTCAGTGGCATCATCTGTATAAAGATAGACAGGATTCGGCCAAATTTCCCGTAACCACGGAACATTGTCAAACACCGTATGCGAGCGGCGTAAATAATGGGGATTGTATACTAAATATGGGTAGTCTCCTTTGACCTTTTGCTCCCAATTGCTGTAAGTCGTCTCATAACCTTCCGGCGGAACTGTGTAGTTAGGATACGGTTTAAATTCCGCAGGTCCGTATCCGAAAGCATTTAATGTGTCTGCTTTCCAGTCACAATATATTTCAAACCTTCCACTTTCCGAAGGCAATGGATTGTTATCCGGATCCTTGACAAAATTCTCATACCCGATAAAACTGTACTGATCTCCTTCCGAGCGCTTCACCTGATAGACTCCTTGATCGAGAAACTGTTTAAGAGCAATTCTTCCTTGCTGCGGTTCTCCCGTAACTCCCCATTCTTTTATGTCTGCCGCGGTAATAGTGACAAGTGTTTCGAACGATTTCCCATCTTCGCTGACTACTTGACAACCGGCAATTTGGTTGAAAAATTGTTGTTTCTCATCAATTTGGAATATCTCCTCGACATCTATATCCAAACGCTTTGCTAATTCTATGGCAATCCATTGGTCCGATTTGGCTTCAAACAACGGTTCCGTCACCTGTGAATATGCGATAATCATTTCCCTGTTACCCGTCAAAAGACCACCGACATTTTCCCAATACGTAGTAACCGGTAACACAATGTCGGAGTAAAGTGCTTCTGTTTTCAAAAACTGAGCATGTGTCACGACAAAATCAACTTTGCGGTGTACCTCAATTCCTTGTATGAGATTCGGGCTGGCTTGCAGACGAGCTGCATTTTCGTGGTATATCATTCTCGTATCTATATCTAAAATATTTTTCGGTAAAAATTCTACGCCGTAGAAATTTCCCGTGTAATTGAACTTACCTTCCAAAATCGACCTCCACATATTAGGTCCATTGATGCATTCTTTAATTGGATTCGGCACACCCGGCAACCCATCTTTACCGCCTTTTACTAAAGCAGGACCTCCATTCGCCGCATTTGCATGATACGTCGAGCCCGTGGCATGACCCGATTTCCCCATATGTCCTCCCATGGCGCCGATCGTCATATACAATTGCGGGAAATTCTCTGCGTTTCTGTTTCGTGCCGCCGCGTAACTATGCAAGATTGCGACCTTCTTGTCTTTTCTCATTTCCCTTGCATACCACAAAATATCTTCTACAGGTGTACCGCATATTTCCGATGCCCAATTAGCGTCTTTCGGCTGATTATCGTATTTACCCAAGACATACTCTTTGAAGTTTTCATTAATCTTTGCATTTTCCGGCATATGCTCCGCATCAAAGCCCACTGTATAACGATGTAAGAACTCCCAGTCGATGATCGGATTATCCATCGGATCATCTTCGACAATCATCGTGTGGGCAACCGCTAGCAAGAAAGCCGTATCCGTTCCCGGACGGACGCGAATCCATCTCGCATCATAAACCGCCGCACTGGCATTATACGACGGTCCTACATAGACAAATTGAGTCCCCGCCTGCTTTGCTTGCCAAAAATGCCAGGAAGGGCTACCACCGGATGCCCAAGCAGGGTTACACCCATATAGCACGATTGTCTCGGAGTTTTTCAAATCGAAACGATCATTCGCCTCTCCCTGGTCCATAGCCGGCAATCCTAGTTTTGTCGTGTCCAAACAATATGTGCCAAATGATGTCGTATCAGATATGCTGATGTAACCTCCGTATTTAGCTAAAACCTTTAAAGCACCATTACCGCCCCTGCACAAAACAGCTCGCGGACCATGCTCTCCATAAATACGTTTAATCTCACCTGCTACATGATCAAGTGCTTCGTCCCAAGAAATGCGTACCCATTCATCGCGTCCGCGCAAAGATTTATCTCCGCCGCCCGGTTGCCAGTGCTTGCGTTTCATCGGATATTTGATTCTGTCTGCACCAAAGCATTGCTGTTGTTGTGCCCGTCCCCGGCAACACGCGCGTTGCTGTGGGTATTCGGGACTGTCCGGATGCGTATCGTCTGTCTTCTGACGAATCACAACTCCTTCTTTGACCAATGCTTTATTCACGCATCGCCCGCCGCAGTTATGCCAACATGCCGCTGAAACCCATTTCCCTTCTCCATTGACGGCAATTGCATCAATATCTCCCGATACCTTCGTCAATGTATTGCTCGTACATCCAGTCAAAGCCAGACCTGCTGCCGCTACAGCACTCGCCGCTAAAAAATTTTTTCGGCTGAGTTTCCTTTCCGCAATTCCTTTAATCAAAGATGCCATATTTCGATTCCCCTCCTCGAAATTTTCAAAATAGTACATGTTCTTTTATTATCAAAGAAATTCATTTTATCTACACAGATTTTAACAAAAATGAAGATACATTCACATTTAAATTCGATTAATTTTTGTTAATTTAGATTAATCATTAGAATCAAAAAAAAGTGTCTGCAAGTACCGTCAATTGGTCACTCGCAGACACTCCATTCCTATACGCTTTTCTATGCACTTTGCACTTTCTATGCACTTTATAACCCTTTTACTGCAATTTACCTGTCAAACCCGCTGATTGCAAATCCTCTAAGTTGACAATCGTCACTCCCTTGTGCTGGATTATCCGTACCTGACCTTTTAGCGACGAGACGACCGGGGTTCCCCTTTCAGGAATTTTAGCAGGCAAATCAAACCACACCTCTTGATCGCGGCTATAACGCAAATCCCCGCTTCCCGGCATTTGTTTCACTGACAAACCGTATTGTTTTTTCAGCTCATCCAATGAAATCCAATCTTTTGCCGTATATCCTCCGGGGCGTACATCAAAGACAAGCGTTTGATCCTTTTCACGATATGTGAAGTCATACCCTAATAGATCGGAAATTTCTGACGCTGGAACATACAGCGCTCCTTCATGCACAATCGGAGCCTTCTCTAGCGTTCTTTCTTTCTCATTGACGATTAAGGTCATTTTCTCCACAATCGCTTGTACTGTCTGTGTCGATGCCATGGCTGTTCCTACCGCTCCAATCAGAATTCCAATGACCAGACATAAAAGCATTTTCTTCATCATCATCATCCCCTTTTTGCATTTTTATTCTACTGAATAGCAAAAAAGACATACTATACGATAAATACTTTTTAGATTGTTTGCAGCGCTCTACTCTTGCTCAAATGCTTCTCCATCTTCTTGCAAGACTAACTGCAATTCGCTTTCGGTCAGCTCTCGACTGTCCCCTGCTAATAGATCAGGGTCTAGATACAGATTCCCCATGGCGATTCGCTTCAAATAGACGACCTCACTGCCGACCGATTCTGCCATGCGCTTTACTTGATGATACTTCCCCTCATGAATTGTCAGCAGAAACCGTTGCCGACAGTATGGACTGGCTGGCGATTCAGGGACTAACCCTTTGTAGTTATCCGCCTGCGCCTCCTGTGTCTCCGCTTGCTGACTTGACGTGAGCATCGTCACCCGTGCCGGCATCGTCTCATAGCCGTCTTCCAACACGACCCCATCTTCCAATTTGCGAAAGTCACCCTCAGTCAGAGAACGGTTGACTTCCACGTAATACACCTTATCAACATGCTTCTTAGGCGAAAGTACACGGTGCGTGAATTGTCCATCGTTTGTAAGAATCAGCAATCCTTCCGTATCTTTATCCAACCTTCCTACAGGAGATGGTTCAAATATCTGGTATTCATCAGGCAGAATATCGGTCACCGTGCGATGCTGAAAGTCCTCCCGCGCCGATATTACACCCGCCGGTTTATGTAACATAATATAAATGTATTTTCTGTATTTCATCACTTGACCGTCAACAGCTAACTCGTCAACCTCAGGATCAAGTTTTTCACTGCTGTCTTTCACAAGTTCGCCGTTGACAGTCACCAGACCGGCTCGGCAAAGTTTCTTGACCTCCTTTCTCGTTCCGACTCCTAAAAATGCCAACACTTTATCTATTCGCTCTAACGCCATTACATTGCCCTCCATGCAAAATTTGCCATATTATATTTGCCGTATTACAAATGAAATATATAGACCTGTCAGTTCTTCTAGTACAATAGTTTACCCAAAACACATTGCCTTTAAGAAAGCTACATTTTCATGGTAAAATCATACCAATTTCCTGTCCTACGTGCAACAATCTTCATCTTTCCGTGTTTTTAAAAAAGTTTTTTGTGAACCAGGCTCCAATCTGTCAGTCGGTTTTAAATGCCCTATAAGCAACGGTGAGCATGGATCATGCAGGCTGTAATTTTCACGAGGTAGCTGCGCGTTTTTGTTTGCATAACAGTATTTACACCCATTAAGACAGCTATTCAATGCGCCAATATCCCGGCTGTCGATACAGTGACACCCTTTGCGAAAACCTTTATGTTTAAGATTACGAAATTGCAAATTATTTGCCGATCCCAAAATATCCAGCGTAACGCAACCGGAAGTTTCAATGCCGTAACGAGCATAGTTCTCCTCCGGACCACAGGTTTGCAAAACAAAACCGTATTTTGCTGCAATCCTACCCAGTCCTCGGGCAATTTCATTCATATCTTCGACCGTAATCGGTATCAGCTCAGGTAAATTTATTGCGTGTTTTTTGTACATTTCTACGAAACTAAATATGCAACGGTCGATACAACCTACCAGTCGCTTCGCAATCGATTCAAAGGTATCCAGATGTTGTGCTATTGTATAGTCTTTTGTCAACAGTATCGGATCATATCGCCATGCGACACGTTGCGCACCTACAATAGCAGCAAGAGCTCGCAAATGATTTATACTTGTATCTATATCTGGAACACCCGGCTCAATGTCTCTGCCATAGGCAGTAATGGTGTAGTAAAAATACGTATTGAATTTCTCTGCTATTTGATGAATACGGTCGAGAATCGGCGCGTAATTTTTGGAACCAAAAATAATACAGTCTATTTTGTCCGGTGTCAACTCATAGTGTCTTACGGAATTGGGAAACAGAGAGTTGCGCGAAAGCACATATCCCTCCTTAAATCGCTTAAAAAGCCAATCTGAATAATAGTTGACTATATCCGTTCTTCCACTAATATTTAGAATCATCTGTAGCTCCCCGCTTACTTTCCCTAAAAGCTGCAATACTTTGGTCAATGTCAGAGTGTGTGGTTACGCTAAAAAGGATATATTTACTTTTCAATACTGGAAACAACTTCATCCAACGAACTCAATTCATAAATTTGAATTGCTTTAAACCAATAATAATAAGCTTCCAAACTAATCTTCTTAATCGTTTTAAAATTCTTTCTAAACATAGGATGCGTAATTGTTAAATTTGTTATATCTGATCTCGGATTATAAAACTCTATATCATCAATATTATTTTTGATAAGCATTGCTAGATAAGCTGATTTTGATGAACATAAGACAGCTTCTTCAATATTAAAATTTCCCGAAAAAATATAATTTTTAATGCGTTTAATCCCAGTTTCTAATTTTGTAAATACTTCACGGTCAACACTACCTCTAAAGGCTATGATTACTGATGTATCAAATATATCGTTTAATACGTCTATATAATTGTAATTACTCATATTTCTGTACACTAACTCTTGTTCTGCAATTTTAATAAAAGTATTATTAACAACTTTTATGTTGTCACAGTTATCAAATAAATTACTCACATCAAATAATTGTTTTATAATCTCAAGTTCCTTATCCTTATCATACGGTATACCAGTTGTATTTGGAGAAAAAGCGGTCAACTTATCCCCTAGTATACAATTAACACTAGGGACTTTCACCTTTATAACTTCACCATCATTTATCAAAAACTCACTAATTAATTCCTTTTCTATTATTTCATCATAATGATTCTTTTCAAAAAGTATATCTAACAAAATGTATTTTTCTCTGTTATCTAGTTTTGAATGGTAATAAAATTTATAGTGCGCCTTTGTTATACCTGTTTCACATTTCCTTGTAACTTCTTCGTATCTTTTAAAAATAGTATTCCTGTCAATTAAATGTAACCGTCAAATAGATCGACACCTTAAATAAAGATTAAAAACATAGTACAATCACGAAGAAACCAGTTGGAAAAGTTGAAAAGGTAATCCAACGTTTTCAACCAGAAACGGAGTGATGGTATGAATACACAAAAAGTGGCAGCCGAATATCGGTTGTCACACTGGACACGAGTGATGCAAACGCGTCTCGACAGTGGGCAAAGCATTAAAGACTTTTGCCAGACAACAGGGATTAGCCGAAACACCTACTT
>JAEWFW010000042.1 GCA_023388635.1 Bacillota bacterium
CATTTCAACAAAGATATTTTGGACAAAAGGCGGCTTAAAAAAGGCTAGAATTATGGGGTTTTAAGCAATACTGCGAATTAGGCAGAAAACCTAACTCTGGACTGTCTGTTTTATCGGGAAAACCTCACTCTTTCGGGAGTGTTCTTTTGTTGGATGGGCTATATTTGTGTCTATTGTAGCAGATAAGCAGCATGGGAGACAAATAGAAAATGCAAGAGGTATATATAAATTCATCTTCTGTCTTTAATATAAGGCGTGCAATATGTTATAATAAAAGAGATTTTCTTGGGGAAACGAGGTAGGTTGTCATGTACGCTGTGAATATGCCTTTATTTATGGAAACGACTGGAACAGAGGAGAAGAAAGTTTATAAGGCACGAATCGCCGATATTAAGGAGAACTCGATTTATATAGAGATGCCATTTAATGAAGAGAGCAGAAGATTTGAGTCTCCAAGCGAGGGTACAAATCTACGAGTTTGGTTTTACGGAGCGGATCAAGCGAGGGCACATTTCGATACGCGAGTTACAGGTAAAGTAGAGGAAGATATCTCGATGATTACGGTTGCAAGACCTAAAATGGAAGATATACATAAAACACAAAGACGCAACTTTGTGCGTGTACCGACGACGGTTGAGGCTGCCATTGAAATTGAAACGAGTAAAGGAAAAGTCACCTTTTTGTGCAAAACGGAAGATGTGAGCGGCGGCGGTTTTTCTGTAAAGTTTAATCAGGATATTAAATTTAAAATAGCGGATAAAGGCACGGCATGGCTGGTCTTACCGCGTAAAAATAAACAAATGGTGCATGCGTTTGTGGAAATTGAGACAATACGTGTCAATTATCCGGAAGAGCCCAAGCATTTGGCGTGGGCATCTTTTAAACTGATTAAATTAAAGGAAGCAGAAAGAAGTAAGATTATTCAATACACTTATGAGCGACAAATCGATCTGTATGGGAAATAGATTGTAGACAGTGCATGTATAAACAGTATTCCTCTTGCCCAAAATAGTTGGCGGAGGGATTGATTATGAATCAATGGAATAGGGATTCAGAACGTATAAAAAATTTTTTCCTACCGATAGAGGGATTGCTACAGCGAGCGGTCGTACTGTTAGCATGTCTGTTAGTGGTATTTCAATTTCTAGTCTTATCTGCTGTGACTCGCCCGTATTTCAGCGTTGTGGATCGAGTAGAAGGTGAGAACGTCCAAGGAATTGAAATCGTGCCTGCTTCTCGGTTGACTGAATAAACTAGATTTCTCAGGCATCTGATCTTCGGTTGCAGCTTGCAATATGTACAGGGCTGTGTTATGCTTGTAAAGAAATGTATAATTTAAATGTTGCCGCTACTTTTCAGGGGTCGAGTGTATCTCATACAAAGCAAATGAAATAGTATTGTACGCAGATAGCAGACTTCAGGTCTGCTTTTTTAGTTTAGGAGGAATCTAATGGTACCCCACATTAACGTCGCAATTGATGGACCGGCTGGTGCAGGAAAGAGTACGGTTGCCCGCAAACTTGCTGAGAAATTAGGAAATCCATACATATATGTTGACACCGGTGCGCTGTACAGAGGGATTACGTATCAAGCACAGAAATATGATGTAGATATTCAGGATCAAGAGCAAGTACTTGCCCTTGCCGAGCAAATGAAGATGGATTTTGACAGTGATTATCGGTTGTGGATTGACGGTGTTTTACGTGCCGAGGAAATTCGCACACCGGAAGTCAGCCGTAACGTCTCAATCGTCGCTGCCTATGCCGGCATCAGACAGTATGTACTTGAATTTTTGAAGCAATTAGCTATGGATGGCGGTGTCGTCATGGATGGGCGAGATATCGGCATGTATGTCTTGCCGAATGCGGAAGTGAAGATCTTTCTTACGGCGAGTATTGACGAACGAGCTGCCAGACGAATGGCTGAATTGCAGGGGAAAAATTATGCGTTGGATATTGAGACGATGAAGAAAGAAATTCAAGAACGCGATGATTTGGATACAGGGCGAGAGATATCTCCGCTTGTACAAGCACCAGATGCGATTCTCATCGATACGACCAACCTGCAAATTGATGAAGTAGTTGAGAAGATTTATGAAATTTGTCGGCGGAGTATGAGGGATGCGCAGTGATTTTTGATCTGATTGCCATCGTAGTATTCTTTTTAGCCGTTATTGGTATATTGTTTTCCGGAAAATTCGTTTTACGCTATTTAGTGAAACGAGGGAAAAACTTCAATCAGATAAAAATTTTGGTATGGAATTATTTTGTTCTATCCATACTATGTTTAGCGGCAGGCTTAAGTATTATTCTATGGCTATACTAGATAATAGAATTTTTGTGTGGGATGTGGAGAATCATGGCAGTTAAAGTGGCAAAGTACTCTGGTTTTTGTAAAGGTGTAAAACGCGCGATTGACACTGCCAAATTGGTCGGTCAGGAATATAATAAAGTTGTGACCCTCGGTCCGATTGTCCACAATCAGTATGTCGTCGATGATTTGGCAAAATACGGAGTCGGTGTACTTGACTCTGAGGCTGATTTGCAAACGATGCAGAATGACACAGCCGTCGTTTTGCGTTCTCATGGAGTGGCAGAAAGCACTTATCGCATGTTAGATGAACATCACATTACATATATTGATGCGACATGTCCGTTTGTCAAGGCGGTACATCAACTGGCGTCTAAAGCACATTCGGAGCAGAAACATGTCATTATAGTCGGCGATCCTAAACATCCGGAAGTCATCGGGATTGTAGGCTGGACCGACGAAAAGGGTTATGTGGTTAAAAACTTGGATGATGTCTACAACCTTCCGAACTTGGAAGGTGAAATAGTAGTAGTTGCACAAACGACACAGACAGGAGAGAACTGGAATGCTGTAGTGGAAGCGTTGCAAGATCGTTACGCACAGGTTAAGACATACAATACGATTTGCAAAGCGACTTCAGAACGCCAGACTGCGACAATCGAATTGGCAAAAGAAGTGGATTTGATGTTAGTCGTCGGCAGTTACAGCAGTTCAAATACGAAGAAGTTAGCTCAAGTTTGTGAAGTGGAAGGCACAGAGACATATCAGATTGAGTCTTGCGCTGATATTCAAAGATCTTGGTTTCACAAAGGTATTAAAAATATTGGAATAACAGCAGGTGCGTCAACACCTGATTGGGTACTCAAGGAGGTTGTTCATATGGTAGAAGAAATGCAGAATCAAACAGAAGAAATGCAAGTAGGCGAGATGAAGACTCTTAATGAGGGAGACATCGTAAAAGGAACAGTAACAAAGGTAGAAGATAATCAGGTGACTGTTGACGTCGGCTACAAATATGACGGTATTATTCCTATCGGTGAATTGTCTAGTTTGCACATCGAAACTGCTAACGATGCAGTCAAAGTCGGTGATGAAATCGAGCTGGAAGTGCTTCGCATCAATGACGATAAGGATAAGTTGATTTTATCGAAGAAAACAGTTGATGGCAAACGCGCTTGGGAAGTATTGCAACAGAAGTTTGACAACAAAGAAAGTCTTGAAGTTGTTGTTGCTGATGTAGTAAAAGGTGGATTAGTTGTCGATTTGGGAGTCCGCGGTTTTATTCCGGCTTCCCATGTGGAAAGACATTTTGTTGAAGATTTCAGTGATTATAAAGGACGTACATTGCAAGTAAAAATTATCGAGTTTGATCGTGAAGCGAATAAGGTGATCCTATCACAAAAAGCTGTGCTTGATGAAAAAGCGGAGCATGAAAAGAAAGAAGTCATTAACCGTCTAAAAGTTGGAGCGGTGATTGAAGGAACTGTTCAGCGTTTAACTGATTTCGGAGCATTTGTCGATGTCGGAGGAATTGATGGCTTGATTCATGTGTCAGAGCTTGCATGGTATAGAGTAGACCATCCTTCCGATGTTGTAAAAGAAGGGGACACGGTGAACGTGAAAATTCTCGGTGTCGATTCTGAGAATGAGCGCATTAGCTTAAGTTTAAAGGCGGCGCAGCCGAGTCCGTGGGATGAGATTACGGCAAAAACCAAGGTCGGCGATATTTTACAAGGAACTGTCAAACGACTTGTCAGCTTCGGAGCATTTGTTGAATTGTTCCCTGGAGTAGAGGGATTGGTTCACATTTCCGAGATATCAGCCAATCACATTGGAACACCTGGCGACGTATTACAGACGGGGCAGACTGTTGATGTGAAGGTTCTCGATATCAATACGGACGAAAAACGCGTCAGTCTGAGCATTCGCCAGACGATCGAAGAGGAGCCGGCGGAAGAGATAGAACATATTGACATGCGTAAAGTCGGCGAACAGACGACATATACATTGGGCGATATGATCGGTGATAAATTAAAAAAATTACAACAGTAATATCCCAGTAAACATATTACATTGATTGACTAGCCATAGAAACTGTAGTTTTTATGGCTAGTTTTCTTTGATTTTTTAGATATTTTTTAGATATTGAGGAGGGGCTACCTATTATGTTGCGAGTTACGTCATTAATTGAAAATCAGAGTCATTCAGAAGAACTCTATGCAGAGCATGGACTGTCTTTATATATTGAGAAAGATGACCAGCACTATCTTGTGGATACAGGGGAGACTAGCCGCTTCATGGCAAATGCTCTGAAAATGGGAATTGACCTAAAAAAGCTCGACGGTGTTATTATCACTCATAACCATTCTGATCATATCGGAGGGCTAGAATCTTTACTCGAATACAACAAAGATGTAAAGGTCTACATAAAAAGTGCAGCTCGAAGCGAATTTTACTATAAGAAACTGTTTTTTAAGAAATATATCGGCGGGGCAAAAGAATTATTTTCTAAATATGCAGATCGTTTTATATTTGTAGATGATGAATTACGGATTGCCCAAGATATGATACTGCTGTCAAATACCCAGATGGACAAAGAATATTTTTGTAAAGATGCTAGCCTACTAGAGAAAAAGCAGGGTTTGCTAGTGCCTGACAACTTTCAACATGAGCTTTTCCTCGTCATTGAACAAGAGCAAAATGTAGTCATTATCAGTAGCTGTAGTCACAATGGGGTTGTGAATATTGTCAATACTGTTAAGGATAAATACAGGGACAAAGAAATTTCCCATATTATCGGAGGATTTCATATGATGGGATTCGGAATCCGTGCCAATAATTGTTCAGACGACTATATCAAGGAAGTGGCGGAAATCCTCGACCAATCTTGTAAAGGAGTAGTACATACTTGCCATTGTACCGGGAAACCGGCGTATGATATCATGAGAAAACATGTCGGCGATAAAATCTCCTATTTCGACACCGGCAGTAAGATTGTTTTACGCTAAATGCACTTATCGCTTTATAAAGAATTGAAATAACGCAGGTTTGTCGATTTTATTGGAATATTGTCATATTAAGGACCGGATAAAAAAGGGAATAGACGCATTATGTAGACTTATTATTTGAGAATCATTTTAGAAGTGTTTGTTAGACTGTAAAATGATAATATTCCAATTTATAGTCATTCGTGGAGGTATATTATGAAGGATAATTTGTTATTATCTTTTGTTATACTTTGAATTTCATAATAATTGCTTGCAGATTTTGAGATAAATTCGCTAAATTTTCACTGGCATCGGCAATTTCTTCGATAGAAGCTGTCTGTTCTTCCATAGATGCAGTTACTTGTTCGGTTGAAGCCGAATTTTCTTCTGCGATGGCGGATAGGTTTTGCAAAGTACTGATGATCTCATTTTTCATTGTTTGCATTTTTCCCCCGGAGGCATTTAATTGCTCGACTGCTTTAACGGCATCTTTCATCGCCTCTGCTATAGCAACGTATTTATCTTTATTATTGATGACGCTAGCTGCTTGTTCCTTAGCAATAGCAGCAACTCTTTCTATTGTTTTTACGGCACCTTGGGCATTTTGCTGTAGTTCATTAACCATTTCATCAATAACTTTGGTCGAATCCGAGGATTGCTCCGCTAGTTTTTTGATTTCTTCTGCAACAACTGAAAATCCGCGTCCTGCTTCACCGGCGCGAGCCGCCTCGATTGCGGCATTTAACGCCAATAAATTAGTCTGTTCTGCAATGGCTGCAATCACGTTGCTTGCTTGCCCGATTTTATTGGAACTTTCATTCGTTTTTAAAATAATTTCATGGATCTCTTGGGTCGCTCCGTTGTTTTCTTCCGTTATTTTAGTTAAAGTATTGATCTCTTTTAGACCTTCTTCTACAACTTCTGCGACTCTACTGGAAGCCATATTCAAATTTTTTGCATGGTTAAGATCGTTTTCAATACATTCTCCCAAGGAAGCTGCTTTATCGGAACCGTTTTCGGTGTTTTGTGCCTGTTCGGAAGCTCCTTTTGCAACCTCTTCGATGGTTTTTGATATTTCTTCTGCGGCAGTGGCTGCTTGTTGAGCAGAGGCTGTCAATTCCTCTGACGAGGCGGCTACTTGTTCGGAAGAACGACTGATTTCGCGAACGATTTCTCTCAGGCTGTTCGATATCGTTTGAATTGCCGTTGCCAGTGCTCCAATCTCATCTTTTTTATTCAGGTACATTTCTGGAATATCGGCTGTAATATCCAGAGATGCTATTTTCTCTGAGTGCTTGACTGTTTCAATAATTGGTTGGGTAAGGGCATTACCAATCAGATATGTAAAGACAACGCTCACTAGCAAAATAACAGCGGTAGTGATTGCTATATTCATTTGTAAAACCGGGATAGCGGATAAAACTTCATCTCTATTTGCAGTAATGAGTAAAGTCCAATTACTGCCTGCGACAGGTGCGTATGCTGCATATAATTCTCGGTTTTGATAAACATATTCGCCGATGCCCTCTTGCTCTGCCAAGGCTTTTGCCAGCAATGTGGCTAACGGTCTCAGGCTTTCATCGGTCTTTACCTGCTCAATGGGATTAAATTGGCTGGTTACCATATCTCTATCAGGATGACCGACGATTGTGCCGCCAGTGTTAATCAAATAACCGTATCCTTTTTCGCCAAAGCTGATATCCTGTGCAATATCACTTAAGGCATTTCCGTCTCTGCGACCAATCAGAACGCCGACTACGTTACCGGCGCTTTCGATAGGAGTGGCGTACATTAACACGACCTCATTCGTCACACGACTGAGGATTAGATCAGATACATTGGTTTCACCATTGAAAGCTTTTTTTACATAGTCTCTATCTCCTAATTGGCTTGTCGACCCACTCGCATAAAGAGCGGTGCCGTCAGGTAAAACAACTGCGAGGTCGAGGAAGGCAGTTTGTTCAACCATTCTCTGCAGAATAGGTTGCTGTATCTGCCACTCCATGCTTTGGATATCCTCCCTTAATGCAAGTATTTCCAAAGATGCCTTTTGCGTTTCCAGCCGGTTCGCCGTTCGCTTTGCCGCCTCGGCTACTACAGAAATGAGGGCTTTTTCTGCTTCTTTAGTCAGGGAGTCGCTGGCTCTTTGCAGAGAAATAACTCCTAAAACCGTAGAAGATAATAAAATTAGGACAGAAAAAAATAATATTAGTTTCACTTTGATGCTTTTCACATAAATTCTCCTTCTATCAAGATTTCCACACTATGCTAAATCCAATATAAAGATTAGCATATTAATGGAATTTTTTTATATTTAACAAAAGATAATAACAAATTATCCTTTATTAAGCAGCAATGGGAAGGTCGGGATGTATGGCGATAATACGCCGTACTCTCGGCTTTTTTGAATGTAGGTCTATTTATATGTTATCCGAAGAACCTGCATACTGAATTTCTGTATGATTTTCACAGAAAATGGCAGAATATATAGTAAGTCCGTATAAGCGAACGAATATAATGTGGATTAGACGTGGGGGTGAATTTGTGAGATCTAATGTGCCCGAGTTATCGGAATGGGATCGCGAGCAATTAAAGTATGAATTGGCGAGGAATATTGGCATACATAAATATATCGGAGATGATTGGGGCGATGTTACTTCTAAAAGATGTGGTCAAGTAGGCAGAAAAATGAGAGATATCCGAAAAAAGGAGCAACGAAAATGAGCCATGGAATGCTAGCTGCTATGTTGGTAGTTTGTTTTATCATTTTATTGTCTACGGGATGGTTTGATAAAGTGATTGATGGTATGCAGATAAAGAGATCGTACGCGATGGCGTTGGCGCTAGGATATTTAGTTATGTCTCGCATGTGGCTGCCGATGCCGAGTTTTAATATAGCCATCAATGCAGGAGGGATTTTGATCCCGTTATTGATCATGTTGTGGATCGATGTCGTACTGCTTGACAGGTCGCAGATTGGTGATACGATTAGTGCCGGAGTACTGATTGCCAGTTTGCTTTTATTAGTACATGAGATATTTCCTAAGGATCCGAGGTTATTCGTTTTGGATCATTTTATGACATACGTGGGTTTGTTAGCGCTTGCCAGTATGATTACTGCTAAGAAAAAATCGGATGCACCATCGACTGTTTATCCGAAAATGCTTGCGACAGCTATAGTGTCACTGCTATTGTTGGATACGATGTCGGTCTTTTTCATTCCCAGAGAATATTACGGTTACCTTGGTGATGGATATACGAGTGATTTGCTGTTTGTCGTCATGCCTGTAATTTATGTACTGTACTCCATAGCGGACATTCCACTTTTACGGAAGAAATTTGTAGTATTTCATAAAGATTGAAATGTATTTTCTTGACGGTTGCCACGCTATATACGATAATTATATAATATATGTCCAAAATATAGAGTGTGTCCAGCGGCTGGGGAGTAAGGAGTTTCGATATGGCGTTAGTGACAGGTGTGCTGCCTGATAGTTTAGCAGAAGAGCTTGATATAGAGGTCGGCGATCGCATTCTTGCCGTCAATGGTCAAGATGTGCGTGACATTTTGGATTTCCACATGCTGTTTCACGACGAGTATGTGGAAATTACGGTGCAAAAATCTAACGGGGATATTCTGATTCTTGAAGTGGACAAGGAGGAGCATGAACCGTTAGGTGTAGAGTGGGAGCACCCGACAATCGACAGGATCCGCGTATGTGCCAATAAATGTATCTTCTGTTTTGTCGATCAAATACCGCGCAATATGCGTTCCAGCTTGCAAATTCGTGATGATGATTATCGTCTGTCATTTTTGCAGGGAAATTACGTGACACTGACGAATGTGTCGGATGTAGAGCTAGCGCGCATCGTGGCATTAAATTTATCTCCGATTAATATTTCTGTACATACGACAAATCCGCAGCTGCGTGAGACGATGCTGCGCAACAAAAGAGCCGGTAACATTCTCCAACAAATTCGCTATTTGGCGGAGCATAATATAACGATGCATACGCAAATCGTTCTCTGTCCTGGCTATAACGATAAACAAGAATTGGAGCGGACGATTGATGATTTGCGCGGTTTTTTCCCACTTGTGAGGTCGCTGTCGGTTGTGCCCGTGGGATTGACGGAATATCGGGATCAACTGGTAAGCATTCGAGAAAATACAAAAGAAGACGCGATCGATACGATCCGTTTGATAGAAACTTGGCAAAAGCGCAATCTACAGGAGCTCGGTGTGGCATTCGTATATGCCGCCGATGAATTTTATTTCCTGGCAGACCTTGATGTACCGGCGGCAGAGATGTATGATGAATTTGAGCAGACGGAAAATGGCATCGGTCTGATTCGCATATTTTTAGATGAGTTACAAATCTATCATACGCGGCTTAGTAAGAGTCAAGTGCCAGATAAGCGCTATCTCTTGTTGACAGGAGTGTCGGCGGAGAAAACAATTCGGCGAACGGTGGAATTGTTACGTCGATCTGCGGCACTGAATATTGATTACCATGTGATTCCTAACCGTTTCTATGGCGGCAAGGTGACGGTCACGGGTCTCGTTACGGGCACGGATATAGTCGAAGAATGGAGACAGTCGCCATTGGCGGAACGGCTCCCTTTGTATGATGAAGTGATTATTCCCGATATTATGTTAAAAGACGATGAGAATGTATTTCTCGATAATATGACGGTAGTCGATGTGGAACGGCAAATCGATCAGAAATTGACAATCATTAGCTCGACGGCAAAGGGGCTTATCGAACATATATTACAGGCACCGATTAAAAAAATATACAGAGCAAAGCGACCGATTAGGGATTACCAGTTGCGGGCGCAGCGTTATGAAAGGAGTCATTTTTTTGCGTAAACATGTAGTTGCGATCGTCGGACGCCCGAATGTAGGCAAATCGATGTTATTTAATCGCATTATTGGAGAGAGGCTTGCCATTGTTGAGGATGAGCCGGGGGTCACTAGAGATCGTCTGTATATGAGTACAGAATGGCTGGATAAGGAGTTTTATTTAATCGATACGGGCGGTATTGAAGTGGATGAAGATGACAGAATCGTCAACCAAATTCGCGTACAGGCAGAGATTGCCATCGATGAAGCCGATGTGATTATTTTCGTCGTTGACGGCACCATGGGAATCACAAGCTCGGATCAGGAAGTGGCGAAAATTCTCTACAAAAGTAAAAAGCCGATCGTATTGGCAGTTAACAAAATCGATAATCCGGAGATGTCGCATAATACGATCGAGTTTTACGGGTTAGGGCTTGGAGAGCCGTTCGGTGTTTCATGTACGCACGGAATTGGCATTGGTGATTTGCTCGATGAGGTCACCGCGCATTTTGTCGATGATCAAATGGAGCAGGTCGATGATGACGCAATCAGAGTGGCGATCATCGGGCGCCCGAATGTCGGGAAATCGTCTTTGCTCAATGCCCTTGTCGGCGAAGATCGGGTGATTGTCAGTGACATTGCGGGGACGACGCGGGATGCTGTCGATACACCGTTGGAAGTTGACGGACAGAAGTATGTGCTCGTAGACACAGCGGGGATACGCAAACGTGGGAAAGTGTACGAAAAGATCGAGAAGTACAGCGTATTACGAGCGATGGCGGCGATTGAGCGTGCCGATGTCTGTCTGATTGTGCTCGACGGTTCCACGGGGATTATTGAACAAGATAAGAAAATTGCCGGTTACGCCCATGAAGCAGGCAAAGCGTGTATTTTTGTCTACAACAAATGGGATTTGGTCGAGAAAGATGATAAGACATACGACCGGTTGACGAAACATGTGCACGAGCAGTTTATCTTTATGGATTACGCTCCTGTTGTGTTTTTGTCGGCTGCTACGAAGAAGCGCTTACATACGTTGCTGCCGATCGTGCAATTTGCGTCGGAACAGCATTCAATGCGGATAGAGACACATCTACTCAATGAATGTCTGCGGGATGCTATGGCGATCAATCCACCGCCGACCGACAAAGGCAAACGCCTGAAGATTTTCTATATGACGCAGGTTTCTGTCAAGCCGCCGACGTTTGTGCTCTTTGTCAACGATCAGGAATTGCTGCATTTTTCGTATGAGCGTTTTATCAACAATAAGTTGCGGGAACGATTTAATTTTGAAACGACTCCGATTCGATTCATTGTACGTGAAAAAAATTCATAAATTAATATTACGCTTTTTCAGGAGTTGATGCGATGAATAGTGTGGCTATTATTGTCATAGGGTACTTGATAGGAAGTATCAGCTTTAGTTACATCCTCGGCAAACTGCTGCGTGGGATTGATATACGAGAATACGACAGCGGCAATGCAGGGGCAACGAATACATTCAGAACGCTGGGGATAGCTCCAGGAATATTCGTTTTATTGTGTGATAGTTTGAAAGGCGCGGCGGCAGTCTTGATCGCATCGGCACTTTCAGCAGGTGAACCATTTTGGATGATTATCGGCGGGATTTGTGCGATTATCGGACATAACTGGCCTATTTATCTGAAATTCAAAGGCGGTAAAGGAGTTGCGACGACGATTGGTGTCGTTGCGACACTGGTGTTCTATCCGGCATTGTTTGCCGGGATGATTGCTTTAGTCGTCTTGTACTTTACGCGTTATGTTTCCTTGGCTTCGATGGTATTTGCTATTCTGATTCCGATTTTTGTACTTATCTTTGATTATTCCGGTCTTTATATTATCGTTACTATCGTTATGGCAGTTTTGGTCTGTATCAGACATAGAAGTAATATCGAACGGCTGAGAGCAGGAACAGAAAGAAAACTTGGTAAAAGATCAGTATAATGGGGTGAAAATATGCGTCAACCGATCGCAGTTTTAGGAGCTGGGAGTTGGGGAACAGCACTATCACTTGTACTCGCGCAAAACCAGCACAGTGTTTCATTATGGACTCGTAAAGAGGAACATGCAGCATATTTGCATACAAAAAGAGAAAATCCACAATATTTAAAAGATGTATGTTTGCCGGAAAACATTGCGGTGACTTCTGATTTGCAACAAGCTTTGCAGGGGAAAAAGCATATTGTCTTAGTGACGCCTTCGCATTCTTTGCAGGAACTATTGCCGAAAATTGGTCAATACATGGAACCGGATGCGGCGATTACCCACGCTATCAAAGGGATTGACCCAGACAGTCTGGAGCGAGTCTCGGAAGTGATTTTGCATAACCTGCCGAATTTTTCCGCTGATCGCCTTGCCGTATTATCGGGACCGAGTCATGCCGAGGAAGTCGGCGTGCAAAAGCCGACGACTGTCGTAATCGCTTCGCAATCTTTGGAACTGGCGGAAGCTGTACAAGATATATTCTTTAATAGCAATTTTCGCGTATACACGAACACCGATGTCGTGGGAGTTGAATTGGGCGGAGCATTGAAAAATATCATTGCGCTCGGTGCCGGTATTTCCGATGGCTTGGGTTTCGGCGACAACGCAAAAGCGGCGTTAATGACTCGTGGACTGGCGGAGATTACGCGCTTGGGAATTCATTTAGGGGCGAAACAGTCGACGTTCTCCGGTCTGGCGGGGATTGGGGACTTAATTGTCACATGTACGAGTATTCACAGCAGGAACTATCGTGCCGGTCGGCTGATCGGTGAAGGTAAATTATTGGACAATGTCTTGAGTGAGATGGGAATGGTCGTCGAAGGGGTGCGTACGACGAAAGCAGCGTATGCCTTGTCACGCAAATATGATGTAAGTATGCCGATCACGGAGCAGCTCCATCATATCCTTTTTGAAGACAAAAATGCCAAGGAAGCAGTCGAACAGTTGATGGCGAGGGTCAAAAAAGAAGAACTGGAAAGCTTTCATTAAAATATGAAAGCTTTTTGCATAACAATCGCCTTTTATCCACGGATACATGGATAGTTTTGTATTTGCATGGTTGCCAATGTAAATTTTAAGCGTTCTAATTATGTAAAAAATAGCGAATAGTATATAATAAAGTAAGACTTGATTCAGGTGGGATTTTCACCCCATCTGAATTGTAGTATTCAAAAAGAGCTTCGTGATTAATTCAGATGCAGTAGGGGTGTTAAAGATATGCAAGTTCCTGTCGGAATATCCAATCGACATATACATTTATCGGAAAAAGAGCTGGCGTTGTTATTCGGCGATGGGTATGAATTGACACCCTTTAAGCCTTTATCACAACCGGGGCAATATGCGTCGGAAGAAACGGTGACTGTCAAGGGGTCTAAGGGCTCGATAGAACGGGTTAGAGTTCTGGGACCAACGCGCAGGCAGACGCAGTTAGAAGTCTCGCGGACAGACTGCTTTACGTTGGGAATTAGTCCGCCGGTTCGCGATTCTGGGGATGTGAAAGGCAGTGCCGGCATAGAAATCATCGGACCACAAGGCAGTGCGATAATCAACGAAGGTGTGATCATCGCGCAGCGTCATATACATATGCACACGAAAGATGCCGAGTATTACGGCTTGGAGGATAAAGATCGTGTGTATGTCAGGACGGGCGGAGACCGTTCGATTATATTTGAGAATGTATTGATCCGTGTCAGCGATAAATATTCCTTGGAATTTCATGTCGATACAGATGAAGGAAACGCCGCTTCACTGAAAAACGGACAGCTTGTGGAGATCGTCAGTATTGATATTATGTAAGACTTTCATATGGATATGGAGCGTGAGGCGCTGTGAAGAAATTATTACCGGTCATTCAATTTTCACATATGCTAGTGGCAGCCAAATTGGAATCCGGTGGACATGCAGTCGATGCAACTGCCGGTAATGGGAACGATACGCTATTTCTGATCAATCATTTGAGCAAGAATGACAAACTATACGTATTTGATATACAAGAGCAGGCAATTCAGCAGACGAGAAATAAGCTGATGGAATATTTGTCGCAGGCGGACTACAATAAACTCAACCAGCGAATTTCATTTATCTGTACGGGGCATGAAAATATCGATCAACATGTGCGAGACCCCGTGAAGGTCATTATGTTTAATCTGGGGTATTTGCCAGGTGCGAATACGAATATTATCACTAAGCCATATACGACGATCAAAGCAATTGAGAAGGGCTTACAGTTATTAGTACCCCAAGGAATTATCAGCATTGTGCTGTATCCCGGTCACGAAGGCGGGGAGGAAGAAGCGGTGCTCGTCAGTAATTATGTAGCAAGGCTTGATCCTTATCAATACGGAGTCATACAATATAAAAATATTAACAAAAAGAAATCACCCTATGCGCTCATTGTTGAAAAAAGGCGATGAGCGAGCAGATCACATAGATATACATGAAATAGATATATGCGGACAGGAGCGATTCATTAGTGAACCAGCAAGGAAAAAAATATCTGTTTAGAACATACGGATGTCAGATGAACGAACATGATACGGAAATTATGGAAGGTATGCTGGCGGAATTGGGATATACAGCGACAGATGAGGAACAGCAAGCAGATTTTATCATTTTCAACACATGCTCTGTTCGGGAGAATGCCGATAATAAAGTATTCGGGGAAATTGGTCGGATGAAACATTTGAAGCGCGACAACCCGAATATGCTTTTAGCTTTATGCGGATGTATGGCGCAGCAACAAAGTGTCGTCGATAAAGTGTTGCAATCCTATCCGCAGGTGGATATGGTGTTCGGGACACATAATATTCACAAATTGCCGGAATTAATGGAACAAGCGATTTTTAGTAAAGAGACGGTTGTCGATGTTTGGCAAACGGAAGGCGATATTATCGAGAATCTTCCGCGTTCACGGAGAGATGGATTGAAGGCATGGGTATCGATTATGTATGGATGCAATAATTTTTGCACCTATTGTATCGTACCGCATACGCGAGGCAGGGAGCGCAGTCGTTCTGCCGATAACATTCTCAGCGAGATCAGAGAATTAAAGGAGCAAGGATATAAAGAAGTCACACTGCTTGGACAAAATGTCAACTCCTATGGGCTGGATCTTGATGAAGGTATGGATTTTCCAGAGTTGTTGCAAGCAGTCGATGATATCGGTATTGAGCGCATTCGCTTTATGACCAGCCACCCTAAAGACTTTACCGATAAGCTGATTGACGTCATTTATAACAGCAAGCATATATGTGAGCAGATCCACCTGCCGTTCCAAGCGGGGAGTACGGAAGTACTGCGCAGAATGAACCGCAAGCATACGAAGGAGTGGTATCTGGAGAAGATCCGCACGATTAAAGAGCGCATACCGAATGTGGCGTTGAGCACTGATATCATTGTCGGATTTCCCGGAGAAACAGATGAACAGTTTGAAGATACACTCGATATTGTTCGTCAAGTGGAGTTCGATTTCGCTTATACGTTTATTTATTCGCCGCGCACCGGTACACCGGCGGCTAATTTCGAAGACAGTATCTCAATGCTTGACAAAAAGCGGCGTTTGCAAGCGTTGATTGAAACACAAAATGAAATTACGAAGCAGAAGAATCAACAATTTATGGGACAAGAAGTGGAAATTCTCGTCGAGGGATTCAGCAAAACGAATCCTGACAAACTGGCAGGGCGGACGAGAACGAATAAGATTGTCCATTTTGTCGGCAGTACAGATTTGATCGGCACACTGGCGACGATCAAAATCGATACGGTTAAAACATGGAGCTTGGAGGGAAAACATTGTGACGGACGTGCCTAGTCGTTCCACCGATCTTTTGGATGAAGCTCACCAATTGGGGCAGAAAATTGCAGCTATTGATTTTATAGAGCGTTATCGCATACTGGAGAGTAAAGTTGAAGAACACGCGAAAATACAGGCGTTACTGGAGCAGCTACGAACATCGGCAGGTTCCGATTATACAGTGACTCGCGAAGCGTTATTAGAAATTCCACTGTTTGCTGAATATATTGAATTGCAGCAGCAAGTGGAGGATTATCTGAAAGATGTGATTCATATATTTGTCAGTGCCGTGTCACCGAAAATTGTATTACAGGAAAAATCGCATAGTGGAGGCTGTCATCAGTGTCATGGATGCTAGCTTGATAAAAAAGCTCACATTTTTTTAAAAAATGTGAGCTTTTTTATGCACTATAGGCATTGAACCTGCATACAATTGAACTAAAAGCCATTATGGGCTCATACTTCGCAGTTTTGATATTTTTCTAAATCGTCTTTACTTGAAAACAATGAGGAGGTAAAAAATTTATGGTGTATATCGATAATCAGGTAAATACTCGCGAGATATTTACTAAAGCGGTATGTGCAAAGGGTCGCAAGTATTCGCAAACTATCCATATAATAAAACCGGCAAATATTCCTACCAGTATCCTTGGGGCTTGGGTCATCAATCATACGTTTATATCAGAAAAAGCGGGAGAGCTTGTAGAAATTACAGGCAGCTATGACGTGAATATCTGGTATTCTTATGATAATAACACGAAAACGACGGTCACCAAAGAAGCCGTGACCTATGTGGAAGAAATCTGTATGGATTATATTGAAAATCTCATTACAGATAATAATCACGAAGTAATTACGAGCATCAAACAGCAGCCAAATTGCTTGGAAGCAAAAATTGATGTTGACGGACAGCACATCCGTATCAAAGTGGAGAAGGAGTTTTACAGTGAATTAATTGGTGAAACGAAGCTTGCCGTTCTTGTCGTAGAGCAAGAAGAAAAAGAAATCGATGAGCAAGAGTTATATGAAGAATTGGATGACGAGAACCAAGTGGAGACGCACATATTAATTGACGATGAAGAATAAATTCAATGCGAAGAAGTTGGGTGAAAACCCAATTTTTTTTTTGTCCAATCATATAGTGCTCACTTTACTATATAACATGCATAAACTATTGCTAGGTGGTTGTATGGGGAGGGTAAAATATTGGAAATTTATGAATTGCTCATCAGGGTAAAAAAAGACAATGAAATGTGCATTGTTTTACCGAAAACACTACAGAAGCATGAATTTTATCAAGGCAAGACGAAAACCCTTGTTTCTTTTGGTCAAAAAAAAGCGGAAGTGCCGATTCGGTTTCATAAAGGCAATGAACTCATTTTATCTGATAAACTCGCTGCCAATTTATGTTTTCCATATGGGAAATTACAACTCCATGTTATCATACAAAAACATCTCATCAAAATTGGACCGCTACTCTCCGTTTATGTAAGAAAGGAGAAGACAGGGGACTTTGGGCTATTAAATACGTTTTTGAAAAGCTTTGCAGATCTATGTATCGATAAAAAGATTGCGCTCATGGTATTTACTCCGAATAATACAAATTACGAGACAAAGACGATTGTCGGATACAGATTTTGCTATGTAAGTAATGCGTGGAAAATATGCAAATTTCCGCTGCCGGATGTCATTATTGATCGTGGAATATTCGGCGGCACTAAATATTGGAATAGCGCACATAAAGAAAGGATGATGTTCCAGAACAATCCGGACATAATTAAATTCAATGCGAGTCTAGGCAACAAATATGAGACATATGAGATTCTTGCCAAAAATTCTATGCTATCCGAATATTTGCCGGACACGATCGTATATAACGATTTCCAAGACCTTGTGAGCATGCTCGATAAATATACGACCGTGTACATGAAACCGGTAGGTGGAACCCAAGGTTACGGGATTATCAAAGTCAGCCGGCAAAATAACAAATACCATATTTTTATCAACGACGTTCGATATACGAGCAACACAGTCAAGAGCATGTGCTTGTTTATCAACAAAAAAATAAATCAATTCAACTTGCATAATAAACAATTGTATATCATCCAACAGGCGATTCCACTGTTTAAAGTCAATAACAGCATCCTTGATTTTCGCGTACTCTTGCAAAAAAGGGAAAACCTCCGCTGGGGCATTACAGCGGTCGTCGCGCGAGTGGGCAAACAAAATGATATTACGAGTAATTTGTCGAGAGGCGGAACGGTCATTGACGGTGAAACGGCAGTCAAACAAATTGCCAAAAAACTGAATATAGAAGACG
Source organism: Bacillota bacterium (assembly GCA_023388635.1). Classification (GTDB taxonomy): domain Bacteria; phylum Bacillota; class Bacilli; order Desulfuribacillales; family Desulfuribacillaceae; genus JAEWFW01. The sequence continues at coordinate 18,258 of JAEWFW010000042.1, forward strand.
CCAACATCTTGTACCAAAAAATCAAAGATGTATCGATTCTCGCGGCATTTACATTAGAAAATTCCAGCGGTACTTTCGGAGAACTAGGAATTGATCTCGGCGTTGACACGTCGGGAGATCCCTGGATCATAGAAATTAATCCGCGCCCGGGAAGAAAATCGTTGCGCATCGTCGATGAAGCAAAACGCACACAATCGTTGGAAATCCCTATACAATATTGTTTAGAATTATGGTTTCGAAAATTCAGGGGGAATTTACGTGATAAAGCATATCGCTATTGAGATTAACCCGAATCTAAATAGAGGAGAAGTCTTGTTCTATACGAATGACAAAGATCTATTCCAGATCCTGCATCGCAAGAGAAATTATACGTTGCAAATGGGGAACAAACGCGTGACATCGGTTAGCATTTATTGCGGCAGCGCATCGAAAAAAGTAGAACGGATGCAAGTTTCTTTGGAGATAGCGCAGACTTTAAAAATCCCGTTTCATAAATTGACATTACAAATGCGTATTTCTGAAGACAAAAAATCTATACAAATCAGTCCGGTGATCGGCATTTTCGTACGGCAAAAGAAAAAACAAAAGACAATCACGAAGCTGCAAAAGCAGATCGTTCAGCAATATTTGCTTCATGCCAAAGAACTGCATTACTACGCGTTTGCATTCTGTGCAGAAGATATTGAATGGACGAAAAAAATGATTCAAGGCTATATTTTAGATGAAAATGATAAGATTATTAGACGTACGGTGCCGTTTCCCGATGTCATGTACGATCAGAATGTCTCCAGGACATATGAACAACAAGCGAATGTGATCAAAGCCATGGAGCGGTTACGTCAGGAAATTCCTTTTTATTTTAATCCGGGATATTTTAACAAATGGGAGATTTTCGAATATATCTCGAACCACGAGCAATCAAAAAAATACCATCCGCCGACGATATTGCTCAAAAGCGTGTCCGATATTGCCGCCAATGTGATAAAGCATGGGTTTGTCTATCTCAAACCGATCAATGGCAGCCAGGGAAAAGGAATCATCACGATTACGAGGAAAAATCAGCATTATGAATATAAAAGCCAGGGCTCAATGCTTGTGGAAGGCAGGTCTTTGAATAAGAAACAGTTGGAAGAATCGGTGAGCAATATCATCAAACGCAGGCAGTATATATTACAGAAAGGATTATCATTGATCCGTTATAATGGGCGCCCCGTGGATATTCGCGTCTTGATGCAAAAGAATGAACATGGGAAATGGGTTCGGACGAAAATGTTCGCCCGTGTATCGAAACCTGGATCGATCACCTCCAATTTAAGCACAGGCGGTGAAGCGAAGACTGTCGAGGAAGTTTTGGCAGTAAACTTTCCACCGGCTACAGTGAAAACGATTGTCGCAAATTTACGGAGGGCAGCGCGGGTCATCACGCATGCACTGGAAGAAAAATCAGAAAAATTGTTCGGTGAGTTGGGGCTTGATCTCGGAATCACGGAAAATGGTCAAACATGGTTAATTGAGGTAAACTCTAAACCTTGGAAGACTTTAGATACGGAAACAGGGTCAAAAGAGCTTGTAGAAAAATCGTTTAGAAGACCGATTGAGTACGCCGGATATTTGGTCAATGCCGGCAATTAAAAGAGGTGTAGTACAACATGTTATGTACGTTGAAAATATCCGATTCGCACATAACCATCACGTTTCCCAGGATTAACAAAATGGCGATCCCTAGGACGGCTCCACGCGTTATTAAGTGGGGCGAATACGTACTGGCAGAAATTCCAAAGAACTACGATATGCAGAAACGCAAGCAACATTCGTTTCGTCTGACGAAAAATGTTCCTTTTACTCTTCCAGAAATCTCAGTGAAGTGTCACATGAGGAATAAAAACATATATCTATCCCCTGTCGTCAGTATTTTGCTTGATCCACTCAGTGTCAAGGGAAAGCATGTCAAGAATAAAAAAGGGAAAATGGTTGTATTAAACGAATTGGCAAAAACATTATCAGAGCAGGGGATGATCGTCACAGCGATTCACCCTGAGCATATAAATGAGGCAGATACTTGCCTAACGGGGTACGTGTATACCCCAGTGAAGATGAATATGGGCAGCCCGTGGAAACCGGCGAAATTTCCTTGGTCGGAAGTCGTGTACAATCAAATTTCGTCGCGTAAATGGGAGGCGATGGAAGTCTCGCAGAAGGCAAAACGAATTTTGATAGATAAAATAGGCACAGGCTTCTTTAACACCAGCTTCTTAGATAAATACTTATCGTATTCCGTGCTGAAAAATGGCGCGGGGATTGCTAAATATTTGTTAGACACCCGTATTTATAGCCAAGAGGATTTGACTGACATGATCGGCAAGTATGATTCTTTGTATATCAAACCGATCCAGAATTCCCTCGGCGTGGGGATATGGCGCTTCAGTAAATTGAGTGACGGGAAATATGTGTTTCAGACAAAGCGCAACGGAAAAATTGTCAACTATATCAGCGGCAATCTCACAAAATTGGTCGATTTCTTTCAATCCAAAGTTGACAATAGAAGTTATTTGATTCAACAGGGAGTGCGTTTTCTGAAATACAATGAGCGAATATTCGATATCCGCGCATTGGCACAAAAAAATGCCTACGGAAAATGGAGTTTGACTGGTGCCGGCGCGAGAGTAGCAGCACCGAAAGCGTTCATGACGCACATACCAAACGGCGGAGAAATTATGGATTTAAAAAAATTGCTCCGGCAGATCGTCACCGATGAAGCACAACAGAAATTCATGCATGAACAATTGGAAGAAATGGCAGCCCGAATACCGGCGGCATTAGAAGTTGGATTAGGCAAAAATTTTGGAGAAATCTCCATGGATATCGGTGTGAATGACAATCTCCAGTTGTCGCTGATCGAAATTAACGCCAAACCGATGAAATTTGATGAGAAAGAAATACAAAGTAAAGCAATTGAAAAATTGTCTCAATACATTTCATATTTGTGTAACTGGCACGAGGTTCCTGAGTAATGGAAGGAGGCAATACGAGTTGTGAAATGCAAAATCGTTCATAACAACCAATCATACCTTAAAAAACTTACAACGAACGTAGAAAACGCATTAGCAGAAAGCAGTCCAGATAATTCCAGAAATCAAGCATACGTCGCAGTGCAATGGGGAAAGACGACGCCGCCAAATGTGGCATACGATTATATATGCAATACGACGCAAGCGATAGGGAATGCGACCAAACGGTTGCGCATGTTTCGAATTTTGAAACTCAATGGAATTGAAGTGCCGGCCATTCAGAAAATCGGCAACGGCAGTTCGGAAAAAATACGTTATCAGATACAACAGGTACATGCGGTCAGGAGTTATCGTGTATTCGTATTTCAGTTCCAGACGCTGATTATGTACCGTTCCAACGATAATTTAGTTTGGCTTTCCAATAAAACGCCCGCATTGAATAATAAATTTTATGAAGTGCCGGAGAGTGAAAATCGTGAAACCCAGAGAGTTGCCAGGATGGCGGAACGAGCGATCTATTCACTCGGATTGGATTTCGGCTCCGTATGGATAGGTATCTCATCTGCGAGAAAGCAGATCGTACTCAATGTGGAAGCGAGCCCCACACTCAATCCACGCCGGGAACAGCTATATCGGAATGCAATCGTAAATTTTGTCAAACAGTATACAGCCGACCTTGAGACGACCAGCCCTGTTATTGGCGCAGATTTAGAATTTATGTTTAAAAACCGCGAGGGCAAGATGGTGCTTGCCTCCAAATATTTTTCTAAAAAAGGGAAAATCGGTTGTGACGCTCGGACGATTAACCGTAATTTATCGAGACGGCCGCTTGCGGAAATACGACCCGATCCCAGCAGCGACCCGGAACAAGTAGTAGAAAATATACGCAATATTATGCACGAAGCCATATTGAAAGTCAATTCTGATAAGATTCAATGGTTGGCGGGAAGTATGCCGTTTAAAGGCTATTCGATTGGCGGGCATATCCATTTCAGTAATGTGAAGCTCAATTCCGCCATAACGAGGGCGTTGGATAATTACTTAGCAGTGCCACTCGTACTGATTGAAGAACCGAGCACTGCGAAACAACGACGCATACGATACGGATTTCTGGGAGATGTGCGCACACAATTCCACGGCGGTTTTGAATACCGCACATTAGGAAGTTGGGTACTATCTCCGCAAATCAGCAAAGCAGTCCTGTTTTTGAGCCAATTTATCGTAAAGCATTATACGAAATTAGATACGGATATTTTCTACTCTGCCGATCATCAGAGGGATTTCTACACGATTGATCGGGAACAAATGAAAATTCACTTTAGACGCGCGTGGGCAGAATTAGAACAGATTCCAGGTTTCTTCTCGATCCAGAGACATGTCAATATCATTCCGGAAATGATCGAAGCGGATCGCAAGTGGGATGAGAAGCGTGACTTCAAAACTCAATGGGGATTTCAAGTGGTAAAAAGAGCCAAGAGCGGGTAAAGTGAACAATCATCAAATGATATAGAGTATCAAGTGTATACCTAAGAGGGTATGCAGATGAACCACGGAAATTCACTGTATGTTTTGTAGTGAATTTTTCGTGGTTTTGTATTGATAGAATCCATGTCTGTATGTTTTCTTCGGTACATAGATTTAAAAATTGGCAACGTGCTATTAGTAGAAATCTGGTCATAAAAAAACAAATGGTCGAGAAATTCATTTAGTATATTGAATATTAGCAACTTATGTATTACAATGTCATAAATGGTGTTACGAAATTTATATTTCGTAGTACGAATAAATTTTATTGTAGAGAAATGAGGGAAATATCAAGATGAATCAGCATTTATGGGAGAAAGCGGTTGCTTTTCACGGACATGACTGTCCTGGACTTGCCATCGGATTTAAAGCATGTGAAGCAGCATTTGAAAAAATGGGAATTAGCATGTCACAAGATGAAGAAATTGTATGTATAACGGAAAATGACGCTTGCGGCGTCGATGCTATCCAAGCGTTGTTGAGCTGTACGATGGGAAAAGGCAATTTGATTTATAAACCTACTGGCAAACAGGCATTTGCCTTCATCAGACGAGATAATGGACAAGCCATGCGTTTTTATCTGAAGTCCAGAAAAAATAATATGCAGCGATCAGAATATCAGAATTATTTATTACATGCACCTATAGAGGAAGTATTTGACTGCAAGGAAGTAAACATAACCTTGCCGGGTCGGGCGCGCCTCTTTTCCTCCATAACATGCGAACAGTGTGGTGAGGCTGCTGCCGAGTATAAGATGCGCTTTCAGGAAGGGAAACAGGTTTGCTTGGACTGCTTTGAAGAATATACTCGCGGTTGGTAACTAATAAATATTAAACTTGCAAATAAAAAGTCAATAGGGAATAAAAAGGAGAATGATAATGAAAAAAGCATTTGCACTAATATTAGCATTGATAATGGTCATGAGCATTGCAGCCTGCGGCAAACCCGCCGGACAGAGCGGAAATACGGCACCACCTGCAAATAATAGCACACTGCCGGTAAGCGGCACTCCTGATGTTGTAAATGAATCAAAAACAAGAATCATCACCGATGTATTGGGTAGGGAAGTCGAAATTCCATCCAAAGTGGAATCGATAATTTGTCTTGGATCCGGTGCGCCACGTTTAGCTGCGTATCTTGATGCCATGGACATGCTTGTCGGCGCGGAGGACTACATAAAAGACGGCGTTAATGTTCGGAGAGACTACAACTCTATACATCATGCATCGCTTTTGGAGTTGCCGTTCGTCGGTTCCGGTGGTGGCAGCGGACAGAATAACGGCTATCCGGAAGAAATCATCAAGGTTGCTCCCGACGTTATTATCGCAGGGTTTGATTTGGAGGCAGCGAACGAGTTACATATGCAGACCGGCATTCCTGTCGTTTCGGTACGGCACATTACAGGCTTAGCTCCGACCACATTTTATGACGCGATGCGAGTTTTTGCCGATGTCATCGGTGCGCAGGAACGCTGCGAAATGATTTTGGATTATGTTGATACAATGTTGGCTGATTTGGATGCCCGCACATCAGGGATTTCTGACAGCGAAAAACTCAGTGCATATGCCGGTGCGGTTACATGGAATGGACGGCGCGGTTTTTCCGGTACCTATTCTGTATTCGGTATTTTTGATGCGGTTAATGCGATTAACGTAGCTGCTGACAAAAGCATCGAAGGTTTTTACGAGGCAGATTTAGAAGCGATATTGACATGGGATCCCGATGTAATTTTCCTTGATCCGGGCAATATGGACTTGGTAAATGGCGAATATGCTACCAATCCCAACTATTTTAATTCTCTGCGTGCGGTGCAAGAAGGTCGGGTTTATACTATGCCTGCATTCAACAACGCCGGCACCAATTTCACATACGCATTTATGAATGCTTACTACGCCGGTATTGTTCTGTTTCCTGAACAGTTCGCCGACGTTGACATAGCCAAAAAATCCGAGGAGATACTAACGACATTCCTTGGCGAGAACACATATGACATGATGGCTGAGGCCGGTCTTTACTATGGTCAAATTACAATAGGCAAGTGATTTGATGATGCTAATCAAACGCTCATTAAGTATAGATCATGAATATAACCGTTATATCGGAAGAAAATGGCTATTTATGATCTCGCTTTTCGTAATCCTGTTCACCGCTATTATAATATCAATTTCTGTCGGTTCCGCAGGGCTTCCGATAACAGAAGTCCTGCGCGTTCTGGTGGGTGATGGTGAAACATCAAGCAAAACAATTATCTGGAACGTGCGTATGCCTCGTATTGCTACGGGAATGAGTGTCGGAATCGCACTGGCTATGGCTGGCTGTGTCATGCAAAACGTACTGCGCAACCCACTTGCGTCAGCGTCTACGCTCGGTGTGTCGCAAGGCGCATCCTTCGGTGCGGCGGTTGCCATAATATATCTTCAGGCGGGTGCTCAAATCAGCAACGCCTCCAGTGCAAACATTACATATACAAATCCATATACCGTGGTTATTTGCGCGTTTTTGGGAGGAATTTGCACAACTGTGCTTATTCTGCTATTGTCCCGCGTCAGCGGGGTGTCGCCGTCGGCAATGATACTTGCGGGCGTTGCGATCAGTGCGATGTTTACCGGTGCGACAACGCTGATTCAATATTTCAGCGATGATAACATGGTTGCCTCCGTTGTATACTGGACATTTGGC
>JAEWFW010000049.1 GCA_023388635.1 Bacillota bacterium
GTCTTATAGTATCCTAAGATGATATTTTTTAAAGATGCAGTTCAAGTTTTTATGTAAAGGAAAATGCGAATGAATACTATGATACGAGTTGCTAATGTTACAAAGAAGTATGACGGCGAACAAGTAATTTTACCGTTGACGTTATCTGTCTATGAAGGTGAATTTTTGACGTTGTTAGGACCGAGTGGATGCGGAAAGACAACTCTACTGAGGATGATCGCCGGCTTTGAACAGCCGGACGCAGGAGAGATTTTTTTAGCGGAACAACCGGTTATCGACATTCCCCCGTATCGTCGTAATGTAAATATGATTTTTCAAAATTATGCTTTGTTTCCTCATATGAATGTGGAGCAGAACATATTGTTTGGGTTGCAAATGAAAAAGCTTCCTTTAGAAGAACAGAAGGAACGTCTGCGTGAAGTTATGGCATACACACAGCTCGAGAATTTTGGCAAACGAATGCCTACGCAATTATCTGGGGGACAGCAACAGCGTGTCGCCATCGCCAGGGCAATTATCAATCGCCCGAAAGTGCTTCTATTGGACGAGCCGCTTGGAGCGTTGGATTACCAACTGCGTAAAAGCCTGCAATTGGATTTGAAGCGTCTGCAACGACAGTTGCAAATTACGTTTATATATGTGACACATGATCAGGAAGAAGCGTTGATCATGTCGGATAGAATTGCCATCATGAATAAGGGTAAAATAGAACAGATTGATACGCCGAAAGAAGTGTATCATCACCCTGAATCATTGTTCGCAGCGAAATTCATCGGCGAGAATAATATTTTCCGTCAAAACGACCGGATTTTTTGTGTACGACCGGAAAATATGCACATTGATGCTCAGGAAGAGTTTGTCAACGATCAGGGTAACCAAAGAAGAACAAAGCAAGGTCGTATTTTGGATATTGTCTTTACCGGTAACTATAACAAAATCTATATTTCGGCAGAAGGTGAAACGACACCAGTCTTGGTGTACGATTACGGAAATCGATCATCTTGGGCGCATGAACAGCAGGTGATAGTAAGCTGGTCCGAGAAAGCGGAGGTGGATCTTATTGAAAAATAGAGGCAAGTTGTTGGCGGCACCGACATTAGTATGGTTAGTTATTTTTTTTGCGGTGCCGTTATTTGTCATGTTTGTAATCTCTTTCTATGAACGGGGATTATACGGTCAGCTTATCCCCGGCTTTGTGCTGGAAAATTACAGGCGCTTTTTCGAACCACTGTATCTGGGGATACTATTTGACACCTTAGTGGTATCGATTGCCACTACATTCGGTACACTGGTTCTTTCCTATCCGCTCGCTTATTATATTTCGCGGTTGCCGCGTTCTCGGCAGAATATTTGGCTGATATTGGTCATGATCCCTTTTTGGATCAATTTCTTGGTGCGTTCCTATGCATGGGTGATTATTCTGCGTTCCCAGGGTCTTGTTAACAGCATAATGCTGAATCTGGGAATTATTGAAGTACCGCTTTCGCTACTGTATAATTGGGGTTCTGTAATGCTAGGCATGATTTATACGTTATTGCCGTTTATGGTTTTACCGCTGTACACGTCGATAGAAAAATTAGATAATCAAAAATTAGAGGCTGCCTATGACTTAGGCGCAAATCGTGTACAGACATTTTGGCATGTCACATTGCCGTTGACACGTCCGGGTGTGGTTAATGGCTCGGTGATGGTCTTCGTTTCTTCTCTGGGGATGTTTGTTGTACCGGATATACTCGGTGGCGCGAAATCAATGCTTTTGGGTAACGTCATTCAAAATCAATTTCTTTCTGCGAGAGATTGGCCGTTCGGATCGGCAATTTCCATTCTGATGATTATTCTTTCGGCAATTTTGATCGCTATGTATTACAAGGCGATGCAGGGGCAATCGGGGAATACGCAGGAACCATTACAGGATAGTATAGGGGGAGAGAAATGAAACGATTTTTGGCAGTGTTCTCCTTTGCCATGCTAATATTTACGTATTTACCAATGGCAATCCTCGTCGTATACTCATTTAATCAATCGAGAATTAATGCTGTATGGACGGGATTTACATTTGATTGGTATAAATCACTCTTTGAAAATCGATTTGTGCTGGAAGCGCTCAGCAACAGCCTGATTATCGCCGTGATTACGATGATCCTTGCAACAATTGGCGGTACATTGACAGCATACGCATTTCACAAATATGCATTTCGCTTTCGGTATCTTTGGAGTGGATTGATTTATTTCCCAATGCTAATTCCTGAATTGCTAATGGGGCTATCATTATTACTGTTGTTCAGTCAATTAGACATTGCCTTGGGCAAAGGGACGCTGGCGATTGCGCATATTACATTCAGTATTCCGTTCGTCTACATGATTGTATTGACGCGCTTACAGGAGATGGGCAGGGAACTGGAAGAGGCTTCTCAAGATTTGGGTGCGACACCTTGGCAGACGTTCACAAAAGTTACACTGCCGACGATTTCGCCAAGTATTTTTGCGAGTGCTTTGCTGGTATTTACGCTTTCGCTCGATGATTTCGTGATTAGCTTTTTCGTTGCCGGTCCCAGCTCAACGACATTGCCAATTTATATTTATGGGATGATTAAGCGCGGTATAACACCGGAGATTAATGCGCTGGCGTCTTTGATGATTGTGACGACCGTCATTTTAGTGACTGTCGGAGAGCTGATCAGACGCAAAGGTTCGAAAGAAAATACACCATTATTTTAAGGCAAGTTCTTAATTCAGGTGGAGATTCTTTTACTCCAACTGAATTTTAGAACTGCCAATGCATGACTTAGTTAGCGTTGGACTCTCTCCTTACGAGGTGGGAGACTTACGCTAAGTTAGTCAGGTTAAAGGGTATTTCTATATAATTATTATGAAAATTAAAGGAGATGGTTTATTATGAAGAGAATTGTGTCTATGGTGGTTGTCAGCTTGCTTGTGATGATGTCGATTGCGGGGTGTTCATCATCCAAGGAGACATTGAATATTTATAGTTGGGCGGATAATTTCGACCCGGAAGTTTTGGCTGCATTTGAAGAGGAGTACAATGTAAGAATCAATTACGATGTTTTTTCCAGCAATGAAGAGATGTTTGCTAAATTGCAGGCAGGAGGCTCACAATACGATTTGATCCAACCATCAGATTATATGGTGGAGACGATGATCAAATTGGACATGCTGGAAGAATTAGATAAAGAAAAAATGCCGAATATCAAAAACATTGTATCGAATTTTCAAACACCACCGTTTGATCCGGGGAATAAGTATTCTCTCGTCTATACTTGGGGGGTGACAGGCATTGCATACAATCCGCAATTTGTCACCGACGAGATTACAAGCTGGCAGGACCTGTGGGATGAGAAGTATAGAGGAAGAGTCGTGTTGTTAAATGACCCGCGCGAGACAATCGGTATGGCATTGATCAAGAACGGATATTCCAACAGTACGCAAGATCTTAATGAATTGCAAACTGCCGTCACAGACTTGAAAGGGCTGTTGCCGAATGTGGTGGCGTTTGATACGGATAATATAAAGCAGAAATTCGTAGCAGAGGAAGTATGGATCGGAACAGTCTGGTCAGGGGACGCTTCGTATATTTATGAAGAAGCGGAAAACATCGAATACGTGGTGCCGGAAGAAGGGGCGACGATTTGGGCAGACACACTGGCGATTCCTAAAGGCGCGAAAAACAAAGAAATGGCAGAGAAGTTTATCAATTATTTATTGGAACCGGAAGTTAGTGTAAAGAATTATGAATCCATTGGCTATAGCAATCCTAATGAAGCTGCGTACGCACTACACAGTCCAGAATATCTAGATAATAATATGATATTCTTGAGCCAGGAAGAGCTTGACCGCACTGAATGGTTAGTTGATGTGGCAGATGCGTTGCGTGAATATGACCGTTATTGGACAGAAATCCGCAGTGGAAGAGAGTAAATAAAAAGAGACAATCAAGGAAACTAATAAAAAATGAGAGATCGCCATCTTACACTCAGTAAGGGGCGATCTCTTTGTTTGTATTTATGAACTGTAATTTTTTAATAACTTCTCATCGCTAAACGGCGTTGTTGGCGTCGAGCTAGCACAGATAAAGTATAGTTCAATATAAAGTAAGTCAATGCAATCATTGCGAAAAGGGCAAATACTTGCTCCTTTGAACCATATTGACCCATGACGATCATTCCCCGACCTGTTAGGTCTTTAACACCGATTGCCCATACGAATGACGTATCTTTGACAATTGTGATGAATTGAGAAACTAGAGGTGGAACCATGCGGCGCATGGATTGAGGTAACACGATATGCCACATGATTTGCAAATAAGATAGACCTTGAGAATGCGCGGCTTCCCATTGACCCTTGTCAACAGAGTTCAGACCACCGCGAACGATTTCTGCGATAATTGCCGTTGTAAATACGGTCAATGCCGCAATACCCGCATTTTCTGGCTTCAAATTTGTCAAAAAGCGCATAGCCAAGATGATAAGCAACAGAGGGATGTTGCGCACGACATCGATATAAATTGTAGCGATTGGTGCTAAAATTTTATTTTTCGAAAAGCGCATCATGCCCAATATAGTTCCGAAAATGAAACTGAGTATAATGCTGACAATGGAAATGTGCAGCGTAGTTAATAATCCTTGACCTAAAAAGCGAAAAATTTCCGGTTGTAGTATATCTTGTATCATGTAGCAGCCCCCGATCTCTCTTCCAGACGCTGAGCAAGTTTAGCGAGTGGGAAACATAGAATCAGATAAAGCAATGCCACAGTTACATAAGCCGGTCCATAGTACAAGTTGTTGCTTGACCAGGAATCGGCATGATACATTAATTCTCCGCCGGCAACCATCGCCATGACAGATGTATTTTTGATCAAGCTGACGGCTTGATTGGTTAACGGAGGAAGAACGACTTTCATTGCTTGCGGCAAAATAATATGACGCATCGTCTGTAAATGGTTAAAGCCTTGCGAATGTGCTGCTTCCATTTGTCCGCGTGGTATGGCCTGGATGCCTGCTCGCACTACTTCGGCAATATATGCCCCATGGTATACACCGACTCCCAAAACACCAACAGTGAATACATTGAGCATAATACCTAAGTGAGGTAAACCGTTATAGAGAAAGAATACCTGAATCAGCAAGGGAGTATTTTGAATAAATTCCACATAAACACGACTTGTGCCTTTCAAAAGCTTGTTATTTGTTGTAGAAAAGACACCAAAAATGACTCCTAATGCCAGTGCTAAAAGTAACGCTAAGATCGATGCTAAAATCGTAAAGCTAAAGCCTTCAGCGAAAACTCTCCAATCACGAAAGAGAGCTTCCCACTTAAACCAGGCAAATGGACCCACTATTCAAGTCCCCATTTTTCAAGTAAAGTCTGTAATTCACCGGAATCTTTCATAGCTTGTATCTCGGCATCCAGGTATTCTGCTAATCCTTTATTGTTCAATTTTGTCGCGATACCGTATTCTTGCGGGCTAAAGCGATCTTCAAGAATCATAGTAGAGTCGTCTAAATATCCGAATAAAATTGATCCGTCAACAGAGAAACAATCGACACGACCGGAATCGAGAGCAGCTTTGATTTCAGGATAGCTTGCAAATTCTAAGAAGCTGACTTTAATTCCTAATTTATCTGCTTCTTCTTGGATAGCAGTTTTAGAAGTAGCGGACTGAGCGACCCCAATTTTCTTGCCGTCTAAGTCTGCTAAACTGTTAATTCCGGCTGCTTTTTTTACAAGTAGACCAACACCATCTACGAAGTAAGGTTGTGTAAAATTATAGCTCAATTTACGCTCTTCTGTAATTGTAAATGTGGATACGAGCATATCTACATCGCCATTATCGAGTAGTGGTCCACGTGTTTTGGCAGTAACGCCGGTAAAGTCAATTTTTGTTTCATCGCCTAAGATTTTCTTAGCAAATGATTTTGCGATGTCAATTTCGAAGCCATCGAGAACTTGTGTCATAGGATCTTCATATCCGAACTTTGGTACGTCAATTTTTACACCGACTTTAAGAACACCGCGTTTTTGAATTTCTTGGATTTCAGCCGGCGCGCTTGCATCAACCGCGCTGTCAGGGGCATTTTTGTCTCCAGTAGTGGTGCTGCCACATCCTGTAAATAAGGCGGCAACTAGTAACAAGCCACTAACTAATAGGACTAGTCTTTTTTTCATAACATAACACATCCTTTTTATAAAATTAGAATATAGATTAGTTTTTGAAACATAGTGGTGTAGGCAACCTTATGGAAGACAGTTATGTGTAGGAGTTCACATCGATTAGTTAGAACGCAAAATTCGACTGAGGAAAAGTTTTGTGCGCTCGTGAGTGGGGTCTATGAAGAAGTGTTCGGGGTTTCCCGTTTCTACAATTTGACCTTCATCCATAAATATAACTCGATCCGCCACTTGGCGGGCAAATCCCATTTCATGAGTGACTACAACCATTGTAATACCTTCATTTGCTAAACTGGCCATTACATCAAGGACTTCTTGGATCATTTCAGGATCTAGTGCTGAGGTAGGTTCATCAAAAAGCATAATTTTGGGACGCATATTCAATGCTCTTGCAATGGCAACGCGTTGTTGTTGACCACCTGAAAGTTGTGGAGGGTACGCATCGGCTTTCTCTTTAAGTCCGACTCTTTCCAGAAATTTAAGACCTGATTCACTTGCCTCTTCTTTGGATACACCTTTAATTAATGTAGGGGCCAATGTCAGATTTTCCAATACCGTTTTATGAGGATAAAGGTTGAAATTCTGGAAGACGAAGGCGACAGATTGTCTTACTTGAGCGACTTTTGCCCTCGAAGCAGTAATCTCCACACCGTCGATAATAATTTTTCCCGAATCAGGCTTTTCCAATAAGTTCATGCAACGTATTAATGTACTTTTGCCTGAGCCGCTCGGTCCGATGACGACCATCTTTTCTCCTGAGCCAACAGTCAAATTGATATCACGAAGTACGTGATTTTGCCCAAAAGACTTATTGACGTTTTCTAATAGAATCAATTGTTTGCTCACCCCCTGAGTGTAAGAATAGTTTTAAATCATCATTAAAGATGACTAAAAGTGCTGAGTGATCAGCTTTTTTACAGGATTCTTATTAGTATTCGCTGCTTTTATCGAAAATCCTGTTTCGCCTTTTAATTTTATAATACATACACGACTAAAGCAACAGCTTTTATTATATAACAGTATTGCGCAGATATGGATATACAAAATGAGTAGACTCCCAATAATAATTTATTATATTAAACTGACAACGATGATAAGAATTTTATTACCTATAATATTTATTTTCTGCGTCAATTGTTACAGAACAGAGGCTAGAGAAAATTGACAATGATAATTACTTTCAAATATAATATAGTAACTATAAGAGAGCGCGAAAGGGATTCCCTGGTGATAGGAGTGCTAATGTGAATGTTTTTACCGATAAATTAGATATCGATCAGGCTATTATAAAATTACGTGATGTACAATGGATTAAAGGAGAACGGGGCATGAAGTTGGAACAACAGTTCTCTGCTTCGTTTGTGCTGATCGTCATATGCAACGGTAGCGGAAATTTGGTATTGGACCATCGTGAGCGCAGCTTGAAAGTCGGAACGGTATACGTATGCGAACCCAAACACACATATGGAATAAAAGTGATTGAGCAAGGATTGGAAGCGTATTTGTTTCGTTTCGACATATATCAAGATATGGATCGGACCGAGCGAGAGGCGCGTGTCATAAGAATTGAGGAGCTCTTTGGAGAGGAGCGGGAGATACAAGTTCGTTCTGCTAGTAAATTAATTTCCCAATGCGGCAATGTATATAAATCTTGGCATACTCCTGGGGAGATCAGCCAATTTCGCAGTCAAATTGATTTTATGGAATTGTTCTATAATGTAGTGATTGACAGCCAGCGGTCGGCAGTGAGAAATTCCTCGGAAGCGCTTGCACTCACTAAGGAATATATTGAGGAGCGGTTTCATGAGAATGTGACGATCGAACGGTTAGCAAGTTTAGCGTCATTAAGTTCTAAATATTATGTCGATTTGTATAAAAAGACGTATGGAATCAGCGCTATGGAGTATCTTTCACAGGTACGTATCAAGCGAGCAAAAAATCTCATGGCGCGAACGGGTGGACGGGTACGTGATATTGCGGAACAAGTAGGGTATCACGATGAATTTTATTTTAGCAGAAAATTTAAACAGCAAGTAGGCGTTTCTCCGAAAGATTATATGAAAAGCCGCCAACGTAAAATTGCCGCATATGGGCATGGGGCGATCGGGCTTTTGCTATCTTTGAACATTATGCCATATGCGGCACCATTACATCCCAAATGGACGAGGTATTATTATGAGTATTATCGAGACGATATTCCCGTATGCTTGAGTGCGCAACTGCACAATATTGACTGGGAAGCGAATGTAGAGAAGATGCTGGAGTCATGTCCTGATATCGTTATTGCCAGCGGCAAGCTGCGTCAGCACGAACAGGAGCGCATTCAGAAGGGAGTGCCTATGTTTTTTCTGACGGATGAACAAGCAAATTGGCGCGTTCAATTGTGTTCGGTTGCCGATGCATTGGGAGAAAGTGCGGAAGCACAGCAATGCTTACAAGAATACGATGCTAAGGTTGTGCAGGCATTGGAAAAGTTAGCACCTTATAATGATGAAACGGTGCTTGTTGTGCGTCTGCTAGGGAGACAAATGTACGCCCATTGTAACCGCAGCATGCGAGAGGTGCTATATGGAGATCTGCAGCGCACTCCATGGAATTTGCCGTTGCAGATCCAAGATACGCCAATACACTTGCAGCAGATTGCAGAAATGGAAGTGGACAGAATATTGGTGCTTGTTTGTCAGGAAGCAACGACATTGGCGTATTGGAGAGAATTGCAGACGGATTTCCAATGGCAGCAAATAGAAGCGGTGAAGAATGGCAAAATTCATATGATATTTTCCGATATATGGCGTGAATATTCGATTTATGCGCACCGGCGTGCCATCGAAGATGTGGTGGCACTGTTTTCTGGATATCGTCCATAGACTTTCAGGATTATTTCCATGGAACAAACAAAGCCGCTCATCTATAATCATCAATGATAATCATTTTCATTAAACGGTTAAGAGAGGGGTAAGTGTAAACTAATGAGAAATAGAATGTTATTGATGGCAATGGTAGCAATGTTGATGATATTTGCTGTCGCTTGCGGCAGCAAGAGCGGCAATGAACCTGTGCAGCAACCGAAAGCGGAGGATCAAATCCCGGTGCAAGAAGAAGTACCGACGGAAAGAACAATCACATATTTAGGAGAAACGTACACAGTTCCTGGGAAAGTCGAAAGGATCGTAGTCACAGGGGCAATGGAAGTATTGGAGGATTCTTTGGTGCTTGATGTTCATCCGGTAGGAGCAAGTACTGTTGGTGGCGTGTTCCCGGAAATATACGCAGCGGTGACCGACCAAGCTACATCGATTGGCGAGAAACGTGAACCGAATTTAGAAGCGATTTTACAATTAAAGCCGGATGTGATTCTTGGTACTACAAAGTTTCCGGCAGAGACCGTTGAGAAGTTAGAGAAAATTGCACCGACAATTCTTGTGTCCCATTTGGCTGAAGAATGGCAAGACGGTCTGAAGTTACTGGGGGAATTGACAGGTAAAGAAGACCAAGTACAGCAGCATATTGATGCATATGAAACTGACTTGGAGAAATCGAAAGAGGCGTTAGTGGAGAAATTAGCAGACAAAAAGGTGCTGGCAGTTCGTCTGAGAAGAGGCGAAGTCAATGTGTATCCCGAGAATATATTTGTAAATCCAGCTTTGTACAATGATCTCGGTCTGGCTGTGCCAGAGGTTGTGCAGGCAGCGAAACAACAGCAGGCACTATCGATTGAACAATTTGCCGAAGTAAATCCCGACTACTTATTTATTCAATTCGCAGAAGAAGATAACGCCGATGCGCCAAATATTTTACAAGATTTGCAGAACAATCCGATTGTCCAGAATATGAAGGCATTTAAGGAAGGCAGCGCTTTTGTCAACGTGATTGATCCTTTGTGTGAAGGTGGTCCTTCTTATAGCAGAATCAAATTTTTAGAAGCAATTACGGAAAATATTCAATAGATTGATGAAAATGATCGACAAGAATAATCAATGAAAATTGATGAAGACTATCGACAAAAATTGCGGAAATGAGTAGGATTTTTATGAAATGGAACCTATCTGCTGCGTCTGTCATACTGCTTGTGTCACCATTTCTGGCGATAGGCGCATTGATGCTATCTACGTATTATGGAGCAAAGACTATTGAAATTCATACAATAGTAGAAGCTATCAGTAATTTTAATAGTGAGAATATTGATCATCAGATCGTCATGGTGTCCCGATTGCCACGTGCAATCGGTGCACTTTTGATTGGGGCGTTTCTGGCAGTTTCCGGTGCCTTGATGCAGGGGATGACGCGTAATTACTTGGCATCGCCTGCAATTATGGGCGTTACAGACGGTTCGATATTTGTCATCACAGTCTGCATGGTTATCCTGCCGGGCGCATCGACATTGGATATGGTCGTGTATTCGATGATCGGTTCGGCATTAGGCGCAGGGATTGTTTTCGGGATAGCGAGTTTGATTCCCAACGGTTTTTCGCCAGTGCGGATGGCGATTTTGGGAACGATCGTCGGCACATTTCTCGGCGGTGTCTCGCAAGCGCTGGCGACATATTATCAAATATCACAAAATATCAGTTTCTGGTATAACGCGCGATTACACCAGATTAATCCGGAGATGCTCAAATTATCAATTCCCTTGGCGATTATCGGTATACTCCTTGCCATGGCAATGGCACGTTCGGTTACGGCGTTATCATTGGGCGAAGATGTTGCGGTAAATCTGGGTATAAAAACGACGACAATTAAGTTGCTGACAATGCTCAGTGTTGTCATTTTAACGGGAATTGCCGTGGCGTTGGCGGGCAAAATTGCCTTTATCGGCATAATCATTCCCCATATGACACGCTTTATAGTTGGACAGGACTATCGGAAAATTATTCCGTGTTCGGCAGCGATCGGTGGGATCTTTCTCGTCATGTGTGACGTCATCAGCCGATATCTCAACTTCCCGTTTGAAACACCGGTTGGTGTGGTGACCGCGATGTTCGGCGTACCTTTCTTTCTATATTTGATTAGAACGAGAGGAGGCGGCAAACATGCGTAAAACACGTTCACTGGCAGTCGCGATCCTAGGCTGCTTAACGGTA
The DNA here is from genome assembly GCA_023388635.1 of Bacillota bacterium. Lineage (GTDB taxonomy): Bacteria > Bacillota > Bacilli > Desulfuribacillales > Desulfuribacillaceae > JAEWFW01. The sequence goes on from JAEWFW010000049.1 coordinate 11,268, forward strand.
ACAGCGGTGGCTGTATATGCGAGTTTGACAAACGGAGTGTTTGATATTGCCGTTATAGATATTATCAAAACGTTGTTGCGTATTAACCCGGAGTATAACTATGATTTGGTCATATTTGAATTTCGCTTGCCGAGGATTATTATCGGCTGTTTAGTGGGATTTGGATTAGGAGTGGCTGGTGCGACCATTCAAGGAGTGACACGGAATCCGTTAGCTGATCCAGAGATCTTAGGAATTAGCTCCGGCGCCGGGATGGCGGTCGTTCTGTATATGCTTGTCATACATGGGCAGATGACAGGTGCAGGATGGATGGCAATGATGACGATGCCGTTATTTGGGGTGATTGGTGGAGTCATAGCGATGGCTCTTATATATCTGTTTTCAAGGCAAAACGGGATCCTTGATCCGCAGCGGTTAATTTTAGTCGGTATTGCAATCGGTTCCGGGTTTAAAGCGCTGACGATGTTCATCTCGTTAAAGATGAATCCGCAGGATTTTGAAATGGCGACTGTATGGTTGGCGGGAAGTATTTACAACGCCAGCTGGAAATCAATTGTGACTACGTTGCCGTGGATTGTATGCCTTACACCAATATTGTGCAGCAAAGGACATGTCCTCAATTTGTTTCAATTGCATGATGCCAGTGTGCGCGGATTGGGTGTGCAATTAGAAAAAGAGCGAAACATACTGCTGCTCAGTGCGGCAGGGATTGTCAGTGCATGTGTTTCTGTATCGGGCAGCATTGCGTTTGTCGGGCTGATCGCACCGCACATTGCCGCAAGATTGATCGGCTTGAACTATAGAAAGATTGTGCCTCTCAGTGGGTTTGTAGGCATGGCAATCGTCGTTGCCGCTGACTTTATTGGTAAAACAGTATTCGCTCCGGCGGAGTTATCGGTGGGGATTGTCATATCGATTATCGGGGTGCCGTATTTTATATATCTATTATTGAGACGATAAGGAGAGAGAATAGAGATGCTGGTGCGAGAGCAATTGGCGGAACGCGAGGTAAGCGTTTTTCTGCCCCCTTCCTATCAAACTACGGATCGGCATTTTCCAGTCGTCTATGTGCAAGACGGTGGACAAGTCGTACAGGGATGTTTTAATTTATTGCAGCACATGGCGATTACCGGTGAAATTGTAGAAATTATCTATGTCGGTTTGCATACGACAAGGCGCAATTTGGAATATACGCCATGGGCAAGTTATGCCGTGTCTATGGACCGGGAGAATTTCGGTGGCGGAGGCGATGCATATCTCAAGGAAATTATCGAAGTGGTGAAGCCGCAGATCGACAGTAAATACCGAACGCTCTCGCAAGCGGAGCACACGGGTATTGCCGGATATTCCCTCGGTGGGTTAATTTCCCTGTATGCGTTGTATCGGCATGCAGATGTTTTTACACGTTATGCAATCCTATCACCTTCACTGTGGTTTACAGGTTTTTTGCAGTTTATGGACAATCAGGTTCCGCTTGCTCCCCAAGACCGCAACAGAATTTACATACATGTTGGCGAGCGGGAAGGAATCTATAAGCAAAATGTACAGAAAGAGATGCTCACGAATAATCGGCAAGCATATAGAATTTTGCAGAAGCAAGGATACTCGGAAGAGTGTCTGAAATTTGTGGTTGATTCTCAAGGGACTCATGATGCCGTGTTCTTTATGCAGTACTTTACAAAAGCGATGCAATGGCTATTTCGAACTTCGTGATGATAACGTCATATTTCGCAAATCAACCTGGCAGTCACGCCGAATGATCTCGGCAAGGGTGCGCAGGTTTTTTATGTTTTTTGCATTTGACAAGCGGTATCGTCAGGCATAGAATATGATTTATTATGAAAAGCAGGCGTTATCATGGAAGGGACAGGAGATTATGAGACAAAAAGCAAGTAAGCCGGCGAACGATGGTAGCGTAGGAGTAGCATATGCGTTATTAGCATATGTTGCATGGGGGTTTCTGCCGATATATTGGAAGTTGTTAGATAAAGTGCCGGCAGGTGAGGTACTTGCGAATCGAATTTTTTGGTCGTTTGTGTTTGTCATGGGAATTATTTTTGTACAAGGACATTGGAAGACGCTGAAAGCGACCATGGCAAATCGCACCAATAGGTTAGCGATGTTCGCTTGTTCGATTATCATCAGCGCGAACTGGTTTATATATATTTACGCTGTCCATACAGACCATTTGATAGAAGCAAGCTTAGGTTATTACATCATGCCGTTGTTCAGTGTATTATTGGGGATGATATTTTTAAAAGAGAAACTCAATTTTTGGCAGAGCGTCGCTTTTGTCGCTGCCAGTATAGGGGTTTGTACGATCACCTTTCAATTCGGTAGGGTTCCTTGGATTGCTTTAGCTTTGACACTGACTTTTGGAGTGTACGGATTGGTCAAAAAACTTGCCAATGTCGATTCTTTGACGGGGCTAGCTATGGAAACGGCATATGTCACGCCGGTGGCTCTCATATATCTATCGATCGTGAAGGGCAATCAGGGTACATTCTTATACGCAGAGTGGGATCTGACGACGATTTTACTGATTGGCTGTGGCGTAGCGACCGCATTGCCTCTGTTGTGGTTTGCCCAGGCGACGCGGAGGGTTGCGTTAGCGACAGTCGGTTTTGTTCAGTATGTCTCTCCAACAATCAGCTTGGCAATCGGCGTTTTTCTATTTCACGAACCATTTACTGGGGCTCATCTGATAAGTTTTGCATTTATTTGGAGCGCCGTCATCATCTATATGCTGGCTAATACAAAACTATTTATTTGGTTACAGTCAAGAATATGGGGCGTTTTTGGCAAACGATTGCCGATTGCCAGCCAGTCAGACCCATCAATCTAGCAAAGCAAAGGATATCTATTATGCAGAAACAGTTAATTATCGCCGAAAAGCCGAGCGTCGCCAGAGATATAGCGACAGTCATGATCCGCGGTACCAAAGCTACCAAAGATGGCTATATAGAAAGTGAACAATATGTAATTTCTTGGGCAATCGGGCATTTAGTGACACTCGGGGAACCAGAAGACTATGATATGAAATATAAGAAGTGGAATATGGGGCATTTGCCAATTATTCCAGAAGAATTTCATTTGAAGCCGGTAGACAAGACGGAGAAGCAATTTTCAATTTTAAAGCAGCTATTGCACCGCAAAGATGTAGAGCAAATTATATGTGCCACCGATGCCGGGAGAGAAGGAGAGCTGATTTTCCGCTATATTTATCAACTGTCCGGTTGTACGAAACCGTTTAAAAGACTGTGGATCAGTTCGATGACCGAGGAAGCGATTAGCAAAGGGTTCCAATCGCTGAAAGACGGACGAGAATACGATGATCTGTATCGTTCGGCGAAATGTCGTAGTGAGGCAGATTGGTTAATTGGCATCAATGGTACGCGTGCATATACGGTGAAGAACAATTTACTTTACAGTATTGGGCGCGTTCAGACACCGACATTGGCAATTATTGTCGACCGTTATCGACAGATCAAGGATTTCAAGCCGGAAGATTATTGGGAAGTAAAAAGTATATACGAAAATTTCCAAGGCATCTGGATCGATATGCAGAAGAATAACAGTAAAATAGCCACACAGGCGAGGGCGGAAGAAATCGCGGCGCAGGCGAAGGGTTGCCTTGGGCGGGTGACGAAGATTACGGAGGAAGATAAGACACAAGCACCGCCACTACTGTATGATCTGACAGAATTACAAAGGGATGGCAATCAAAGCTACGGATACACGGCTAAGGAGACACTCGATCTAGCGCAAGCGTTATATGAACGACATAAATTAATTACCTATCCGCGTACGGACAGTCGCTATTTGAGCGAAGATATGCGCGAAAATGTACGGAAGACTTTAAGCAAATTGCAGATAGAGCCTTATAGAGAAGCCATAGCGCCGATCATTGATAAGTTAAAGTTCACCGGGCGGATTATTAATGATAAAAAAGTGACAGACCATCATGCATGTATACCGACTCCTGTGACGCCGAATTTACAGAAACTGAATGCAAAAGAACGAAATATTTATGACTTGATCGTCAGACGTTTTATTGCGGTTTTTTATCCGTATTATCAGTTTCAGACGACATCGGTTGTTGTGGAAGTGGGAGAGCACGCATTTTTGTCTAAGGGAAAAGTCATCACCCAATGGGGATGGAAAGAACTTTATCGAGATCAGGAAATGGTAGACAAAGCGGGACGACCAAAGCAAGGGAAGCAAGAAAAGCAAACCAAGCAAGAGCAGCAAGAAGAACAGCAGTTGCCGCGGTTAAAAGAAGGCGATCAGCTGCTGATCCACGATTGTGAAATCAACAAAAAGCAGACACAACCGCCCAAACAATATACAGAAAGTGCTTTACTAGGGGCAATGGAGAATGCCGGAAGGTTTGTCAAAGATGAAGCTTTAAAAGAGCAATTGAAAGAAAGCGGTCTGGGAACTCCAGCGACGAGAGCGGCGATTATTGAGCGCCTAATCCAAGTGGGCTATATCATAAGAGAGAAGAAAGTACTATTGCCCACAGAAAAGGGAATTGCTATTATTGGAACAGTGCCACAAGAGCTGACCTCGCCAGAAACTACTGGCAAGTGGGAACGGGCGCTTAACAAAATGGCAAGAGGTGAATTCCCACCTCCGAGATTTATGGAAAGCATCAAGCGGTTTGCGGAATATATCGTGGTAGATGCGAAGAAAAGCTCAATTATCAACAAGTAATACATAGTTATAAAATGTAAAGGTTCAGATTTTGTGTAGATGTACGACATATACTATATGCTATAGAGTATGTGTGTATATGTAAGACATAAAAAAAAGAAGCCGTGATTGGTCATCTGTATATGGGCACTTGGATGATCTGGAGCTAGTAGTGCAACCGACTTTACTAGAGGTCGGTTTTTTTCATGCCGTTTTCTAGGTTAGCCAAAAACAGTTCAGGGGAAATACTAATTTTAGCATGAGAGGAAGAGGACGGATGGTTGGAAACGGACAGCAAGATGATACACAAATCGAGTATAGTGTATCGAAAAGGAAAAGTATTTTGCGGAGAATGGTCAGCATGATTACAGCTATAGTTGTAGTCGTATCGATTATAACGCAGGTATTTTCATACGTATTCGTTGAGGATATGATTTACGAAATGGAACGGCAGATGATGAAGAATGCGCATTCGACAGCGTATGATACATTTACGTCGGCAAGTATTACCAATCAGCATGTACGTGAAGCAATGGATGAGAGAACGGTCACCATAGCGAAGGTGATTGCTAATGAATGGGTGAATTATGACTATTCGTCAGAGGCGATTGAGGCGATTACCCGTGAATTTGCTGTTGAAGAGCTCTATTTATTTGATAGAGATGATCAGGTGACGGCAGCGTCGGGCAACCAAGCGGGCGATGAAGTTTTGTACGCTGATAAGCTGGTAGAAGAGCGTCAAAAGGCACTCAATGAGAATCAAATTGTAGTAGGATCGGCTCCTACCCGGGGAACCCATTTAGTGCAATATGTCAGTGTACCACGTATTGACCGTGCGGGGATTATCCAAATTGGCTTTAGCTCCAATCCGCAGTTCGTCATATATGAAGCGTCCAGCCCACAGCATTCTATTGAAAATACGCAATTGGGCGAGACGGGTCTTATTATGGCGTTTAATGAGACAGGCGGCATTCGAATCCATTCTGATGAAACACAGTTGCAGGGGTCCATAGAAAACCAGGATTTCATGCGTGAAGTCATGGAGAAGGAAAAGGGCGAAATATATTTTACGGAAAAGGGCGTCGATTATCTCGGTATTTTTGAGAAACGGGACGGCTTGTATATCGTTGCCGCCATCAGTGTCGCTGAAGTGGAACAAAGAATATGGGAGATCCAGAAGATTTCCATGATATTTGCGGCTTTAATTTTATTGTTTGTCATAGTCGGAGTATATTTGCTCTTTAAACGGTTAATTTCTAGTAAATTGTCCACGCTTGTCCAGGGGCTGGATGCGATGAGTAAAGGTGATTTGACGGCAGAGATCGCTGTCACGTCACAAGACGAGATGGGCGCGGTTTTTGAGAAATTTAATCAAACGCTCAAAGGGCAGCGAGATTTGATTGGGAATCTGATGGATGCCGCACAAGCGGTTGAGATCAGTAGCCGTGAATTGGCAGAGAACTCCCGCCAGAACTTAGGGATTTCCAGGGAAATCGCCAAAGTTGTCGAAGGGATTGCGGCGAGTTCGATGAGCCAGTCAGAAGATACCCACAGTGGTTCGCAAAAGGCACATGCCTTGGAGAAAAATACGAATGATTTAAGCAAATTGACACGAGAGATGTTGGTAGTATCCGACAAAATCGAACAATTAAAAGACGAAGGTGTCGTTTCTAACGCCAAGGTAACGGAAAAGGCGAAAAGCAGTCAGGGATCGATCGAAGAAGTGTTTCAGCTTGTACAAGAGACGAATGAGAATGCACATAAGATTAACGAAATTATGGGTGTCATCAACAATATTGCCAGCCAGACAAGTTTGTTGGCACTGAATGCATCGATTGAATCTGCGCGAGCCGGTGAAGCTGGTAAAGGATTTGCCGTCGTTGCGAATGAGATAAAGAAGTTGGCGGAACAATCTGCCGATTCAGCAAACGATATTCAGAAGATCATTGAGCGGTTGCAGCAAAAATCGGAAGTGACATTTGATACGATGTCCGATGTCAGGCATTTGATTGAAGAACAGACGGCATCCATGGAAGAGACAGAACGAGTATTTACCTTATTGGCACAGGAGATTGAGCGGTCGAGAAACGACGTACAGCAATTACGATTGATGGAAGCAGAAATTAGAGACAATCGATCAGAAATCGTCGGGGCGTTTAATCGTTTGGCAGCAGTCGCTGAGGATAATGCAGCCGGCACGGCGGAAGTATCAGCATCGGTCGGAGAGCAAGCATCATCGATTGAAAAAGTCGCGAATCTCAGCGGCAATTTGTCTGAGGTAGTGCGGAAATTAAATCAAATGGTTCATCAATTTAAGCGCTAGTATTTAGAATCATCGATAAATCTCTAAAATAAAAAAGTTTGGCGGAAAAGCGAATGTGCTTCCACCAGACTTTTTTGCGTACCCGCCTATTAAATATCCATAGGTCAGACAAATATCTGTTTGTAAGTGATATTCTTTATTTTGCTAAATAAAAATTTGGTATGTACTTTTACACTTATATATAATATCTTTATGTGAATAGAAGAATGTATTATAACAGTAGGAAAGCAATCAAGAGGGAGGAAGGTAAAAGTGCGTATAGACAAACAGACAGATTTTGACCAAGAGAATCTGGGGTTTTGCGAGATAGATCAGGGTTTCGGCATTCGCGAAGCGATTGCCGAGGCAAAGCGCTGTTTGCAGTGTAAGAATCCCACTTGTCAGGTGGGTTGCCCGATTAGTAATGACATACCTCGGTTTGTGCACGCTCTTGCCCAAGGCAATATTGGAGAGGCAGAAAAGATTATTGCCGTGCGCAGCAGCCTCCCGGCGGTATGCGGTAGAGTATGCCCCCATGAAAAACAATGCGAAGGGTCATGCATTTTAAACAGAAAAAATATACCGATTCACATCGGCAAGCTGGAAAGATTTATTGCCGATTTCAGTGCGGAGATGGGAATTCAGAGTCCCGAGAAAATATCGTTTGATAAAGGGAAAATTGCGGTTATCGGCTCCGGTCCCGCCGGTTTGACGGTGGCAGGAGATCTGGGGAAAATGGGTTTTCAGGTGACCGTCTTCGAATCGCAAGCAGAGGCGGGCGGCGTGCTCATGTATGGCATACCGGAATTCAGGCTAAGCCGGGAGGTCGTACGCCGGGAAATTGAAAAAATTCAGCAATTTGGTGTGCAGTTTCACACGGGAATCGTTGTTGGGAAGGATATTACGATTGAGGAGATGTTAGGCAGCGGGTTTGATGCTGTATTTATCGGTACAGGAACTGCATTGCCGAAAACGCTCAACATCCCGGGGAAGGATTTGCCGGGTGTCATTCAAGCGATGTATTTATTACGCATGGTTATTCTATATAATAATAGCGATGTCGACAGGGTGGAAGTTCCGATTGAGCATGGCGATAGAGTGGTAGTCATTGGTGCGGGCAACGTAGCGATTGACGCGGCGAGAACGGCGTTGCGTTTAGGGGCATCGGCAGTTACGATTGTATATCGCAGGACATTGGAATCGATGCCAGCATTGCGTACTGAATACGACCAAGCGGTAAACGAAGGTGTGGAATTTCTTTGGTTGGCGAGTCCGACGGGAATGTTTGGCGAATGCGCATTGGAGGAATTGGAATACGAAGTGCAAGCACTGGGGGACCAGGGTGAGATCATTCCGACAGGAGTTCGCAAGCGCATCGCAGTTGACAAAATTGTTCTAGCGATCGGGCAGCGGCCGGCGGCGAAAATCATCAATACGACCCAGGGATTAGATGTCAATGCGGAAGGATATTTAATTACGCGGGAGCGCCCGTATGGGATGACTACGCGCAAAGGCGTGTTTGCAGGCGGGGATATTGTCCATGAACCGGCGACGGTTGTTTTGGCGATGAAAGAAGCGAAACGCGTAGCGGCAGGTATTGTGCAGTACGTAGAGGCGAAGAAACTGATGGAAGAATTAGAAGAATAAGAAAAGCAGGCGAAGATCGTCTCTACTTAGTGTTAGTAGAGGCGCCTCCGCCCTGAATCAAGTCTTACTTTATTGTATTAATATCATATGGTGTTGCTTGGTATACGTAGTAATTCAACCAGTTGGAAAACAGTAAGTGGGCGTGGGAACGCCAGCGTACGACAGGAGTTTTAGTGGGATCGTCACTCGGATAATAATTTTTCGGGATGGCGATTTCTTTGCCTTCATTACAATCACGAGTGTATTCATAATCAAGTGTCAGGGGATCATATTCAGAATGCCCTGTGACGAAGATCTGCCGACCGTTTTTAGCAGAGACAATATAGACACCGGCTTCCGTTGATTCTGATAAAATTTCTAAATCGGGATTTTTCTCTATGTCTTCCCTGCGCGTGTAAGTATGACGCGAATGCGGAACATAAAAGACGTCGTCAAAGCCGCGCAAAAGTCTAGTTGTTGGTTTGGTGACGGTATGCTCAAACACACCAAATTGTTTTTCCGGTAAAGGGTACTTCGTCACACCGTGGTGATAATATAACCCGGCTTGCGCACCCCAGCAGATATGGAATGTCGATGTGACATTCGTCAACGACCACGCCATAATTTGCTTAAGCTCTTTCCAATATGCGACTTCCTCGAAAGACAGATGCTCGATAGGGGCACCGGTAATAATCATACCATCAAATTTCTCATGTTTTACATCGTCAAAATGCTTATAGAAAGTAATTAAATGCTCCAATGGTGTGTTTTTTGATAAATATGTCTTTGGATGTAAAAATACGACGTCGACCTGCAAAGGCGTGTTACCCAATAGTCTCAGTAAGTGGATTTCCGTAGCGATTTTCGTCGGCATCAAATTCAAAATTAATATGCGAAGCGGTCGGATGTCCTGGTGGTATGCTCGCTTTTCACCCATGACGAATATATTTTCATTCTGTAGTATTTCCGTTGCCGGCAGGTGGTCAGGTATCTTTACTGGCATTGGCAATCCCTCCTTGAGCAATTCGAATATTTGAACGCAAAAACTCCAATATATTTAAGATATAAAAGTCATCATACCATCATTTTTTTGAAAAAGAAATAAATTATCCGCAGTCAGCCACCTATATGTAGAAAGTTGATGAAGAATTATTTGTTGAAAGAATAGTAGGATGCTATAATATGGATATTCAAACTGTTCTATAAAAAATGATCTTGGGAAGGTGGAATATTTAATATGGAGATGCTTGCGAAAGATATTATGACGAGAGATGTAAAAGTTGCCTATCCACATGATTCGATTGAACAAGTGGCGCAAGTTCTAATGGAGCATGAAATTAGCGGATTGCCTGTAGTGAATGAGCGGCAAGAGCTGGTCGGAATTATTACGGAAGGCGATCTGGTTTTTCAAAATAAAAAAATAACACCCCCGGCGTTTATAGAAATTTTAGGGGCACTGATTACCTTAGGTAGTCAAGAACAGTATTTTAAAGAACTCAAAAGAACAATGGCTACTCGAGTGGAAGAGTTAATGATCAAGGATGTCATAGCGGCGAAACCGGAAGATACGGTGAAAGAGGTAGCGACAATGATGGTCGATAAACGGGTCAATCGCTTACCGGTTCTGGAAGGCAAGACGGTCGTTGGTATTATAACGCGACAAGATTTAATACGCGCTGTACATAAAAAATAGCTTGTGACAACTGGTCTGCGGAGTTGGGGGAACTCAGATGAAAAGTTTCAAGAATTTTTTGCCCTTGGGAGCGGTTGTGGGTACGTTAGTTATGTCGCTCATTATTTATACAGGCATTTCCATTGGTTACGAATGGTATATAACGAAGCAGAGTGTGGAGAGAGCAGAAAAAATGGCTGTTATGACACTCAGCTCCCTATATGAGCTGATGAGAGAGGGTTGGAGCGGGGAGCAACTTGATAGCTTTCTTAAAACAAATCGTGCTGCATATGAGCAACTGAATTTGCAAGTTTTGTATTATGGTGATGAGGCACTTCGAACGGAGGATTTACCAGATTCGGCATCCGAAGCTTTTCAGACGGGGAAACCGCTGCATCATCAGCATGAGAAGCAAGTGACATTTACATATCCGCAAATACTGGAAGCCGATTGCCTATCATGCCATACAGATTTGGCAGAAGGTGATGTGCTTGGGGTGATTGAAGTTCGGGAAGATCTATATCCGACGATTCGCGATGCGCGAAGGGATACACTGCTCTTTCTGCTGGCGATATTTCCGTTTCCGATTATCGGGTCTTTTATCATTTCGCGATACTTGGCAGCCCGCGTTCAGCGCTCCATTGAAGAGTTGCATGCGAGAATTGAACGGATTAATAGGACGGAAGATCTGCAATTGATAGAGATGAATCATATTGATCTGACGTTTACAGAGCTGAATACGATTTACGATGAACTGAAAGAAGTAGCCAGAAAATTGAGCATCATAGCGGTCGACAAAGATATTTTGGAATTCGAAGTCAAGTTGCTTGAGAAATTTGTGATTACCTCAGAAGTCGTTAAGGACTGGGAGGAACACGTAAAAACATTGCTGGTGGAAATCAACAAAATTATTGAAGTTCACCTGATTTTTTCGCTATTTAAGATAGAAGATGAAGATTACGCACTGGAAGTGTTTTGGCTGTATACGCCGGCAGAAGAGACGAGAAAGACATTTGAGCGGATTATCGGTGAGACGCTGGAACAGACAATTTTGCAGATAAAAGACGGTGTGACGGGACTTAAAATTAATCATACGGTAGCGTTTCCCAAACAAGTAGCACAAGAATTAGATGAAGACGAGATTAATCTTCAGACGAAATCACTCTTTTTGGAAACACCGCGGATCGGAGGGATTGTCGGTATTGGTGTCAATTCCAGTTTGGCGAAAAATCCGACACGCGCATTGGTCATAGAGAGTATCCTGACGACATTGCTCAATGTCATCGGGTCTGTGAAAGCTGTATATGAGTACACAAGGGAATTGGAGTATTTCGCGACGAGAGATCCACTGACCGACTTGTACACCCAGCGGGTATTTTGGGAAATGCTCGATGACGAGGTGGTTCGGGCAGGAAAGCATGGCTATCAATTTGCCGTGCTGTTTATCGATCTTGATGACTTTAAACTAATCAATGATGTATATGGTCATTTAGTAGGCGATAAAGTACTGCAAAATGTCGCGCAAATGATTCGTGAAATCTTGCGACCGGGAGATATTCTTACCCGGTATGGCGGCGATGAATACGCTATCATTCTGCCGTATGCTGATCAAGATCAGGCACTTTCTATAGCTAATGGGATTTTAGAACGCATGCAGGCTGTCATTTTACAAGTCTCGGGCGGGAAATCTGTCAGGGTGGCGGCTTCCATCGGCATTGCCGTTTATCCTGACCATGCGGATGACGCTAAAAATATGTTCTTGATTGCAGACAATATGATGTATAAGGCAAAAGACGGTGGAAAGGGCAAAGTCGGGTTTCCAAGTGCTGAGGATATTGTTGAGATATTTAGAGTTATCCAAGACAAAAATATGCTATTGATGAAAGCCCTTGAGGAGAATAAGGTTGTACCGTTTTTCCAACCGATTATTGATGTGAAGACGGATCGTACATATGCATGCGAAATTTTGATGAGAATTGATCTTCCGGAAGGAATGATGGTGGCAGGTGATTTTGTCGAAATAGCGGAAGGCATGGGGATTATCAGCAAATTGGATTATATGCTGATGGACAAAGCACTAGAAAAGGTGGCAAAAGAGCAATACGAGGGACATTTGTTCTTTAATCTCTCCCCAAAAGCGCTGATTGTCAGTGAATTCGTTCCGCGCATTCGCAAATTGGTTAAGAAGCACGGTATCCCGTCTGAGCGAATCGTATTTGAAATCACAGAACGAGATACGGTAAAGAATTTGACAGTGCTGGAGAAATTTGTGCGCGAGCTTAAGCGCGAAGGATTCCAATTTGCGATTGATGATTTTGGTTCCGGATTTTCCTCTTTTCAATATTTAAAACGGTTGCCAATCGATATTATAAAAATTGAGGGCGATTTTATTCGCAGCCTCGCAGGTGAGGGAAAAACAGATAAAGCGATCGTTCTGAGCATCGTCACGTTGGCGCGCGAATTGCAGATTAAGATGGTTGCCGAATTTGTGGAAAATGAAGCGATCCATCAAAAGATTGCTGCGTTAGGAATTGATTACGCGCAAGGATATTATATGGGAATGCCGACGCCTAACTTAGGAGAGCGGCATACGAACCAGTGTGATTAGCATTGATTTTCCTAGAAATTTTGACAAATATATATGGGAATCCCCTTGCCTTTTTACGAAGTTCGTGCTATAATAAGCTTAACATCTTGGGAGACTCAACCATTCTAGTTCAGTTCCAGTTATGTTTATTTTTAAGCTACTTGAAAAGGGTATAGTGGGTTTAAAGATCGCTAAAAACTGGAGGCGTATTCCCCATCTGTGCAGATGGGTTTAGAAGAATGAGAGTTGTTGAGTGTTTATGTGTAGGTTGTATTTGTAAGGTATACGGAACTAACTTCGCATCAGGAATGTAAGGAAAGTAGTGAAGTAGTATTCTGTTTGGCGGAAAGTGAAATTCGTAATCTGCAATAAAACCTGATGTGTAAATGGTTGGGTCTCCCAAGATGTTAAGCGCAGGTGCCGGCAGCAGTTTTCAATGCCGGTGCTTGTTTTTGTTTTGTACATAATTTATTCCCGAAGAAGAATGGATTTGTTTTTTTGGATTTGGAAAGGTATACTATGATGTAGTTTACGCAATATGAAGAGGAAAGAAGGTGCCGGGGTGCCAAAGGATTTTCTGCAGTTGGGGATTCGTCGTGCAGCAGCGGATGCATTGCAAAAAAACGGAATTGTTGAACCAACGAAAATTCAGCAAGAGACAATACCGTTATTGTTAAAGGGAAAAGATGTTGTGGCTCAGGGACAGACGGGAACTGGGAAGACGTTGGCTTTTGTATTGCCGATGTTGCAGCGACTCGATACACAGAAATCATATATTCAAGGCTTGATTATCACACCGACGAGGGAATTGGCGATACAAATTACCGCAGAAATCAATAAATACGCAGATTTGTATGAAGCAAAAGTACTTGCTTGCTACGGTGGACAGGATGTCGAGCGCCAAATCCAACGGCTGCGGACCCGCCATATTGTCGTGGGAACACCCGGCAGACTGCTGGAACACCTTGGACGCGGTACCATTCAGTTACAGAATGTCAATATGGTTGTCTTAGACGAAGCCGATCAAATGTTACATCTGGGATTCCTTCCCGATGTCGAGGAGATTATTAAAAAAATCGGTACGCGCCGGCAAATGATGCTGTTTTCGGCGACAATTCCTAAGCACATCCGCATATTGTCTAAGAAATATATGAAAAAGCCGATGGACATTCGAGTACAAGTCAGCAAGAAGATTACCCTCGATGAAATCGAGCAAATTATCATCAATGTTGAAGAGGCGAAAAAAGTAAAAGTCTTGACGAATCTCATTGATACGTATCGACCGTATTTAGCGATGGTCTTCTGTAAATCCAAGGATAGAGCAAAGGATTTATACGATCAATTGGTAGATCGCGGCTACGATTGTGACGTGCTGCACGGCGAATTGTCACAAATCAAGAGGCAGCAAGTCATGAGAAGTTTTCGTGAAGCGAAATTACAGATTTTAATTGCTACGGATATTGCGGCGCGCGGGATTGACGTAGAAGCTGTCACGCATATCTTTAATTACGATATTCCTCGAAATACCGAGTCCTATATCCACCGGATCGGACGTACTGGACGGGCTGGCGAAGCAGGGATGGCAATTACGTTTGTGACGGGCGACGAATATCTGACACTTGAGAAGATTGAAAAGGGAATCGCAGCTAAGATTGAACGACGCGAGCAAGATGGAGAAACGCTCATTAAAGCGGGGGTTAAAGCACGGTCAACGCCTGGTAGTCAGCGAGCAAAATCAAAACAAAAGGAACCACAAAAGAATTCTCCGAGAAACCCGCGGTCAAAGAAGCAGCCTGTCAGACAAAAAAGCGGAAAAGGCAGAAGAAATACACGATCGTAATCAAAATAGTTTATTGGCAAAGCAAAAATAGGTGGAGGAATGGTAAGGAATGATTAGTACGGTTGGAATCGGTTTGCAATATGGGGGGCGCAAACTGTTCGAAGATGTGACGGTGCAATTCACGGAAGGCAATTGCTATGGGATGATCGGTGCGAATGGAGCAGGAAAATCGACATTTTTAAAGATTTTATCTGGTGAAGTCGAACCGAATAAAGGGCATGTGGTCATCGCTCCGAACGCACGGATGGCGGTATTAAAGCAGAACCACTTTGAGTTTGAGGAAGAAGAAGTACTGCATACTGTTATTATGGGGCATCAGCGCTTGATCGACATAATGAAGGAAAAAGACGAAATCTACATGAAGGCTGATTTCTCTGATGAAGACGGAATTCGTGCCGCGGAGTTGGAAGGGGAATTTGCTGAACTGAACGGTTGGGAAGCTGAATCGGAAGCGGCAATATTACTATCAGGCTTGGGCATTACAGAAGATTTGCATACAAAAAAGATGAAGGAATTAAGCGGAGCAGAAAAGGTAAAGGTTTTATTAGCGCAGGCGTTGTTTGGTCATCCTGATGTATTGTTGCTCGATGAGCCGACGAACCATCTGGATATTCAAGCAATTCAGTGGCTGGAGAACTTCTTGTTGAACTTCGAGAGCACCGTCATTGTCGTATCGCACGACCGACACTTTTTAAATAAAGTATGTACGCATATTGCCGATGTCGATTTTAGCAAAATTCAAATCTATGTAGGCAACTATGATTTCTGGTATGAGTCAAGCCAATTGGCATTGCGCATGGCAAAGGAACAGAACAAGAAACAGGAAGAGAAAATTAAAGAATTGCAGACGTTCATCGCTCGATTTAGTTCCAATGCGTCAAAAGCTAAGCAAGCGACTTCCCGCAAAAAGTTATTGGAGAAAATCACGTTGGAGGATATCAAGCCCTCAACGAGAAAATATCCGTACATCGATTTCAAAGCTGATCGCGAGGCTGGTAACGAATTGTTGCGGGTCGATAATATCAGTAAAACGATCGACGGTGAAAAAGTGCTCGATAATGTGACGTTTATTGTCAATAAAGGCGATAAAATTGTCTTTACCGGACCGAATGAATTGGCGAAGACAACGCTGATGAAGATTCTCATGGGAGAATTGCAAGCAGATAGCGGCACGTATACATGGGGAATTACCACATCACAAGCGTATTTCCCGAAAGACAATTCGCAATTTTTCGACGGTGTGGATTTGAATCTCGTCGATTGGTTGCGTCAGTTCTCCAAGGATCAGACAGAGAGCTTCATTCGCGGATTCCTCGGACGGATGCTGTTTTCGGGGGAAGAAGCATTGAAGAAAGCCAGTGTTTTATCAGGAGGAGAAAAAGTTCGTTGCATGCTGTCGCGGATGATGATCAGCGGTGCCAATGTGTTATTGTTGGATGAGCCGACGAACCATTTGGATTTGGAGTCGATTACAGCGTTAAATACGGGCTTAATTCGCTTTAATGGTACGCTCTTCTTCACTTCCCATGACCGTCAGTTTATTGAGACGATTGCCAACCGCATTATAGAATTTACACCGCGTGGCATTGTTGATCGCATGTGTACGTATCAGGAATTTACGGAGAATACCGAGCTGCAAAGCCAAATAGCAAAAATGTATGAATAAAAACTGATAGGTTACAGCGCTTTTAAGTTGACATTTTTTTGCAAAGGTGATTTAATATTTCTAGAGCGTCATATTTAGGCGAGTGTAAACTATATAATAGAATTAGAAATCCAGATATTATAAGATTACACGGCTCCTATACGAGCGCTTATAGTATGTGGATTTTTACATAATAAAGAGGACCACATATCACAATATTATATTTTGGAGGTTTTAAGGTAATGCAAACAGGTAAAGTAAAATGGTTCAATGCAGAAAAAGGTTTTGGTTTTATTGAAGTAGACGGTGGAAACGATGTATTCGTACACTTCTCTGCTATCACTGGTGACGGTTTCAAAACATTGGATGAAGGTCAACAAGTTCAGTTTGAAGTAGTAGACGGACAACGTGGCCCTCAAGCGGCAAACGTTGAGAAACTATAAAAAACTAAAGCAGATCTGAGAAAACGACCATATTGGTCGTTTTTTTGTGGTAAAAAAGTATTTAACTAATTACTTTACATGTCGATTAATGTAATATAGAAATAGAAAGCAGTCGGATATATGCTAAATTTGTCAGAAATGGGTGGACGGCATGATGGATGTGCAGAAGAAGAAATGGATCAGATATGTTTTCATTGTTGCTATCTTATTTGTAGTCATGAATTTTGGCAGTGATACAGCGGCAGCAAGTGCGGCACCAAAGGAACAGACAGAACTTGGGGAATCACCACAAATGAGTTATCAGGAACGGCGGCAGCAGCTGCTGGATAATATGTATCAAGCGAGCATAGAAGGTCAGGAAGAGCGTTCATTACAGACGATCATGGCAAAAGAGTATTTCAGCATTGGTATGGTTGTGCTGGTCGTTGCCGTTATTGTATATATCATATCATTTTCGGCTCTGTTTGTTTTGTTGATTAGCGGAAAACGTGAAGATGAGAATCAGGCTGTAGTGGAGCCATAATAAAATAGAAATGAAGAGAGTATCCCTGGAGTATTATTTTGGGGGTGCTCTTTTTCTATACGGGCGTTTTGTTTAAAAAGCGCTAAATAGATGTCGAGTCGTGTTCGTTTGGCATACATTAAAGAGAACATACAAATTTAGTGTAGGAGCGGATACCATGACAACCATTCATATTGCTGCGGTTGGAGATATACTTATGTGGGAATCACAAGTACAATCGGCGAAAATAGGGAAAGCGGGTCAGTATACATTTGATTCGATGTTCCAGCATGTCGCTCCGATCTTGAAAAAAGCTGATTTGACAATTGGAAATTTGGAAACGACGTTATCGGGCAAACAATTTCCTTATCAGAGAAGACATCCCAAGACGAGATATCCGATGTTTAATTGTCCGGATCAACTGGCGGATACCCTGAAAAAAATTGGCTTCGATGTACTCACAACAGCCAACAATCATTGCATGGACTGTGGTATAATGGGTCTGCAAAGGACTTTGGATGTTTTGGACAGGATAGGTATCCGTCATACAGGAACATTTCGGACGAAGGAAGATTCGAAAAAGCTACTCGTCACCAACGTCAAAGGCATTCGTGTCGGGATTGCTGCATATACCTATGGAACGAATTATATTCCTGTGCCCAAAGACAAAAAGTGGGCGGTCAATCGTATAGATTTGCCGAAAATGGAGGCGGATATTGGCAGACTTAGATTAAAATCGGATATTGTGATTGTTGCCGTGCATTTTGGACGGGAATTTTACCGTTATCCGAATGAGCGCCAAAAGGAAATCGTCAAAGAATTATTTGCATACGGAGCCGATATTGTACTCGGATGCCACCCCCATGTGCTACAGCCGATGTATTTTTATAAAAAGCAGCGGCGTAGTACGAAGAATCCCCATAAATTTGTCATCTACTCTCTGGGAAATTTTATTTCAGAAAAGATGCTGAACAATCAGCACAGTACACGGGCATTGATTCTACATTTCAAAATTAAAAAGGACAAAAAGGGCAAAATAAGTGTATCGAAGGTAAGCTATACTCCGACTGTAACGAATACAGTAAAGAGGGGCGGAAAAACGGTATTCCGCATCCTGCCAATCGATAAATTTCTGGGTAAAACCAATCAGAAAATATCAGCAACATACCAGCAAAAATTGCGGCTGGCGCGTGAGAGCATCGCAACGCATATGAAAGGCAACATAGAACCAATTTGAGGACGGGAGATCATAATGAAAATCGCAATTATCTATAATCGTGACAGCCAAGCGGTCATCAATCTATTCGGCAAACAGAATCGAGAAAAATACGGATTAGACACGATCAATAAAATCAAAAATGCCTTACGAGCGGAAGGGCATGTTGTACAGGCGTTTGAAGGAGATAAAAATATCATCCACAAGTTGGAGGAATTCATGCCGGCTGTCATATCGGGAGAACGCCCGGGATTGGTTTTTAACCTCAGCTATGGGATTCAAGGCAGGGCGCGCTATACACATATTCCGAGCATCCTGGAAATGCTCGGAATCCCCTATGTCGGATCAGGTCCAGAGAGCCACGGTATAGCGTTGGACAAAGTTGTGACGAAAATGATTTTGATTCAAAAAGGTTTGCCGACTCCGAAATTTGCCGTGCTTGAGAAGCCGGACGATCCATTAGACGAATCGTTGCAATACCCGCTGATTGTCAAACCGCGAGACGAGGCGGTGTCATTTGGTTTGAAAATCGTTCGTGATGAACAAGAGTTGCGCGAAGGAGTTGCCCATATATACAGCACGTTCCAGGGTGCGACGCTCGTGGAGGAGTATATCGGCGGCAAAGAAGTCAACGTCGGTCTCTTAGGCAACGCACCAGTCGAGGCAATGCCACCGGTAGAGCTGCAATTCGGTGAAGGCGAGCAAATTTATACATACGAGGATAAGACAAAACGCAGCGGTCGTAACGTACAGCATGTATGTCCTGCCAATCTTACGGACGAACAGTCACAGAGGGTACAGCAGCTCGCCATTGAAGCATTTAAGGCAGTGGGATGCTTTGATATCGCCAGAGTCGATTTCCGCATTGATGAATCGGGGAATCCATACATTTTGGAAATCAACTCCCTGGCGAGCTTGGGCAAAGGCGGATCGTATGTCTTCGCGGCGAACCATATTGGATTGGATTATGATAAATTAATCGTCAGGCTGGTAGAAGTGGCAAGCCAGCGCTATTTTGGGACACCACTGGCAAGCAATCTACCGGGGAAAAAAGCGGATAAAAAACAACAGGTATTTACCTATCTGACAAAGCGCAGAGATAGAATTGAAGAAGAACTGAAAAACTGGACGAACCTATCGAGCAGAACGGAAGATGCCGTCGGTATCAGCGTCGTCATCAAAAAACTCGATGAAAGATTACAGAAGCTGGGATTGGCTTTGGAAGAACAATCGACCAATCGCCGGTCTGTATGGATGTGGAGCAGTCATAATGCGACATCGGCAAAAAAAGTGTTATTTGTGCTGCCAATTGATATTCCTGTCGAGCGCAGTGTGTATCCGGTACCCTTCCGCCGTGACCCCGAGTGGCTTTACGGAGAAGGGATTGCCACAAGTCGTGCCGGAATTATCGTCGTGTTGAATGCATTGGCGGCACTGAAATCCGTAAAGAAACTGAAAAATTGCAATATCGGGATCTTTGCCTATACTGACGAGGGAAGAGGAATGCGCTACAGCAACAATAGCTTGCGGCAGATTGCCGGTCAGTATGATCAGGTTTTAGTCATGACACCGGGATTCCTCCAAGGGAAAGTCATTGATCAGCGGCGAGGCTCGCGCAAATATAAAATCGTTGTCGAAGGAAGCTCGATGCGCGTGGGGAGTAAGCTCAAAATGGACGCTATGACTTGGTTCATGAGCCGGTATGAGAAGCTCACATCACTCAGCAGCGCCGAGGAAAAGCTATCTGTAGTGCTTTTAGAAGTCCAGTCAGATCGATATAGCATTTTACTGCCACATCGTCTGCAAGCGACCATCTATGTGACATATCTTGATGAAGCATTGGCGGACCGCATTGAACAGCGCATTCGCAAGATTTTCATTGCCAAAGAGAAAGAGATCAACTCGAACCTGGAAAAGATGGAGGAACGATCTCCGCTGAATCGTGGGAAAGATAGCAAAGCATTGATTGAGACGTTCACACAATTGTCGAATGAGTGGCAGCTGCCTTTTGGCGTTGAAGGGAGCTTGTTGCCTTCCGCTGCCGGTGAGATTCCCGCTAATGTCCCTGTACTATGCGGAATGGCACCTGCGAGCAAAGAAATATATACTCCCCATGAGGCGATCCACCGTGGAGAACTTTTGCAAAGGATCCTGCTGCTGACATTGCATTTGCTGCACTAATGTGTAAACTAGTCAAAAAGTATTATTGTCGGAAATAGAGCAATCTAATATAATATACGTTATCATGTGAATGTGCGTGCTTTCACAAAAAAGTCAGTGCATAACATTATAAAGGAGTCTGATATCGTGGATCAGCAACACAGAAAGAAAATTGTTATTTTAGGTGCGGGGTATGGTGGTGTGATGGCCGCTAAGGGATTGTGTAAAATTGCCTCTAGTCTCAACGCAGACATTACATTGGTTAATCGTCACATGTACCATCAAATGATCACCAAGCTACATGAACCGGCAGGCGGTCAGTTAGATGGAAATGAAGTACGTATTCCGCTACACCAAGTGATAAATAATGTGAATATCGTTAAAGACGATGTGAAGAGCATTGATACAGAAGGCAACCAAGTCATTTTGGCAACCCAAACATTAAGGTACGACATCCTGATTGTCGCTTTAGGGGCGGATCCTGAATATTTTGGTATTCCGGGATTAAAAGAGAACAGTCATACGCTGCGCAGTCTCAACACAGCTCGTTTAATTAAAGTCCAAATAGAAAATTGTTTGGCGAAGTACAAAATTCACCCCAGAGACGAGGGGTTATTAAACTTTGTTATCGGTGGTGCGGGTTTTACCGGCGTTGAGATGGCGGGAGAACTAGCAGAATGGCTGCCGCAAGTGGCACCACAGTATGATGTTCCGTTGCATGAAATAAAATTGTATTGCGTTGAGGCGGCAGGTACAGTATTGCCGGGATCAGACGAGCAGGTTTCGCGCAAAGCGGGCGAGATATTGAGCAATAAGGGTGTAGAATTAAAATTGGGCGTGCCGATTAAAGAGGCAACGGCAGATTATGTGATGGTTGGCGAAGAGAAGATTCCGACGAAACTGATCATTTGGACCGGCGGAGTCAGAGGCAACGCCGTGCTGGCAGCATCTGATTTTGATACGCACCCGAGAAGCGGCAGGGCGAACATCAATCAATTCTTGCAATCCGTAAACCATGAAAATGTGTTTATTATCGGCGACAGCTCGGTTTTCATTGAAAAAGACGGGCGACCATTAGCTCCTACGGCACAAATAGCGATGCAGCAGGGAGACCATGTAGTTACAAACTTAGCGAAATATCTACGGGGCGAGGCAATGGTACCGTTTGTCTATGTAGACCGCGGAGTTGTCGCATCGATTGGACAGAAGGATGCCGTAGGTCGCGTGTTCGGCAAGTATCATGTCGAAGGAACCGTAGCTGTGTATATGAAGAAACTGATCCATTATCGCTATTTGTTTAAAATTGGCGGAATTCCTTTAGTTTTCCGACAATTCTTCGGATTGTTGCCGCAGGCAAATAAAATCAATACACTGAAAAACTCATAGAGAAATTGACGATATGGAACCTGCGCATTTTTGCAAAGGTTCCTTTTTGTGTGATACACTTAGAGGAGTATGAAAATGTGGGGTGAGTGTTCGTGACGCATAGGTTTAATCAGACGGTGTTGATATGTGATATGGATGGGACGTTGCTTAACGGCGATGATCTAGTGAGTGCAGAAACGCAGGCGGCATTGCGTTATTTTACAGAAAGAGGCGGACTTTTCACAGTGGCGACGGGCAGAAAGGAATTTTCCATGAAACGATTTATGGAAATACTACCGATTAACCTGCCGGCAATTTTATATAATGGTTCGATCATCTACGATCTTCACAACGATACGGTATTGTGGGAACAGGCATTAGAGTGCAATTTGGAAAATCTGCTGGAAGAAGTAGGGGAACGTTTTGCCGGTGTGGGCATTGAAATTTACAAGGAGCATATGATTAAGTTAGTGAGTAAGAATGCTCATACGGAGTTTCATCGCCGGCTTGAGCGTTATCCAGATCAATTGCACCGTGTAGGTGACATAGCGTTGCCTTGGCGTAAAGTTTTGTTAGCAGATGCCCCCGAGCGATTAACGGAAGTGGAGGACTTTGTAGAGGCATATTACACTCACCATGAGGCGCCGTTTCGCATGTGCCGCTCGGAAAGATTTTTCCTAGAATGGCTGCCACTTGGTGTATCAAAAGGCAGTGCTTTGGAAGCGCTGAAACCTATGTATGGTCTGGAAAAGCATATGATCGTGACCGTAGGCAATGAGACGAATGATATCGAAATGCTGTCGGCTCCCAATATGGGATTTGCTGTTGAAAACGCACATCCCGAGGCGAAAAAAGCGGCTTCTTTCCAATGTGCTGACCATAATCAAAATCCGGTGAGGGATATTATCCAATGGATAGAAAATCAGTTATAGTGATCGGCGGCGGTCCTGCCGGAATGTTAGCGGCGGCTACTGCGGGAAGTAGGGGCCTACAGGTCACACTTATAGAGCAAAACAGCAAAGATGACAGCAGCGTCCATTTAGGGAGAAAATTGTGCATGACAGGTAACGGGCGTTGCAACGTCACGAATCATACCGACGTTATCGGACTGATTGCCAAAGTTGTCAGTAATGGCAAATTTCTGTATAGCGCATTTCAGCATTTTTCTGCTCAGGATACGGTCGCGTTGCTGCATCGCTACGGAGTTATGACGAAAACCGAGCAAGACGGCAAGGTGTTCCCAGAGTCTGATAGGAGCTTGGATGTCGTGGAGGCGCTACGCCAGCATATGTCGGAAAATCACGTAAAGACCGAAGTCGGTATGGTAAAAGAAATTCGCAGAAATGAAAGTGGAAAATTCACAATTTATTTTGATAATGTACATGGTAATGATGTACATGGTAATGGCTTACAGGCACAGCATCTTCGTGAATTTGATGCTGTGATTGTTGCTACGGGGGGCAAATCCTACCCGAAGACAGGCTCTACAGGAGATGGGTATCGCTGGGCGGCATCGTTCGGTCATCCGATCATTCCATTGAGGGCGGCACTGGTCTCTGTAATATTAAAAGAGCAGTGGATCCAACAGCTTCAGGGGATATCGCTCCCTGATGTAGAAATTTCTTTGCAAAGTGAGCAACGTCCCGGGAAAAGGATATGTAAAATTCGTGGAGATGTGATGTTCACTCATTACGGTATTACCGGTCCGGCGGTCTATATGATTAGTAGCCACATGAAAGATTGCGAGAATAGCCAATATACACTGGAAATGGATTGTTTGCCAGGCATTTCTAGAGAAGAACTCCAGCGAATTATCGAGAAAGAGATGGATATAAATAGCAAACGCCAGATTATAAAGGTATTGCAAGGAATATTGCCTAAAAATATGATTCTAGTATTGTTAAACTACCTGCAAATCTGTTATGATAGGTATGCAAATCAGATTACAAGTAGAGAGCGCGAGAAAATCATAGAAACCATCAAAAAGCTGCATCTTTCAGTACATAGATTGCGTCCTTTAGCGGAAGCGACGGTGACTTCTGGAGGAATTGATGTCAAAACCGTGCATCCTGGTACCATGGAATCGAAATTGGTAGAAGGGTTGTTTTTTGCGGGGGAGATTCTCGATGTAGACGGATATACTGGTGGCTTCAATATTCAAATCGCGTTATCGACCGGATACGTTGCCGGATCGTATTGCTGATTAATGTAACATTTTGATTACAAATTGCTGAAATAAGAGGATTTCGCCAGGTGGAAACATAATTATTAATAATCGAATTTGTATGAGTTCGTACTTTCCCAATTCAACGGAGGGCAGACCCCATGAAGAGAGAATATAAAATTATTATAATTGTTTGCGCTCTAATGGTGATCCTGTTTCAGAATGGTAAAATATTTCGTTCCATTGATCGGGAAATTGTCCAATCGGAGTATTCGTTATCTGATAGTATAGAAGGCTCTTTTACTGAACAACAGGCAGAGGGCAAAGTTGTCGTGAAGAAAACACCTGACGCGTCTGAGAAGTCGGAGGAAATCACACGTAAAAAGACGATTTCTATATCTGAGCAAGATAAAGCGCAGCATGAACAAGATCAATCTGTAGCTGTTGCCGAGAAGGAGCATCAGGGCAATGCTTCGGCGGTACAGTCGACAGAAGCGGGTGGCGATGTAACAGCACCCGCACTGGCGTTAGAACTACCGGTATTGTCGAAAGAAAAGATATTGCCCGTAAAATTTAAAATACTAAAGCAAGATGGCAGAGTCAATATTGTCGATATTGATGGTGATATCTACATGGATATGAATTCACTTACTCGGTATTACGGGAAAACCGTTGACTGGGACAGTGAGAAGGAACAATTTAAATTCAAATTGTTCGGTGTAGAGGTACAAGGCTCATCATTGCAGTATGAGATCCTCGTCAACGGGAATCCAGTGGTCCTGGACCAGCCTGTATACAGGATCGAGAGTATCACTTATTTTCCAGCTGACGCTTTTGCCAAAGAGTTTGGCGCTGAGGTTACTTACGAAAACCACCTGCTGGAATTTAAGGTTCGCAACTATGCGAAAGCGGCTTTTAAGCTCTTTCGATCTTAAAAGTTTGCCATATATAGCTTTACTTACCATTCAAGGGGGTGCAATTGAAAGGTTTTAGTGATGTGGAAAGGTGAACTTATTACGTACAATTTTTCACTATAAGAAGGAGGAAAACAAATGAAGAAAACGGTTTGGTTTTTAGTAGCTGCGATTGCAGTGTTAGGGGTAGCAGCATTTGGAGCACAAAATGTAGATGCATATCCTCAATTGGGAGCAGATTGCGCTGCTTCTGGATGTCATGATGGCGTAGCACACGCTAAAATTGGTGGAGCGGCACCGGCACCTGCTAAGCCTGCAACACCAGCTCCAGCTCCAACACCTGCTCCTGCTAAACCAGCAGAGCCTGCTAAGCCAGCAACACCTGCAGCACCTGCTAAAACAGAGTTAACTGGTGAAGCTAAAGGATTCAAGAGCCAAGTCAAAGTAAAAGTTACTTTGGAAGGCGACAAAATCACAGCTGTTGATGTTGTAAGCCATGATGACACTAAAGGAATTGCTGACAATGCTGTTAACAAAGTTCCAGGTGCAATCGTAGCGAAGCAATCAGCAGACGTTGACGTTGCTGCCGGAGCTACTATGACTAGTAAAGGTATCATTGCTGCTGTTAAAGATGCATTGGCTAAGAAGCCTGCTGCAGCAAAACCTACTACACCAGCACCTGCACCTGCAAAGCCTGCAGCACCCAAAGCAGTGAAGGTAGATTTCAAATTATTCGGTCAAGTTGGTAAAGTAGATATCGCTGTTATCAATGGTGATGTATACGTTGGCGTTCGTTCAGCAGTACAAGCGGCTGCTGGCAAGTTGGACTTTGACCAAGCAACGAAGCAAGTAGTAGTAACTGCTAAAGGTTTCGAGCTTAAAGGTCAACAAGGACACAAAGGTATTACAATCAACGGTAAGGCATTCGTTTTGGATGCACCTGTAGCAAACGTTGACGGAGCTCTATACGTACAGGCTCATTCAGCAGCTAAAATTGCTGGAGAACTTGCTAAGAGACCATTGGCTGTTACATTGGTTAAAAATGTTCTTGAACTTAAATAGTGCGATTTAATCCGTACTTATAACATGTATTATAAAATGAGCGATCTCCCATATAGGAGACCGCTCATTTTTATTTAAAGTATGATTTGAATTGATTGAGTGATGTAGAAGAGTAAACTCCGTAACGGCACAATTCGTATTTTGGCGAGTGGGGTTTTACTGTCCCCGGTTTTGTAGTAAATGCCATACGGTAGCCGGAATACTGCAACTGATAAATTGTCTTTTTGTCATACTCTCCGAACGGATACGCAAAATACGGAGAGTTAATCAAAACTTTACTGAGACGCATGTCGTTTATAGCATCAGCCGGTGGCTTAGTGAGCAGATAGCCGAGCCCGTTGTCTTTTTTGTGAAAATCGTGCGTATGGCTGCCAATACTGAAAATATCTGTACTATAGCGAATTTCCGGCCAACTGATGTAGTTTAAGGTATCAGGATCGAACTTTTCCGGCTGGAAGCGAATCATACTGGTAATGGCAAATATCGAAGCAGGGTATTGATAGTTCTTCAAAATCGGATAGGCATAGACATAATTGCTCAAATATCCATCGTCAAAGGTGATAAAGAACGATTTTTTCGGAAGCCGTATTTTCCCATCGATATAAGCCTCTAAGATCGACAACGGATACGCTTGGTAGCCGTTCTCGTACAAATATTTCATCTGTGCTTCAAAGCTTTCTACAGAAATCACAGAAGAGTTATTGTGAAAGTTCTTGTTTTCTTGCGCTTTTAGTAAATGGTGGTACGTCAGCACAACAACATTATCTGCGTAAGAAAAATTACTTAAGAAGGATTCGAGATCGTAATACATAATATCTGTAATCTGTGGCTGCTCTGCAAAGTAAGCAATTTCCGTATTTCGATAAAAGTCTATGGGGACATTGAGATGAATCGCTAAATCATCTAACAAAGCTTGCCCCGTATAGTTTGTAAGATCTGCGTGTTGTAGAAAATCGGAAGCAGCTAATTGGGCAAAATCAGCAGCAAGAAATTCTGCCGGTAAGAAGAAACTCACAAATGGGAAACTTAAAGATAGAACTAAAATTGTCAGTATCGCAATTATGGCTTTTGACTGCATGGGTGCTCCTTTCAATGTTGAGACGGCGTGCTGGATTTTACATTTTTCGTAGTGCCTCAATCCGTTTGTCAATCGGAGGATGTGTACTGAATAATTGATTAAGCTGCGACGGTTTCAATAATGGATTGACAATGAAAAGGCTTGCAGTCGCCTCGCTGGCAATACCGACTTGTTTTGCCTTTTCTGGGTCACTATATGTAGCAATTTTTTGTAAAGCCGATGCCAGACCGAGTGGATAGCCGATCATTCTGGCGGCGGTAGCATCGGCAAGGTATTCACGGCTTCGCGAAACGGCAGTTTGCACAAGTTTGGCGAGGATCGGTGCCAAGACAATTGTCAGGATTCCCACGATCAACAGAATCGGATTGCCACCCTTGTTGTTATTGTTGTTTCGATTGTGCCCGCCCCAGAATATTGAGCGGGAAGCTAATTCGGCAATGTACACCAATGTTCCGGCAAGCACGACGACAATTGATGAATACAGAATGTCATAATTTTTGATATGAGCCATCTCGTGTGCAATCACACCTTCAAGCTCCTCCCTATTTAATCGATCGATTAATCCCCGGGTCACGGCGACGACACCGTGCTCAGGATTCCGGCCGGTGGCGAAAGCGTTGGGAATATCCGTTTCGATCACATATGCCTTAGGTGTAGGGATTCCGGCAGCGATTGCCACACCCTCTATTGTGTGATACAAATATGGTTCTTGCGCTTTAGAGACAGGTCGGGCATTTGTCATTTTCAAGATCATTTTGTCACTGTTATAGTAACTGAAAAAGACACTGACGATCGTGATGATAAAAGCGATAAGTACGAACATAGAACTTGTCGCAGGATCCATAAGATAACCGATAAAATACGATGCTATCAGTATTAAACCGATAAATATAAACACGAACACAAACGTATTGCGCTTGTTTCGGCTAATTTGCTGGTACATAAATTACAACACCTCCGGTCAAGCAGAGATAAAGCATGGATTGAAAGCAGCTGCGTAATTAAAATTCGACCTTCACCGGTCTGCGGGCTTCTTCGTTTTCCGCATTAAATGATTCCGCTGCGTTAAAATTAAACATATTGGCAAAAATATTATTAGGGAAAACCTGCAACGCCGTATTATAATCCATGACAGAATTGTTGTAATGTTGTCTGGCGTACGTGATTTTGTTTTCTGTCCCGGATAGTTCTTCCTGTAGCATCATAAAGTTTTGCGAAGCCTTTAAATCCGGATAGTTCTCCGACACGGCAAATAATGACTTCAAGGCACCGGACATCATGTTCTCAGCTATAGCCTGTTCTTTGACACTTCCGGCGTTGAGAAAAGATGTTCTCGCCTTTGTCACGTTCTCTAAGACACTCTTTTCATGCTCCATGTAGCCTTTTACAGTAGACACCAAATTGGGAATCAGATCGAAACGGCGTTGCAATTGAGTTTCAATACCTGCCCATGCATTCTTTACGGCATTTCTTTTGGAAACGAGGTTGTTGTAAATCAATACGGAGAATAAGAGTAATGCGCCAACAGCAATAGCAAGAACGATCATGTCAAAACTCCTCTCTAACTTGTAGCGATTTTGCAGTGTTTTATAATATTTGCAACATCCTTATTATTGTATCAAAAAAAATAAAAAAAATATATGCAACAGCATGGTAAATATGTAATAATACTATGAGGCAGAAAATCGAAGACATACGCAACAAAAATTAAATGACAGAAAGTGGAGATTAAGAAAAGGTATGAAAAATTTAACACAAAACCCTAATATTAGGAACATTGCGATTATTGCCCACGTCGACCATGGAAAAACAACATTAGTAGATCACATGCTAAGACAAAGCGGAACATTTCGCGCGCATCAGGAAGTAGACGAGCGTGTCATGGACAGCATGGATTTGGAGCGTGAGCGCGGCATTACAATCGCAGCGAAGAACTGTGCGGTATATTGGGGTGATGTGAAAATAAACATTCTCGATACACCAGGTCACGCCGACTTTGGCGGTGAGGTAGAAAGAGCCTTGAAAATGGTAGATGGTGTCATCTTACTCGTAGACTCATCAGAAGGACCGCTACCGCAAACGCGCTTCGTATTAAAGAAAGCATTGGAAGCGAATTTGCGTATTATTGTTTGCGTCAATAAAATTGATCGCAGTGATGCAAGACCGCAGGAAGTTTTAGACGAAGTATATGATTTGTTTATCGATCTTGATGCATCGGAAGAACAATTGGATTTCCCAGTATTATATTCAATCGGCGTCAAAGGAATTGCCCAGAACTCTTTAGAAGAAACAAGCGATAGTTTGAGTCCATTGTTCGAAAAGGTGATTGAGCATATGCCGGCACCTTCTTACGATCCGGAAGAACCATTCCAAATGCTGGTGACAAATCTTGATTATTCAGAGTACCTCGGAAGATTGGCTATCGGTCGCGTATTCCATGGCACCGTGAGAAGTAATGATCAATTAGTATGTATTAATGAGCAAAATGAACAAATATCCTTGCGCATATCGAAGCTGCAAGTATACGACGGCGTCAGACTGCAAGAAATGAAAGAAGCAACCGCAGGGGAAATTGTCATTCTCGCCGGAATTGAAAATGTAAAAATTGGCGACACGATTGCTAACAAAGAGACACCAAAGGCACTTCCGCGCATTACGGTCGATGAGCCGACAGTCTCGATGCTGTTTACGATCAATACATCCCCGTTGGCAGGTAAAGAGGGAAAAATTGTTCAGGGTGCTAAAATCCGTGAACGCTTATATAGAGAGACATTGCGCAACGTGGCAATTCGCGTGGAAGATACGGAAGAACGCGACAGCTTTATCGTCAAAGGTCGCGGCGAATTGCAAATGGCGATTTTAATTGAGCAAATGAGAAGAGAAGGCTTTGAATTTACCGTCGGCAGACCGGTCGTCATTTTCAGACAGGAAGAGGGCAAGAAGTTGGAGCCGATTGAGCGTTTGTTTGTCGACTGTGATGAAGCCTTTGTTGGTATCGTTACGGAAAAATTATCGCAGCGCAAAGGGCGCTTGATGAACATGGATAATAAAGGTAGCGGCAGAGCAATGATGGAATTCTCCGTGCCTTCCCGTTCGCTGCTGGGATACCGCAACGAGTTTTTAACAGATACCAAAGGTACGGGGCTTATGAACTCTTACTTAGAAGGGTTTGAAGAATACCGTGGTGACTTCCCTTCGAGAATCAATGGTTCGCTCGTAGCAGACCGTTCAGGATCTGCCGTGCCGTACGCATTGTTTAACCTCGAACCGAGAGGGATTTTATTCGTTCAACCTGGCGACCCGGTATATGAAGGTATGATCATTGGTGAGAACAGCCGTAGTCAAGATTTGGATGTCAACCCATGTAAAGAGAAAAAGGCGACAAATGTGCGTTCAGCCGGAAAAGACACGGGAATCGTTTTGACACCGGTATTGCCGATGGCGTTGGAGAAAGCGATCGATTTTATACGGGAAGACGAACAAATCGAAATTACTCCGAAATCAATCCGCCTGCGCAAGACAATTTTACAGGCGAATCTTCGCTAAGATACTTGAAGCGAGTTCTTAAATTAGCTGGAGATTTTTTGAAGTTAAAGATAGTGATTAAAATAAGCGCACCAAAAGCTGATCATGCTTTTAGGTGCGCTTTTGTTTATAGGGTTGAGGGATAGTTCGTTGTGCCTGCTTAGCGATTTTGTTTGCTTAACGATTTTGTTCTCAGCTAGTCTCTTTTAGCTTGTCTCTTTTGTCGATGAGTTGTGTATTAGAGTATCAAAAAACTCCTTTTGTTCAAAGGCATTGATCACTGTATTGAGCCAAGTGTAGTAAGCAATCGCAAAGTTGATTTTTTGCAACATTTCCAGAGCTTCTTCGATATCCTGGGTAGTTCCCTTTGCATCCTCGAAGCTCGCTTTTTCAAATGGCGTGCCTGTATGTGCTCTTTGCGAAACGCTTTCTGAAGATGTATTATTCCTCAAGTCATTTACAACCGACAATAACTCAGCTTTTGATTTCTGCAAAGCATCTAAATTGGTATGGACGGCTTTGCGCCATTGGATCGAGAAGTAATCGAGAAAAATCTGCTGCCAATCATCTTTTGTCTGGTACAGGTCTTTTCTAGCCCCTTTATTCCAGACTTTTTCCACACAGTTGAGATCCATCAGCGTCTTGATGCCAGTGCTCATACTGGTTTTGCTCATTTGCAGAGATTCTTTCATATCGTCAAGCGTCATCGGAGCGCCATGAAAAAACATCGTTCCATACAACCGACCGACGGAAGGTGTCACCCCGTATAAATCCATATTGATCGCAATCGACTCGATGACCCGTTCTTTTGCGCGAGCTATTTTTGCTTTTGTATCCATAAATATAATCACCAATCCCGTCGTATCAATCATTGCGCTACACACCATTGTAATAAGTCCGTTGTTAAAAGTAAAGAGGTCTAGTTCAATGGGATGTACGCTGTAACGGGGTAAGGATGCCGGCTTTCCGTTCTAAAAAAGAGGCAAGCGCAATATACGCTCACCTCTTCAAACATTTTCAAGTCTGTTCAATCAGTATAGTGTTTTAAGAAGCCTGTTCAAACTGGCTGTTATAGAGTTCGGCATAAAAGCCGCCCTTTTCCAGCAGTTCATCATGATTTCCACTTTCCACAATATCGCCGTCTCGCATAAAAAGAATGATATCGGCGTTGCGGATTGTAGATAACCTGTGCGCAATCACAAACGATGTTCTGCCGTGTGTCAACTTATCCATCGCCTCTTGCACAAGTCGTTCGGTCCGTGTATCGACAGAGCTTGTCGCCTCATCTAATATAAGCAGAGGTGCATTTTGAATCATAGCACGGGCAATCGTCACAAGCTGCTTTTGACCAGTCGACAGAGTCGCCTTATCATTGAGAACTGTATTATAGCCTTGTGGCAATGTGCGAATAAAGTGATGCAGACCAACAGCCTTACATGCAGCTTCTACGTCCTGATCCGTAACACCTTGTTTGCTGTATACAATATTCTCATGGATCGTGCCTTCAAACAGCCATGTATCTTGCAACACCATACAGAATTGCTCATGTACATTTTCCCTCGTCACTTGGCTGATCGGAATATTGTCGATCCTAATTTCTCCGCCGTCGAGTTCATAGAAACGCATCAGCAGATTGACAATCGTCGTTTTTCCCGCGCCTGTCGGTCCTACAATCGCTACTTTTTGACCGGCTTTGATCTTGGCTGAAAAGTCGTGAATAACCATTTTATCCTGTTCATAACCAAAGCGGACATTTTTAAATTCAACATGACCTGCAGGATTATTCAATTTATTTTGTTTTACGCTTTCATCAGCCAGTTCTTCCTCGTCGAAAAATTCAAACACGCGCTCACTGGCAGCGGCAGTTCTTTGCAATGATTGCATCGACTGTGCCAGTTGCGATAGAGGCTGTGTAAACAGACGGATATAGATCATAAAGGCGACAATCACGCCAAATGAGATGGTACCGTTCATAGCAAGTGCCGCCCCGACAACACATACAGCTACATAGCCGAAGTTCCCGATGAAATTCATAATCGGCAGTATTTGGGGGGATTCGGGAGGATATATAAGAACCATCACCGCAAAGAGCGTACAGAAAAAACTGAACAGACTGAACGATGTTTATCGAAGGATATGGAGTTTGGGTAGTTACCGATATATCTGTATAATTATATAAGTAGAAAGTTCGGAGACTGAGGTGAAAGAATGGAGAAAGTGAAAGTAGAAAATGTATCGAAAATTTTTGGCAATCATCCTAAGAGAGCGGTAGAGATGCTCGACAAAGGTATGAAGAAAACAGAAATTTTGAAAAAAACGGGCATGACCGTGGGGGTCAATCGAGCGTCGTTCACAATCGATGCGGGGGAAATCTTTGTCATTATGGGGCTGTCCGGAAGTGGAAAGTCGACATTGATCCGCTTGCTGAATCGTCTGATTGAGCCTAGTGCTGGGCAAATTTTAATCGATGGCGTAGATTTAATGCAAATGAATAAAGAACAATTGCGCGATGTCAGAAGAAACAAGATGAGCATGGTGTTTCAAAAATTTGCGTTGTTCCCCAACAGAACTGTTTTAGAAAATGCGGAATACGGGTTAGAAATACAAGGGATCGATAAGCAAACCAGACAAGAAAAGGCAAAGCAAGCATTGCAGCTTGTAGGGTTGCAGGGCTATGAGCATAGCCTGCCGGATGAACTCAGCGGCGGAATGCAGCAGCGCGTGGGCTTGGCAAGGGCGCTGGCAAATGACACGGATATTCTGCTGATGGACGAAGCGTTTAGTGCTCTGGATCCGCTGATCCGCAAAGATATGCAAAATGAGTTGTTGGAATTACAGGAGTCCATGAGTAAAACGATTATTTTTATTACACACGATTTGGATGAAGCCTTGCGTATCGGAGATCGAATTGCGTTAATGAAAGACGGAAGTATTGTGCAAGTGGGTACACCGGAGGAAATTCTCATGAGTCCTGCCAATGAGTACGTAGAGCGCTTTGTCGCAGATGTCGATTTGTCCAAAGTTCTCACGGCGAGTCATGTGATGATTAAAGCAGAGACGATGGGTATTACCAAGGGTCCACGTGTAGCACTACAGTTAATGAAAGAGAGCGGAATCTCCAATATTTTTATCGTAGACAAGAAACAGATATTGCAAGGGGTAATTACTGCGAATGACGCATCTGCGGCTGTTGAGCAGGGGCAAAGCATCGAAGATATACTGATTCGTGATGTGCCACAAGTGAGTCCAGACACGTTATTGACAGATTTGTTCGAAATGGTCGCAACGGGATCGATTCCCTTGTCGGTTGTCGATGAGAACAAAAAGTTAAAAGGAGTTATTATTCGAGGCTCTGTCATGGGAGCTTTGGCAGGCAACCTCAAAGATACTTTGGGAAATGGGGTGGAGACAAATGGGTGATTTATTGCCGAGCATCCCACTTGCTGCTTGGATCGACAGTATCGTCGATTGGATGATGACGAATATGGCATTTATTTTTGATGTAATTGCCAAAGCTGTTCGAGGTTTTATTGAATTTATTGTTGACGGGTTGGCGTTTTTCCCACCGATTGTTGTCATAGCGGTACTCGTACTGATTGCTTGGAAGACCAGCCGCTTGCCTACAGCAGTGTTTACAGGTGTGGGATTGCTGTTGGTAGACAATCTCGGGTACTGGTCACAGATGCTTGACACATTAGTACTTGTATTGACAGCAGTGTTCATTTCTGTGTGCATAGGTATACCGCTGGGTATTCTCGTGGCACAGAAAAATCGAGTTCGCGATTTTGTCATGCCATTGCTTGATTTCATGCAGACAATGCCGGCATTCGTATACTTGATTCCAGCCATACTATTTTTCAATGTTGGTGTTGTTCCCGGTGTATTCGCGTCGGTAGTCTTTGCAGTGCCACCTACAATCCGTCTGACAAATCTCGGGATACGGCAGGTTCCGTCGGAGTTAATTGAAGCGTCGGATGCGTTTGGCGCCACGAGTCAACAAAAATTGTTTAAAGTACAATTGCCGCTGGCATTGCCGACAATTATGGCGGGAATAAACCAGAGTGTGATGTTGGCACTCTCTATGGTGGTCATTGCGTCTTTAGTAGGTGCACCGGGCTTGGGAGCGGAAGTGTACCGTGCCGTTGGACAGATTCAGGTAGGTAAAGGATTTGAGGCTGGGTTGGCGATCGTTATCTTAGCGATAATACTGGATCGCATCACTCAGAATCTATATAAAAAGAAATAGAAAATGTTTTTAAAGGAGGAATTTTGTGAAGAAAAAATGGAGTGTGATTGGAACTGTCGTAGTGTTGTCGCTGTTGTTAATTATATCAGGATGCGGCGGAGGGAAGACACCGCCGTCTGATGATCAAAAACCACCGAGTTCCAATGGGGGAACGGGCTCTGCAGTGGGAGAACAGGTGCAATATGAAATTATAGGTATCGATCCGGGAGCAGGTATCATGGAGACGACACGGAGTGCACTAGAGCAATATGGTTTGGACCAATGGAAGCTTGTTGAGAGTTCCGAGTCTGCAATGATGGCGGCATTTAAGCGCGCCTACAGCAACCAGGAACCGATCATTATAACAGGTTGGACTCCGCATTGGATGTTTTCTAGTTTTGATCTGAAATACCTCGATGACCCACTACAGGTATATGGTGGAGATGAGCAGATCCATACATTGGTGCGCAATGGTCTGAAAGATGACCATCCTGCTGCGTATCAAGTACTCGACAATTTTAACTGGGAGCCGTCCGATATGGAAGATGTCATGGTCATGATAGAGGAGGGTTCGCCGGTAGAAGACGCAGCGGCATCTTGGGTAGTCAACAACATGGATAAAGTTAATCAATGGACTGACGGTATAGAGCCGGTCAATGGAGACAGGTTAAACATCTCGTATGTCGCCTGGGCATCGGAAATTGCGAGCACGAATGTCGTCGCCACAGTGTTGGAGACAGTCGGTTATCGCGTGACATTGCAACAATTGGAAGCAGGCGGGATGTTCGCAGGTATTGCCAGCGGAAGCTCCGATGCATTGGTGGCAGCTTGGTTGCCGACAACCCACGAGGCGTTTTATGAGCGCTTTCAAAATGACTTTGAGGATTTAGGACCGAATCTGGATGGAACGCGGATCGGCTTGGTTGTCCCTGCCTATATGGACATTACGTCAATTGAAGATCTAAAATAATCAATATAAATCATGCAAAAATCTACCCATGCTATGGCAACTGCTGTATCATGGGTAGATTTGTATCCTGATAATGAATGCGATATTAAACAAAGGGGACCAAATGGGGATTGTATTTGAAAATGGTAAACATATAATGGAAGTCAATAGGTTGCCAAACTGTCCATAAAATATAATCTATAGGAGGATGACCAGTATGAACCGCTTACTAGGTGTGCTCGTTGTCGTTTTATTGATGGTAGGAATTATAGGCTGTACGAGTCGAGAGACCCTAGAACCCAAAATCCCAGAACCGGAAGTCCAGAAACGGGAGATCGAAAAGCAGGAACCAGAAGGAGCAGAACCCCAGGAGTCGAAGACCCTGGGAACGGAAATTGAAGAACCAGAAATTGAAGAACCGGAGATTCAAATCCAGGTGCCAGAATTATGGGAACCTGAAATCGAACAGTTAGAAACTAAAGAACCAGAAATTCAAGAATCGGAAATTGAAGAACAGGAAACTGAAAAGTCGGAAATTCAAGAACAAGAAACTGAAGCATCGGAACATAAAGAAGCGAGCTGGGAAGCAGAAAGTGTAGATTTGACGACATGGGATGAACAGAAAGTCTATGATTTTATAGATGAGGTAAAGGAATATGTTATAGAAATCCCCTACATAGCTCCTACGAAAGAAGATGTCGTCGCGCAATACGAGAAATACTTCACGCCTGAATGGAGCAAGAAAATCGTAGACTCCTTATATATTTGGCATACGGACTCGGGGTGGGAGATTCCTCCCGGTGATGGCGGCTATATGTTTGGGGGATTGCGAAACGGTTCGGAGACGAAGGACATAACCTTTGACTTCCAAGAAGACTATATAAGAGTGCGGGAGACATTTGAGATGGGTATGTATAGTGCTATCGAGTATACGATTGGCTATCAGGGAAAACCTGTCATAATCGATTGGATCATTAATCCGTAAAGGAATCGGCATAGTTTCATAGGTTATGTATATTGTTGATACATATTGTTAAGCACTCTCCTCGCGGTGATAGCAGGGAGAGTGCTTTCTAATGTTCTCAATACTTGGGGTTATAGGGAAAGTTCATAGACGATGCTTGCAAATGACAGCACGGATTGCTAGATAGTCGATACTGGCGGGCAGGGCATCTTTGATCAGTCTTAATTTCTCACTGCCGATTGTCTCGATAGCCTTGCGAATTTGTTGTTCGTAATCAGCCGGGATAAAATCATCTAAATTTACAGGTAGACCGGAATTCGCTGCTTGTATGATGTGATTTTCCACAGTCAAAAGTGTCAGTTGTCTTTCCTTAGCGATTTCTTTGATCGTACGTCCGGCAGAGTACAGTTCGAAACTTGTCATAAAACTCGGCTTTTTATCGGTGGTAGCAGCTTTTGTTTCTGTATGTGCATCTATCGGTGTATCTGCGCGGTACGCCGGAGTGGCATTGATGTGATGTTCTTCTACATACTGTCTGATAATATTTAAAAAAGCATGACCGTACTTGTGTAGCTTGCTTTCACCGACTCCTTTTATGCGAAGCAAGGATTGACGGTCAATGGGGTATTTTTGGCTCATTTCACGCAAAGTACCATCTGGGAAAATCATATATGGAGGAACATTTTCCTGACGGGAAATATCTTTTCGCAATTGTTTTAAAAGTTCGAGCAGAGGATTGTCGTCTGTGCGAGCCTCGTGTTTCTTTTGTGTTTTTTGGTAAACGGGTTGACCGTCCTTTAGAACACCGATTGCTTTTTCCGTAATCTTTGGCACAGGGAACTGTCCGTCGCTAAGTGTTAAATAACCATCAGCCACTAAAATATTGATCATATCTTTGAGCTCTTTTTCCGAATATTCCTTCATGATGCCGTAAGTGGGAAGGCGTTGAAAGCCGAATTGCTGCATCTTCTGATTTTTCGATCCACGTAAAGCTTGGACAATCAGTGTGACACCGAAACGCTCTTTCATGCGAATGATGCAAGAGAAGATTTTTTGTGCCGCTTCTGTGATTTCAGCTTGCTCGCTCTCGTCGCAGCATGTGCTGCAATTTCCGCATGTTTCCGGTAGATCACGTTCTCCGAAATATTCGAGAATATACTTACGTAGACAGTTCGGCGTATAGCAATAGTCGACCATTTCCTTGAGGCGATTATATTCAAATCGCTTGCGTTCCGCATCAGATGTCGATTGCTCAATCATAAATTTTTGTAATACAATGTCTTGGGGGGCGAATAATAAGATACACTCACTCGCTTCGCCGTCTCGTCCAGCACGCCCCGCCTCTTGATAATATGCCTCCATATTCTTCGGCAAGTTGTGATGAATGACGTAGCGCACGTTAGATTTGTCGATCCCCATGCCGAAAGCATTCGTAGCTACGATAATCGGATAATCGTCGAATAAGAAGCCGTCTTGGTACTGCTGTCGATCTTCTACATCCATACCTGCGTGGTATTTTGCCGGATTACATCCGGCTTTACACAAATCTTTATAAATACTTTCCACTTCTTTGCGAGTCGCGGCATAAATGACACCGACATGGTTGGGATGGCTGCGCACATAATTGATGATATAATCACGACGGTTTTCACCACGAATCACGCTGAAAAATAGGTTTTTGCGGTCAAAGCCTGTGACATATACGTTGGGTTTAGACAATTGCAATAATGAAACGACGTCATTCTTTACCTCTTCCGTAGCGGTGGCAGTAAATGCCGCAATGATTGGTCGTTTATCAAGCTGCTTGATAAATGCAGGAATCGATCTGTAACTGGGACGAAAATCGTGTCCCCACTGTGAAACACAATGTGACTCGTCGATAGCAAGCAGGGAAATCGAAATACCGCGTATTTGCTCAAGGAACTCCGGTGACTCTAATCGCTCAGGAGCAATATATAGCAGACGTGAGTCCCCTTTTTTGATTTGTTTGATTCGCTCATAAACCTGAGCCGTCGTGAGCGAACTGTTGATATATGTAGCAGGAATGCCCATCAGTTGCAAACTGTCGACTTGATCCTTCATCAAAGAAATCAGCGGCGAGATGACAAGCGTCACACCTTCAAGCATCAAAGAAGGAACTTGATAGCACAAAGACTT
Organism: Bacillota bacterium; assembly: GCA_023388635.1. Taxonomy (GTDB): domain Bacteria; phylum Bacillota; class Bacilli; order Desulfuribacillales; family Desulfuribacillaceae; genus JAEWFW01. Next base: position 50,359 of record JAEWFW010000049.1, read on the forward strand.
CCCAGCACCCGTCGGCATGATGGCGAACGTATCCGTCCCATTGACGATACTCTCGATAATCTCCTCCTGAGCCTGACGGAAATGATCATATCCGAAATGTTTCTTTAGAATTTGTCGTGCCGTTGTTTGCATATTGGAACCTCCCATCGAAAAAGGTAGATTTTTTATAGAGAATATCAGACTATCTATAAGGAGTTTTCTGATCAGTAAGCCCCACCAAATAATCGATACTCGTATGATAGAATTGTGCCAGCTTAATCATAATGTGCAGAGGGACATCTCGTTCGCCACGTTCATATTTTGAATACAATGACTGATCACACATTAAGTAAGTGGCAATTTGTTGTTGTGTTAAATCACGGTCTTCTCGCATATCATGAATTCTTAATTTCATTTTCATCACCATAGTGCAATTTAGTACAATATGTCCCATTTACTTTGCGGGTTAGTCGTTTTAAGTATCTAGCGTACTTTTAATAAATTTATTTAATCTCTTGTTCAAGATTATCAAAAAGATTGCTGTCGAAAAACTCCCGAAGTGTGATTTCTAATCCATCGCAGATTTTTTTGATAGAAACAACACCGGGATTTTTGCTTTTTGTATTCAGCATACTATAAATAGTAGATGGTGAAACACCGGATATGTTTGCTAATGCGTTGATGGCAATGCCTTTACCTTCACATAATTCAACAATCCTCTTTGCTACTGCTTCCTTCGCGTTCATTTGTTTCAACCCTCTCAATTGTGATATATCCCATGTAATCAAATTGTATAAATACTGGTGACAATCTAAGTGGGATATATCGCATATTTGAAATGCATGTTATAATATGGGGTATATCCCAAAGTGGTGGAAGAGGTGATTATGAATGGAAGAGTATAAAGCAATGTACTACATGTTGTTTAACAAAGTTTCTGATATAATTTGTCAGCTACAAGAAATACAGCAGTGCTGTGAAGAGATATGCATGGAGCAGGGTGCATTAGAAGAACCAATTGATCAAGATTTATAGCGTTGACGGGTAGCATAAGTACTAATATACTTTTATAGGAAATGTAGTTTCACTTACGAGAAATTGCAATACAAGTGGATTAAATTCGTGATGTACACAAAAAAGCGATGCAATATCGCTTTTTTTATTTTACAAAATTAAATCATAACCACTTGACTTCTTGCACTAACGGGTTTAAAATTGCACTCAATGGTGCAAATACTGGTGTTGGAGGTGAGAATGTGGCACGGAATACGAAGGATGTCATTTATCTAGGTGCGATAGAAGCATTTTCAGAATTGGGGTTTTCGGCGACGACGATGGATACGATTGCAGAGAAGTCGGGTGTGGTGAAAAGAACGCTCTATTATAATTTCCAAACAAAAGAAGAACTATTTTCCTATGTAATGCAGAGATCCGCGGAGGAACTTGAAAAACTTTTGGATGGGGCATTGAGCAAGCACACCGATTTTAAGCAAAAGTGGCACAATGTAGTGGATGCGCATCTATCATTTTACAGTAAAAATAGCTCCGTTTTTCATTTGATCATTCAGCAAATATGGAAAAAAGACATTCACGCATCTTTTTCCATCCACCACTTGTTCAAAAATTATTTTACACGTTTGGATTTGGAAATTGAAAATGACAAAAGCAACCAGAATATCGCCGGTGATCTAGATCAATTCACTTGCTCGGCGAGCATCTTCGGCATGATAACGATTCCAGTTGCCAGAGCGATTCTCAATGGTCAGCCGATATACACTGAAAAACGCGTGCAGACGATTTCCAACATGATATTAAACAGTTTTGGGGAGTAGGGGAGAACATCATGAAAAAGAGAATAATCATTGGTTTAGTAGCAGTGATCGCGATTACGGGGGTATCTGTTTTTTTCTTATCCTCGATTTCTGGAGCAAGCCCGACGGGAACAACACCGTCATACAGCGGGATCATCCAACAGACAGAATACAACCTCAGCTTTAAAATTGCCGGAAGAATCGCTGATTTGAACGTATCGGAAGGTGATACGGTAAGCAAAGGAGATATACTTGGGAAATTAGAGGATGCCGAGTGGTTGACGAAAGTCCAACAAGCGGAAGCTGCTGTGGAAATAGCGGGAGCGAACGTTGATAAAGCGTCCCAAGGTGTCGGTTTAACGCAGAATGACATTCAAGCTAAAATTGCGCAAGCACAAGCGGCAGTGGGAATGGCAGAAGCAAAATACGCAGCATTGCAGAGCGGCGCGCGTCCAGAACAGATACAGCAATTAGAGAATCAGTTGAATGTCAGTACAGAAGCATTGGAACAAGCAAAAGAAAATATGCAGAGAATTAGCCAATTGTATGAGCAGAATGCAATTCCTAAAGTTAAAGTGGATGAAGCCAAATTACAGTTGGAGCAAATAGAAGGGCAACACACAAATGCGCGCTTGGAATTAGAAATCGCGCAGCAGGGTGCTCGTCAAGAGGAGCTTGAAGCGGCAAAGCAGCAAGTAGAGCAAGCGAAAGCAGTTTTGGAAGAAGCACAGAACGGTACAGGCAAAGTTGGGATATCACAGACCGATGTGCGTTTGGCGCAGGGGACTAAAAAACAGGCGGAAGCCAATTTAGCAGAAGCCAGAACCTATTTGCAATACACGAACTTGGTAGCGCCGATTGATGGAACGGTTATCAGCGTTTCTGGAAAAGTCAGCGATTTGGCAAGTGCCGGGTATACGGTCGTCACGCTTGCGGACACAAAAGACAAGTGGGTAGAGTTTTACGTTCCGGAAGATCAGATAGCCACCCTGACAGTCGGTAAAGAAATTCCATTATACATTCCGGCGATCAATCAACAGGTCAAAGGGAATGTAGTATATGTCAATCCGGCACCGTCATTCGCGGTGAAAAAAGCGACGAACTATTTAAATGAACAGGACATTCGCTCCTTTATGGTAAAGGTTGCGTTACCGGAAGTCGAAGATTATGTGTATGCGGGAATGACTGTACAATGGTCAGGAGAAGATCAGCATGAAGGTCAGTGATGTCATTCTCAATGAATGGTCGGAAATTTGGAAAGATAAGCGCCTGCTAGCGGTGCTGTTCATAATACCGCTGGCGTACATGCTTATTTTCGGCTTCATGTATGAGCAGGGACAGGTGCAGGAATTATCGACAATATATATCGATGAAAGCAATACACAGGCTAGCCAGCAAGTGCTTCAAGCATTCGACAATGCAAGTGCGTTTCAACTCGTAGGTGAGACGAATTCGGAACAAGAATTGCGTAACAAAATTCAGACGGGTGAGGCAGAGATCGGGATCATCATCCCTCAGGATTTTGCCGACCAATTAAAGAAGAACCGTGGTACCGATGTATTAGTGTTTGTCGACGGCAGCAACATGATGGTTGCTAATGCGGCGACGCGCAGTGCCAATGAGATTGTCGCTACTTTTTCAGGCGGCATATCGATAAAACGATTAGAGGCGGCGGGAATTCACAACGGTGGCACAGCACCAATTCAATACGGGTACCGCATTCTGTACAATCCGGGATTTAGTTACGGTATCTTTTTATTACCGGGTTTATTAGGGACAGTCGTGCAGCAGATTATCTTTTTGGGTGTTGCATTATCAGTCACACGTGAAAAGGAATTCGGCAGATGGAATCAGCATTACCCACTGTTTCTGCGGCCTTGGAGGCTGCTCTACGCCAAAATGTTGCCATATTTATTTATCGGGTGCTTTAACATTGTGATGATGTGGCTGATCATTAGTCAAGTTTTTTCGGTGCCGTTCCTCGGCTCGTTCTACGATATAGCAATCCTGTCATTTGCCTTTGTATGCAGCTTATTGGGAATCGGCTTTCTTGCATCGCTCACGGCAAAGACGCAGTTGGCGGCAACTCAGGTGACAATGTTAATTGCATTACCGTCATTTCTGCTTTCCGGTTTCACATGGCCATTTGCGGCGATGCCGGATTGGATTGCAGCGATCGGACATTGCCTGCCGTTGACGTATTTCCTGCATGGAGTGAGGGAAATTGCGATCAAAGGGAATGGTTTGGCACAGGTGACTGGAGATATTCAAATCCTGTTCCTGATGGCGGTCGTTTCTAGTATAGTGGCTTTTATCATTTTATATATTCAAGGTAGAAAGCTTTATTCTTGCCAAGCAAAGCAGGAATAAGGCTTTGTCCTTGTGTAAGAGCTCAATTTTATAGAGTTCACAACTTGCATAACTCGACATTTATGAATATCATAGTGCCTAATTAGTTGTTAAAATATTTCCGAGGAGGACAGAATCGATGAAATCGGTAAAAGAAGTTCAGGGAGAACTATGGATGGTGGAAGAAGATCGGGGCAATATGCAGCTCCATTATCGTGTGAAGCGAGTGATCCATTCAGAGAATTCGCAGTATCAGAACATTATGATACTCGATACATATGATTTTGGACCGACTTTAGTGCTGGACGGAGCGATTCAGACAACGGCGAAAGATGGATTTATTTACAATGAAATGATCGCGCATGTTCCGTTATCGACACATCCCAATGCCCGAAATGTACTGATTATAGGAGGCGGAGACTGTGGTGCTGCGCGCGAGGTTGCGAAATACGCCCATGTAGAACAGATAGATATGGTTGAAATCGATGAGCGTGTTGTCGCCTTGGCAAAAGAGTATTTGCCGGAGGTGTCAGGAAATCTCGACGATCCAAGGGTGCATTTTCATTTTACAGACGGCATAGAGTATGTGCGGAAGATGGAACATCAATATGATGTAATTATTATCGATTCGTCCGATCCGGTAGGTCCTGCGGTAAAGCTATTTTCTGATACTTTCTACAGCGATGTGTATAGCGCGTTGAAAGACGACGGTTTGATGGTCTGCCAGAGCCAGTCGCCGATTTTCAATATGGATATACTTAAGCAGACATACGGAAAGCTATCACGGAAATTCGCCCATACGTCTGTATACACGGCGGTCGTCCCGACGTATCCTGGAGGGTTATGGAGCTTTACATTGGCATCCAAAATGCACATCCCTGGGCAGATTGATCAATACGACAAAGAGACACTCTATGTCAACCGGGAGATTTTGCAGAGTTGCTTTCACTTGCCGGAGTTTATCTCTCGTGAGTTAAACAGTGGGTAATTCATGGGATTGAATACATTGATTTTATTTGAGAAGAAAATATTATTTCGAGAAGCAATATTGATTTTCAGAAGAAAAATTATTATTTATCATGGGGGGCAAAATAATGGAGCATTTTTATATGCCGACAAAGGTCATAGCCGGAGAGGGATGCGTGCTGAAGAACGGCAAGGAAATTGCCGGGTTAGGTAAGCGAGCCATGATCGTAACGGGGAAAAGTTCTGGACACAAGAGTGGCGCATTACAGGATGTTTTACAGGTACTTGACGAACATAATATGCAGTACGAGGTATATGACTGTATTGAAAATAATCCGACATTAGAAAGCATGGTGGAAGCAGGGGAACATGCACGCCGATGGAAGCCTGATGTCATTATTGGTATTGGTGGCGGTTCGCCACTTGATGCAGCAAAGGCAATTGCAGTATTAGCAAATAACGACATGCCAGGTATGGATCTGTACAGTGGGAATTACCCGAATAAGCCGTTGCCGATCGCCGCGATTCCTACAACAGCCGGCACAGGCAGCGAAGTGACGCCGTACTCTGTGTTGACGTTACAAGATATCGAAAGCAAGAAAGGGTTTACCAGTGAAGATATTTTCCCGAAAGTGGCATTTCTCGATGCCGTATATACGCAAATGCTGCCGATTGATGTAACGGTACATACGGCAGTCGACGCACTCAGCCATGCTATAGAAGGGTTTGTGGCGACGCGGGGCAGCGTATATACGGATTATATTGCACTGGAATCGATAAAATTGTTTACAGAGTGTATGCCGCAGTTAAAAGCAGGTGATCTGTCTTTGATGGAACGTGAAAAGTTGCTGCGCGCATCGACGCTTGCGGGGATTGTTATTGCACATACAGGAACGACGATCGTCCACTCCATGGGTTATAGTTTGACGTATTTCAAAAATATTCCCCATGGGAAAGCGAACGGGCTGTTATTGGCAGAATATTTGCGCTTTGTCGAAAAGGTTGCTACGGAAAAAGTTCAGGCAATTCTACAGGCAATGAAGATAGCAAATGTCGATGAGTTTGCAGAGCATATGAATGAACTGCTGGATGATGATATTCGGCTTTTACCGGAGGAGATCGAAAGGTATGCATCCATCTCGATTCGTGCAACTGCCAGCATACAGAATACAGTTGGGCATATAACGAAAGACGAACAGATGAGCATGTTTGCTGCGAGTATCGGAGTCAATTCGTAAAAAAGTAGAAAAGCGTGAATACCATAAATGGAGTTCACGCTTTTTTGCTATTTTCTATTTCAGCTAAAAATTGTTCATGCCCTTCTCTTATCTGCAAGTTTTTCTGCAATTCCAAGCAATTGGCTAATATCTGATTCATCTAAATTTTTCAATACATTCGTAAATCTGTTAATTAACTCTGGATTATCATTTTCATCATCAAAAAATTCTTTTGGTGTTATTCCAAGATATTCGCAAATATAAAAAAATACAGATATGGATGGAAACATCTTTTTATTTTCAACATGATTGATATAATTTTTGTTTTGTCCAATTGACAAACTCATATCACGGGCAGAAACACCCTTTGCTTGTCTAAGCTGCGCCAATCGCGCAGGGAAAAAGTCTTCGTACACAGTAACCACTCCTATGTACAACATTGTAACTTACACATTTTAAAATCACGCCACTATATACCTTTACTTTTCTATGTAGCGCAATTATAATAGTGGCATATTTTGAAATAAGACATTATATACGTGTAAAGTGGGGGTGGTCATAGTGAATAGATTAAAATCCTGCTGCATAACAGGACATATGCATATTCCCGCAGAGACAATTTCTTATGTTTACAGCGAGCTTGAAAAGGAGATTGTACAGGCGATTAATGAGGGGTATTGCAATTTTATTTCCGGTTTTGTGCCTGGGGTAGATATGATTTTTGCTCAAATCGTAGTTGATCTGCAAACCGTATATCCACATATTACTCTTGAGGCAGCACTACCTTATCCCATGTGGATGGGAAATCGAAGCCAAGACGATAAAGCTTTATTTGCCAAGTGCAAGAAAATTGGTGTACACAGCCCCAGGTACCACGCTAACTGCTTTCTTATTCGCAATAGTTTCATGATGAGTACCTGCGAACGAGTAATCGCCGTGTATGATGGTCGAGGAGAAGGTGGGACAGTAAGCACGATGCGGTACGCGGCAATGTTAGCGCGGGAGTTGCGCATTATAGAATTACAGTTGACATCAGAATAATAAAATTGTAGAAATACCCCCTTGACGTATCGAGTGAGCGGGGGTATATTTATATTAAACATATGAATATTTGTTCATATGTTTAATTGTAAGAAGTTGAAACATATGGAGGTCGTTGTCATTGAAAGAACAAAAAATTGAGACATGCTCATGCAATGCGATTCATCAAGATATTATAGATAAAGTCAGCGGGGTCATGCCTGATGAAGAGAAGTTATATGATCTGGCGGAGCTGTTTAAAGTATTCGGCGATTCTACGCGCATTAAAATCATATACGCTTTATTTGCCTCGGAAATGTGTGTATGTGATATGGCGACATTGTTGGGAATGAGCCAATCCGCGATATCACATCAATTGAGAATTTTGAAACAGGCAAAATTAGTGAAATTCCGCAAAGACGGAAAGGTCGTATATTACTCATTGGATGATGAGCACGTACAAAACATCCTCGATCAGGGATTTGCGCATATCAGCCACCGGTAAGGCAATAAAGTAACACTTGATGCAAGTAGAGAGTATAGATGGCGATATCGCTGATAAAAAGCAGTAAGAATATGGATATGAGATAATAAAAAGTCCGTAAACGGGATTGGGGGTACACGACTCTACAAGCGAGCCGTGGAGAGAGGAGAATTATCATCATGAGTTCAAACGCAACGGCGAAAATTGAACTGATTTTGGAAGGGCTTGGCTGCGCGAATTGCGCGAATAAAATTGAAGCACAAACAAACCAATTGGACAGTGTCAGTTCAGCCGTAATGAATTTTGTAACGAAAAAGCTGACGATCATCACCCAAGACAATGCTGACGATGAAGCCGTCATCACAAAAGTAAAGCAAATTGTAAAAAAGTTGGAGCCTGATGTCATTGTAAATCGTATGCCGGTAGGAACAAAGAAAAAAACAAGCCGGCATAGCGATGATCATGATCACGGGCATGGTCATAGTCATGATCACAGTCATGATGAAGAAGGGCGCAAGTCATGGAAAAAGGAAATTCGTTTGGGTATTGGCGTAGTGGTCTTTGCCATGGCAGTTCTGACGTCATTGCCGTTTTATTGGGAATTGGCGACGTTTTTGCTCGCATATGTATTGATCGGTGGAGATGTTTTATTAAAGTTCGTGCGAAATTTGCGCAACGGTCAGTTATTCGACGAAAATTTCTTGATGAGTGTCGCGACAATCGGCGCCTTTGCCGTACAGGAATTTCCCGAAGGGGTCGCGGTTATGCTGTTCTACCAAACGGGAGAATACATGCAAGACTTGGCTGTCAATCGTTCGCGCAAATCGATTAAGGCACTGATGGATATTAAGCCGGACTATGCGAATATCAAACTAGGCAACGATGTGCGCAAGGTATCACCTGACGAAGTGGCTGTCGGCGATATTATTATCGTAAAACCAGGTGAGCGCGTGCCGTTAGACGGCAAAGTCATTGATGGCGTATCGATGCTAGATACATCGGCGTTGACTGGAGAGTCAGTACCGAGAGAAGTGGCGGAAGGCGATGTCATACTGTCAGGATTCGTCAATAAAAATGGTTTGCTGACCGTGGAAGTGACGAAAGAATTTGGTGAATCGACAGTAGCGAAGATCCTCGATCTCGTACAAAATGCAGGCAGCAAGAAAGCACCGACGGAAAACTTCATTACTAAGTTTGCCCGTTATTATACACCGGCTGTCGTGTTTGCCGCCGTTGCTCTGGCGGTAATTCCACCGCTCGTGATGGCAGATGCTACATTTTCGGAATGGGTTTATCGAGCACTGGTCTTCCTCGTCATATCGTGTCCGTGTGCGTTGGTTATTTCTATCCCGCTCAGCTTTTTCGGCGGAATCGGTGGGGCATCACGCAATGGGATTCTGATTAAAGGCGGTAACTTTTTAGAAGCGCTCAACCAAGTCGATACGGTTGTCTTTGATAAGACCGGCACTTTGACAAAAGGGACTTTCAAGGTATCGGATATACAGGTACAGCCAGGGGTTGACCATATCGATGAACGCGCGCTACTCCGGTATGCGGCGTACGCGGAGAGCTATTCAAATCATCCGATTGCTACGTCGATTATGAAAGCGTATGGCGAGCAAATTCAACAAGATGAAATTGAGCAGTATGAGGAAGTTGCCGGCCATGGGATTAAAATTACCATGGCGGGACAACAGATTGCTGTGGGTAATGGGCGCTTAATGGAGCGTGAAGGTATCGAGTATTCTTCGGTTTCCGCGACGGGAACGGTTGTATATGTCGCCATCGATCAGCGGTATATGGGATACATTGTCATTGCCGATGAAATTAAAGAGGATTCGGCTGCAGCCATTCAGGGGCTGAAAGCGGCAGGAGTCAAAAAAGTCGTGATGCTGACAGGCGACCGTGCATCGGTAGCCAATGATGTTGCGGCACAGCTCGGTGTTGATCAGGTATATGCAGAATTGTTGCCTGATCAGAAAGTGGAAAAGATTGAAATGCTAGAGCAGCAAAAAAGCGAGAAAGGTAAAATGGTTTTTGTCGGAGATGGCATTAACGATGCGCCGGTGCTGGCACGGGTCGACATAGGAGTGGCAATGGGTGGATTGGGCTCCGATGCGGCGATTGAGGCGGCAGACATTGTCATCATGACAGATGAACCTATCAAACTCGTCAAAGCAATGGCGATTGCTAAGAAAACAAGACGGATCGTTTGGCAGAATATCGTGTTTGCTTTGGGTGTCAAAGGGATTGTCTTATTACTCGGGGCATATGGAATGGCAGCGATGTGGGAAGCTGTATTTGCCGATGTGGGCGTTGCATTGATCGCTATTTTCAATGCGATGCGTGTGATGAAGAGTTAGTGATTTTAAGTCAAAAGACCTGCCTCAATGGCGCGGTACGCGTGCCGTTGGCAGGTCTTTTTTTATGCCCATGCATATGATACACTAAACACAAACAGGGCTCTTAATTATTGGATAAAATCGATGATCGACGTTGTCAATTATTTCATGCTGAATTGAATTTGCACAGAAGAAGAGATCGTCAATTCTCCTGTCATAATTCGCGTATAGTCTACGCCGGCGGCATTATCTGCCATCTGCTTTTCCAAATAAGGTACTGCGTAAGAATTCGATTCAACGGACACGTTGACGACATCCGATACTGATTTACCTAGCGCACTGGCAACCGTATTGGCCTTTGTACGCGCGTCAGCTACGGCTGCTGATAGAGCTTTGGTGCGCAGTTCGTTCTCTTGACTTGTGAGAAAACGGATGTTGCTGATTTGATTGACACCGGCATCACGGGCGGTATCAAGCACAGAGCCCAATGTGTCTAAATCCTTAATATGTACAACGACCGTGTTTCTTGCTTCATAGCCTACGATTTTTGGACCACCGGTACGCTCGATGTTGTAATCATATTGTGGCTGTACGTTGAAATCTTTCGTTTGGATTTGTGTTTCAGCAATGCCGGATTTCAATAGGGCATCCAATAGACGGTTGGCAATTTGCGCGTTGTCTTTTTGTGCGGTAGCGGCAGTGGAACCTTGTGTCACGACACCGAGAGAAATCTGGGCGGAGTCAGGCTTGACAGTCAGCGAGCCCGTACCACTCACGTTAATGATCGCCAATTCATTGGCTGCGGCAGGGGCGCTCAATGCCGTTAATACTAGCAATGCAGATAGGGCAAATACAGGGATTAATATAAATCTGCTTTTTCTCATAAAAATACCTCCTGAAATTTTGTATAACGTATGCTCCATTGTAGCATGAGTTATCTTTTAAGACGGATTTGAATACAATAAGGTTTCAGAGAAACACATTTTTATGTGTAGCAATGCATCAGGTGATAAAAAGTGCACCGGACAAAAAGTGAGAAGAGGTGTTATTATGAAATTCGATATAGCGGGAAATGCAGTGTTTAAAGAGGATGTATATTTAGCAGAGCATTGTTCATTTGAGATCGGCGGCAAAGCCGGAGCGTTTGTGTTGCCGCGCACGATGGAGGAATTGCAGTCTGCGATGGAGTTATGCGGCGCCCAAGGAAGACCGTATTATATTTTTGGCTATGGGTCCAATATTCTGTTTCCTGATTCGCCGGCAAACGATACAGTATACATTTCGCTCAAGCATATGATTGACTGTCAATGGTCGAAAGACGGGGGAGAGCAGACGATTTTTCTGACTTCGGGAGTCCCGTTGTCGTTTTTGGCGCTCATAGGAATGTTGTGTAAATACGAGAAACTTTTATTTGCGTATTTGCTCCCAGGCTCTGTGGGAGCGGGAGTATACATTAACGCGAAATGTTATGATGACCAAATGAGCGGTGTTATCGAGAAAATACATTATATTGATCCCGAAGATTTGACGTCGGGTATTCAAACACTGTCTGCCGACAAGTGTGAATTTGCTTACAAGCAATCGATCTTTCAGCGCAGACCGTGGATTGTCGTCGGGGTCGATCTCGCAGTTCCGGGTATCAATGGCGAGACATTTGCGATGATCCAAGCAATGCTCACACAATATCAAATGGGGAAATCTGATATTACAAAGATGCAACAGTTTTATCGGCATTTTTATGCTTTGGCGGCGGAAGCATCCGACAAGTACCAGATAGAATTGCCACAACAATTTACGAAAATTGATCGAGATCGCAATGGCAAACAGCATTTTTCCTATCCGTCTTGTGGCTCCGTATTTAAAAATAATTACGCATACGGCAAACCGATGGGTGTGCTGATCGATCAACTGAATTTGAAAGGCAAGTCGTTTGGCGGGGCAATGATATCGCCGCATCACGGCAATTTTATCGTCAATTACCAGCATGCTAAGGCGTCGGATGTGTTGTATTTGATACAATATACTCAGGATGCCGTCAATCAAGCATACGGATTTGTTCCTGAACCGGAAGTTATTATTTTATCAGGCGATTAACGGTCACGAATGACCAAGTCTTACTTATAGCAGCACTCGCAGGGGAGTTAGAGACCACCGGATGGAAGCAGAGATTATAGTAAGGAGTCTGGAGATCTATGGAAGCGCTGATCTTAAATGCTTTGGACCGCGATACATTGGAGTATGGAATCTTGGAAACGCTCATTTGCGAGCTGCAAAAATATGCGATTGTGATCGATACGGTCCATTTGCCGGAAGTGGAGGTTCTTCCGTGCCGGCATTGCTATCAATGCTGGACGAAAACCCCAGGGCTGTGTGTGATCGACGATATGGGCAGGGAGATTGCTAAGGGTATGTTACGCAACCAAGTGACAATGATTCTGTCGCAATCGGTCGATGGGGAAATGCCGCATATTGTAAAGCATACGATGGGACGTACAATAGCTAATTTTTCACTGCCCAAAATCCGTGATCAGTATTGGAGTTTAGCGGCTCTGGGAGTCGTCGGTCAGGGGAATACGGCATTAGAACAGAAATACAAAGAGAATGTTCAACGTCTGGGTATCGATTTTCATTGTTCGGATACAACGGCGGGTGTGATTGCGATGGCAGAGGGGCTCCAGCCGCAGCGAGAGAAAATCGAAGCGTTCGTTGCGGAAGCATTTATGAAGAGAAACCGTAGGTAGATAGAAATAAGTATAGGACGTAGATACAAATAAGTATAGAATGTACATAGAAATAAGCATAGGATATGGAGGTGTTTACAGTGTCAAAAAGAAGATCGCATAAGAAAAAGTATATATTGGTGCTGATTTCCCTATTGTTGCTCGTCACCGCAACTGTGGCATTGGCAGATTCGCAGCAGTTTCGTTCCGATGGAGTTGTCGTTGTCGACCAAGCGGAACCTGTGAAAGGTCCGGTTTTTTACACAGGCAGTCAGGTACACGTTTCCAGTAGAATTGACGGTATGGCGTTTATAGCCGGCGGAGAGATTACGATTGACGGAATCGTGCGAGGTGATTTGTTTGTTGCCGGGCAGAAAGTCATCATCAATGGTCAAATACTAGGGGATTTATACGGTGCTGCCAGTCAAATACAGGTGAACGGTCAGGTGAACGGCGATGCCATGCTGGCTGGAGAGCGCGTACATGGGGCTCAAGGCAGCAGTTTCGGCAGGGATGTTTTGGCTGCCGGGAGCACCGTATTTCTATCGGGAAATATTGACCGCCAATTATTCGCAGGTGGTCGGAATATAGTTCTTGATGGTGTAATTGGCGATAATAGCCGGTTGGCTTCGGATACATTAGAAGTCCGCAAAACAGCAGTCGTTGAGGGGGATCTCGTGTATCGAAGTGCCAAAGAAGCCAGTATCGATACCGATGCGGCAATCGCAGGCGATGTGCGTTGGGAAGTCGTTGAATCCGGAGAGCAAACGGCGGCGTTATCGCGGGAAGGTATTATGCAAGAGCTTCGTTCGCAAAGCATTGCTATCGCAGCCGCGTTAATTGTGTGGTATATTGTCATTTTGTTAGTACCGGGATTTTGGGTCCGCGTCAGCGGTACGCTGCGTACAGCACCATTGCAATCGATCGTCATTGGATTGTTGGCACTGGTCGTTACACCGTTTTTCGCAGTGATTGCACTGATCACAGTGATTGGCGCACCTTTGGCGATGATTGCCTTGGCTACGTACGGCGTCAGTCTTTATATTACGAAAATTATCGTGGCAGTAGCCATTGGCTATGCCATCGTAGCTAAATATAGTTGGAGAGATAAACATAACGGGCTGTGGTCTACGATCCTTGGCTTAGTCGTGCTTGCTGTGCTTTCCGTGATACCGGTGGTAGGAATGCTCGTATCTTTGATTGCTTTGTTTGGGGGCTTGGGAGCACTATTGATTTACTTATTCAATAGAAATAAGAAAAGCGATCCGGCGGAAGAAGTTTTCGTTGACGCTTAAAAAGTGAATTGGCATGGACGGGAGGGGAGACGTACATGAAAACGATCAATCAACTAGAGGCGGGAACGACCGTTGTCGGGTTCTTTCTTGCCAAATCAGCCACATTTAAAAGTACGAACAATCAGAAACCGTATCTCGATCTTATCTTAAGTGATAAAACGGGTGAAATCAGCGCTAAGGTTTGGGATTTGCCTGATGATATAGAAGAAATTTTTCCCGAGCGAACGACGCCTTTGATTAAAATTAAGGCAGTCGTCACGGAGTGGCAGGGCAAGCTGCAACTCAAAGTCGAGCGTATCCGCTCCGTGCAGCCGGAAGATGGGGTTCAGTTGGAGGATTACGTCCAGACGGCGCCGATTGATTCGGAACAGATGCTGGGTACAATTAAGCAGTACGTGCAATCGATCAGTAACGGCGATATCCAGAAACTCGTTGCGTTTATTCTCGAAGATGTAGCGGAACGGCTGGCGTATTATCCAGCGGCGAAACGAAACCATCATTCGGTACGCGGTGGGCTTTTGTACCATATTTTGACGATGCTGCGTTGTGGGGAAGCGCTGGCAAATATATATCCGCACATCAATCGCGATTTGCTCTATGCAGGCATTATCCTGCATGACATCGCAAAGATCGATGAAATGGATGCAGACGAATTGGGGATCGTTTCTGATTATACAGTAGAAGGGCATTTGCTCGGTCATATTGTTCAAGGAGTAAAGCGGGTGGAACAGGCGGCGAAAGAATTGGATATCGACCGCGAAGTATCGCTGTTGATACAGCATATGATTATTTCGCACCATAGCCAGCCTGAGTTCGGCAGCCCCAAGCCGCCGATGATTCCTGAGGCAGAGCTTTTGCATCATATCGATATGATCGACAGCCGCATGTATGATATGCATAAAGCGTTAGATACGACGGCGGAAGGACAATCATTTTCCGAGCCCGTGTGGTCGTTGAATCATCGAAGAATTTACAAAAGCAATATCGGAATGTAATTGGCATAGGCATTTAGATAATCATCAATATCGGTATGTAATGATTAGCATGGACATTTAGATAATTGTTAATATAGAGATAGAGATGTAAACTATCAACATAGATTAGAAGGGGAGTGGCGAACATACGAGGGATCAATAAAGGGTTGGTACATGAGTACGGACAACCTCTACAATATTCGATACATTTGGATGACGAGATATACCCGATCAACAGTCTGATAGGATCGGTCGTTACACTGCGGCATAACCAGACGCTGCAATGTGTGCATTGTGGCAGGAGCATTAAGAAAACATTTAATCAGGGGTCATGTTACCCGTGCTTTAGAGATTTGCCGGAAAACGATTTGTGTATCGTTAAGCCACATCTATGCCACCATGGAGATGGAACATGTCGTGACAGTCAATTTGCAGAAAAACATTGCATGATGCCGCATTATGTATACCTTGCGGTTAGCAGCGATATCAAGGTCGGGCTGACACGTGTCGGGAATTCCCTTAAACGCTGGGGCGACCAAGGCGCCGTGCAAGCGATGGCGATAGCAGAATTGCCGACGCGTAAAATGGCAGGCGAATTAGAAGTGTCACTGATGGAGTTTTTTCCGGACAAGACCAATTGGCGGAAAATGCTCAAAGGCGATGTGCCGGAATTGGATTTAACGGCAATACGCAATCAAGCGGTGGAGAAGATCGACGATATATATCACCCCTATGTCCTCGGCGATCAATCGATCAGTCTGTTTGAATATCCGTTGCATCAGTCATTGGATAAAGTGACATCATACAATTTGGACAAGCAGCATGAAATCGAGGATACGCTGATAGGTATAAAAGGTCAGTATTTGCTGTTTGAAAAAGGCGTTTTAAATATGCGGAAATTTGCCGGATACCATTTGGAACTATCGCAATAAAACCATTTTTATAATGGTTTTTCTTGTTTTTATTTGCCAAATGGAGAAAAGAACGGTAAAGTTATTAGTGGTTGATTGTTAGTGATAAAGGACTAGCGATGAGGAGGGATCATTGGTGATTGTTCAAAGCATCATTGGACGGGCAGGAGCCGGGAAAAGCCGGTACTGTTTGGAAAGTATACATCACAAGTTAATAGACAGTCCCCAGGGACCGCCGATCATTTATCTAGTTCCCGAGCAAATGACATTTCAAGCGGAGTACGCTTTAGTGACAGGAGCGGAAATTCAGGGAATGATCCGTGCACAAGTCTATAGTTTTACACGTCTCGCTTGGCGGGTTCTTCAAGAAACCGGGGGCTTATCACGGAGACATCTCGATGCTGCCGGAATACACATGCTTTTGCGGAAATCGATTGAAAAGCATAAAGAGCAGTTTCTGATGTATGGAAAAGCGGCAGAACAACAAGGATTTATGGAGCAGCTAGAGCAAATGTTGCTGGAGTATAAGCGCCATTGTGTGACTCCGGAGATGCTGCGGGAAATCATTGACGCGCTTGCGGAAAAAAGTGATCATTTGGGACAGCGCCGTTTGCTGGATAAGCTGCGCGATATTCACCAAATTTATAGGGAATTTACTAAGGAAACACGCAATAAATATATTAGTTCCGAAGATTATTTGACATTACTAGCTGATAGAATGATAGATTCACGGTATATTCGAGAAGCAGAAGTGTGGATTGACGGATTTTATAGTTTTACACCCCAAGAAATGACGGTTTTGCAAACATTGATGGCTTGTGCCAAGAAAGTATATATTACCCATACATTAGACAAGGAATATCAGCACCATCTCCCCAATGAATGGAATATGTTCTATAGTGCGGCAAAGGCATACCGGAGGGTGCGTGCCATTGCCGAGAGCGTCAATGCTAGAATATTGCCGCCGATTGTGCTGGAGAGAAACGCCATGCGCCATCAGGCATCGCTCGCCCATTTGGAAGCGATGTATAACCGGCGCCCAGTCAGTGTTTATGAGCATGATACGGAAATCGCGATTGCCGAAGCTGTCAGCCAAAGGGCAGAAATCGAAGGCGTAGCGCGGGAGATTCTCCATAAAGTGCGGGACGGTAATTATCGCTATAGAGATTTAGCGATTGTTTTGCGCAATGCGGAGGCATATGGAAATTTGATAGAGACGATTTTCAAAGACTATCAAATTCCGTATTTTCTCGACCAGAAGAAGACAATGCTGCACCATCCGCTGATTGAACTTCTCCGTTCTGTATTCGATGTGTTGAATCAGAATTGGTCATATGAAGCGGTGTTTCGCTGTGTCAAGACAGATTTGATGTTTGACATAGATCAATATGACGATTTGCAGAGCCAGCGTGAGCTGTACGATGTCTTGGAGAACTATGTGTTAGAACAAGGCATTCGTGGTAAGCGTTGGATTGATGAAACTCCATGGGGGGAGCAAGAGCCGTCGTTGGACGAATGCCGCCAACGAATCGCCAAGCCTTTGGCAGAGTTAGAACAAGCGATGCGTGCTTGTGAGCAGGGGAGACAGCTTGCCGATGCGATTTATCGCTTTCTAGAAACGTTGCATATACCGGAGAAAATAGCGTTATGGCATGAGCAGGCGATCCAGTCAGGCGATTTGCAGTTGGCGATGCAACATGATCAAGCGTGGCAGGCAGTGATAGAGTTGCTTGATCAGATGGTCGATATTTTGGGCGACCAAGCGACGTCCATCGAATTGTTTAGCGATATTATGGGAAGTGGCTTGGAAAACTTGAAATTTTCCCATGTGCCGCCTGCATTCGATCAGGTATTGGTGGCAGATTTAGATCATTCGCGGCTTTCCGGTATCCGCTGTACATTTTTCATCGGTATCAACGAAGGGATCATACCGGCGAAGATACAGGATGAAGGCATGCTCAGTGAGGAGGAACGCGAAGTCCTCGAGCGACTGGGGATGGAATTGGCCCCGAATGCCAGAAGACGATTAATGGATGAACCGTTTACGATTTACAATGCGCTTGCCGGTGCGTCCGACGAATTGTGGGTAAGCTATCCGTTGGCAGATAGCGAAGGGCGGGCGTTACTGCCGTCGCCGTTGATCAGGCAGCTGACGGAGATGTTTCCCAAAGCGAAGCGCCTGCTGATCTCATTGGAGCCTCACGAAGAAATTGCCGCAGAACGGCAGTTGCTATATGTGAACAATCCCGAAAAGACGATTTCCTATGTCACGAGTCAGTTGCGCCACTGGAAACGTGGATACCCGATTGATGATGTGTGGTGGGACACATACAATTGGTATGTCGATGAAATGCGGACGAAGGTAAAAGCAACAAAATTCACCCAACGATGGAAAAAGTCGATCGGTAGTTTATATTACGAAAATGCAGAGTATAAATTATCGAAGCAGGTCAGCGAACAATTATATGGCAAACAGCTAAAACTCAGTGTTTCCAGACTGGAAACGTATAAAAGCTGTCCGTTTGCTCAATTTGTATCACACGGTCTACGGTTAAAAGAGCGGAAGATGTTCCGTTTACAGCCACCGGATATTGGACAGCTATTTCACAGCTCGTTGAGCTTGATTACCGAACAATTGCGAGATCAAGGAAGAGACTGGGCGGATGTATCGGAGAAGGAGTTCAAGCACTTCACAAGCCAAGCTATTGAACAATTGGTGCCGCAAATACAGAATAAAATTCTGCTCAGTTCGCATCGTTATCAATATGTCAAACACCGTTTGCAGGAAGTCGTATCACGTACGTCTGCGGCAATAGCTAGACAGGCGAAGGGCAGCGGGTTTGTTCCCATCGGTGTGGAAATTGGGTTCGGTACGGGAGAATTACTGGCGCCGATGCGGTTCGAGCTAGAGGATGACGCTGTTCTGGAATTGCGCGGTCGCATCGACCGGATTGATCGGGCACAAGCAGGCGATCAGATGCTACTCAGGGTCATTGATTATAAGTCCAGCCAAACGTCAATGGATTTTGCGAAGCTGTATGATGGCACATCGTTGCAAATGCTGGCGTATTTGGAGATTGCCATCCAGTCGGCAGAGCGTTGGCTGGGGCAAGCGGCGCTACCGGCGGGAGCGCTGTATTTCCATGTGCATAATCCTATGATTCAGACACAGGAAGTGCTCACATATGAACAGTTGGAGCGGGAGTTATTTAAGGCGTATAAGCTGCGCGGGCTTGTATTGAATGACCCGAACATTGTCAAATTGATGGACGGTCAGTTGTCCGGGGATGGAGCGTGCCGTTCCGACATCATTCCGGTGGCTTTGAAGAAAGACGGATCGTTCGACGGGCGTTCCTCCGTCGTGACCTTAGAGCAATTCAGGCAGTTGTGCGAGCATACGAAACAATTAATTCGCCGTATGGGCTTGGAGATACTCGACGGCGTAATCGATATAAATCCGTACCGCCTCAAGCAAAGAACGGCTTGCACATTCTGTATGTATCGGGCAATCTGTCAGTTTGATCCTTCGATGGCGGAGCAAATGTATCGGGCGATTCCGCTGATAAAAAATCTCGAACAGTTATTATATAAAATTGAGCAGTTACGGAGAAGCGAAGGAGGTGAACGCAATGCAAGCGATCAAGGCGCAGCAGGTGGATACGCTGAAGATGGATGCGATGAAGTCGCAGCAGGGAAGATGGACGAATGAACAGTGGGCGGCAATTACGACGCATGATCGGGATATTCTAGTCGCTGCGGCAGCCGGCTCAGGTAAGACGGCTGTGTTAGTCGAGCGCATGATTCAGCGGATTAGCAAAAGTCAAACACCGATTGATATTGACCAAATGCTTGTCGTGACCTTCACCAATGCAGCGGCGGCAGAAATGCGCCAGCGAATCAGTGTGCGTCTGGAAAAGGAATTGAGTGAATTCCCGCAATCCGATCACCTGCACAAACAATTGGCGCTTTTGAATCACGCCTCCATTTCGACATTGCATTCTTTTTGCCTCAACGTGGTGAAGAAGTTTTATTATTTGATTGGGATTGATCCGGATTTTCGTATTGCCGATACGGGAGAAGTCCTGCTTTTGAAAGAAGAGGTTCTGGAAGAAGTGCTGGAAAAGGCGTTTGCAGAGCGCCCGACGGAAGACTTTTATGCGATGCTGGACGCTTATTCCGGTGACCGCGGCGATGCCGAATTACAAACGCTGATTTTGCGTCTGTATGATTTTGCGATGAGTCATCCGACGCCAGATATCTGGTTACAGGCAATTGCCGATAGTTATCAAGTTGACGACGTGACATCGCTTGATGATTTGCCTTGGGCGAGTGACTTCCTTGCCGACATCCGTCTGCAACTGAGCGGTATACGTGAATTGCTGGGGAGCGCTTTAGCCTTTGCGCGACATCCGGCAGGTCCGGCGGTATATATTGAGACATTATTATCCGACATGCAGATGTTAGATGGGCTAGTGAATGCATCGACAGATTCGTGGGATACGCTGTATGCACAAATGCAGAGCGTAACATTTGATCGGATGAAAAGCTGTAAGAAAGATAGTTGCGATCCTGAAATTCAGCAACAAGTAAAAGATTTGCGCGATCAAGTGAAAGCAGCGATCAAGAAAATGCGCGAGACCATTTTCTCCCGTAGTTCCCAAGCGTATTTACAAGATATCAGCCACATGGCACCGATTGTGAGGGAACTCGTCACTACGGTCATAGAATTTGCCAGAGCCTATAGTTTGGAGAAAAGCCGTCGGAAGCTTGTCGACTTTACAGATCTTGAGCATTATTGCTTGATGATTCTACGTGACAGGGAAGTAGATATTCCGTCGGAAGCGCGGCAATATTACCAAGCGAAATTCAAAGAAGTACTGGTCGATGAGTATCAGGACACGAACCTCGTACAAGAATCGATTTTGCAATTGATTGCTTCGCCGGAGAATATACAGTTTGTGGTAGGGGACGTAAAGCAGAGTATCTACAGATTCCGGCTTGCCGAACCGGAACTGTTCCTAGATAAGTATAAGCGTTACGTGACGGACGATAGTACCCGGCAAGGAGTTCCACAGATGGCAATTGATTTGTCAAAGAACTTCCGAAGCCGTAGAGAAGTTATTGATGGCACTAATTATTTGTTCGCACAAATCATGGATCAGACGGTTGGCGAAATTGCGTACGACGAAAAGGCGGCGCTCGTGTATGGTGCACAACCGGACTCAACACATGATCCGAAAGATGATTCTGAACATGCCTTGAAACACTCCTCGGAACACGGCTGCAAACAGGA
The DNA here is from genome assembly GCA_023388635.1 of Bacillota bacterium. Classification (GTDB taxonomy): domain Bacteria; phylum Bacillota; class Bacilli; order Desulfuribacillales; family Desulfuribacillaceae; genus JAEWFW01. The sequence goes on from JAEWFW010000049.1 coordinate 71,720, forward strand.
TTCACCTGTGAAAGTGCTTCTGGTGGATAGGGAGTCCGATTCAGCCAGTGAGTTGGCGGGCGAGCAGGCAAATGAGTTAAATGATTTGGAGAAACCGGCAAGTGGCGGTGCAGAGAGTGCGGAAGATGGGGAAGAAGCGATCGAGGATTTGGATGCGGCACAATTGGAAGCGCGGGTCATGGCAAAAGAGATTCGCGAGTTGATAAGGGCAAATCGAGGCGACATTCAATATCGCGATATTGTCATTCTCCTCAGAGCGACCAATCAGTGGGCACATACGATCATTGAAGAATTTAAACAGGCAGGGATACCGGCACATGCAGAACTTTCTACGGGGTATTTCACCGCGGTGGAGGTCTCGGTCATGATGTCGTTGTTACAGGTGATCGATAATCCATATCAGGACATCCCGTTAGCGGCAGTCTTGCGCTCGCCGATCGTCGGTTTGAGTGGTGAGCAATTGGCACAGATTCGCCTTTGTGAGCAGGGCGGATCGTATTACGATGCCGTGAAGGAATTTATCGAGTGCGGTTTGGCTTGCGATTTTTATGGAGTGGTGCGCGAGTTTTTTCTGCTTTTGCAAACATGGAGATCGGCAGCCAGACAAGGGGCGTTGTCGGATCTGATCTGGAAGATTTATCGCGATACGGGGTACTTCGATTATGTGGGCGGTATGGAATCCGGCAGACAGCGTCAGGCAAATTTGCAGGCACTGTACGATCGGGCAGTTTCCTATGAAAACTCGTCATTCCGTGGATTGTTTCGTTTTTTGAAGTTTATGGAGCGGATGCAAGAGAGTGGCGGAGATTTAGGAACGGCGAGGGCGCTCGGAGAGCAAGAGGATGTCGTGCGCGTCATGACGATTCACAAGAGCAAAGGATTGGAGTTCCCGGTAGTTTTTGTCGCCGGCTTGGGCAGACAGTTTAACTTTCAGGATATCCGTGGCAAGTATTTGATCCACAAGAAGCTCGGTTTCGGTACGGCTTTGATCGATACCCAGCAACGGCTGACATATCCATTGCTGTCACAGTTGGCGATTCGTCAGCGTGTTAAAATGGAGCAACTGGCGGAAGAGATGCGCGTATTATACGTCGCGCTCACGCGAGCCAAGGGCAGGCTGTTCCTCGTAGGTACGGCAAAAAGTTTGGGCAAGTCACTGGCGGGATGGAGCAAGGCAATCCACACCAATCAGCGCGTGTTACCGGATTATGCTCGGGCAAATGCCAGATGCTATTTGGACTGGATTATGCCGGCGCTGCTGCGGCACCGCGATGCAAGCAAGCTATATACGCAACTGATCGACAACGAATGGTATACCCATCCGTCCCGTTGGGAGTTGTGCGTTTGTAACGCCGCAGACCTTTGGCAAAGTGGAGAGACTATCCAACAACAAAATCAACAAATAGCAGATAGAATCCGTGGGGGCAAATCGGTAGATTGCGAGAGTGCGTTTCGCGATCAAGTGTATTACCATTTAGAGTGGGTATATCCTCACAAACGGGCGGCGGAGCATCTTGCGAAACAAAGTGTATCGGATGTAAAGCGTTATCGCCAGCCGGCCGATCATTTTGCGAAACCGTTAATTCGCAGACCTGTATTTATGCAAAAGGAACATATGACGGCGGCGGAACGGGGAACGGTCATTCATATGATCATGCAGCATATAGATTTAACAGGAGAGATAACCGTTGACACCTTGCAGAGAACGGTGGAAATGTTAGTAGATAAGCAATTTATTACACAAGAGCAAGCGGAGGCTGTAAAAATAACGGATGTGGTGAATTTTTTCGCGACGGATATTGGCAAGCGATTGTTACGGGCTGATGATATACAACGGGAGATACCGTTCAGTTTAGCAATTCCCGCATCAGATCTATATGATGATTGGGAAAATGACGATGAACAAGTACTGGTACAGGGGATTATAGATTGCGTGTTTGAGGATCAGCAGGGGCTGGTAATGCTCGATTATAAATCGGATCGTATTCACGGAATCGCCGAGAGTGACTTGACCGAACGCTATCGATTACAAATGGATCTGTATAGTAGGGCAATTCAGATGATCTGGGGTAAGCGTATTTCTGAAAGGTATTTATATTTTTTTGACAATTGTCGATTTTTGCAGGTATAGCAGAAGGGTTTGCTTCATAAAACAGCGAATAAATGTAGAGTAAAACAGTTAGTGAAGCAATTTGGGGAAGTTTGGGATGTTTGTAGGGAGATTGGGGAAATGGGGGGCAGGAAATGAAGAAAAAGTGGCAAGCTATCAATAATAATATAGGAATTAAGGTAATGGTTGCGGTATGGGTTGGCATATTCATAGCTGCTGTGATGCAATTGGCATTTAGTTATACGCTCAATAAGGGTCAATTACAGCAAAACGCCGCAGAAAAACTACAAAGTGAGATGCGGATCGGATATGCATTGTTTGATAAAGAGTTTCCCGGTGATTGGCATGTCGAAAATGGAGTCTTATATAAAGGGGAAGTAGCGTTATCCGACCAGACGGGGGTATCTGCTGTCTTACAACGTATGGAAGGATTAACAGAGGGCAATCATATTGCGATTTTCCAAGGAAATGAGCAGGTAGCCGGTAATGGGGCACTGGTGGCAAGCGGTGACGCACGCACAGTCATGAAGACGGCTTTAGACGCAGGAAGATTCCAAAGCGGGCGGGAGCAGACCGGCGGTATATGGAATTATAATGCCTATGAACCGATAAAGAATCAAGCAGGCGAGACGATTGCCGCTTGGCATATGGGAATTCCGGAGCAACGGTACATAGAACAATCGCAAAGAGGAATTACCCCTAATTTGATTATGGCGTATGTTTCCGCAAGCATTTACGCGGGTATCTTGTTTTTTGTTTTGAGATATTTGGTATTTACACCGATTCGTAAATTGCAGGTATTCGCCAATGAGATAGCCAATTACAATTTGAAAATAGAGCCGATTGCTATGAAGCGTGACGATGAAATCGGCAGAGTGACGAAGTCCTTTAATAGTATGCTGGAAAGCTTACGAGATATTGTCGGCAATGTTTCGCAGAGTGCCGGACGTGTAGCGGACATTTCGGTCAACTTGTCGGAAAGTGCGAACCAAACGGAAATTACTTCCCAACAAGTAGCATTGAGCATAGCGGATGTGGCTGACGGAACGACGAAACAGGCAGAGCATACGGCGAGTATCATTGAGATGATTGAAGATACAAAGAATAGAGTAGAGACTGGCGACCAAGAATCCCTGCGGATTCTCGACAATACACAACAGTCGACGGATACTGCGAGAAAGGGGCAGACGGCGATTAGCAAAGCAATTGAAAACTTGAGCAGTGTGACGACGACGGTTCAGTTCGCTACGGATGCGATTCAGAAATTAGGGAAGCGTTCCGATGAAATCGGAGGGATTGTCACAATTATCTCCGACATATCAAACCAGACGAATTTGCTCGCTTTGAACGCAGCAATTGAAGCGGCGAGGGCGGGTGAGCATGGCAGAGGTTTTGCTATCGTATCTGACGAAGTCCGTAAGTTGGCGGAGCAGTCAAACCAAGCGGCAGAGCAAATTTCCAATTTGATTCAGGATATCCAGGCAGAAACTTCTGTGACGGTGCGTACCATGGAAAGTAACCTTGAGGCAGTTCAGTCTCAGGTCAACATGATTCGTGAAGGCGGCAAAGCGCTTGAGCAAATTGTCGAAAACGTCGAACGCTCAGAGTTGGATGCGAAACACATTAAAGGGATTTTCCAAGACTTGAAGGACAATGCGGCACAGGTACTTCATGCGGTACAAGGAATTTCTGATATACTTTCTCAAGCTGTGGCTTCGGCACAACAAGTAGCGGCGGCAGCAGAAGAGCAATCGGCTACGGTGGAGGAGATTGCCGGACATGCCGGAGAGCTTGCAAGTATGTCGGACGGATTGAAAAAAGAAGTCAACAAATTTCAGACCTGAGTAAGCTGACTTTATACCTGAGTAAGCTGATATTCAGGCACAAGAGGGGAGAAATCGTATCATGAAAAAATGGGTCATTGGATTTGTCATGGGCGTGGTATTGATGTTTTCTATTCAGGTATCAGCAAACAACGAAATTATTGCACAATTGGCGGATTTTTCGTTTCAAGTGAACGGTGAGCAAAAGCAACTGCAAGACCAGCCGCTTGTCTTTAACGGCAAATCGTATTTACCGGTGAGGGAAGTGGCGACATTATTGGATTATGATGTAGACTACGAGGAAGCGGCGAAGGCGATTGTACTGACGAGAATCCCGGCGACGCCTGTCAGCCAGACGGTGGCGGCGGATAAATACCGCGATTTTGGTGTATATAGTGCGATTATCGATGCGGTCGATAAAGCGAAAAATGCCGTTGTCGGTGTCAGCAATATGCAACGTCCTCAATGGTCGGTCGATGCGGAAGTGCAGGAATATGGTACAGGATCGGGAGTCATTTTTCAAGTGAACGGTGATAAAGCGTATATTATTACGAATCACCATGTCGTAGAAGGTGCACATGAACTTGCCGTATCGTTGCCCAATGGCGATCGCGTGTCTGCGCGGCTCGTAGGCTCGGATGATCTGACGGATTTAGCGGTTCTGGAAACAAAAGCGGCGGATTTGACGGGCACGTCAATTGCTACAATTGGCGATTCGTCGACACTTCGTCAAGGGGAACCGGCGATTGCCATCGGCAATCCTTTGGGAGTGGCCTTTGCGCAAACAGTGACGGTCGGCGTGATCAGTGGCACGAACAGAGTGCTTCCTGTGACGATATCGGGGGCGACTGTGTATGAAGTAGACGTTTTACAGACGGATGCCGCGATTAACTTTGGAAACAGCGGTGGCGCCCTTGTGGATATCAATGGGCACTTGATCGGGATTAACAGTGCGAAAATCGCTCAAGATGGTGTTGAGGGTATCGGGTTTGCCATTCCCATCACCAATGCCATGCCGATTATCAAAGATTTAATGGATCACGGACACGTAGTGCGCCCGTACTTAGGTATTACGTTGCAAGATGTGCAAGCGCTGCCCGGGCAAGCACGGGTGAGCCTTCCTGTACAAAAAGGGATCGTCGTGACATCAGTACCGGTTGGACCGGCAGCCACGGCAGGTTTGCGAGTTCACGATATCATCGTGAACATTGATAGTGAGAAAATAGACAACACGGTTGATTTGCGTAAAGCGCTATTTAAGAAAAATGTCGGTGATACGGTGACGGTTACCTATTATAGAGGGAATCAATTATTGACGGTAAAAGTAGTACTAGAGAAGTTGCCGAATTAATTGGTAAGACAAACAAGCATAGTATCGTCAAAGAACGACACTATGTTAAATGAATCATTATCACATAAATAATTGTCAAATGAATACGTAATAATGCATCTGTCTGCGCTAATGATTTTGAGAGATTTCTCAAAAAATTAGTCAAGACAGATGTTTGTTTTCATATTAAATATTTGTTATGATGGGGAAATCGAAAATAGTTAGGATTGCTAGAAATATAGATTAGGGGTGATGGTCATTCGTGCAGTTATTCAACGTGTTTTACAAAGTAATGTGTATTTGCCGGACGAGCAGGTGACTGCAGGAGAGATTGAGCAGGGATTGCTTGTACTGCTGGGTATTGGTGTCGATGATAGCGAAGAGGATTTACAGTATATTTTCGACAAAACTATTCATCTGCGCATTTTTGAAGATGAGGCCGGCAAGATGAATTTGTCGGCGACCGATGTTCAGGCACAATTCTTAGTCGTTTCACAATTTACGTTATATGCAGATTGCCGTAAAGGTAGGCGACCGAGTTTTACGAAGGCGGCATTACCCGATAAAGCGAATGCGATGTACGAGCAATTTGTGGCGAAATTGCGGGAACAAGGATTTAAAGCAGAGACAGGAAAATTTGGCGCGTGCATGCATGTTTCATTGCTCAATGACGGGCCTGTGACAATTATTCTCGATAGTGAGCATAAGTGAGTACCGGGGGCATCGTAGAATTGAAATCAATATATGAGGAGTGAGGAGTTTGTCGATATTTGTGAAAATAAAAAATCAGCCGTTCGGGGCACAGCACTTGGCGAATATTGCTTTAATTGTCGCCGTGGCATTGCTTTTAGCGTTCCAGCGGTTTATGAAATTCGGTCTTGAAGGCGCAATTTTCGTCGGCGCCCGAGCAGCAGTTGCCGTCGTTTTGGCTTTGCTCCTATATGCTCTTCCACTCCATAGGCATGTCAAGGCAGTGGGCATTAGTTTGATTCCGTTACTCGTAGTTTCGGCTTTATTTGTGATTGATGGGTTTAATATTGTTTATCATTACATAATTTTCTTGAGCATCGGCATGGTCGCAAGTTATTTTGTACCTTTGCTATTATTGATATTTACCGGTATTGCGAATGTCGTATATCCAATTTTATTCTATACGGTCGGCAGCGAGGTGTTTTTGAACAGAGCGGAAGGAACTTTCTTAGACTTGCTCTCTGTGCTGTTTGTCGTTGATGGTATGTTATTCCTGTTGTACAGTGTCAGCAAAAGGGGAGGCTTGTTAATTCGTGAATCCCAAGCGAGTGAAGAGAATGCGACGAATCTATTGGACACTTTGTCGCATACGCTGGCAAGTATCCGTAATACGACGAGCTCTTTGCAAAGCTATGTAAAAAATATTGTACATAGCGTGTCTCAGACGGCACAATCGTCGAAAGGCATTATAGCGGCAATGCAGGAAATGGCGGGCGGCGTAGAGCTGCAAGAGGAAAACAGCGATCAAATGCAAAAGAGTTTAAATCAAATTGATACGCAAATGCGAAATACTCAGGAGTTATCGCATTCCATCACGACATTGGCTGTCAATATGGAAGGCAAAGTAGAGGAAGGGACACAGTATTTGAGTGGAGCGAGCCGACAGATGGATATTATTAATCAGTCGATCGAGGCAGCCGTCGAAACTGTAGAAACACTGCAAGCGAATATGAACAATGTGCATGCTTTTCTTTCCGTCATATCAGGGATTTCGCAACAGACAAATTTGCTAGCGCTCAATGCATCGATTGAGGCAGCCCGTGCGGGCGAGCATGGCAGGGGGTTTGCGATTGTGGCGGAAGAGGTGCGCAAGCTGGCGGAACAGAGTGAGCAAGCGACAGTCCAGATACAGTCGATTGTTCTTGACATATCGAGCAGCAGCAGTGAAGCGGTCAAACGTGTGAACGAAGGCGCCGGTGCCGTCGGTGAAGGTCGCACATTGATTGAGCGAACGAACGTGTTTTTTGAAGAATTTGAGCAGGCATTTACGAAGGTCAGGACGGTTTTGGAAGAGGAAAATCAGTTTTTAGAGAAGATAACATCGCAATTCCATTCTATGCAAGAGCAGATGAAAGATATTGCTACGGTATCCGCGCAAAACGCAACGGCGACAGCAGAGGTGTTGGCGACGATCGAAAGCCAAGGAGATAACCTAGAACAAATCAGTCGCTCCGTCCAGGAAATGAATCAATTGAGCAACCAGTTGGCGGAAGTCGCCAAACAATAAATCTGAGATCATCTAAGTCAACGTAAGATCATCTAAATAAATGTAAGGTTATCTGAGTCAACGTAAAATTATCCAAGCAATGTAAAATCATCGGAGGGACACAGGTATGGAGCGGAAGCGTTGGAATGCGGAAGGCTTTTTTACTCATCCATTGGGAATGGTAGTGGCTGCGACGGCAGCTACTTTTTTGTGGGGGAGCGCGTTTCCTTTTATTCTATTAAGTTATAATGAATTGCAGATACAGACAAATGAATATTTTATGCAAATCTTGTTTGCTGGGTACCGTTTTTTCTTAGCGGCTCTGCTGATTATGGTGTTCGCGTACAAGGTTCAAGGGGATATTCGATATCAGAAAGGGACTTTACGCACGGTAGCCACAGTCGGAACATTCCAGACATTTTTACAGTATGTGTTTTTCTATATCGGTATGAGTTACAGCACAGGCATTCAAGGCTCGGTCATTGCCGGTACGACGACATTTTTTCAAATGATGATCGCCCATTTTATGTTCCGTGATGATAAACTGAATATGAGGAAGATTTCCGGCATGGTCATCGGTTTTCTCGGTGTGATCATCGTCAATCTGGGCAAAAGCAGTGGTGGCGCAGTAACTGCAGCCGATCAGGGAATCTATATTGGTATTGGAAGTGCTTTGTTGCTTGGAGCGATGTTTTGCGGTGGATTAGGAAATGTATTAGTCAAGAAGTACTCCAATAATATTGGGATATTGTATATTACAGGCTATCAAATGCTGTTCGGTTCTGTTGCCTTGATTGCCGTCGGCGCCAGCCAGGTGGGATTAATGCCGTTTACTTGGACTGTCAAAAGTGCATCGATCTTGATCTATTTGGCATTTCTTTCTGCCTGTGGATTCGTATTGTGGAATTACGTGATGAAATTCAATCAAGTCAGCAAAGTATCGCTGTTTTTGTTCTTTATTCCGGTTTTCGGCGTGCTGCTTTCGGCGGTATTGTTGAGGGAAGTAGTGCATGCAACGGCGTTAATCGCGTTGCTATTGGTCGTTTTGGGAATCGTCATTGTCAATCGAGGAGCGATGAAAACACATTCAAAAAACGATCAAAGTACATTCGAGGAACGATGAAAACGTATCGTAAGGATAATTAATTGCCGTGTCGCGTCGATTTTCTGCTATAATAGCAGAAAGGAAAAGGTCTGCGAAGGGAAGGCAGCATCAATCTATATAACGGGAGGTAAACCCTATGAATTGTGAAGTTAAGAGAATCTTTGTTGAGAAAAAGCCGGGATTTGATGTAGAGGGACAGCATCTTTGCAAAGATTTTCGAGAAATTCTCGACATCATTGCGTTAGACAAAGTAAGGATTATCAACCGCTATGACGTGGCAGGCATTGACGAGCAAGTATATCGGGAAGCACGCAATACGATATTTTCTGAGCCACCGGTTGACGATGTTTACGATGAGGTACTCCCGCTTGCCGGTGATGAGCATATATTTGCGGTAGAATTTCTGCCGGGGCAGTATGATCAACGGGCTGATTCCGCGGCGCAGTGCATTCAAATCCTCACCCAAGGGGAGCGTCCGGTCGTTGCAGCGGCGAAAGTTATAGTGCTCATGGGCGATTTGACGGCAGCGCAAATAGATAAAATAAAACAATACTATATCAATCCGGTGGAGTCACGTGAGGCGTCATTGGACAAGCCTGAAACACTCGATGTGGTTATGAGTGAGCCGGAGGATGTACAGACGATTGAGAACTTTATTGTAATGGATGAACAGGAACTGCAAGCATTCGCGGCAAACAGTGGGTTTGCCATGAGCATTGATGATTTACAGTTCTGTCAAACGTACTTCCGGGAAGAAGAGCGGCGCAATCCGACGATTACAGAACTTAAAATGATTGATACCTATTGGTCGGATCATTGCCGCCATACGACGTTTATGACAGAGATTGAAGATATCAGCTTCGCCGAAGACGAGCGGACATTGCCGATTCGTCAGGCATTTGAACAGTATGTGGAAGCCAGGGAGTTCGTCTATGGGACGCAGGAGCGGGCGATGTGTCTGATGGATCTTGCGGTAATTGGCATGAAGGAACTTCGCAAGCTCGGTAAATTAGAAGACCTTGACGTATCGGAAGAAATCAACGCTTGTAGCATCGTCGTCCCAGTGGAAGTAGAGGGTGTAACGGAAGATTGGCTGGTGATGTTCAAGAACGAGACCCACAATCATCCGACAGAAATTGAACCATTCGGGGGAGCAGCCACCTGCTTGGGAGGCGCAATTCGCGACCCTCTTTCTGGACGTTCCTATGTTTACCAAGCGATGCGCGTTACCGGAAGTGGTGATCCGCGAGCGAGTATAAACGAGACACTGCCGGGGAAATTGCCGCAGCGCAAGATTACGACGGAGGCGGCAGCCGGCTACAGCTCGTACGGCAATCAGATCGGTTTGGCGACGGGGTTTGTCGAAGAAATCTATCACGAAGGCTATGTGGCAAAGCGCATGGAAGTGGGCGCTGTGATTGCCGCGGCACCGAAGGAAAATGTCGTCAGAGAAGTTCCTGAGAAGGGTGATCTCGTCATTCTTGCTGGGGGAAGAACGGGCAGAGACGGTTGCGGCGGAGCGACCGGTTCATCGAAAGAGCATGATGAGGAATCGTTATTTGCCTGTGGAGCAGAAGTACAAAAGGGAAATCCGCCGACAGAACGTAAATTGCAGCGTCTATTCCGCAATCCGCAAGTCAGCAAGATGATCAAGCGTTGCAACGATTTTGGTGCGGGAGGCGTGTCCGTCGCCATCGGAGAATTGACAGACGGGATCGACGTGAATCTCGATGTCGTACCGAAGAAATACGAGGGGCTTGACGGTACAGAGTTGGCTATTTCCGAATCACAGGAGCGTATGGCTGTGGTTGTTGCGGCGGAAGATGCACCGGCATTTATCGAAATGGCGAACGTAGAAAATGTTGAGGCGACAATCGTCGCTGAGGTGACGGATTCCCGAAGATTGAGAATGTTCTGGCGCGGCAAGGCAATTGTCGATTTAAGCAGAGATTTTCTCGACACCAACGGCGTCAAGCAGAAGACGACGATACACGTAGCGGCACCGGGCGCTTTCGAGAAATGCTCCGACGGTAAAGTCGATGGAGACTTGCGGGAGCAATGGATACAGACACTGGAATCGCTGAATGTTTGCAGCCAGAAAGGACTTGTCGAACGATTTGACAGTTCGATCGGCGCGGGAACGGTATTGATGCCGTTCGGCGGTGAATACCAAGCGACGCCGATTCAAGGAATGGTTGCGAAAATTCCTGTTTTGCATAAAGAGACGAGTACCGGGACAATTATGACATATGGATATAATCCAGAAATCTCAAGCATCAGCCCGTTTCATGGAGCAATGTATGCCGTTGTCGAATCGATTGCCAAAATCGTAGCAATCGGCGGAGATTATCGGACGACCCGTTTGACGTTCCAAGAGTATTTTGAAAAATTGGGACAGGACGCAGCGAAATGGGGTAAGCCTTTTAGCGCATTGCTGGGGGCATACCATGCGCAGAAGCAATTGGAAGTGGCTGCAATCGGCGGCAAGGACAGTATGTCTGGAAGCTTTAAGGATTTACATGTTCCACCGACGTTGATATCGTTCGCCGTCGATCCCGTCAATGTAGAAAATGTCATATCGCCGGAATTCAAAAATGCCGGCAGTCAAATTATATATATTAGAGCCAATCGTGACGAACAGAATATGATCGATTTCCAACAGTTGAAAGCGAATTTTGCCAAAGTGACGGAATTGATTGCCAACAAGGTGATCGTTGCTGCTTATGCGATTACGTCCGGCGGCATAGCGGAAGCGATCAGCAAGATGGCGTTCGGCAATCGTATCGGCGCTAAGTTGTGCGCAGACCATCAGGCATTGGACTTGTTTGCGGCAGATTACGGCTCATTCGTAGTCGAAGTCGCCGGCGATGCAGAGCAAGCACTAGGCAGTGTCGAAGCGCTGTTCGCGGGTGTGCCGTTCGAGGTAATCGGGCATACAATTGCACAAGCGGAACTGATCGTCGGCGACATGAAGCTTGATTTACAGGAGCTATACCACATTTGGAGCAGTCCACTAGAATCAATATTCCCGACACAGGTCAAGACACCGGTTGCAGAGCCGTTTAATACGGAAAATACATCAAATGCAACAAATACGGAGACAATTCCTGCGGAAGTGGTATTGCCACAATGGAACGCACCGGTCATCAAAGCGGCAAAACCGCGAGTCATCATTCCTGTTTTCCCGGGGACCAATTGCGAGTACGATACACAAAGGGCATTTGAGCAGGCAGGAGCGATAGCCGACACGTTTGTTATCCGCAATTTGACCTCGGCAGATATTGAAGAATCGATTGAGGTTTTGGCACAGAAAATCAGCCAGGCACAAATTGTGATGCTGCCGGGCGGCTTTAGTGGCGGAGATGAACCGGAAGGATCGGGTAAGTTTTATGCCACGTTGTTCCGTAATCCGCGCATTGCCGCCGCTGTGATGGAACTTTTACAGCAACGAGACGGGCTGATGCTGGGGATTTGCAACGGTTTTCAGGCATTGATTAAATTAGGATTACTGCCATATGGAGAAATCCGCAACATGACATCGGATTCACCGACGCTCACATATAATCAGATCGGCAGACACGTGTCTTGTATGGTACGCACAAAGGTCGTATCGCGCAAATCGCCATGGCTGTATAATGTGGAAATCGGCGACATCCATCAGATTCCGGTTTCCCACGGGGAAGGACGCTTAGTCGCTCCCGAAGGAGTGCTGCGAGAGTTATTTGCCAACGGGCAAGTTGCGACACAATATGTCGATGACCAAGGGACACCATCCTATGCGATTGAGTGGAATCCGAATGGCTCTATGCACGCGATTGAGGGAATTACCAGCCCTGACGGACGGATATTCGGGAAAATGGGGCATTCGGAGCGAATCGGTCGAGGAGTGGCAAAAAATATTTCTGGAAACAAAGACCAGCAGTTGTTCGTTGCGGGAGTTCGTTATTTTCAATAATAAAATTGGAAGTACGAACACATAAATAGGAATGGCACTTGAGTTTATGGGATGAGCGTCACTTGACTTTATGGAACGCGCGTGATATCTTTTGTATGAAGTGTATACTTCAAAACTATTTCTATGAGAATGTATTTTTTTAGTAAAAATATGTCAAAATAGAAATGGAGCAAATTTCAAGCAGCATTCTGTTAGGATGCTATATTTTAGGAGGAAAAGAAAACATGCAACAAGGTACAGTAAAATGGTTTAACGCAAGCAAAGGTTTTGGATTTATCGAAGTTGAAGGTGGAAATGACGTATTCGTACATTTTTCAGCGATCCAAGGCGACGGATTTAAAAGCTTAGAAGAAGGCGAAAGAGTGTCATTTGAAGTGGTTGATGGTGCTCGTGGACCTCAAGCAGCGAATGTAAGCAAAATCTAATATAGATTATATTTTAGATATAGCACGATTACATTGTAAATGAGAGGAGGGTAAGATTCCGTTGTCTGGATATGACAAGGACTTACCCTCTTTCTAATATGAAAAGTATTAATTACGTAAAATCGCGGGTTGCTAATTGCGCACGACAAGTACATCGCATGGTGCGTTGCGAATGATATATTCCGATACGCTGCCCACGAGTACGCGCTCCAAAGCATTGGTACCTGTAGCACCTAAAATGATTAAATCCGGTTTGACATCAGGGATGATTTGTTTTATCAACTCTCGCTTGGCGGAACCGGTTTTAACAATGATTTCGATATCGGGCAATCCGGAAGCAATCGCTTCTTTCTTGAGGTTAGATAGCAGGTCGTCGGCAGATTCTTTCGCCAGATCAATAATTTGTGTATCGTAGGGCTTATAGTCGGAATAGATCGGAAAATCGACGACATGGGCGACCGTAAGTGAAGCGCTGTTTTCTTTAGATAATTGTAATGCACGTTCAAAGGCTTTTTTCGATTCTTTGGAGCTGTCAACAGCAATTAAAATATTTTTATACGGCATGTAAACTCCCCCTTTGTAATTAGCAAATAATATCTACTTGTTTGTATTAATATTATATCGAATCGGAGAATAAAGGGAAAGTAAAAATATACGTTTTGGGTGGGTGATAATATGGCTGATAAAGAAGAATTAGTGCGCTTTGGAGTCGCTTTTCCGGCGCCATTGATTGAGCAATTTGATCAGTATATTGTGGAGCAGGGGTACAGTAACCGTTCGGAAGCGATTCGCGATATGGCGAGAAACGCACTTTTGGAACCGTCGCTGTTACATGCAGATGAGATAGTCGCAGGGACGATTGTTATGGTGTATGACCATCACGTTCGTGAATTGCCTCTGGAACTCATGGAATTGCAGCATGACCATGAGCGGGACATCATATCGACGATGCATGTGCATTTGAATCACGATCAATGCCTGGAAATCATCGTCGTACGTGGGAAATATGCAGCTTTGGAAATACTACATAAGAAGATTCAAGTTCACAAAGGAGTCTCTTATGCGAAATTATCAGTGACCTATGTCGACAATCAAGGGTCTCATAGTCACCAGCACCATCATGAGCACAGTCACGACCATGAGCACAATCACGCCGATCATAACCACAGTCACGATTAAGAATCTTCGCAAGGAGTGAAAGAGTGAAAAAGAAACGGCTGCCAATTATCGTTGCTAGTAGCGTAGTCTTGATTACGCTGCTGACTTTTGTATTTGTTATGGAAATTGATAAATTTGATGAACATAGCTTGCAAACGCTTCGTGTTCAGATGATTGAGCAAGATGGCTCACTGCCGGTCGGCAAGGAATTCGCGGAACCGCTGACAGGCGAGCAAAAGGCTTCTTTGGCAAGTGCATTAGCGTCAGGTTCGACCGCAAAAGCACGGGGAACAGTCGATCAGCAGTATTCCCTTGCTTTGGAGAATCGTTGGGGGCGAACGAAACATTATTTGGTAACATTTACTGATGACCGCCGGGTTTTTTTACAGGAGCGGGGGAATCAGGGTGAAAGCGCAGTGAGTTACGAGTTGCAAGATCCGCAATTTTTTTATCAGCACGCGGGGTTTCAACAGATTTACCGGGATCGTCTGCAACCGGATATGCAACTGACGCTCAACGACCAGCGTATTCCATATCAACCGCTGGAGATAGTTTGGGAATATGAGAAGTTTGACAATCAGTGGGTCACACTCGAAGATAAATCGCAGAAAAGTGGGCGTGATGGAGACGGACAGGCTGTCGTGAAGCTGCAAGAAGATGTCTTGGCTGTTTCGATTGAAAAAGCACCGGATGCAGCAACGCTGCAAATTACCCAAAAAACTTCGGGGCAAGTTGTATACGATGATGTTGTTTCTTTGGAACACTTGCCATTTCCCGATGCCAATGGGGAATACGAGTATCATTTGGCGATGCAGTGGAGTGATCAGGAGGCGCCTTACCGGGGATCGGCAGTGCTTAGCTTTTCCGTAGAATTTGCCTTGCCGGAAACGTTTGTGTTTTCCAATGACAAATTAGTGCAAGGCGATATGCTGGAAGTGGCGGTCTATAATGCAGACAAGTTGGAAAATCTGCTTTTTGAACAGTCGGTATTTCCGGGTTTTCGTTGGTATGAAGATCAGGGAGTTATCAGAGGGTATATTCCGACGAATTACAGTACAAAGCCCGGGAACTACGAAATTCGTTATGGAAATAAGCAAACAGGTGTCGAGCAAGTTCAAAGTCTCCGTATTGTGGAACACGAATACCATATACAGCATTTGACGATTGATGAGAAGATTGAGCAAAGTACTCAAAATGATGAAGCGTACGCGGAATTTGCCAAGTATTTCACTCCTATACGCAAGCAGTCAAATCCGCAGCGGTACTATACGGAATCGTTTATGATTCCTACACACGGACGTTTGACGACGGAATTTGGACAAACGCGCTATGTCAACGGTTCTCCGACATCTTCCCGGCATTCGGGATTGGATATTGCAGCACCCCAGGGAACGGAGATTGTTGCGAGCAATCGTGGAAAAGTCGTGTTGTCAATGCCGTTAATTCTAACAGGCAATACGATTGTCATTGATCATGGAGAAGGTCTGTTCAGTGTGTATTACCATATGTATGAATTGGTTGCCGGAGTGGGAGAAATCGTAGAGCGCGGACAGGTGATAGGGACAGTAGGCACGACCGGCTTTTCGACCGGACCACACTTGCATTTTATGATATCGTACTACGATATGAATATGGAGCCAGGATTTTTTATGGTCGGAACACCGATTACGTTTACTAACTATCGGGAATATTTGCAATAAAGTCATAGAATAGCTAAGATAATTAAATGATAAGGGATAATTAATTGGTAGTAATAAAGAGGGATGCTGACAACGTAAATAGGTTGTCAGCGTCTTTTTTTGTTTTTCCCATGAAATTAGGGGATAGATTTAAATCATGCATTTGCAGTTCTATAACTCAGATGGGGTAAAAGAATTCCCACCTAAATTAAGAACTTACTTCAATTTAGTTATTGATTATACATAAATATGTGTTACAATAATAGATATTCGTAACACCGAAGGTGAGAGGGGTAAAGAGAAATGAATAAGAAACAAATTTTTAAACTAGCGCTAGTACTTGTTCTTGCAATTTCATTAGTAATCAGTGGTTGCTCGATGGGCAAGAATAAAGAGGCAGCAATCCAAAAAAATAATCAGCAGAATAGCAAGCAGGGAGGCTTAGGCGAGAGTCAGGCAAAGGACAGTTTGGTTCTTGCTGTAGGCTCTGAGCCTGATGGTGGATTTGATCCGACGACAGGTTGGGGAAGATATGGTTCACCGTTATTTCAAAGCACATTATTAAAAAGAGATATTGACTTAAATATTGTCAACGATTTAGCGACAGGTTATAGTGTCAGTGAAGACGCGAAGACCTGGACTGTCAAACTGAGAGATGATGTGCAATTCTCAGACGGACAACCGCTGACGGCAGCCGATGTCGTGTTTACTTATGAAACGGCAGCGAATAACGGTTCGAGTATAGATTTGACGAATTTACAAAGTGTCAAAGCAGAGGATGAAACTACGGTTTTGTTCACTTTGAAAAAACCGCAATCGACGTTTGTCTTTCATCTCGCTTCTTTAGGGATTGTACCGCAGCATGCGTACGGAGAGAACTATTCTCAGAATCCGATCGGTTCCGGACCATTCAAATTTGTGCAATGGGATCGTGGACAGCAACTAATCGTTGAAGCCAATGAAAATTATTACGGAGAACAACCGAGTTTCAAAAAGCTGACGTTCTTGTTTATAACGGAAGATGTGGCGTATGCCAAGGCAAAAGCCGGCGAAGTTGATATAACGGCGATTCCGGCATCATTTAGCAATCAGCAAGTACCGGGAATGAAAATGATCAACCTAAAATCAGTTGACAACCGCGGAATTGCTTTCCCGACTGTACCCGCACAAGGGAAGAATGCTGCCGGGAATGAAGTAGGTAATGATGTGACAGCAGATATTGCAATTCGCAAAGCAATCAATGTCGCCATTGACCGCCAGGCTTTGGTAGACGGTATCTTGGAAGGACACGGAACGCCGGCATATTCGGCGAATGACGGGCTTCCATGGTGGAATGAGCAAATTTCTGTCAAAGATGGAGATTTAGCAGCTGCTCAGCAAATTCTAGCAGATGCCGGATGGAAAGATAGTAACGGAGACGGTATTGTCGAGAAAGGAAATTTAAAAGCAGAATTTACGATCATCTATCCGTCTAACGATGTCATACGTCAATCGCTGTCTCTAGCAGTAGCTGATATGGTGCTGCCGGCAGGGATACGCATTAATGTGGATGGCAAGAGTTGGGACGATATCGGCAAGTTGATGCATTCGAATGCGATTGCTCTCGGCTGGGGAAGTCATGATCCATTAGAAATGTATAATTTGTACCACAGTTCTTACGGTGGAGTCGATTACTACAACACGGGCTATTATAACAATGCAACTGTTGATCAATATTTGGATGCCGCTATGGACGCGACGAGTGAACAGGCAGCATTAGAATTTTGGAAAAAGGCGCAATGGGATGGCAATACGGGTTTAAGTGCGTTGGGTGACGCGCCATGGGCATGGCTGGTTAATATCGATCACATATATCTCGTCAATGAAAAACTTGATATCGGTCAGCAAAAAATACAGCCCCATGGGCATGGATGGCCTGTGACTGACAATATAGCTGAATGGAAATGGACGAATTAGGCACTAACGTGATAGTTAAATGCAAGTTGAAATGAGGGAAATCGGTGGGCAATTGGAGCAAATTTTTAGCAAAAAAAATATTCCGTTTAATCACGCTGCTCGTTGCCGTATGCGTAGTTTCGTTTACGTTGATCAGCTTGTCGCCAATTGATCCGGTGCAGGCGTATATCGGGGCTGACATGATGCGTGTCAGTTCCGAACAGCGCCAAGCCATTGCTGAGTATTGGGGATTGGACAAACCGCCGATAGAACAGTTTGGCAAATGGGCGATGGCATTGTTACGAGGTGATATGGGAACTTCGATGATTTACCGGGAGCCGGTGACACAAGTGATCGGTGACCGGTTTGTCAATTCGCTGTTACTGATGACGAGTGCGTGGGTACTGTCTGGGGTGATCGGATTTGCCTCGGGAATCCTCGCCGCATGGAAACGGGGCTCGTGGCTTGATCGAATCATATCCTGGTATTGTTATACATTGGCTTCAACACCGACATTTTGGATGGGGTTGTTATTGCTGATGGTATTTGCCGTGTATCTCGGCTGGTTCCCCGTCGGACTGGGAGTTCCGGCAGGGATTTTAGCTGCCGATGTCACACTGTGGGATCATTTGCGGCATATGATTTTGCCGATGGTTACTTTGAGTGTAGTGGGAATTGCTCCGATCGCTTTACATACGAGACAAAAGCTAATCGACGTCTTAGAAAGTGATTACGTGTTATTTGCGAAAGCGAGAGGAGAATCGGACGGTAAAATATTGCGGGAGCATGGGTTGCGCAATATTGCCATACCCGCCTTGACATTACAGTTTGCCTCGTTCAGTGAATTGTTCGGCGGAGCCGTATTGGCAGAGCAAGTATTTTCTTACCCAGGGTTAGGACAAGCGACAATCGATTCGGGGTTGCGTGGAGATGTTCCGCTGCTGATGGGGTTAGTGTTGTGCAGTACACTGTTTGTGTTTGTAGGTAATATGTTGGCGGATATTCTTTATAAACTGGTTGATCCGCGGATGCGAGAGGGGTGATGGGCGCTGTGAATCGCAGGAAGCAAGCATTTATAATTGCTCTGGGAGCGGGGATATTACTGGCAGCGATCAACATCGGAGCAGCGTTTCTCGATTCGGGGGCAATAGCGACGAATTTGCAAGAGCGCAATTTAGCGCCTTCCTTTGCACATCTGTTCGGAACCGATTGGTTAGGACGAGATATGTTCAATAGGACGATTATGGGGTTAGCTCTCAGTATTCGTGTGGGATTTATCGGTGCCGGATGCAGTGTGATCATTTCGGTATGTATGGGATTGGCAGCAGCGACATTTGGGAAAACGGCAGACCGCATTATATCGTGGCTGATCGACCTATTTTTAAGTGTGCCGCATCTCGTCTCATTGATTTTGATTGCGTTCGCTTTTGGTGGAGGGATGAAAGGGATCATCATCGGTATCGCCTGCACCCATTGGCCGAGTTTGGCAAGGGTGATTCGCGCAGAAGCGTTGCAACTGAAAGAATCTGATTATGTGAAGATTGCCCATAAATTAGGGAAGTCGCATTTAGCGGTGGCATGGCAGCATATGGTGCCGCATATTTTGCCACAAATGCTGATCGGATTATTCTTGATGTTCCCTCATGCAATATTGCATGAAGCGTCAATTACATTCTTAGGTTTAGGACTATCGCCACATCAACCGGCAATCGGTATTATTTTATCAGAATCGATGCGGTATTTATCGAGTGGCATGTGGTGGCTCGCCGTATTCCCTGGTATTGGTCTGTTAATCGTCGTGCGCTCATTTGACCGGCTAGGGGAACATTTGCAGTTATTGGTGGATCCACATCGATCCCGCGAGTAATATGGAAATGTTCATAATAAAGACCAGAAGTCTATATATGAAGTGTTGTAACCGCGCATGTGAAGTATCGAAGTACCGTAATGAAGTACTATAATGAGCATCGCAATGAAGTGCTGTAATGAAGTATCGTATAGAGTGAGAGTAAATTTATGCTGCGAGGGGTAGTATCAATGTCGCTACTGGAAGTAAAGGATCTATCGGTGTTTTTCACTAAATATATCAGCATGTTTCACAAGCAAGATGTCATTACCATGGAAAGTTTGCACTTGTCTGTCGATGAAGGCGAAATTGTCGCAGTTATTGGCTCGAGCGGATCGGGCAAAAGTCTGCTGGCACATGCTATACTGGGGATTTTACCTGACAATGCGAAAGTCACCGGACAAATTATGTATCAAGGACAATTACTTGACCGAAAGCGCTTACATGCTTTACGAGGCAAGGAAATTGTCTATGTTCCGCAGTCTGTCAATTACTTAGATCCGTTGATGAAGGTCGGCAGACAGGTACATCAATCGTCAAAAGATCAAAGTGTAGTGCAAAAACAGCAGGATCTATTCCGGCGCTATCGTCTGGCAGAACATGTTGAACAGTTATATCCCCATCAATTGTCCGGCGGTATGCTTCGCAGGGTGCTTGTTGCATCGGCGGCAATCAAACAGCCCCGGCTGATCGTCGCAGATGAGCCGACACCGGGTATGCATCCTGATGATGTGAAGGAAGCGCTGCAAAATTTTCGAGAATTGGCGGCAGCAGGTGCCGGTGTGATTTTTATTACCCATGACATTGATTCAGCCCTTAAAATTGCCGATAGAGTTGCCGTTTTCTATGCAGGAACGACGATTGAGGTGGCAAACAAAGAAGACTTTACGGGGGACGGGGAGCGTTTGCGCCATCCATATACGAAATCTCTGTGGAATGCACTGCCGCAAAATGCGTTTCAGCCAATTCTAGGATCACAGCCGAAATCAAGTGTAGAGATTGTCGGATGCCTGTTCGCTGATCGATGCAACCAGATGACGTCAGCGTGTTTGCAGGAGCGACCGGAATTGCGTACAGTGCGTGATGGAGAAGTGAGGTGTGTACATGCGTCTTAAAGGAGAAAACCTCGCGTTAGGGCATCAAAAGAACTGTTGGATATTCGAAGACTTGACAATTGCGATTGATTCGGGAGAGATCGTCGGACTCACAGGAGCCAGTGGCTGCGGGAAAACGACTTTGGGGCGAATCCTCGGTGGGTTTCTTCAACCGGCAAAAGGGTGCGTCACAATTGATGGTCAGCCGTTACCCACAAAGGGATATCAGCCGGTTCAAGTTGTCTTTCAGCATCCCGAGCGAGCTGTCAATCCAAGGTGGAAGCTGCAAAAAACTTTGAACGAGGGTGGGGAGATTCCCCAGACGCTATTGCAGTCTCTAGGTATAGAGCCACACTGGCTGGAACGCTGGCCCAATGAATTATCCGGCGGGGAATTGCAACGGATTTGTATTGCGCGAGCGTTAGGAAGTGCAACACGTTTCTTGATCGCCGATGAAATGACGACAATGCTCGATGCAATAACACAAGCACAAATATGGAACGCCGTCCTCACAATCGTCAGGGAGCGCCAAATAGGGATGCTCGTCATCAGCCACGACCCACATTTAGTGGAGCGATTGTGTGATCGGGTTATTCGGTGGGAAGAGCTTTGCTGAGCGGATTTTTTAAAAAGATAAAAATATTTATAAAAAAATTTGAAAAATAGGGAACTATTTCTCCGGTAAAATTGTCTATAGTGTAAGATATGCTTTTCAGTAACTTTTAGGTAAGATAAAATAGTCAAGTAAAAGGTTAAAAAGGATTGAGGAGCATTTTTATTATGAATAAAAAACGTGGTAAGAACCGTTCAGTTTTAAAGTTCATAATAATTTATGTGTTAGTAATACTTATTTTACTACCAATGTCAAAAACGCTGCTAAAATATCCATAAGAAACGGTTGAAAAATCCCCACTAATAACGTATGGTTCTTCCCATGGGGGGAGGACATATAGAATGATAAACTGTGAGGAATATTTCATGATCAGAGA
>JAEWFW010000027.1 GCA_023388635.1 Bacillota bacterium
GCTGTCACACCACCATCACCTACTGCTTCTTCTTCACAGCCTGTCAAAAGGCTTAACAATGTTGCTGAAACAGTGATTCCTGCGACTCCTTTACCGCTCATCTCTAAAAATCTGCGGCGGCTAGTAAGCTTTTCCCAAAAACTGACTCTTTCTTCATACGACATTGACATCGAACCTCCTTAACCCCTCATTTTTTTACTGTAGCAAATTATGCTAAATAGAATATTTAAGTGAATTTTTTCACTAAAATGTTCAATTCAAATATTATCATAAATTATACATCTATTCAAACGTATTTTTTTCCCTTTTGGGATATTTATATACTAAAATTATATTTTTACACTAAGAAGGCGTGTTGCTAAAAATAGCATAATGCCTTTATAATCAAGGGATTACGCCATTTTATGTTAAATTTCTCATTTTCCAAATTATTCAATTTTTTTTATTGAATATGCTCTTTTAGATATCACATTTCCTTATACAAACGTCAACAAAAATGTAATATCATCAATAGACAGCCACACTTTGTGAATATTTTTGCAAATAAAAAAGACTGGTTACCTAATGTTCCAAAATGAAAACATTAGCTACCAGTCTTGTTCACTTAACAAGCAAAATTCAATATGATTAACCCTTAATAATCTTACTTATCTTGCTCTTCTGATGTTTCTTGCTGCTCCGATACCCCTTGACTTTCTAGTTCTTGTTCTTGCTCACGCTCAACTGCGGCTGCTTTAGCTGCGGCTTTTTCTTCCTGCTCTCGTGCAAATTGTGCTTCCGCTTCCGCTTCTACTGCGAGCTGTCGTTTATAGATACGCGCTGAGAGCATAACGCTGATTTCATAGAGTGCAATCAGCGGGAAATACACGATTAACGGAGAAATGAAGTCCGGCGGTGTAATTATTACTGAAAGCAATACGAGCATCAGGTAGGCATTCTTTCTAAATCCGCGCATTCTCACTGGATTGAGGATGCGAATTTTCGTCAAGAAAATTACGATAACCGGCATCTCAAACAAGAGACCGAACGGCAAAATCAGATTGACAATAAAACTCACGACTTCTTGAAGACCGATCGTATTTTCTACTTGACCCAGATTCTCTGTAAAGCCCATTAAAAATTTCCATGAAAATTTGAAAACAATAAAGTAGGCAAAACAAGCTCCGAGAATAAATAGAACGACTGTCACCGGAATAAACCAACCAGTATTTTTCCGTTCTAATGGCGTCAATGCAGGCTTAACAAATGCCCATACTTGATATAATGCCATGGGCAAAGCTGCTACAATTCCCACATATACCGCGATCTGCATATACACCCGCAGTGTGTCAAGCGGGCGGAATACATTTAGATCTCCCATATCGCGAATTAAGAATTGTATGATGTCTGTAGCAAAAACAAATCCGATAACCATTCCTACGATAAAAAAGAACAGTGTAAAAATGATTCGGTTTCTCAACTCTGCAAGATGCTCAACGAGAGTCAATGATTTATCTTGTAATGACATGCGGCAACGACCTTTCTGCTTTCACTCGGTTTTCTTAGTGCTTTTGTTCGTCTGTTGTCGTTTCAACAGCGTCGGCTTGTGCAACAACGTCTTCTTTTACTTCTTCTTTCGCTTGCGCTTTTACAGGCTGAGCCTTTTTGCGATCTTCGGAATCGTCATTAGACAAATCTTTTGTTGCACTTTTAAACTCGCCTAATGTGCGACCAACTGCTCTTCCTAATTCAGGTAGTTTGTTTGGTCCAAAGATGATTAAGGCAATCACTAAAATAATAATTAAGCCAGGCATTCCAATGTTTGAAAACATAATTTGACCTCCATTTTTCTCTTTGATGTTTTATATTTAAGCAGTCGATACTTCATTCGATATTGTCATTGTTTCTCAATAGATAAATTAACGTCTGAAGTTCCACCGTTAAATCTATATGGTGAATCCTTATTTCCTTAGGCGCAAACAAGCGCGTAGGCGTAAAATTAAGAATCCCACTAACTCCTGCCATGACCGCCTGATCGACGACACTCTGTGCCGAAACGGCGGGAACAGTAATAATCGCAATCTGCACGTCGTGTTCCTTACATATTTTATTGATCTCCGACAAATGGAAAATCGGTACGCCATTAATTGTAGTGCCGACTTTCGATGCGTCAACATCCAGCCCAGCGACAACCCTTATGTTCTCATTCTGAAAAAAACTGTAATTCAGCAATGCTGTACCGAAATTACCGACTCCCATAATGATGACATTACTCAATTCATCTTGACGCAAAAAATCTTTTAAGAACTCAACCAAATACGAAACACTATAGCCATATCCCTTTTTACCAAGCTCCCCCAGATAGGAGAAGTCCCTGCGAACAGTTGCCGAATCAATATGCAAAGCTTCGCTGATATCTTTTGATGATACCCGCTGTTTCCCCGATGCTTGTAACTTTTCCATATACCGAAAATATAAAGGTAATCTTTTCGCCGTTACTTGCGGAATTTTATGTTCAGCCATCTGTGTCCTCCTGTCTAAAAGTACTTGTTTCCAGATTAAACTTGTCAATGATGTGCCGACAGATGCTCGCTACATCATTTATATCATACACCCGTAAGGACACCTGTTCAAGTAAAAAATCTGCGGCGATTCCTTCGATCATTGGCAAGGTATCAATGTAAGGGATATGCTGTCTGTCCCGAAGGACGAAAATCTTGGGAATCGGCAAGGATTTAAAGCCTTCAACCAAGATAAGATCGACACCATCGATGTATTCGAGTATGCGATTCAGTTGATTTTGTTCATCATAGGCACGATAATCCATCACGGCAAGTTGTTCATGCGAAGCGATAGCTACAATCTCCGCACCTGCTTGCCGATGTTTCCATGTATCCTTATTTTGCTGATCTAGCGAAAAATTATGTCCATCGTGTTTAACCGTTGCTACGCGTATACCTAATGTTTTTAAATGGGCGACAACTTTGCACACTAAGGTCGTTTTCCCACTATTAGAAAATCCCGCAAATGAAAACAAAGGGATCGAAGTCTCGAATGACATCGTCGGTTTATATTCCATATCCATCCAACCCTTTAGGAGGTTTTAGCAGAATCACTTCCACCATTCCGCCGATTTTGGTATTATAATCCCCAGCCGGTATATAAATTAACGCATTCGTATCTAACAGATTGGCAAGAATGCCAGACTTTTGCTTAGGCAAAGGCTTGACCACCAAATGCCCAAGGGGATCGACATATGCCACTGCCCGCAGAAAACGGTCTTGACTGACTGTTTCTAAGTCGGCGATTAACCGTGCCTGCACTGGATTACGCCAATAATCGGCATGTTTCTGGATTTTCAAAACATATGCACGGACAAACAGCTCACAGCTTATATACGCAGCGGACGGATTGCCGGAAAGACCGAAGATAATCCGGTCACCCCATTTTGCCACAACTAACGGTGTTCCCGGACGCATTGCCACTCTCCAGAAAAGAATTTCAGCACCGATACTTTGCAAAACTTCTTTCATCACGTCATAATCACCTGCCGAAACGCCACCTGTCGTAATGACGATTTGATGTGTTTGCAATGCCTCCAAAATCATATTTGCCAATTGCTGATGATCGTCTTGGACGATTCCGCCTTCAACTGCATCAACGCCCCAAGCACGGAGTTGTGCCGTCAAACTAGGGGCATTGCTGTTGCGAATTTTGCCTGGAGCCAGTGGCTGATCCGCCGTAACCAATTCATCACCGCTCGCCAAGACGATTGCGGTCGGTCTGGAGTATACGTTAATACAGCGATATCCGAATGTCGCCATGACTGCGATTGCCGCAGGGTCAATAATTCTGCCAACTTCAAGCATACAGTCACCAGTATCCATATCTTCTCCAACTTTGGAGTAATTACCGGCTGCCTTTGGTCGACGTAAGATTTGAATTTGTTGCAAATCATCGACATAATGTTGATTTTCATCTTTTTGTAGATGTGTATCTTCAAATTTTATAATCGTATCGGCATTTTTAGGAATCGGCGCTCCTGTCATAATTCTCGCCGCTTCCCCCGCCGATAACTCTTTTTTGGGCACGTGCCCAGCTGGGATTTCTTCAATAACTTTCAAGGTCACCGGCGTGTTCTCGCTGGCAGTTATTATATCTTCAAAGCGCACGGCATAGCCATCATACGGAGATCGGTCAAACGGCGGTATCGGATAGGTCGCCGTCACTTTTTCCGCAAGAATGCGGTCTGCCGCTTGCCCCAAAGGAACATTTTCGATTTGCGGCTCGGGAACCTGATCTAAGATAATTTCTAGAGCTTCCTTTGTCGTAACGTATTGTCTGTACATAATTTTACTCTCCTCACCAAGTCTATTTACCAAATGCGCATCGCGGATAGGAACAATAATCACATGTTGTACAAAGCCCCCCGTATCCCATACGCGCTATATCTTCTTTGGTAATCGGATCATCGGCAAGTACTCGTGGCAGCACTAAATCAAATGAAGTGGAACTTTCATACATGACACATCCCGGAAGACCGATAATCGGTATTCCTTGGTAATCCGCCAGTAAAAGCATCGAACCGGGAAGGACAGGCA
>JAEWFW010000036.1 GCA_023388635.1 Bacillota bacterium
TTGCTAAATACCAAGATGTCAAGCTTTCTTTGGTTCCAGAACCTCAAATTCTTGCGCTTCGTATGATGGCTCGGGAATACTATGCGCTCTCCGATATGCTTACGGAGATGAAGAACAGGCTTTGTACCGATCTTTACTTGCTGTTCCCTGGATATCTTAATGTGTTTGGAAATCCCTTTGGCAAGGCTTCTTTAGCACTTCTTAGGGAGTATCCTTCACCCCAGCATGTTCTGGATGCCAAGCGTGACGACTTGATTGTAATGATTTCTAGGGTAAGCCGTAAAAATCTCGAATGGGCCGCCAAAAAAGTGGACAAACTTTTAGAAATTTCTTTGCTGGCTCAGTCAATGCCCAGCGATTTCTCAGTGCTCAGTATGAAGATTCATTTTCATCTCGATGGCATTGAAAATCTACAGACGACTCTTAAAGGGATTGAGGATAAACTTCATGAGATGGTTACTTCTATTGAATTCCCTGAAACGATTCGCAAGCGTATTGAATTGCTTGACGAGATGCCTGGTATCGGTTTTATGACGGCTATCACCTTAATTGCTGAGATTGGTGACTTCGATATGTTTACGTCTCCTAAGGCGCTTACGGCGTTCTTCGGGCTTGATCCAAGCGTGAATCAGTCTGGCAAGTTTACGGGTGACCGCAATAAAATTTCAAAGCGTGGGACTCGTTTTGGAAGAAGGGTGCTTTTCACAGTTGCTTTATCTTCCATTAGAACCACTCGAAACGGCGATGCCATCAATCCCGTCCTTCGAGATTACTATGCCAAGAAATGTTTGAACAAGAAGAAAAAAGTGGCTCTGGTTGCTGTGATGCATAAACTTCTTCACTATATCTTTGCAGTTCTCCGTGACGAAAAACCATTTGAATTTAGGAGCCCTGAAGAGCATCAATCTTGGCGTTCTAGCAAGGTGAATCAAGTCGCTGCATAAACAATTTCAATTTCCATATTTTTCAGTCATTGTTCGGATTTTTCAATGGCTTGGTTTGTTATACACATTTTTATGAAAATATTTTTTCAAAAAAACTATTGACTATTATTAGCTGGTCTCTTCCATGATTTTGATTAATTCCTTATCTACCGACATAGCAAAATACCTAAGCCACATCTACCTTAAATTATGTGCGAAATATGAAGCCTACACTATCGGTAAAACAGATAGTCTTTGTAAGGAAATTGCGAAGCGATCAAATAAAAAACTACCTGAAAAACGACGTTGATTGACGTTTTTCAGGTAGTGACCTGCTTGATATATAATGTAATTCAATCTTTGTTTGTCAAAATTCCATTTTCCAACGCAAATTTTACTATATGCGACTTTTTCTTTGCGCCAATTTTCTCCATGATTCTTGTCTTATACGTATCTACCGTTTTAATACTGATGTAAAGTTCTTTCGATATTTCTTTCTGTGTAAATCCAAGTGCAATATATTTTAGTACCTCTTTCTCTCTTACACTTAATAGATCGTCTTGTTGATTATCTGTTTTAGCTGCATTTGACGCTAACGGCTCGATGTATAGTCTAGGCACTAACGTCGGATAGATATAATGCTCCCCTTTAGCAATTGTCCTAATCGCTGTGATTAATTCTGTATCAACGGCCCTTTTTAAAACATAACCCGCTGCACCCGCTTTTAAACCCTCTTTCAAATACGCCTCATCAGAATACATCGTCATGATAAGAATTTTTGTATCGGGAACTGATTCTTTAATCGTCCTGGTAGCTTCGATGCCATCTTTACCTGGCATGTTAATATCCATAATAATGAGGTCCGGTTTCATCTTGACAGCTTCCGCTACAGCCGCTTCTCCATTATCAGCCTCTGCTACAATTTCAAATTCATCCTCTGCTTCAAGGATGTTTTTTAAGCCCGAACGAAAAACCGGGTGGTCGTCAACTAGCATGATTTTTATAACCATTTGTTTCGCCCCCTTCGTCTTTCAACGGTATTTTAACCATAATGACAGTTCCCTCGTCAATTTCTGATTCGATATTAAACGTTCCTCCCAATAATGTTGCGCGTTCCTGCATTCCTCGAATCCCCAAATTATATTTTGAAAAATCTTTATTTAGGACTGACTCAACATGAAAACCAATTCCATCATCTTCAATAATAACAGATATCATTTGCTGATTTCTCACGATGAAAACACTGACAGATTTCGCCTTTGCGTACTTTAATATGTTAGTTAGTGATTCTTGAATTATTCTAAAAATTGCTGTTTCAATATCCGTTCTTAAGCGCTCTGTATCGATTCCGTTAATAATTACATCGAACTCAACAGGGTACTTTTTTCTGAATTCTTCGATATAACTCTCAATCGCGACTTTCAATCCGAATTTATCCAATATACTCGGTCGCAATTGCCATGCTAGATCATGCACCTCTTCTAACGTATGAAGCGCTAACTCTCTAAGGCGCGTAATTTCCTTCTGTCTTACATATTCCTCGGAGTTTTCTTGAAGTACCTTTAACCCCAGTATGATGGACGATATGGCATGGCTCGTCTCATCGTGGAGCTCTCTTGCAATTCGTTTACGCTCCTCTTCCTGTACTGTCATGATTTTTTCCAGGAGCATAAGGCGAACTGTTTCCTTCTGCTTTACTTCTAGCCATAACTGGATATTTTCAATCGTTACAGACAATTGATTGGCAATCGACGTGACAATTTTTAATGAATATTGATCGAGCACTTGCGGACTGCAAATGTAAATCTCCCCAATTTTCTGCTCTTTTACCAGCAGCGGAAATACATCTCTATATTTCATTTGTCGATGCTCATCGTAATGATCAGACGTATATTGAAAGTTTTCGATAGTTTCTGCAAACTTTACTTCTATTTGGGCACTGTTTAATGCAAGTTCTTCCACTAAATTTACAACAAATTGTTGTAGCACTGTCCTCATTTCTTCAATGGAAGTAATATTAGCAGAAATGCAATTTAACAGCGTTAATTCCCTATTTCTTGAACTTATTTTTCTGTAATACTCTTCGCGTTCTTTTTCCGTCCGTTCTAGGTCATCGAGCATGATATTAAACGATTCCGTTAATTTCCCGATCTCATCATTAGGGTAGGTAGAAATTCTGGCAGAAAAATCACTTTGAGCAACTTTCTCTGTGAGATTTACAAGTTTGTTAATCGGTGCGACAATTAAGCGCGTCAAGATTAACACGATAAAAACAGCCAGAGCAAGTACAACGAGCATTGTAACAATCATCTCAACAGTTATCGTCATTAAAGCTTCGTCGAGATATGTGCTCCGTAAGCCGACACGCACAGTTCCTCCTAAACCTTTGACAACTGGGACTGCTACATCTCTGATAACTCCCGCTTCCGTATCTAGCATTACCAACTGATTATCTTCGTGACTGTTAACATTGTTTGCCAGAATGAGCTCAGCGCTTGGAAAATAATCATCATAATTGTGTACAATGACTTTGTCGTATTCATCCAAAATTAAAACATATTCTATATCTTTATTATGTTCTACTGTATCGCTTACAAGTTTTTGAAGAGCGTAAATATTATTTGTCAACATTAAATCCGCGCTTCTAGCAGCAACATCACTGCCAATCGATTTCACTCGTTCGTCAAGCTGATATGAGAGTGTTTCGTTTGTTGAAAAGCGGACTACAATAATACTGAACCCAGTGATTAATACAACGACACCGATAAGCATACCGAATATTTTTATATAAATTGACATGCTAGAAATAGCATCAATCATCGAGCGTTTGATTTTTTCCATCATCGATCACCGAGTAAGTGTAATAGATTTTTAGTGGGTGTATACTTCTTTTCATCTACTGGAATATACCGATCGATTCCTAGTTCTTGTAATATCGCACTTCCATCCAAACTTTCATTTAATGTCAATAATGTTTGTTTAATTTCTTCTTTGATGATTGGGTCTATCTGATTGGATACTACAATTGGTGAAATACCTGTATACGCTCCATATTCAATAATTTTAACATTTTTGACGTCTTCATTTTCTAATGTCACTAATGTATCAAATAAAAGGCTGTCAACACATGCCGCATCAACTGTTCCGCGCGAAACTGCACTGATTGAATAATCATGACTGTAGGTATAAAATACTTCATCAAAAAAATCAATTGACAAACCTCTTCGATCTAGCAAATCCAAAACAGCTAACCTGCCGGAATATGAATAAGGATCAACAAAAGCAAACCTCTTACCCTCAAGATCCTCAAATTTCTCCATGTCACTATTCTTATGTGTAATAATATAGGAACGATATATATCGCCCCCATTAATTTGGGGTACAACGATACCCTCCAAATATTTCTGTTCATTTCCAATAACGTATGAAAGAGAACAGATAAATGCCAGATCAACTTCTCCTGCTTTGATCATTTGATTTACTTCGTCATATGTCTGTCTTTGTATAATATGGAATGGGCGATCAAGTTTTTCTTCGAGGTAATCAATTAATAGATTATACTTTATTCGCGTTTGCTGAGGTGATACGACAGAGGCAAAGGCAACTTTTATTGTATTTTCTTCCGGTACTATATCAGTCGTTTTTTGATCGTTAAGTATTTTTAATGGAATTGGTTCTCCTTGTGGCTTTGAACAGGATATTAAAAAAATACAGATAAAAAATAAAAATACTATCCGCTTCATCTCCAACAACTCCTTGAATTCTCTCACTAAATACGCATAAGTAATGACCTATTATATTTGTAATAATTTATGTAATAGAATTTTTTGAATGATATCGATATTTCTCTATATGAATTATACTCATTACATAGATAAGTGTCAATGTGTTTTGTGACTTAACAAATTCAGGGAATCCAGCGATTTTAGGGCATAAAAAAAGCACCCCTTGACCCGTGGTGCTAAATAAGGATGCCTTCTATATTCACTCCGTTATTCGATTCGTATTTTCCCCCGATTGGTTCGCGGTTTATCTTTACAATTGTGACAATATCCAAAGAAACTCAATCGATGGTCAACAATTTGGAAATTCTTATTTTCCTCAATCTTACGTTCAATGTCACCTAAAAGATCATCTTCAAATTCTTCCAATTTGCCGCATTCGAGGCAAACCAAATGATGGTGGTGGTGTTCTTCTTGGCTATCAGTAATTTCATACCTTGCCAACCCATCGCCAAAATTCAATTTATGTATGATGCGCAATTCACTCAATAATTCTAACGTCCGATACACTGTCGCCAAACCAATGTCCGGCGCCTTTTCTTTTACCAGCATATAAATATCGTCGGCGCTTAAATGTTCTTTACTCTCCAATAATATCTGTACCGTCGCTTCTCGTTGTGAGGTTAATTTGTACCCATACTCTTGCAACATTTTTCGTATTTCAATTAGTTTATTTTCCACCAGCATTCCCTCCAGTTAACCACGATATAACGCCCATACCACTTTTTATCAATTATAAATTACTTTCCGAAAATACTCAAACTATTTCCAATATTCTATAAAAATACGGCGCAAAATACGCTTCATAAAAAGAGGCGAGCAGGATCAACAGAAAACTGATGACAATCATCATCAAGTAATGTACAAATTTAGAAAACAATGATTCACCTGCCTGCAAAATTCGATTCTGAATTAACTGAATGGAGAAGACAATCCCCGACACCCCGATAAATAAAGTTACCGGCACTAAAATCAAATTTTGCGGCAAAACGACTCCCATAGCCAACTGTAAACCTTTATAGGAATACTGCTCCACTAAAAATGCAATCGTAAATCCTAAGGAAAATCCCTTCACGAATACCATGATGACAATCACAGGCAGACCGATGACAGACAGCCCCAGGATCCATAGCAATCCCAGGTATTTCATATTCTGACTCAGTGTTTCAAAAAATAGTTGGCTGGCTGGCATCTGTAATTGCCCGCGATAACTGAGAAAATTATTGAAATATACGTAAAGGTCGCTTTTCTGATTTAATTGCAATGCCTGTACAACAATCGCGCCGAACAACATACTGATAGAGAACAACACCAGCAAAAATATGAAGAGTAATACGTGGTTGGCAATAAATTTCTGTGTCTCACTCCATAAACGATAGATCATAGTTTGTCCCTCCCCATTACTTGATTCATATGAATCGGGGGAGCTATTTATGACATCATCTGGAGCACAACACATACTTTAAATTTGTACGTTCCCGTAAATTCCACCACCGCCGGAATTCACCTTAATCTTGCCGGTTCTGCCGCTTTCAATAGCTGTTGCCAGCTTTGCTCCGACCACTTCCGCTAATTGTGCATAGGGAACCTGATGCAGTATATTCATTTCCGTCGCGAAGTGATCATAGAGCTTATTGAGGGTTTTTCGCCCAATGCCAGGAATAAATTCTATGGGAATTTGATAATGATACTGCTGTTGAGGTGAAAATTGCATTTGATCGCTCCCAGCAATATGAACGATCCGGTCCAGAACACCAATCGTCATATTTTCCGATTTACATTGAGGGCAGCTATAAATCGGTGGTGCGTCATCTTCCCCGGCAATCGTCGAGCATGCAAGGCAAAAACTTCTGTGATATTTACCAAGCCGCGGCTCCATACCGTAATTCGCCAAAACACGATTGCTACCGATCTTATGCAATGCTTTCGCTAACCCCGCAAACGATAGAGATTCCATTTGCAATTCATTATATTCTCTAGCGATTTTAGCCAAAGAATGTGCATCGGAGTTGGCAAGCGTTGTTATACCATGTAGCTCCTTTAGGCGTGCTGCCATAAATGTGTCTGCTGATAAACCCAACTCCACAGCATCGACGGCATTCACATCAAGAATCTCCGCCATAGAGGCAGTCATATTGCCATAGAGCCCTTTATGGGGTGTAAATATATGGGCAGGTACGAACAAGCCCGCCGATTGCTTTACTCTTTGCTGCAAATCACGCAGTGGTACCCTTGTCAGTTGTGTACTTAACTGAATATTCGTCGTATATTGTGCCAGCCATTGACTAAACTCTTTCATCGTACTCAATTGATCAAAATAACATAAAAAGTGTCCCGTTCCGTATCCTTGTACGTGAATTTCCACTTCCACTCCCAAAATTACGAGTGTCCGTCCCTGATACAAATACCCGCCACCGGATAGATCCTCTAATGCTCCTTGACTGATCAGTTGTCCAATATCCTCCATGACTGGCGGAGAAGCGCAATCGACGATGCCGACAATATCAATGCCCTTTCTCGTATGCGCTTCTTCGATAATATTGGCAAATGTCAATTGATCGGATGCGGTGATTTTTACCGGTTTATTGGAGACCGTTCTGCCGATATGAATATGCAAATCTGCAAAATACCGTTTCACAACTCACATTCCCCTTGTTTTCCACCAGTAAATCGCGGTAATTGTTTTGACATCGAATATCTCCGCATGATCTATGGCGGTGATCGCTTCTTCCAGAGAGTACACTTGCGATTCGACAAATTCATCTTCATCAGGATGAACGCCTACATAATGTAAATCTTCTGCCAAAAACAAATGGATCACTTCATTCGTAAATCCCGGTGAAGTGTAATAACTGAATATCGGGCTCCATTTTCCCGCTGCATAACCGGTCTCTTCTTCCAACTCCCGCTGCGCACATGTGAGCGGCGCTTCGTTTTCTTCCAATTTTCCGGCAGGAATCTCCAACGATAAACGCTGAATCGGATACCGATACTGTTTTACTAAAACGAGCTTGCCATCATTATCGATGGCAAGCACCGCCACTGCTCCGCGATGCTCGACGACCTCACGTGACGCTTCCTTCCCATTCGGCAATTGCACCGTGTCATTGTACACATCAATAATTCTGCCGGCGAATACTTGCTGACGCTGTAATCTCTTTTCTTCCAATTTCTAAAACTCCTTCACTGTTTCAACGAGAGCAACTAATACTTCGGCTGCCTTGTTTAATTGTTCTACGGCGATGCGCTCATTAACAGAATGCACTTCCTCCATGCCAATCCCCAAATTGATTGTTTTAATCCCGTATCCATTAAAAACACTGGCATCACTTCCGCCGCCGCTTTTCACATAATCGGGTTTTGCACCGATCTTCTGCATAGCTTGTGTCACGATTTGAATTTCGTCCTCTTGAATGTCAAAATGGAATTCTGGATATTCCTCGTTGATCGTAATCTCTACTTTGGCACCGCGACTATCCGCTGACTGTTGTAAAGCCTGGCGCATGTCCTCCACTTGCAATTGCAGCTTGTTACGATCTAAACTGCGTGCTTCCCCATCGATCTCCACAGTCTCGCAGACAATGTTCGTCGCCAATCCGCCTTTAATGATACCAATATTGGCTGTCGTTTCTTCGTCAATTCTGCCGAGTTTCATATTGGTAATCGCAGCTGCCGCAACTTCAATCGCACTAATCCCCGCTTCTGGACATACACCGGCATGGGCTGCTTTTCCCGTAATTGTCGCTTTGAGTGAAACCTGCATAGGTCCTTGGACGACAATTGTCCCCACATCTCCGAGTCCGTCAAGGGCAATCCCCATATCGGCATCCAATAAAGATTGATCGATAAATTTAGCTCCCAGTAAACCGCTCTCTTCGCCTACGGTGAAGACGATCTGGATACCACCGTGCTCTATTGACTGCTCTTTTAACACATGGAGTAATTCAAGGATAGCCGCCACTCCCGCTTTATCATCGGAGCCGAGCACCGTATTTCCCTGGGAGTATATGTAACCGTCTCTGATAACCGGAACAATGCCTTTTCCCGGAAATACCGTATCGACATGTGACGTAAACAGCAATTTCTTCGCCGCTTTCACAGTTCCCGGTATCGTCACAATGATATTTCCGGCGCCGACATCAACTCGCGAGTACGCATCGTCTTCTATGGCTTCATATCCCATTCCCTTAAGCATCTTCATCATATGATCGACAATTTGGCGCTCATTTTTTGATTCACTGTCGACCTGTACAATTTCCAAAAATGTATCTAACAAACGTTGTTGATTAATCATCAAAACCCTCCTATATCATAGTTGATTGCAACATGTGTAAATCATATCACATCGCTCCATCAGCCGCAATTATGACCGGACACACAAAAAGCTATTGAGGTCTCTCCCTCAATAGCTCCTAAAAATCGCAGGTGATGTTATTTTAATCAAATAAAAATATCTCTTTCGCCTTTCCATCAGCAGCGAGTACGGCGCCGATCTGATCGCTGACTTTGATATCTTTTATTTGAGCATATTCTTGTTGACCCGTACCTGCCATATTACGCAAAATCGGCACTCCGGCAAGCTGCAATTGGTGAACTTTTTGTACATCAGCCTCATCATGTAACAATTGCTTTACATCCAATGTTTGCTTACTGAGATCCACGCTGGTCACAACATAAGACACCCATTGTTTACCTTGCAAACCGTCACTTCCACCACTATGTCTGCCTTTCAGTACAATCGGCAGATTGACAGTTCCCTGCTTCGCCCCGTCGTGCAAGCTCTCGTAAATTTCAATCTTGGCATGCACCGTGTCAATCGTCTGCGGCAAATCGACAAATATTTCTTGCTCAAAAGCTCCCCAGTCAGGCGCTCCCCTTGTGGCATCGATATAGCCGCTGGCAATCTCCTCGCCATGATCCGTAACCAAACGATAGTATACTGCTCCCGCATACGTACGGGCAATTCCTTTAATCAAAATAGAATTCGTGAATGTTTCCTCCGGCAACGGTGAATATAGCTTGATAATATCAGAGCTCTGATCATAAAATTGGGGCATTTCTTCAAGATCATAAATTTCCGGTATCCATGTTTCGATCCGGGCACCTTGCCATTCATTAAAATCTACATCTGAATATTCTTGGGCGACCGAAACCAACACATCAGCCTGAAAATCTCCCGCATCACCGCTGACTGATTGCGGTGTTTCTACATCGGCATAGACATATAATTGATTGTCTTTTGTATAAACATGCCGGATATCTACTCCTGATCCCTGGGCGGAACTCTCTCCTACCGAGACATAGATATACGTTTTTCCACCATAGACATAGGACTGTCCGGCAAAAATTTGTTTCGACAATTCTACCCACTTACGAACATCGGCAGGAAGGCGTTTGACATCTTCTTTCTGGAAAGTGATCTCCTGCAATCCTTCCTGATCGCTTTCCGCTGCCAGCATTGGACTCACATTGTCATTCCTCATAAATTTTTCCGTTCCCTTAAATGCCATCGGCTGATCTGCCTCAGGCAGCTCTATTTCCTGTGATTGTATTGCCATGCCATCATCTAACACAGAAAACTGCTCGCTTTGTGTGTTGATGCGCTCTCCCGCGTAAGGGGTTCCCCCAAAATTAAAGTGATCCTGATTGGCTAGCACCGCTATAAACAAAGCTGCCGCTGCCAGTCCCGGCAAAATATATTTACGATAGCGTCGAAACCATGTGGTTGGCTTACGATTCTGATCATAGCGTGCATTGATTAAATCCATCTTATATGTTAACTCTTCAATAAAACTCTCATCGATTCTAATCTTCGGCAAATCCAATAACTGCTGATGAATGATTTTCATCCCATGAAATTCTCGTTTACAAGCCGGGCACTCTTCCAAATGAGCATATAATTCTTCTTTTTCTTGATCGTTGAGATCGTCGTCCAAAAATCTTTGTATATCTAATTGATATTTCTCACATTGCATCTGTTATCCCCCCCTCACACATAGAACTAAGCAACATATCTTTGAGTAACTTGCGTGCTCGGAAAAGATGCGTCTTCACCGTATTCTCAGGAATCTCCAACGTCTCCGAAATCTCTCTATAAGTCATATCCTGTAGATACCGCAATACAATGACTAGTTTGTACTGTTCAGGCAATTGCATAACAGCATCGCGAACCTCTAAATTCTTCATATGATCTTCCACTTGTTCTTCCACACTGCTCCCATCTTCCGGAATATATTGATATGCTTCATGTTCATCAAGTGAAAATAACTGTGCCTTTTTCTTACGCAATTTGTCCAAAAAGAGGTTTGTTGTAATGCGCTGTGCCCACACTCTAACAGACGCCTGTCCTTGATAGGTGTCAAACTTTTGGTATATACGCAACAGGGTATCTTGCGTGAGGTCCTTTGCATCCGCCTCATTTTTGGTCAAATAGTACGCAGTTTGAAAAATATCATGCTCCGTACTCTTCAATATTACGACAATGGCGTCGCGATCGCCTTGCCGCGCCAGATTAATTACTTCTTCTGTGATCACGTATATAAGAACCTCCTTGCTATGAGGGCGTGCACTTTGTGATGTCTCTATTACTAGACGCATATAAACAAAAAAAGGTTTCATTAATACGCATGTTTTTATAAAAAATGTAACATTTTTCCATTTATTTTTTAAGTATAATAAATTGCTTATATCTTTGCAAAATTTGTTGTGTTATGGTACCGCTTTTATCCCGCGCATACGGCATGCAAGGAGCGCCGCTTTCCCACATCGTATATAGATTCCGTCCGTTCTGTACAACTGTCGATACGGGCACAAGCTCCTGTACAGCATTCGTCAAAAATATCTCCTCAGCCCGGATAATATCATTGGCGAATACGCTTCGTTCCAGCACGGGAATTTGTAAGTGTTCAGCAATTTGCAAGACATGCCGGCGCGTAATGCCTAATAAGGGACCGTCCGATTCTGGTGGAGTGACTAAAGTTGGCGCCCCGGTCACCGATTCTCGAAATACAAAAAATACATTGCTGCAAGTCGCCTCGACAATCCTTCCCGCTTCATTTAACATCAGCCCTTCTTCGCACGCTTCTCCGGTCGGTAAATTGTAAGAGCGCATCTCCTGACGCGCCAGAACAATATCGGTAAAAGAAATTCCCTTGATGCGCGCAGCTGTTGCACTGGATGATCTGGGCGTTGTTAACACAGCCACTGGTACGCCATTCACCTGTTTGCTTGTCAGATCAGGTATGGGACGTCTTGTGATGATGTACATCGTCTTCCCTAAGTTCCAGTTTTTAATGGAGCTTGGTGTTACAGTAACACGAAATACGGCATCTTCTTTCTCCCCATGCTCAAAATAACAATTTTGCAGTTTTTCTAATTGCTCCAGCCCTTCCTTTTCAGAAAAGGGGAGGTTCATGTGCAGGGAACGGCAGCCAAGTGCCATCCGTTGATAATGTTCCGACCATGCAAAGAAAACACTACCGTATGTCCGTAGTGTTTCAAATAATCCATATCCATACTGCGTTCCGCCGTTCCAAATACCAACGGAAGCTGATGACGATGAGCATAGTTCACCATTCAGATTGACAAATTCCTTGCTTTCTGTGATCATCGGTTCCTCCTATGTCTCCAGTAGTTCCCGCAATACCTCTGCCTTTTTTAGCGATTCTTTGTATTCTCTCGTAGCGACCGAGTCATAAACGATCCCAGCTCCC
Source organism: Bacillota bacterium (assembly GCA_023388635.1). GTDB lineage: Bacteria > Bacillota > Bacilli > Desulfuribacillales > Desulfuribacillaceae > JAEWFW01. The sequence continues at coordinate 12,418 of JAEWFW010000036.1, forward strand.
GCCTGAATATGTGCATGTCCGTTTTTAAAAACGGCTGTACGAATGACAATATTGAATTCCATATCCTGCTGAAAACCGATCCAACCAATCGATCCCGTATAGACTCCCCTGCGTACCGGTTCCAACTCCTCGATAATTTCCATCGTTCTGATCTTCGGTGCTCCGGTAATCGTACCGCCCGGGAACACGGCACGTATGATATCAAATGCATTCTTCTTAGCAGCAATCTTTCCTCGAACATTCGATACTAAATGCATCACATGGGAATACCTTTCAACTGCGAATAATTCGTTGACCTCTACCGTGCCGTATGCGCAGACACGCCCGAGGTCGTTGCGTTCTAAATCGACAAGCATGATATGCTCTGCAAGCTCCTTCTCGTTTTCCCTAAGTTCTAGCATCAGGGCTTGTTCTTCCTCAGCAGTCTTACCCCGTGATCGCGTGCCGGCAATCGGTCGCGTCTCGACAACATCTCCCCTGACCTTAATGAGCAATTCCGGAGAGCAACTGACAATGGCAAAATCGCGTGTTTCTATGTACGCCATATACGGTGAAGGATTTCTGGCAACTAGTTTTTTGTACAAGTCGAAGGGCGCTTGGCTGGTTGCAATCGCCTGTCTTAAAGACAAATTCACTTGAAAGACATCGCCAGCGCGAATATACTCGATGATCCGCTCAACAGCAGCACAGAATTCCTGCCGCGTAAATGAAGCACCTATTCTATCGGCTGGCGCTTCATACGTGACATGCGCTGGCGTTTGGGTACATTCGCGTACCTGCTTGTCTACATTAACTTGCTCATTTTGTCCGCTTGTATAGACTTGCTCCCGTACACGGACTTGTTTACGAATTTGGCAATCTATGCTCTCAATCCGTCCAAGTAGCTCTGCATAAGTCTCACCTGCGACGCGATTGGCAAAGATATATAATTCATTGGTTTGGTGATCGATCGCTATTCCATCTGTTACGAGGGAAAAATAAAAAATTGGCATCTGCAAGTCATCGGCTGCCATTTCAGGCAATCGTTCCATAAAGCGTACCACATCATAACTAAAATACCCGATTAACCCACCATAAAACGCCGGGAGCTCTTGCTGTGAACTAAGCTCTAGGGATAAATGTGGACCACGGTATTGCTGAAATTGTTCTTCCAACAAAAGCAACGGGTCACCGTGAAAAAACTGTCGATGACCTGTTTCGCTATGATGTACCTCCATTCCCATCGCGTATCCTGTCAAAAAGAGCGGTTGACGGATCGCCAAAAACGAAAATCTGCCATTTCTCGGACTATGTAACATCATAGGTGATTCCAGTTGGAAAAAATCACAAATATCTAAGATATCCTCTTGCAACGGACGTCTATAAATGACAGGAACAGCCGTATATGCTTCACAGAATTCATCGAACATCTCCGGCGTTACTATATATTGGTTATTCTTCTCGACTATCATCCAGTTCTCCACGTTTACTGAATTCTCCATGCTCATGCTGAGTATTTGAGTCTTGCTCGCTGTCGACTCGTTGTATCCGCGGCGGACGCGGTCCTACGTATTGATACAGGTATGTCTTAATATTTCCGTTGTATAATTTGCGATTTTTGTCGGCATGCTTGCCAAAGCAATACTCAAAATCCTCATAACTCGTCAAAATATAGTGTGACCACGTATCGAGCTTTTGCAATACTTGTCCCATCATTTTGTACAGAGCGCGTACTTCATCTTCATCGCCTAGACGCTCTCCATAAGGCGGATTGCATATGATATATCCGTACTTTTTCTTCGATTGCAATTGTTCGAAGCTCAGCGTCTGAAAATGAATATCTTCGGCGACGTCGGCTTCTTCAGCATTGCGGCGAGCGATCCGAATGATTCTTTCGTCGTGATCTGTACCGATGATTTTCAGTTGGCGGTCATAATCGGCAAGATCGTGCGCTTCTTTCCTGGCTTCCATCCAGAGTTTTTTGGGGACGCGGGTCCATTCCTCCGATACAAAGCTGCGGTTAATGCCCGGTGCTATATTTTTGCCGATCAACGCTGCCTCGATGGGAATTGTCCCGGAACCGCAAAAAGGATCGATCAACAGGCGGTCAGGATGCCATCTCGATAGCTGGATGATCGCAGCTGCCATGGTCTCCTTGAGTGGAGCTTCACTGATCAACGGGCGGTATCCTCTTTTATGTAAACCGGCTCCTGATGTATCGATCGTCAAGGTCGCTATATCTTTCAACAGGGCGACTTCGATTTTATACATTGCCCCCGTTTCTTCAAACCATTCTACCTTATGTGTCTTTTTTAAACTTTCAACAATCGCTTTTTTGACAATCGCTTGGCAGTCGGGAACGCTGAATAATTTCGACTTTACCGATTTCCCTTCTACAGGAAATTGTGCATTTTCCGGAATCCAATCTGCCCAAGGAAGTGCCTTTGTTTTCTCGAATAATTCATCAAATGTACTGACTTTAAACTCGCCGATTTTCAGACGTACCCGCTCGGCACTGCGCAGCCATAAATTGCTTCTGCATATTGCCGATTCGTCGCCGGCAAAGACAATTTTTCCATTCTCTACAGATAGAATTTCATAGCCTAGCTTCGTTACTTCATGTTTTACCACTGACTCCAGTCCAAAGGTGGTAGTCGCAATCAATTCTAATGTTTTCATATATATCCCCTTTTTATTGTGCCAGATCCGCCACTTTATCTTTGAATTCCTTGTATTTCTTATCGGCATCCGCCTGCGCTTGTATGCGAACCTGATCAATTTCCTCATAATTTAATTCCAGCACACGCACGATATGACCATCTAAGCTGTCCGCTGCAACCATGCGATTTAGAATAGACAGCACCTTGTCTTTTTCCAGTCCTTTACGGTACGGCCGATCTTCGGCAATGGCTGTGAATACATCAGCTACCGCCATAATACGCGCACCCAATGACAGGGATTCTCCCGTCAAATGAAACGGATATCCATGACCATTCAATTTTTCATGGTGGAAAGACGCCCATTCTGTAATGGTCCGAAATCCCGGTATCGTATCGAGCACCCTGTATGTATAGTATGTGTGACTGCGCATGACATTAAATTCTTCCGGCTCTAATTTATCCGGCTTTTCTAAAATTTCTTTGGGAATAGCCAATTTTCCGATATCGTGCAAGAAACCGGCAATTCTCATCATTTGGCACTCTTGCTTCGTCAATCCGAAAAAGCATGCAATCGCTTCACTTGTGTAAGCAACGCCACTGGAATGTGTCGATGTAAAAGAACTTCGAAAGTCGATAATTTGACTAAACAATTTACTTAGCTCCAGCAAATCGCTGACTCGCAATTGTATCGACACCGGATCAATATTCTCCGCCAAGATACGCCCTACATTCGATGATGTAATATCCAGCCAAAAATATTCTTTACTGCTGATTGCTTTAAATGCATCTAAAATCTCAGGAGCAAATAGTCTGCCTCTTCCTTGTTCGACAATTTCCGTAATTTGACTGACCTGCCCTAATATTTCCTCGCGGCGATCAATCAGTACTTCAATACGATCTGCCAAATGAAGAATGTGCGAACCTAACGGAACAGGCTCACCTTCGAAGGCAGTTCCATTCCCCATACCCCATGAGTGATGATGATAACGAACAAGTTTTGCGATTTGTTCCATCGGCGCAAACGTGTCAAGCAACCAATACCCGACCTTTGCGTGGGCAGTGGCATTGTAGTACTCGTATTGCTTCAAATTCAAGCGTTCCTCAAATGATAACGATAACGCTCCGACATCGTGTACAATCCCAGCCAAAACGATCTGATTTATTTCTTCTGCCGGCAATCCCAATTGTTCTGCCATTCGCAATGCAATATAAGCAACGCGTTTATGATGATTGACCAATTCCGGATTAATCAGATCCATCGCATTAGATAAGCTCATCGCCAAATCAAATAGCGAGACCTTCAATTCATGCTGCATATATATAATCCCCCATTAATTTCTATACTCTACATTTCATTATAACAAAAAACTCCTCACTGCGATACGCGTGGGAGTCTTTTGCTCTATATTTAATTAGCCAAGTAATTATCCAAGAATTTTTTGCAAGTCTGCTTCTGGGTTAGAAATAGGAGCGATGTTAAATTTATCTACGAGCACTTGCAAGACATTTGGTGAAATAAATGCCGGCAATGATGGTCCAAGCAGAATATTTTTGATATTGAGTGACAACAATGTCAACAGAATTGCCACTGCCTTTTGCTCATACCATGAAAGTACCATAGAAAGCGGTAAATCATTGACGTCACACTCAAACGCTTCTGCCAAAGCAACAGCAATTTTAATGGCAGAATATGCATCATTACATTGTCCAACATCCAATAATCTTGGCAAGCCGCCAACAGTTCCTAAATCGAGTTTGTTGAAACGGTATTTTCCGCATGCCAATGTCAAGATCACTGTATCTTTCGGTGTCTTTTCTGCAAACTCAGTGAAATAGTTACGTCCCGGTTTCGCTCCATCGCATCCTCCGATTAAGAAGAAATGCTTAATGGTACCTGCTTTTACTGCGTCAATGATCGTTCCCGCATGACTTAATGTTGCGTTATGACCAAAACCGACTGTAATTGTTTTTTCTGGCTCATCTTCTGGGAAACCACCAAGTTCAATTGCCTTCTCAATGATTTGGCTGAAATCTTTATAGCCGTCAGCATCCGCTTCGATATGAGTGATTTCTGGGAATCCTACTACACTTGTCGTAAAGATTCTGTCTTCATAACTTGTACGTGGCTTTTGTAAGCAGTTCGTTGTCATCAAGATACATCCAGGAAGATTATCAAATTCCTTCTGCTGATCCTGCCAAGCACCACCGAAGTTTCCTGCTAAATGCTTATACTTGTTCAATTCCGGATATCCGTGCGCAGGAATCATTTCTCCATGCGTATAGATATTAACGCCTTTTCCGTCTGTCTGCTCAAGCAGCATTTGTAAATCTTTCAAATCGTGACCGGAAATAACGATGAACGGTCCTTTTTTCTTGGTAATTGCCACTGGTGTCGGTACTGGATGTCCAAATGTACCTGTATGCACGCTGTCCAACATTTCCATGACGAGCAAGTTTTTCTGTCCTAATTCCATATTCAAGGCAAAATACTCGTCGATGCCGTTTTCATCTTTCAAAGTCTCATTCAATGCTTTAAAGAAGAACAGATTTACTTCTTCATTGCTCTTTGCTAAAATTCCCGCTTGATGCGCGTAAGCGGCAACTCCTTTAAGACCATATATCAAAAGTTCACGTAATGAACGGATATCTTCATTTAAACATTGGTCAGCCATAATACCGAATTTGTGTCCGTCTTCAATCATCAAATCGACACGTTTTGGTGACTCATATGTTGCTGCTTCCGGTACATCTTGTTCCGTTGCACCAACTAGCTCATGAAGCTGCTTTTTGTATGCTTCTGCTTGTGAATTATAGTTGAAAAAGCGCTCTGGATCGAAGTTTACGTTTGTAAGTGTAGAAAACATTCCATCAATCATCAAATTTTGTATTTCATGCGGAATTTTCTGACCCTTGTCCAACGCTTTTTGTCCCCAGAATGCCAATCCCTTCAAGTTGTAAATCAACAAATCTTGCAATGCAGCTACGTCCGAATTTTTCCCACAGACCCCAGCCTTTGTGCAGCCTTTGCCACCTAGTGTCTGCTCGCACTGATAACAAAACATTTTTGCATCCATACAGTAACCTCCTAAAATATTTTAAATATTACTTGTGATCAAATTTTGTGCTCGTACTAAGCATACCTGACAAACAAATAAATTGCTGTGATATAAATCATAGTCTGTAATGATTATATTGTTTTTAAACATCCTATCTCTGCTCCAATCTCTTTTCCCTATAGTGGAGCTTTTCACCAATTGACATAGCATTTTACTAGTATTAATATAAGGTGTAGCTTGGTTTTGATGGTATGTTCAACTTAGGGAACAAGACGTACCATTGAAATAAAAATACTTAGATAAAGAGGGAGAACATTGTTTCGTTTATGGGCGAATTACGCAACAGATTTAAGACAAGAGTTTCGTGGGTATGGGGTTAATAATTTTCGCAAAGATTTGTTAGCAGGTATCACAGTTGCCGCCGTGGCATTGCCTTTGGCTTTAGCTTTCGGTGTGGGAAGTGGAGCCGATGCAGCCGCCGGCTTAATCACAGCCATCATCGCCGCTTTTGTTATTTCCGCTTTGTCTGGAGCTTCCTTCCAAATATCAGGACCGACCGGAGCGATGACGGCGATTCTCGTGCCCTTAGTAGCACGATACGGTTTAGGTACTCTGTTCGCCGCATGTTTTTTGGCGGGAATCCTGCTTATTTTAGCAGGAATTTTTCGTATGGGAAACCTTGTCTATTTTATCCCGTCTCCAGTCATCGCGGGATTCACTTCCGGTATCGCCCTGATTATAGCGCTGGGGCAATTCGGTAATTTATTCGGGATACCGTTGAAGGGCGAAAATGTGATGATGCAAATCGTCTATTTGTATCAAGTCACCATTTCTCCGAATTGGAGCGCACTGATCATCGGGCTGTTTGTCATTTTATTGATGGCTTTGTGGCCTGCAAAATGGAGCACACGTTTCCCTGCTTCTCTAGCCGGTGTCATCACCGCAACAGTGATTACGGCTTTATTTGATTTACCGGTACAAACAGTAGGTGCGATACCGCAAACTTTAATACACGATACTCACTTTTCGTTTGCGTCACTGGCAAGTATTCAGTTAGATGTCATTTTGTTACCGGCAATCAGTATTGCGTTACTCTGCATGATCGAGAGCCTGCTATGTGGAGCAGTCGCCGGTCGCATGAAGGGAGAACGTATGAATGCTGATCGCGAATTAATCGCTCAGGGCGTCGGAAATATGATCCTGCCTTTCTTCGGCGGGGTACCGGCAACGGCTGCGATTGCGCGAACGAGTGTAGCAATTAAATCGGGCGCAGTTACGAGAATGACAGGTATTCTACATGGCGCTGTTCTGTTGCTGTCGATGTTTTTATTGAGTCCTTTTATGTCTCAAATACCGATGTCTGCCTTAGCTGGTGTACTGATCGTCACTGCTTGGCGGATGAATGACTGGCAAAACATTCGTTATTTATTTGACCATAAATTTAAAGGTGCGATTTTTAAATTCACGCTTACCATGCTGACAACTGTATTTTTTGATCTCACGATCGCCATATTCACAGGGGTATTGTTCTCAATCGCCCTGTTCATCGTACGCATCTCCCACTTGCAAGTATCCGTAAGTAACGTAGATGCCGAGCGTTTGGGGCTATCCGAAAGTATTCATCGCCATGTGCAGGTCGTCTATATCACAGGGGCAGCATTTTTCGGCTCGTTAGAACAACTGGAATCGGGATTGAACAAAGCAAACGGCAAAGTATTGATTTTATCAATGCGCGGCGTTCCGTTTATCGATACCTCAGCCGTCACTTTCCTTTTAGAGTTTTGTGAATCCAAAAAGCAAGAGGGCGTTACCGTGCTATTTTCCAGTATTCAGCCCTCAGTAAAAACAATGCTCGATAGAGCGGGCGTAACGGATATTATCGGTTCTAATTCGTACTATTCCAACGCCAAGGATGCCATTTTAGCGCATTTAGTTTAACGCAAATATATAACACATATAAAACTCCCCTTATTTGTTGGTGATCCAATGAAATAAGGGGAATTATTTTGTTCTGCTATATTTTAGTGATTTTTTTATATAAACAAAAATCCATTCCCGTATCGGAGTGGATTTTATAGTGATACTATTCCCTACTTTTCAATATCTCTTGAAGTGTTTCCATTTCTTTTTCATTATTTAAAACATTTAATCGTCGGTTTAGAAAGAATGCATCTATCCAACTCCAGATAGCAGAACCTATTAACATCATTGTAAATAACCAAAACATACCCTCATAGATTCCCTGTAAATCCGTATAAAATAATAAAATTATAATTGCTGCTATGGGAATACTACTTGTTAGAAACATTGCACTTGCATACTTATAATTTTCGGTATAAAACCTATGAGCACCGAAAAACGATAAACACGCCCATAATCCCCATGCCGTTTCTTTTGATTTTCTCTTTTTCTGCATTTCAGTTTCTAATATTCCTAATTCGCTAAGATTAAGTTTTCGCTTCAAACTTATATTATCCATATTGACTCCTAATCCCTTGCAGCTGCCACCTCAGAATTTAATTTGGATTGACGGACCATTCTAATTTCTGAAATAATTTCGTTCTCAATCTTCTCATTAGTATTTCGTATCATGCCTGATAGCAAGAATAAATCAACAAGTACCCAGATACCTAGTCCTCCTAAAGTAACTAACATACCTACAGCTGTACCTGTCTTGCCGAGATAAAAGCGATGTCCTCCCAAAACACCAGTAAAAAACCATAAAAGCCAAGTCGTACCACTTGATTTTTGCTTCTTAGACATCTCAGATGCTAATAATTGTAATTCTCCTGTTGTTAAATCTTGCTTATGTAGTATTGATGACATTATTATACCTCCTCTACCAAATTTAAATATATTATACATACTATTCCACACTCTGTATAGTACGACTTTTAATAAAAGAATTATTATAAAACTGATGAAAGAACGCTCGTTATACAAAAATTCCCTACACCATTGAGTTTTTGACCCAATAAATGCAGGGAATTTGTCAGTATAGTTCAGATAATGATATCTACCCTCGATTTAGGTGACCTCTAAAAGATTTCTTAATGACTTTCCATATCCACTCGAATCATCTGCTCTAATAACACACCTAGCTTTTGATAAAATAAGTGATTCGATTTTTGAGATACCAATACACCAAACTCCGGTAACCATTTCACAAGATGTTCTGTTAAAAAAGCATTAGCCTTTTCTAAATATTTTTCAACATTTTCTTTGCCAAAATAAGCCCGAGATAATAAATAGTACATATACTCTAATTCAATCGCCACATGATCCGGCAGTTCGGCAAACTCTAAGGTGATTTTCAAGCCTTCGTCGGCAAGTGCCTTAGCCATAGCATCGGTTGCCGGTCCCGCCATAATTCCCCAGCTTTCTTCAGGGCGCTCTTTATCAAAGACCGATTCATACGGTGGACAAGCGGGAGTCATCGGACCCATAAATAGACGGGTATATTCTGCTCTAAGCCCACGCAGAGCGTCTTCCGTGTCTGCATCTGCCGTATTGATTAGATCTAGGATCTCTCCCATGATTTGCTCACCTTGCGAACCCAATATTAAGCAACTTGCTGCTAATAATTGTTCCACATTTTCTGTTTTTTTAAAATCCTCGAACAAATCTACATTCGGTTCGTAAAAAGCCAATGATAAAAATTGATAAAGCAGTGTTCTCGCAGATTCTTTGGCAGTATTGATCTCTGGAGTAATCATTTTGCTACATCTCCTGCTAATGTTGCTCCCCCAGCTACTGGCTGTTTCTTCACGCTAGCAGGCGCATCCATTTTTTCTATTAATCCTACACCGTAAAGTATAACAAAACCTACAAGGGCAAGAATTCCTGTTGTAATCACAACTTCATGCAATGTCGGTGCATAAGCAGCGATCACACTAAACGGTGACTCGGCAGCCTCAAAAAATTGACCTGTACTTTCGACAAATCGACCTGTAGAAATACCGGGGGAATCAGCCATATTGAGAGTTAAGAAGCCAGGCAATACGATGTTAATTCTCTTTAAGAACACGGCAACCATTACCAAAATCCCGGAAACAGCAACCCATCCTCTAGAACGTTTCAAAGATTTATTCGTCAAGATAAATAGTGGAACCAACATCCCGACAATAATTTCAAACCAAAACAGTGGTGCCAATGTACCTGTTAAAAGTAAAGCTGCCGCTTCGGCTCCTGTTGAACCGCCTGCATAAGCAACGGTAAATAGTTCACAGAAGAAAAAGAATAAATCGAGCAAGATAAATCCTGCCAAAATTTTGACTAAGACACTGACATTATCGTCGTCTAGACCTTTAATGCCCTTTTTTCTACCTAAATAGGCAATCACAAGCAGCAGACCTGTTCCCGAGACAACAGCCGATGAGATAAAGATCGGTGCCATCAAAGCTGTATTCCAGAAATGCTTACTTACTTGCAAACCGAATATCCACGCTGTAATCGAGTGTACTAGGATAGCGACAGGCAATGAGATGATAGCGGCTTTCGCCAAAACACTCTCACGCTTTTCTAACGATTCGCCCTTCCACTTGTTGCCGAAGAATATCCAGCATTCGTAAAGACCAATCAGTAAATAAATCGTGATTACAAGAAAGTCCCACTTAATAGGTGACGTAAATGATCCTCCCAAGATGATATTGATAACACGCTCCGGACGACCCATATCGACGGCAATCATAATGGCAGCGCCAATAACACAAGCGACGGCTACAACAATACCGATCGGAGCAACTTGTTTGAGCTTTTCAATTTTGAGCACATAAGCAGAAGAAGATACTATTAGCCCTCCTGCACTCAAACCGACTAAAAAAGCAAAGGTGATGATATAGAGTCCCCAAGAAACCAAGTTATTCAAGCCGGTTACTTCCAGACCATTGATCAACTGATTGACATAAAATCCAACAGCAACCAGAGTAATTGCTAATAATATGAACATCCAAGTTTTTCGCGTTTTTCCCGCAACAGCACTATTCGCCATGATAGCCACCTCCTTCGTTAAATGTCACTTTTAATTTCCGACGCGGTGCTGAATAGAATACGGAAGGAGCCGTTCCTAAATCTTCTAATAATGTGAAATGACCGTTTTCTCTCATCAAACGTGAGATTTCACTATTAGGATCGTTAATGTCTCCAAATACACGAGCACCTGTAGGGCAGCCACTGACGCAAGCCGGTTGTTCGCCAGCATCGACTTTTTCTTGACAGAAAGTACATTTCTCCACTACCCCTTTTGGACGGGAAGGAACTCGAGCATCCCCTACATGGTCATCTTCAAGATCTGGAACTTGTTGAGGAGTACCCCAATTAAATACTCTGGCATTATAAGGGCAAGCAGCCATGCATACCCTGCATCCGATGCAACGTTTATAGTTCTGCGCTACAATACCATCCTCACGTTTGTACGTTGCTCCTGTAGGGCAAGCTTTGACGCATGGCGCGTTTTCACAATGCATGCAAGTAGTCGGCTGGTATGCCAATTCCGGTTGTCCATCCAAACCTATATGAGGCGTATAACCATCTTCGCCATTACCGTTACTTAAAATGCGGTTCCACCAGTTGCCCAAACCAACATTGTTTTCCATTTTGCAAATTACACTGCAAGTCCAACAACCAATACAACGGTCCTGATCGATCAATAAGGCTAATCTTTTACTCATCCTCTATACCCCCTTCACTTGAACCAAGGTGTTGTTTAGGCAATGTCCCCATGATTGCGGGAAAGTATAATCATTACTTAGAACACTGGAGCAAGCCCCTTGTTGAACCCACCAACCATTAGGCATCGATACTACACCCTGACGAATACCGCCTGCTGTCACACGGGCAGCTACTTTGACAGAACCCCGGTCATTAAAGACCTCAACCAGATCCCCATCTTTGATACCTCTTGCCGCAGCATCCTCCGCATGGATAACAACCCAGCCTTTAGGATGAATCTCAGACAGCCAAGGCATTACAGCATAGGTGCTATGGACTTTCGTGCGAATTTTAGCGGCTGTAAGACTTAACGGATACTTTGCATATAGCTCCGGTGCCGTTTCTTGTGATTCTACAGGCGGATTATAGTTAACCATCGGTTCGTACCCTGCCTTTTCCCAGCGAACCGTATGGAATTCAAATCGTCCTGATGGTGTGTTAAATGGTGTATCCTCAAAGAAATGGAACGGAGCTTTCTCTCGTTTTACTCCATATTTATTTAATTTCGGATCACTCCAAATATAAACAGGACCACTCTCACGCAAGCTGGCAGCCGTTAATCCCGTTGGTTCTAAAACAATATCAATAAACTCTTCTTCCGTTTTATCAAAAACTTCTCCGAAGCCTAGTCGTTTAGCAAGTTCAGCATAAATCCAAGTATCGGATTTCGCTTCCATGAACGGCTCAATCGCTTTATCCATCAAATGATAATAGAACGAGCGCGATGCACACATAATGTCATGTCTTTCAAATAAAGTGGCTACAGGCAGAACGATATCCGCGACAGAGGCGGCATCTCCGAAGAAATGTTCTTGAACTACTACAAAATCCATCTTCTTAAGCCCTTCTAATACTTTATTGGCATTCGGTATCTGTCCCAGTCCCTTCCCTTGCCAATAAACCGCTTTAATCGGGTACGGTTTTCCTTCAAGAAAATATTCTCCATATTTTGTTGTAGGGATTGTTCCCTTATTTTCCACAGGGTAAGGCAACGGAATCGAAGCATTGCTGCCGTGGGCAAATCCACCAGTATCATTAACACCGCCACCAAGCACGCCTAAATTGCCTGTCAAAGCTGCTAAATTTAGCAGCGATTGTATGAAATAAACACCATTGCTTGTGCGCTGGGCACCAGACATACCGCTGTCAAGCATTGCAGGCTTTGTTGTTGCATACAGACGAGCAAGATCCGTAATCACCTTAGCAGGTACACCTGTAATCTCGCTGGCATACTCCGATGTAAATTCGGATACTCTTTCTCTCAAACGGGCAAATACCGTTCTAACGGCAACCCCTTCAACGGTAAAACTACCTTCTAAAACAGGAGAAGCCGCTTCTTCCGCTTTCGCCGGACCATTGATATCTTGATCCCAAACTACAAAAGCATCCGGATCGCCTTCGGGTACCACTTCATCGTGTCTTAAAAGTTTCCCTGTAGTTTCATTGACCAAGAACGGCAAATTACTTCTTGTCAAAGCAAATTTTTCATCGTATAAGTTTTCTTCAATCACATAACGAATCATCGCCATTGACATAGCAAGATCTGTTCCCGGCTTAATAGAAATCCATTGATCCGATTTCGCAGCCGTTTCGCTAAAACGAGGGTCAATCGTAACCAACTTGGTACCCCGTTCTCTACCTTCAGCCACAATCCGCCAATGAGGTACATACGTTATAGCGGGATTATGACCCCAAGCGATAATCAGTTTACTGTAAGCTTTCTCTTCAATGCCTGATGTGCGATATCCTTGGGATGCATTGGAAGCTTCTCCTTGCGACGCACAACATAATGAGCCAACTGTTGATGTCATGACGCCTTTCGTAAAAGCATTGGCGAATAAACGCTGCATTGCATTTGGTAACACAGACATAACCGCACCAGCAGTAAAGAAGATTGTTTCCGGTCCATGTTCATCGCGAATTTTCCCTAAATTAGTAGCAATCGTGTCCAATGCCTCTTCCCACGAAATACGTTCCCATTTACCTTCCCCACGCTCACCCACACGTTTAAACGGATATTTGATCCGATCCGGGTGGTAGTTCCATTGCAAGCGTGAACGACCTCTCATGCAAGGCTTTGTATAATAATTTGGATTCGGTGAAATTCTGACAAGTTTACCATTGCGAGTATGAACTTGTAAGGAACAATTATTACATTCTGGATTACAACAGTTATACGTTATTTGTTCTTGCTCATTTTCCTGAGCGGCATTCGCCTCTTCGATAAAACCTAGCCCTTTTAAAGTCGGTCCTGTTGCTCCAACAGCAACAGCTCCACCTAAGGCCAAGCTACCCCCTATAAATTGTCTGCGCGAAATTCCCATTGGTTTGTTCCACCTCCGTAGTTTTTAAACATTTATTCTTTAAATATATAACTCCTCCAGCAACATGGTCTTAAGATTCTTTAAGCCCCCTCTCAAAAAGATTTGCAGCATGTTGGATCTAGAGGTATTTACTGCCAAAAGTTACATGCATTTCATTTGTTTTCACACAAAATTCATAATGGCCTATATAAATACTATTCAATAATGGCAACCGTTATCCTATGTAGCTTTCTATATAAAAAATGGAGCCTTCTTTGTAGAAAGCTCCATTCCTGTTTAAATGGGGTGAAAAAACTCCATCTGAATCAAATCTATCTTATCTGATGTCGTAATCATCTAAGGTCAAAATCCGTAAAGCAATATAAATATTTACAAGATGCTCTATACGGCTAAGATCAAGATTAATTAACTGTTCTATTTTTTTAAGCCGGTAGCGCAACGTGTTTTCGTGAATAAATAGTGTTTTTGCCGTATTGGCAATTTGACCTTGCTGTTCAATATAAACTTTGAGGGTATCTAATAGGTCGGTTTCCAATTCCAAATCATGGGCTATGATTTTTCCAAGTACCCGTTCCTTGAACTCTTGAAGTTCTTGCGCAGGTGCTGTAAAGATAAACTTTAAAAAGCCCATTTTCTCAAAATAATTTACCTTGCCTAAACCAAACGCCTTGCCTAATTCTAAAGCAATCTTCGCCTCCTGAAAACATTGGTGCAGATCTGTTAACGCTTTCGCCGTTGAACTGATGCCTATATATACATCTTTGATATGATTGATAACAAGACTTGACAACAATTCTGTTGTAAAACTGTTTATCGCCTCTTCAATTTGCTTGCTAGCTATATTAGTTATCGAAAGAATAGCGACAACTTTTTCATTAATGACGGTATAAATAGGCGGAGATAAGTTAAATTGCAGCGGAGCCGCTCTTTTCAATGTGTGAATCTTGTCAGGGTCCGCTTCTATTACAATAATTACATAAGAACCGTCTATATCCCAATGCAAATGTCTAGCCTTTTCATAAAGTGCGATCTTGGAATCATAATTGTTATATAAAATATCGTAAATGATCTCGTCTAAAAACCTTTCGCGCGCAAGATCATTTTGCAGCTTTTCTCTTAAGGCAAGCAGAAAAATCCAAGACATCTGCTCGAGCATCTTTGTTTGCTCGATTGATATTTCCTGACTAGGACAAAGAACAATACAATGACCATACAGTTTATCTCCTGCTTTGAGCGGAAAGCCAATATAATTATCGCCAGATTCAAGTGTAAAAAATTCACCCACTTTTATATCTGTTTCTAACGGATCATAATGGGCTACTATACGATTAGCGGCATCCGTAACGATGACACCTCTCTCAATCTTTGCAGCCAGCATTGCAACAAGGTCAGTCATTGGGCTGCCTTTAGCTAGTTCATTCATTGCCTGCATAAACAATTCACTACAATTCATCACTGTTTTGTTTTAATCCTCCTTCCTCACTTGGATAACGTAACACCTGGCTGCCGCATTTTAATTTTTTGTAACGAATCGATGGTCTGGTGATTTGAATTTTTATGACTCCGGGCAATCTACGCACCACATCAGCCCGTTGTTCAACCTCATCGATATCGATGAGCTGTATAGCCTCCACGGGACAAGCCGCAACACAAGAAGGCAGTTTCCCTGCATCGATTCTGTCAACACATAAATCACATTTCATCATTTTGCCGGTTACACGATTGATCACAGGGGCTTCAAACGGACAACTGCGAGTACAAGTCCCACATCCATTACATTTTGCCGGATTATGCAATACTATGCCATCTTTTCTTTTTTTCAAAGCTCTCTCCGGACAAAGACGGAAACATTCCGGGTTTTTGCAATGATTACAAGCGGTGGAAAGATAATATTTGATGATCTGATTGCCTACCTTTTGTTCCTGCTTCTCAATCGACCGCAGGTAAAATCCTATGGGCAAGCTTTTATTTGCCGCACAAGCCATAATACAGCTTCTACAACCGAGGCAACGATTGGGATCTAAAAGAAAACCTCTTTGTTTCAAAACCATGTTATCACGCCCTTGTAAAATCTACATTACTGCTGTTAAATGCTAACCCTTTGGCATCGGAGAATTGATCTCCTAAGTCAGTCTCAATTAAAGCGACAATCTCATTCAATTCAACATAATCCTGAAAATCACAGCCTAAATGTACCACTACAGCATCGAAGGGTATTGCGTCCGATAAGCTTGCAGGTAATACGATTTCCCCCAATTGATTATACAATATGACCTCAGTTCCTTCTTGTATATTTTTTGCATTAGCAACCTGGCGATTGACGATAACGCTCGTTTTTTCAGACAGTCCTCTCGTGCAAAAAGAATTCCTATATTGAGAATTAAGAACCGCAAAACTTCGCTCCCGCAATAAACGAAAAGGATACTCAGCTTTTTTTGCTTTATTTAAAGATGAACTGGCTTCTGCTAAAGCGAGTTGCGACGGAAATTCATATTTTCCCGATGGAGTAAGGAAAACTTTATCTCGCCAAGGTACTTGAGGTAAATTGACTCGTTTGTAATGATCAATTAAAGCACGGTAATCAGTAATCCCCAACCGAGGATATTGTGGTTTCATTTCTACATCCAGCCATTCTAATGCACTTCTTTCTACTGGAAAAGTGCTAAATCCGGGAGAAAGGTCGTTTAGCACTTTCGCTAATTTACACATAATATCAAAATCTGATTTGCTTTCCCCCAAAGGCTCAATTGCCTTCTGGTTAAAAGCGGCGCCATAGTGCCAATAAGAAATGACAATATCATCGTGTTCAAAATGAGTCGTTACCGGTAAAAAATAATCGGCGTAATCTGCAGTCGAAGTAAGAAATTGATCCGCCACTATAACCATCTCAATGGAATGTAAGACTTTTTTAACGACTTTGGAATCCGGTGCTTGGGAAACAGGATTATGGGATGCTACCCAAAGCAACTCAATAGGTGGTTCGATTGATAGTAATTCTGCAAAGCGCCCAGTGCCGATATAACGATGTTCCATATCTCCATTCGGACTTTTATTGCCGATCATACCTTCCGGTGGTTTTAAGGATGCAAATTCGCCAGCAAACTCCCATGCTTCAAACGTGGCATAATGCATATTTCCACCAGGTATACCTATATTCCCAGTCATTGCTGATAATGCAGAAATGACGCGAAAGCTTTGTCCGCCTCTTACAGTATGCTGTACACCGGCACCTAGCCAAATAGTCATCGGCTTATCCTTGCCAATTAAGCGCGCAAGATTGATAATTTGCTCAACCGGAACATCCGTTACCCTTGCTGCTTGGTTTAAGTCTAGGTTTTCTAATAAACTTTTAAACGACAGCCAACCGTTCGCATAACCATTAAGAAAATCATCATCCAATATATCTTCTTCCATCAAAACTTTCGCAATGGCTAATGCTAATTCTAAATCGGTTCCCGGTTTTATTTGAATATAAAGATCGCTTCTGGCAGCGGTCGCTGTCAAAACCGGATCGATAACAATTACAGTAGCACCCTTTTCTTTCGCTTTAAAAACATAACGCATTTGATGAATTGTCGTCCAAGCCGGATTACCGCCCCAGATAAGAATTACCTTTGCATTGACCATATCTTCCGGGACCGGCTTTTTACAGGTTCCAAAGCTAGAATTTAATGCTTCTACACCTGTAGTTACACAAGGTGAATCGACCATTTTGGTAATATAACCAATGCTGTTAAAAAATCCATCGACGCTTCTGGAAAGCAAACCGATATTGCCTAAATATTTGTTTAAACAGACAGGAAGCAATCCGTTATGCCTTTCCCGTATATTAATCATTTTTTGTGCTATTTCATGCAAAGCCTGCTCCCAGGAAATGCGAACCCACTTACCGGTTCCTTTACCCATTTGTTTCATCGGATAGACAATTCGATCCGGTGCATAAACGCGATGCAATTGGGCATATCCTTTGGCACATAAGGTTCCTAAAGTATATTTATCAACAGGATCCCCAGTAATACTCCTAATCCTCCCACCTTGAATTCTGCTTTTAATCCGACATGAACCTCGACAATCTGCTGGACAAACATTGCTATAGATAGATTCCATACCGTACCCCCTCGCAAAAGCAAGTTCGAACAGATTATTTGTTCCTGTATTATACTTTCATTCTATCGCAAAAAATCTGGTATATCAATTATTCACAGATGTCAAAGTTACAACTTGGATTACTAGTTGTGGGCAAAATAAAAATCCCCTCCATTCATTGAGTTTTTTGACTCAATAAATACAGGGAATTTATCAGTAGGATAACAGCATCCTACACAACCTGCTCCAATTTCAACTTATCCGCAACCATCGCAATAAATTCGCTGTTTGTCGGTTTTGACTTGCTGGCATTGATCGTGTAGCCGAAAAACTGCTTGAGTATATCAATATTACCGCGATTCCACGCGACTTCAATCGCATGACGGATGGCTCGTTCAACCCGTGGCGGCGTTGTACGATTCATTTCTGCAATTCTCGGATAAAGGACTTTCGTGATACACCCGAGAAGTTCAGGCTCGTTGTACACTAATATAATCGCTTCTCGCAAAAATACATATCCTTTAATATGAGCCGGTACACCGATTTCATGAATCATTTTCGTGACAGCTGATTTAATATCCGCAGTTTTTCTCGGTCTTGCATTATATGTATAGGATAAAGAATACTCTTGAACATGCTCTAATTCCTTTGTTTCACCTGATACTTGGCGGATTCGCTGTAACAAAATATCCATATCGAATGGTTTGAGGATAAAATAGTCGGCTCCTAATTGAATGGCTCTCTTGGTAATTCCCTCTTGACCGAATGCGGTGAGCATAATGATTATCAAATCCTGAAATTCAGGCTTATCTTTTATTGCTTCCAATACTCCCAACCCATCAAGATGTGGCATGATAATATCAAGAATCAATAAGTCCGGCTTTTCTTTTTGCAAAATTTCCAATGCCTGGTTCCCGTTATATGCTAAACCGACAACTTCCATATCTTCTTGCTGATCTACGTAACTAGCCAACATATTACAAAACTCTTGGTTGTCATCAACCAGTAAAACCTTTGTTACTTTCACATCCAACTCCTCCTAAATATCTCAAGTTATTTGTAAATTAAAATGCAATAAAATTAGTGAAAAAATTCCATACATGTTTGTTTCTACAGCCTACCCCATTATCCCTGCTTATTTTTTGAATAATTTTACAAAATAAATCGTCATAAACCGCGTGGTTGTGCGGTTTATGACGATTTATGCAATTATGTGTCGAATTATGCTGCATTGGAATTTACTGCATTATCATTGGCTTCTTTCAGCATCCATTCAATATAACATCCATATCCCATTGTAGGATCATTGACGAATACATGGGTCACTGCGCCGATAATTTTACCTTCTTGAATAATGGGGCTTCCGCTCATTCCTTGGATAATTCCTCCCGTTTTACTCAGCAAGCGCTCATCGGTAACGCGAATCACCATTCCCTTGGTTGAAGAAAAACGCTGAGGTATGACATTGACGATCTCTATGTCAAACGTTTCAATCTTCTCATCTTCCACCACAGTATAGATTTTCGCCGGACCGACCTTTACGTCGTGTGCCAACGCAATCGGCATCGGCTCATTTTCGAAATATTTCTCAGGGACATCTGTCAATTTCCCGTAAATCCCCAACGAATTATTGGATACAATGCTTCCTAATTTTTGCTGCTCATTGGCGATCACACATTTTTTCTCGCCCGGTTTTCCTTTTTCACCTTTGTCAATCGATGTCACTCTAGATGGGAAAATATCTCCCGAACCCACTTCAATTGGCTGCCCTGTATCAATGTCCGTGATTACATGACCCAGTGCTCCGTACATACTTGTTCGTGGATCGAAAAATGTTAAAGTTCCCACACCAGCTGCCGAATCACGTATATATAAACCTATACGATGATTTTTAGACTTCGTATCATATTGCGGATAGACAACTGTGGTAAATGTACGATCATTACGTTTTATCTCCATCTCAATTCCTTCTGAACTGTCAATCAAGTTGGTAATCGATGCGACATCCTCCACACGATTTCCGTTGACTTTCACAATGTAATCACCAACTTTAATATTTGCCAGTTCCCCCGGCGACACTTTATTGTCCTCGACATCTACCAGATAGAAGCCGACAACCATTACACCTTCCGATTTCAATTTCACACCGATTGAATGTCCCCCGGGATACAGCTTTGTCTCAGGCAGCACTTGAACTTGCACCTTTTTGATCGGCAGTACGCCGAACAATTTAAAAGTGATATCCGTTCTGCCGCTTTTGATCGTCGTCAGTTCCCCACCACTCACAGCGACGACTTCCTCATCGCCGTCTACGACTGTATCAAATAGCGACGCCACATCAAATGCTGTCATTTGCCCTTCAAACATCTTTAAATTCATCGGAATTGAAGATAAATTTTGCACAGGTGCACTAAATGTCACAGCAACTACAAATACTGCTAATAGCAAACCGATTATTTTCTTTGTTTTTCTATACAAATTGTCACACTCCCTATACTCCCTACAACAAATTCATGTGTAACATACTATATAAAGTTCCCTGACAATCACTGTTCATGCTATTTAAATGATGGAATAAAAAAAATACTTCCTTTAAGAAGTATTTCCAAATTTGTGTCTATCCAACTTGATTACCAAGATTTATTAATCAGACAAATGGCGGTTTTTGAAATCATTTGCCTGCTGGCGCAAATCGTGAGCACTGGCTAACGTCTTGTCCGTCACATATTGTCCGCTGATCATTCTGCCTAATTCGCCAATCACATCTCGTTCCGCCAATATTTTCACTTGGGTTTTTGTTTTCTCATTTTCCACAAATTTTTCTATATATAAATGTACATCACCGATTGCGGCAATCTGCGGTAAATGAGTAATGCAGAAAACCTGGCGGTTACGCGATATATTTGCGAGCTTTTCCGCAATTTTCTGTGCCGCAATACCGCTTACTCCTGTATCGACTTCATCAAATATGACCGTCGGCGTTTGATCCGCTTCCGCCATCAAATTTTTAAATGCCAGCATCAAGCGTGAAAGTTCTCCACCCGATGCAATCTTTTCCAACGGTTTTAGAGGTTCGCCGGAGTTCGCCGAAAATAAAAATCTCACCTGATCCTGTCCGTTGCTTCTAGGTTCTTCCAATGTTTCAAATTGAATTTGGAATTGTACATTGGGAAATGATAATTGCGAAAGCTCCCTTCGCATGCTGGCTTCCATGTTTTCAGCCGTATCTTTGCGCTTTCGTGTCAGTTCACCGGCTTTTGTATCGTACAATGCGCGCGTTTGTTCTAATTGCTTTTCTAACTCCGCCAAAAGATGATCACGATTTTTTATTTGCGCAAGTTCTTCGGAAATTTGTTTTTTATAAGCTACAATTTGCGCTGTATCCATACGATATTTGCGTTTTAATTGCTGAATTTGAAACAGTCTTGATTCTATGTGATTGATCGTATCTTCATTGCTTTCTAATTCGATTGCAGTAGCAATTTCCCGCGCGACTTCCTCAATCGGTATCAGCGCATTCTCAAGCTGCTCCGCATAGGCCTGATAAGCAAGGTCAATCTTACTTAATTCCATCAATTTTTGGATGGCTACATATAATAAACTTTGCGCACTATCACCGTTCCCGGCGTCTCCTGTCAGGCTGACGATGATTTGATTGGCATTTTGAGTAATCTTCTCCTGATTAACCAGCCTTCTTTTCTGCGTTTCCAGTTCCTCTTCTTCACCATCTTGAAGATTGAGCTGCTCTAATTCCTGCAACTGGTATTCGAGAAATTCAATTCTCTGGGCGATGTCCTGCTCATTCTCCAGTAAACGGGTATACCGCTTCTTTTGATCACGATATTCGACATAAACCCCCTCAACCTCACGCAGTAACCGCTCCAGTTCGGCTTTCCCGTAGTTGTCAATCATCGCAAGATGTTCTTTAGCGTTAAGCAACTTCTGATGTTCGTGCTGTCCATGGATATCTACCATCGGTGCCATCATTTCCTTGAGTACATTGACGGGAACGAGACGTCCATTGACCCTGCACGTGCTTTTGCCTTGCAATTTAATTTCCCGGGCAACAATTAATTCATCATCCTCGGATAATTCAATGCCAAAATCAAGAAACCACTGGCGCATCGTTTGCGGAAAATCAAACACGGCTTCAACGTACATCGAGTCACATCCATAACGGATGAGTTCTTGCGATGCCCTGCCGCCAATCACAATTGTCAGCGCGTCAATAATCATCGATTTCCCCGCACCTGTCTCACCTGTAAGCACATGTAGCCCCTGGCGAAATGAAATGCGCATATCTTCAATTAGTCCTAAATTGCGTACCGTTAATTCATGTAACATATCGGATACACCTCTATAACATTTCTAGAAATCGCCGTTCAATGATCGGTGCGTATTCTTTTGCCCGCCCAATAATTAAAATCGTATCATCGCCGCAAATCGTGCCGATAATTTCTTCCCAGTGGAGCGCATCAATTAAAGAACCCAACGCGTTGGCATTTCCCGGTAGTGTTTTCATCACGACGAGATTCTCCGCTTTATCCATCGATACAAAGCTATCGGACAGCACGCGTCGAAGTTTAATTTCTGGATTGACAGGTTGATCGTTCGGCAAAGAATAAATATATTGTCCGCCAGGGGTAGGAACTTTAATCAATTGCAATTCCTTGATATCCCTCGATACAGTCGCCTGTGTGACTTTAAAGCCTAAGGATTCCAACGCTTTCACGAGTTCCTCTTGTGTCTCAATATTGTTTGCTCTTATCAATTCTCTGATTTTCAGATGCCTTTGACCCTTCATAACGCCCTCCAGAAATTATCTAATTGTGCAGTTTGCGCCGCACAACCTCGAAAAAATTATGCTCATTCCAACGAATCAATTTCGTTACATAATTCGATTTTTTCACCGTAACGCTGTCATCGATCTCTAGTTTGAAGCCCAATTGACCATCCACCGTCAAACCGATGTCATTGTGAGAAGCGTTGATTTTCGTGCGAATCGTCGTATTGGCAGAAACTACCATTGGGCGCATGCTCAATGAATGCGGACAGATCGGCGTCAATAAAATCGAATCGATATCCGGTGTGACGATCGGACCTCCCGCCGACAGCGAATATGCCGTAGAGCCGGTTGGGGAAGCTAGGATCAGCCCATCGCCTTTAAACGATCCGAGAAATTTATCTTCCAAATACATGACAACTTCAATCATTCTGCTGAATGTCCCTTTGGCAATCCCCACGTCATTTAACGCGATAAACTGTTTAATGACCTTGTCATGGCGCAGCACTTTCGCTTCCAGCATCATACGGTCCTCTATATAATACTCTTTGGCGATAATTTTATCGAGCGCATATTCTAAATCCTCCGGCTCTGATTCCGCCAAAAAACCCATATGTCCGGCGTTGATCCCTAATATCGGTATATTATAGGGAGCATATTCGCGGGCAATTCCTAGAAGCGTACCGTCACCGCCGAGCACAAAAACCATGTCGGCATATTTAGGGATTTCATCACTATTGATCGCTAAATCACTTCTTCCCAATTGCTCCGCTACGACTTGGTCAATCATCACAGAAATACCGCGCTGCTCCAAACTGCCTATGAGTTGTCTGGCGATGATCCATGCTTTGGGTTTTGTCTTATTTACAATTAAGCCGACTTGTATCAAATCATTCACCTCAAGATGAAAAACAAAAGTAATATAATTACTGCTATTGTCACCCATTTAGGGATTTTCAAATAATCCGTAAACCTTTTTCGCACATGGACCGGCGGATATGTAAATTCTATTTCATTAATTTTCCCTTTTTCCATATCGAGATACAAAACTCCATCTGTGGCAAATAACAGCTGCAGTTTTAAATATTCATCGCGCAAATTGGCGGCAGCCATTCGTTCCGGTTTACGTTTGTTTTTGATTTTTACAACGTACATTTTATCGTGCTTGCGTGCTATGAAATCAATGATCACCCTCGATTGGCTTTGTTGTCCCCCGTGCTGAACCTCCAGCGGAACACGAACCTTGCCCGAGATTACTTCGTAACCATTGTCATGCAGGAGTGCAAGCGCTTGACCGCTTTTAGGCACGTCGGAAATAAATGACGGCAAAGATCGCTTTTTATTGACGGCTAGCCATATCAGTATACAGCCTATGCCAAGAATTACAAAATCCTCTACCCTCATAGCCCTATGCCCCTTTGAAGCAAGTTCTTAATTCAGGTGGGGATTCTTTTACTCCATCTGAATTGTAGAACTGCAAATGCGATGATTTGCATTACTTCGATTTTACCACCGTAAAATCCTTTCATAAATTCACGATTGCGGACTATGTTACGAAAAACTTTTATGTGCCGTTTCCACAACTTCCTCAATCCGCTGTCTAAACCTCTCTTCATCCTGTATAAAAGTCGCTCCACTCGGTTTAATCAATCTACCATTCTGGCTATATGCTTCATCATTCTGCGCCGCATTTTCCGTATCTTCCACAGAGGGCTGATAAATAAAATGCGCGAGGAATTCGATATTGCCATCGCCGCCGGTGATCGGTGAGTGCGTAATATCACAGAGCTTCATTTTATGTCCTGCCGCCGCTTCTACGACTTTATAGATGACTTGCTTATGTACATCTTTATCTCTGACGATTCCCTTTTTGCCTACCGATTCTTTACCGGCTTCAAATTGTGGCTTGATTAACGTGACAATCTGCCCGCCATCGACGAGAATTTCTGCTAACTTAGGAAAAATCAATTGCAGAGAAATAAAAGACACGTCAATCGTCGCAAAATCAGGTAACCCGTTTGATAACTGCTCAAGTTGTAAATAGCGAAAATTCGTGCGCTCCAATACAGTCACGCGCTCATCGTTGCGCAGCTTCCAATCCAGTTGTCCGTACCCCACATCGACGGCGTACACATGTCGAGCGCCCTTTTGCAGGGCACAATCAGTAAATCCGCCCGTCGACGCGCCAATATCGATCATAATTACATCTTCAACATGGAGTTGAAATGTATCAATTGCCTTTTCCAACTTCAAGCCGCCCCTGCCGACATAAGGATGAACATTCCCTTTGACATGCAGTTCATGCGCTATATCGACTTTAGTGCCTGCTTTGTCGATTCTCTCGGTACCTGAATATACGATACCAGCCATAATCGCCGCTTTGGCTTTCTCGCGTGTCGGAAAATATCCCTGCTGAACCAGCAGTACATCAACACGTTCTTTCACGATTGTCTTCACCCTCATTCCGCATGATTTACTTGGCGTTGACTCCCCCTATAGAAGAGGAAACTCACGCCATGTTAATCAGGTTGAAGCAAGTTCTTAATTTAGGTGGAGACGCTTTACTCCATCTGAATTGTAGAACTGCAAATGCATAATTTACTTGGCGTTGGACTCCGCCTATAGGAGGGGAACTTACGCCAAGTTAATTAGGTTAAAAAGCAGCTCCTTTTATTTAGAAGCTGCTACAATATGACGCCCTTTCGAAGACACCATCTTTCTGATTTCATAGGCGATGTCGTCAACTGTCAGACCGATTTGCTGCAATAATTCTTTTCGATTTCCATGTTCGACGAAGTCATCCGGTATGCCAAAGCGCTTGATCGACAATCCTTGCCGGTTCTGTTGTTCATAGTATTCCAATATGGCGCTGCCGAATCCCCCTTGCAATGCGTGTTCCTCAATAATCACGATAGGTAACCCACTGTCCGCCAATTGATCGAGTAATTCCGTATCCAAAGGTTTGACGAATCTCGCATTGATCACACCGGCACACACAGGATCAGATACCAAAGTTTCCGCAATCTGCTGCGCCAATTGTACCATAGGACCGAGGGCAATTATATGCACATCTGTCCCTTTCTTCAGCCATTCCATCTTACCAATCGGTAGCGGACTTAGTACCTCATCCATCGCAACACCCGCACCTTCCAGCCTTGGATAACGAACCACTGCCGGTGCTCCCAATTGAATGCCGGTATACAACATATGCCGTAACTCATTCTCATCCTTGGGCATCATAATTGTCATATTCGGTATGTGACGCAAATACGCAATATCGAATACACCGTGGTGTGTCTCACCGTCTTGACCGACTAAACCGGCACGGTCTATGGCAAACAATACAGGAAGCTTCTGTAGACAGACATCATGCAACACTTGATCATATCCGCGCTGTAAAAATGTCGAATAGACCGCAAACACCGGCTTCATACCCTGGGTCGCCAAACCCGCCGCCAGTGTCACGCCATGCTGCTCGGCAATTCCCACATCAAAAAACCGCTCCGGAAACACTTCGGAAAATTTCTGCAATCCTGTTCCGGTCGGCATCGCTGCCGTAATTGCGACAATTGCCTGATCGCTTTTTGCCAATTCGACAATCGCTTCGCCAAATACCCCAGTATAATTCGGCACAGCCGATTTGCTGATCGGCAGTCCTGTTTCGATATCAAATTGACCGATTCCATGAAACATATCGGGATTATCTTCCGCCGGAGTATACCCCAGACCCTTTTTCGTCAGTACATGGATCAGCAACGGACCCTTTTTGCGTTTTGCCTGTTCAAACGTCAGTTCAAGATCTTCGATGTTATGTCCGTCAATCGGTCCTAAGTATGTAAAGCCTAATTCTTCAAATAACATACCGGAAACAAATAAATATTTGAGGCTGTCTTTAATTTTTTCCGCCGTTTTTAGCATCTTATTGCCAATGGCGGGAATTTTCTTCAATATAAGCTCAATATCGTCTTTTACACGCGAATAGTTAGGATCGGTACGCATCCTCGTCAAATAATTCGATAATGCTCCGACGTTGGGAGCAATCGACATCTCGTTGTCGTTTAAAACGACAATTAAATTCACGTCGCTGTGACCGGCGTGATTCAATGCCTCCCAGGCAATACCTCCAGTCATCGCGCCATCACCGATGACGGCAATACAGTGATTGTCCTGTCCATGCAATTTATTGGCAATCGCCATACCTAACGCCGCCGATACAGATGTACTACTGTGTCCCGTTTCAAAAACGTCATGTTCACTTTCTTTGCGTTTCGGGAACCCCGACAGCCCTTTGTAACAGCGTAACGTATTAAATCTTTCTACCCTGCCTGTGAGCAATTTGTGCACATACGACTGATGACCGACGTCCCATATGATTTTATCGGACGGGCTTTCAAATACACTGTGCAACGCAATCGTCAATTCCACGACCCCGAGATTCGGCGCCAGATGTCCGCCGGTTTTGGCAACATTCTCTATTAAAAACTCACGAATTTCCTGAGCTAATTGTCTCTTTTGTGTTAAATCGAGCGCTTTAACAGTTTCTGGGCATGTTATCGTTTCAAGCAACATTTCCTTCCCCCTCTTCTGTTGTGAATAGCAACTATACAATCATATCATCGTTATTATACATTGTACTACCACTAACTACGATAGGCAAGATTCGTGCATACCTATCAGTCATAATTACCTAGTAATAAATACCATCCCAATTAGCTATTGTAGAAAAATACCATTTGCTATAATCTGTATAAGAAGTTAATATTTCATTTGTAATTTGTTTTTCCCTCTTGGTACAAATTATGTACCAAACTTCTACTCTCTCACAGGAAGTAAGCTTCCTGTATTTTTTTTGTCTTCAGCTTTTGTTTTATACTTATTATCTTCTGCTTATCCTCTGCTCGTTGTTTACCTTTCTGCTACGCTTCCCTTGACGATAAATAGATTGCTATAGCAGCCAAATGCTCTGTGCTATGACACTGCGCCTTTTCTAAAGCGAGCAGCGCCTCTGTTGTCAACTGCTTGACTTTATCTTTGGAGGCGTCGAGACCGTACAAAATCGGATAGGTCGCTTTCTCATTTAAGATATCTCCACCGACCTTCTTTCCGGTCTTTTCCTGATCGCCGACAATATCCAATATATCGTCTTGAATTTGAAAGGCAAGTCCGATTTTCGAAGCGAATTCCGTAATGAAACGTAATTGTTCCTCATCGGCTCCGCCGACAATCGCGCCAGCCCTGACAGAAACTTCAAATAGAGCGCCGGTTTTATGGGCATGGATATACTCCATTTCCTGCACATCGATTTGTTTTCCCTCTGCTTCCATATCGGCAACTTGTCCGCCGACCATTCCCATAGCCCCCGAAGCTTTACTGACTTCTTCGATCAGTCTCAACGTGACCGACGGTTCGACGCCGTATTGGTACGTAGTAGCAATCAACTGAAATGCCTTCGTCAAGAGCGCGTCTCCCGCGAGAATAGCAACTGCTTCGCCAAATACCTTATGATTCGTCGCTTTGCCTCTGCGAAAATCGTCATTGTCCATCGCCGGCAGATCATCGTGAATCAATGAATATGTATGGATCATTTCAAGCGCACAAGCGACAGGCAAGGCGCGGCGCGCTTCGCTGCCAAAGGCTTCGCAAGCAGCCAAGGCCATAATCGGTCTTACCCTCTTGCCACCGGCAAATATGCTATAGCGCATAGCGTCAAATAATACCGCAGGGTGCGGCGTTTCGTATTGTAAATACTGATCGAGCGCCTCATCGATATAGGCGATTCTTTGTCGAAAATAGTTTTGCACATCTATCGTCATACAGACTCTCCTTCCTTACTGTGGAAAGGTTCGATGCGAAGTTGATCATTTTCTCTGACAATCTGTTGCACTTTCTGTTCTGCCGCTTCTAGCTTTACATGACATTGGCGCGCCAATTCCATGCCTTCCTGATACAGTTCGATGGAATCTTCCAGCGTCAACTCTCCTGTTTCTAAGCGTTTAACGACCTCTTCCAGCTTTTTCAATGATTGATCGAATGTGTTTTGCTCATTTTTTTTTGCCATCTGCGACCCTCCGTACTTGACAGTCGACAGTTCCGTCTGCCAATTGAATATGTAAACAATCCTCCGGCTTCACCTGTCTCACGGAAGTAATCAATGGATGATTTTCTTCGCCAGATTCTGCCGCCTGTTCTTTATATACGAGTGAATATCCTCTTTCCATCACTTTCAACGGACTCAAATCATGCAAACGCTGGTTTACCAAATGGAATCTACCGCGGTTGTCCGACAAATGGCGGGCAGACATGCGCTGCATTGCCTCCACTAGGGAAAGGAATCGGTGTTTACTTGACGTAAATTGTTCCCTAGGATTATAACATATTAGTTGCTGTTCGGCACGGTGTAATTTTTTACGCTCCCGTTCAATGATGCTCCCGTAACAGTAAGCAAGTGTTTGCTGATAATGATCGACAGACTGCCTTTTACCGGCGAACAGCTCTTCCGGTCTTCGAAACACCCGCGTCTGGGCGATAAAATCCAATTGCTGGCGATATCTACGCATGCGCTGCTCGATGCCGCCGATCATGCGCTGCCGGTTTTCCACAACGGTTTTCTGCAAATCTGTCAGGCTCGGAGCTGCCAACTCGGCGGCTGCAGTCGGCGTCGCCGCCCGCATATCGGCGACAAAGTCTGCAATCGTCGTATCTGTCTCATGGCCGATGCCGGTAATGACCGGGATCGAGCATTCATATATGCGCTTCGCCAGTATCTCCTCATTAAATGCCCATAATTCCTCAATCGATCCACCACCACGTGCGAGGATGATCACATCGACGAAATCCTGGCAATTCGTATCGACAAATTGCAGTGCATCGGCAATTTCTGCCGCTGCCGTCTTTCCTTGCACCGTAACAGGGACTACATAACAAGGAATCCCTGGATTCCTGCGCCGCAATGTCGTCAGAATATCCCGTATGGCGGCACCGGTTGCAGACGTCAAAATCGCAATCCCTTTCGGCAGAAAAGGGATGCCCTTTTTATGTGCTTCTGCGAAATATCCCTGATTCTGTAACTTTTCTTTCAATTGCTGATATGCCATATACAAATTTCCGATACCGTCCGGCAGCATTTCCTGTACATAAAGTTGGTACTGTCCATCACGCTCGTACAATGAGATATAGCCCCTGAGCAAAATTCTCATGCCGTTTTTCGGTACGAATATCAGCGAACGATTATTGCCGGCAAACATAATGGACCGCACAACACTTTTGTCGTCTTTAATACTAAAGTACATGTGCCCGCTGCTGTGGTGTGTAAAATTAGAGATTTCCCCTTTTACCCATACCTCTTGCAGCCGCCAATCATTGTCGAGCAAACTTTTTATGTATTTTGTGAGTTGACTGACACTCCATGGATTTTGATGCACCGAGCATACCACCTATCTTGCGTTTTTATATGCCTCCAACGTATTTTTCAACAGCATCGTAATCGTCATCGGTCCCACGCCGCCCGGCACAGGTGTAATCCATCCGGCTTTCGCCGATACATGTTGATAATCGACGTCGCCGACCAATTTGCCGTCTACACGGTTAATTCCTACATCAATTACCGTAGCTCCTTCTTTGACCATGTCCGCTGTGATCATTCCCGGACGCCCGATAGCCGTAATCAGAATATCCGCCTGTTTGGTCATCTCTTGGAGATTGGTCGTTTTCGAATGGCAAATCGTAACTGTCGCGTTCTCGGCTAGTGCAAGTAACGACACGGGCTTGCCGACGATATTACTTCTGCCGATGACGACGACATGCTTGCCGACAATCGACTGTCCTGTCCGGTGAATCAGTTCAATCACCCCTGCCGGGGTACACGGCAAAAACCCTTTTTGACCGACGGATAATTTGCCGGCATTGATGACATGAAACCCATCAACATCTTTTTGCGGATCAATCTGCTCGATTACCGCCTGCTCGTCGATCCCCTCTGGCAAAGGCAATTGTACGAGAATCCCGTGAATATGGTTCGCATTATTCAATGCATCAATTTTATCAAGTAATTCTGCTTCGGTCGTCTGTTCCGACAACTCATACACTTCGGAATGCATACCGATCTCCCGGCACGCTTTAGCTTTCGCTCGCACATATGTCTGTGATGCCGGATCTGAACCGACGATGATCACCGCCAAACCCGGTTTCTGCCCCTCTTTACATAGAAGTTCTACCTCACGCTTTAATTCTTCCCTGATACTTGCCGCAACTTGTTTCCCATCGATGATCGTAGCCATTTGTACCGACGCCCCCAACTAAATCAGTTTCGCAAAATTTTCTATTGCCTAAGCCAATCCTATTGCCTAAGCCAATCCCATAGATCAAACTTGATTATTTTATTCCATTCGCAGATTGTAACGAAGAGAGCGTACACACTATATAATTGACATAGCGGACGCTCCTCCCTCACTGTTATG
The DNA here is from genome assembly GCA_023388635.1 of Bacillota bacterium. Lineage (GTDB taxonomy): Bacteria > Bacillota > Bacilli > Desulfuribacillales > Desulfuribacillaceae > JAEWFW01. The sequence continues at coordinate 43,471 of JAEWFW010000036.1, forward strand.
CAATTAATTGGCTTTTGTTTGCAAATAACGGTCAATGCTGTTTGCTGCTAATTTTCCGGCACCCATTGCCTTAATAACGGTAGCCGCACCCGTGACGACGTCGCCACCGGCAAAAACACCGTCAATCGATGTTGCACCTGTCTGCTCGTCTGCCACTATGTTTCCGTATTTATTGACTTCCAACGACGGCGTCGCTTGTGGAACGATCGGATTTGGTCCTTGTCCAATGGCGACAACTAACGTATCAATTGCCAACGAAAACTCGGAATCGGCAATTGCCACCGGACGTCTGCGTCCTGAAGCATCCGGCTCACCCAGTTCCATTTGCTGGCAAACAATTTCCACGACATTGCCCTGCTCATCGCCGATGACACGAAGCGGGTTCGTCAAAGTTTTAAATTGAATTCCCTCTTCTTTGGCATGCTCAATTTCTTCCGAACGTGCAGGCATTTCCTGTTCGGAACGGCGGTATATGATATGCACGTCTGCACCAAGACGCTTCGCCGTTCTCGCAGCGTCCATAGCGACATTTCCGGCACCGATGACCGCGACTTTTTGTCCGACTTTAACCGGTGTCTTGTATTCAGGAAAACGGAATGCTTTCATAAAGTTCACGCGTGTCAAAAACTCATTAGCCGAATACACGCCATTTAAATTCTCGCCCTCTAAGCCGAGGAAATATGGCAATCCGGCGCCTGTGCCCAAAAATACGGCTTCAAATCCCATTTCAAACAAGTCTTCTATTGTCAGCGTCTTACCGATGACCACATTGCATTCGAATGTGACACCGATTTCGCGCAGATATTCTACTTCTTCACAGACGATTTCCTTTGGAAGACGGAACTGCGGGATACCGTACATCAATACGCCGCCCGGTTGGTGGAACGCTTCATAAATCGTTACATCGTAGCACATTTTAGCCAATTCTCCAGCACAGGCAAGACCTGCCGGTCCTGACCCGACGACAGCAACCTTTTTATCGTTGCGCGTCGTACATACGCCTCTTTCTCTGCCATTACGCAATACGTAATCAGCTACAAAACGCTCTAGGCGTCCAATGGCTATCGATTCCCCTTTAATACCTACGATACATTTCGCCTCACATTGTTCTTCCTGAGGACATACACGTCCACAGACGGCAGGCAAGCTGTTTGTCTCTTTGATCTTATCGTAAGCAGCCCGGAAATCGCCTTCCGCAACGAAAGCGATGAAATCGCGGATATCAATATTGACTGGACATCCTAATTGGCAACGTGGATTCTTACATTGCAGACAACGCTTCGCTTCTTCTATCGCTTGTTCTTCCGTATATCCCAGTGCGACTTCGCCGAAACCGGCTGTGCGCAGTTCATCTTCTAATAATGGCATTGGCTGTCTGCCCGCTTTTTCTAGTGACATCCCCCGACACCTCCACATCCGCAGCTATGTTCTGTTGCTACTTTTTCTTTGTCTCTGTACATTGCCAATCTTCTCATCTGCTCATCGAAATCTACCAAATGTCCGTCAAATTCCGGACCGTCAATACAAGTAAATTTCGTCTCCCCACCAACTGTCACACGGCAAGCACCACACATGCCAGTACCGTCTACCATCAAGGAGTTTAAACTGACTAATGTTTTTATATTATAATTTCTCGTCAAATTACAAACTGCTTTCATCATTGGAATCGGACCGATGGCGATTACTAGATCGACCGGTTGTCCCTCATCAATCATATTTTGTAAAATCGTCGTGACAAAGCCTTTGATACCATGGCTTCCATCATCTGTGGCAATGTGCAATTGATGACTGAACTCGCCCATCTCTTCTTCCATAAGAATTAATTCCTTCGTTCTGGCGCCAATGATCGACGTCACGTGGGAACCAGCCTGATAAAGATGTTTTGCTTCCGGATACAGCGGTGCTACACCGAGACCGCCGCCAATACAGACGACATGCTTATGTTCGGGATAATGTGCAGCTTGTCCCAGTGGTCCAACGAAATCTAGCAGATATTCGCCTTCTTCCATTCTTCCCAACTGCTTCGTCGTCGCACCCATCTCTTGGGCGATGATTGTCACCGCGCCTGTTTCAAGATTCGTATCGGCAATTGTCAACGGCACTCTTTCTCCCGTTTCATCAATCCGTAGGATAATAAAGTGTCCCGGTTTATGCTTTTGGGCCACCAACGGCGCCTCTATGTCCATGAGGATCACGCGGTCTTTCCCTGTATCAGCTAGAACTCGCTTGCGTAAAATTTTATACATAATTTGATTTCCCTCCTATATCTTTAAAGAATATCATTATATATTCCTAGTCTTTTGTCAATTACAGATTTTCTGAAAACAATTCCATTGCTAAAATTTCCAGAAATCCGGCGATTTAAAAATGTTTTTCAGCGCCGAGACAAGCGATCCCATACGCATTATCAGTAGAATATTCCCTTTTCGCAAAATGTAGAGATACGCCGGCTGTCCGATGGGACAGGCGCCGTTGCAAATACTCCCGCAAATAGGAATTGGACGCAACGCCTCCGACAATCAGTACATCTGCCACCTGCGTATCCGACTGGGCAAAACGGATGATTTTTTCTAATGTTTTAGCAATACAATGCTCAACCGCTCTCGCAATATCGAAGTGGTGGTGCTGACCCATTTCTATGAGACGCTCGGCTTTAGCCGCCGGTCCCGAAAAGCTACAATCGTATCCCTTCGCATAGGAAGAGATCGTCAGCACTTCCTGGGATTGCTGCGCCAACAGTTCCAAATGTTTGCCTGCGGGAAATGGCAGTCCTAGTTTGACACCTACTCGATCGACAAATTGTCCGGCATGCAAATCCAAAGTGCCACCTAACAATTGGATCTGATAAGCTCCATCAGCTGGGCGTTCGACGAGACATATTTCGCTCGTGCCACCGGAAAGGTGAATCATCAAAAATTTACGCGCTGCCATCGGATAATCCAACGTGCCGACACCGGCGGCAATATGACCTTCTTGGTGAGACAATTCATACAAAGGAATCCTACGGCTGGCAGCCACCGTTCTTGCGAAACTGCTTCCCGCCAGAAAAACCGGCATATAGGACTGATCCGCCGGACGAGGTTTGGCGGAAACGGCGACGGCTGCGAGGCGCTCCGGGTTAATTTTTGAGCACATTTCTTCAATAAAATACGGCAAGTTTTTCAGATGCTGAAAAACAGCCGTATTTTGCCGCAAACCACGTTCGCCTTCGGGAACGTCCAATAGCTTGCGCTTTTCGTATACGATATCATGAGAATGACTTGTGATTACACATATCGATGTTGTATAGGCACTCGTATCAATCCCCAGAACTACGTCTTTCAATGCTCGGCACCTCCGCCGGGTTTCGCGCTTATTTTGATATACTTTGCCAGAATGCCATTGATAAAGCCTGCCGATTGGTTTGTGCTAAATGTCTTTGCCAATTCTACCGCTTCGTTAATGACAATATTTTCTGATAAGTCTGTAAATAAGAGCTCGTAGACAGCCAGTCTGAGAATGTTTTTTTCCACTTTGCCGATGCGCTGCAAATTCCAGCCCTCGATTACATCTTCCAACGCTTGATCAATTTCCACGAGATTCTCATGGGCTCCTGCGATCAGGTTGGTAATAAACTCTCGTTGATTTTCATCGATTTGATCATTCTCGAAACGATCTTCAATGATTTCATTAATATCCCCTTGCTGGATATCAAATTGAAATAGAATCTGTAGCGCCTTTTCCCGCGCTTTCCTTCTGTACATGCAAAATCCTCCAAATCATGTTTTCCATTATCTCCATCCGCATCAAATCTTTCTTTATCTCCAGTGATCCGGCAAAAACCGTTCAATGACGTCGCGAATGTTCTCATTGTTATCAACACGAGTTCCTACATAATAACCGATCGCTACGATGATTACAAAAAATAGTGTTTTCCAAAAACCCACAAGCAAAAATATAATACCGACAAAGATACCGGCAACAATCCCGATTACTTTCCCCATATGAGTATACAGCAAATCAATCATTTCTTGTTTCATAACCGTCACCTACTTTAAAGGAGCTTTTTGAACCGCCGCTTTTTGCAAAACATCCTTTACAACGACCAATACTTTCTCAATCTTGATGCCGGATAACCGCTCGACATACTGCTTGACTTCCGCTTGCAGCTTGTCTGATGTTTCAGGAATACTGGTATCGGGATCAAGGCTGACTTTCAAGGCAATTTTAGCACCAAATTCTGTAGGTACGACCTTCGCGACTAATTCTCTGACGCCGGGAATTTGACGTCCGGTACGCGTAGCCATCGTTTCGATTGCTTCAACAGAAATTTTTACATCGCCAATTTCCGTACTGTAATTAATCGTCGAGCTCTGCTCTTTAGAATTCTTCTGGAAAGTGATAAAAATGAATCGCAAACTGACAAAGAAAAAAATCAGCCCGATCAACAGATTGTTCAATTGTGTTTGCATTCCACTGTTATAAAAAGCATGGAAGTAAAATCCAATCGTATCCAATGGAACCAACCTCAGTGAAACTACAATAAATAAAACCGCAAGCACAGCAATCACCAAGTTGTAAAAGAAAAAAATGATCTTTTCTAACAAGTTCATAAAGACGCTCCTTTCAACGGATTATGTCGCTTAGCAGATTAGTCAGATTAAAGGAAACCCCCTGTTTCTTGCAGGGGGTCACATAATTTCAGTATATAATAATGATTTATTTCAAACGGAATTCTTCTTCCTTCTTGACTTCCTTTTTCTCTTCCTGTCTAAAATCTACACCCTGTACTTGTACGTTAACTTCCACAACGTCAAGCCCTGTCATATTCTCAATTTCTCGTTTGACACTAGCCTGAATCGCGCTGGCAACTTCCGGGATGGCAGAACCGTATTGTACAATAATCGAAACGTCAACTGCCGTCTCTTTCTGACCTACTTCTACTTTAACACCTTTAGAAAGGTTCTTTCTACCGAGCAATTCTGCAATGCCGCCAACGACACCGCCGCTCATGCCGGCAACACCCGGGACTTCAATCGTTGCAAGTCCGGCAATAATTTCAATCACTTCCGGTGCAATCTGGATATTTCCCAATTCATTCGTGTTCTTCATTTCTGATGGTACAGTCATTCTTAACACCTCCGGTATTTACTGTCATAAAATTATATCATACGCCCTAGGCAAATACAATCTCGCGAGAGATCCGCCCATGGACAACTTGCCGACAAACTGTGTAACCTAAATGACATGAGTTTCCAAAAACTTCGTATTAAAATTGCCGCTGACGAAATCAGCATTGCGCAACAATTTCAGATGAAACGGAATTGTCGTTTTAATTCCTTCAATTCGAAACTCGGACAGCGCTCTGTGCATACGCTCAATTGCCTCTTGGCGGGTCTTGCCGTGGACAATAATCTTAGCAATCATCGAATCATAATACGGTGTCACCCGGTACCCTTGGTAAACGGCACTATCGACCCTTACCCCAAGACCTCCCGGAGGTAAATATGTAGTGATCGTACCCGGACAAGGCATAAAATTCCGCTCTGGATCCTCCGCATTCACTCGGCACTCGATCGCCCATCCACTAATTTGCACATCCTCCTGCCGCTTGACACTCAACTCCATACCTGCAGCAGCGCGAATTTGTTCTCTGATCAAATCGATTCCCGTAATATACTCGGTGACAGGATGCTCCACCTGAATCCGCGTGTTCATCTCCATAAAATAGAATTGACCGTGCTTATCCAATAAAAACTCCACTGTCCCCGCCGTCACATACTGAACAGCTTTGGCGGCTGCGACTGCCGCATTTCCCATCGCTTCCCGGATGGATTCGGTGAGCGCCATGGACGGCGCTTCTTCAATCAACTTCTGATGACGGCGTTGAATTGAACAATCTCGCTCTCCGAGATGAACAGCATTTCCATGACTGTCCGCGAGAATTTGAATCTCAATATGCCTTGGCTCTTCCAAATACTTTTCCAAATACACACCGGCATTGCCAAAAGCCGTTTCCGCTTCTTGCTGCGCCATTGAGATTGCCTTTTCCAGTTCACTCTGATCCCAGGCTACCCGCATTCCTTTACCACCGCCTCCGGCGGTCGCTTTAATGATCACCGGATATCCGATGTCCGCTGCCGTCTTGACTGCTTCATTGAAATCAGTAATAATGCCTTCTGTACCAGGAATAATCGGTACTCCCGCTTTGCGCATCGTTTCCCGAGCAACTGCCTTCGCCCCCATAGTTTCGATCGCTACGGCAGACGGTCCGATAAACGTGATTCCACAGGAAGCACATAACTCCGCAAAATCTGCGTTCTCAGATAAAAATCCGTATCCCGGATGAATCGCATCACAACCCGATATACTGGCGACACTGATGATATTCGCCATATGCAAATATGATTCTTTAGAACTGATCGGTCCTATACAATATGCTTCATCGGCTAATTCAACATGCAGCGCTTCTTGGTCAGCCTGCGAATAAACAGCTACCGTCTTAATGCCCATTTCCTTACACGTCCGCATAATGCGAACAGCAATCTCTCCACGATTCGCTATCAGAATCTTCTCAAACATGTGGTCACCCCTATTCTTTACTCACTTTAAACAGAGTTTGACCGTATTCCACTAATTGTCCGTTTTCTACACATACCTCAACAATTTTACCGGAACATTCTGCTTCAATCTCATTCATTAACTTCATTGCTTCAATGATACAGACGACACTTTTATCTGTAACGTGATCTCCGATTTTCACGAATGCGGGCGCATCCGGTGACGGAGCAGAATAGAACGTCCCTACCATCGGCGATTTGATTTCCAGATAGTTTTGCGTTGCAACATCAGGCTCTTCCTTGGCAGTGTTTTCCCGAATCTCCGTATGTACTTCTCTGCTAATCATCTGATTGACCGCCGGAGGTACATAGCTCGATTCAGTTTGTCCGCCAATGTATTCAACATACTCTTTCTTACTCTTTTTAATGGACAGTTTTGCGCCGTCATTTTCTATTTCCAACTCTGTAATATTCGTGCTATCCAATAATTTTATCAGTTCACGAATTTCTGAAATATTATACATACATTTCACCCCTAATCGTATTCATATGCGATAACCACTAGTATATACTTGGACCATTTGTACATACCCAGCCATTAAAAACGAAGTTCATGCAGTATATTATAATAATAAACCCTTATTCATGCAACGCAAAAAAAAACCGGAATCCCGGCTCGATTCCTCATTGATAAAAACTCACTTCAATATTTTTATGTTGTAAGCCCGTAAGCTGACCAACTGTATCGACGATCTGCAGATATTGTTCCGGTGTAAATTGCTCGCTCTGGACGACAATTTGCGCACGGTTGCCGGTCTGCATATAGACACAATCGCCAAATCCCATCTCCATAATTTTATCTTCAATTTGTTCCTCGACATTTGCTACATCAATGATGTCATCATAGGATGATTTCGCCTTCGCAATTTCTTCCGCTGTAACAGTACTACTCGCCATCGTTAGACGCAGCTCATCGAGAATTTGTGCCCTTTCATAGTCCCTTGTCAGGCGCATATTGATAAATGCCTCACCGGTCGAATCATAGAGAATTACTTGACCGCCTTGCTCCTTCGTTTTACCACTTTCCTGCTCGCCATCTTCTGTTTTGGCTGTATCTTCTTTATCCCCTTTTTTCTCTTCTTCCGTATGCCCTGCCATCGTCTCTTTCGGCACTCCATCGACAGTTTGTTCCCAGTTGCCTGCCACATAATAACCCAAAATCATCAAATAAAAAACGATTAACGCACTGATTAACATCTTTTCTTTTTTAACCGCAAAAAAATTCATTTGATCAACTCCCTTTACCAATAGTATCGTTTATTCACGAGCGTCCATCGGCAGTATCGATATTTTATTGGCACCGACATTCAGTGCTCTCTGCACGGCATCGACAAGCAAAGCATGTGTGCGAATATTCGCCGCCCCTTCCGCCACTACGATAACCCCTCTAATTTCCGGCTTTAGCCGCTTGATAACGACCGGTGACTCACCACTGCTATTCCCTCTGAGAATGACAATCTGTTTGTCATCGGTTATCTCCGCAATTTTACGATTCCCCCCTTGCCTATCAGTTTCATCTGTATTTCGCTGATTCGAACGGACATTAGCGCCTAAAACAACCTCTTCAGTAGAATCTATGTTGACCATCACCGAAACTTGACCAACTCCTGAAACTTTTTCTAATATTTTTTGTAAATTCTCTTCGTAGAGTTTTTCATATTCGCGAATTTCCCCCGCTTCCGAATACGTCTGCGCAGTCATTTTGTCAGCTTCTTGCTTTATTTCCGGTGGAAGTGTTTGCGAAACATTAAAATCACTCACCACAAATAATAGAATCATGCCGATAGCCGCGATCAACATCAACCATCTCATCGGTGTCATTTTATCTTTTAAATTCATATTCTCACCTAACCTTCCACAATATAGACTCGAATGATTTCTTGCGAAAGCTCCATGGCTTTGGCGATCGCCCCTTTTAACTCCCTGCTCGCTTGCTGATCGTCTGCACTGACCGCTCCCGTTTGTGCCGTTTCCGACCTTGACCCGCGACCATCCTCCGGCAAAACCGGTGGAATTTCGATCGGTTGAATCTCTACCATTTCAATCCTTTCCGTCAAAGTGCTTCCTGCTGTATCGCCCTCTGCACCCGCATCATTTGCCATTTCTGCATCGCTTCCCGCTCTCACATTATTGCCCGCTCCGGCTCCTTCCGATCCTGATAACCCCGAGCCTGACGGTTCCACTCCCGAAGATTCAAGCACGCGCTTCACATACACATCCAATTGCTTGATCTGGTACTCTTTCCCATCTGCCGGCTGTTCGACACTCATCTCGAAATCTACCAATTGAAATCCGCCTTGCAGTTGTATGGCATACACAATTCCTTCCCTCGCCATACGCTTTGCCGTATCGACAACCATATCTTGATGATCAAAGGCGATTTGCTGCTGCACGTCTTGCATGACGGAAGCAACCATCGCTTCGCCGCCCTGCCAATTGAATAAACCATTCCCAGCGAGACTCTCCTTGCCGTTTACAATCATCAATAACGGAGTCAGCATCGCTACGATAATAATTAAGCCGATGACGAGCTTCACGTATTTTTGCATGGCAGAACTGGGTAACAGCAAGTCCATAAATGATGCGAACAAAATAATAAGCACGATTCCTTTTAACCAACCGCTGATAAAATCCAATGGTTCTCCTCCTTCACACAAGTTATCAACCGGCAGTTCATCGCAAGATGACCGACAAATTCGCCGTCGCTATAATAATGGTCACAGCCAAGAAGAACATCAGCCCTACAACCGCAACGGCAGCAAAAATGTATATAAAGCTCTTACCGATCGTCCCCAAGCACTTAATAATCGGCGTATCTCCCAATGGCTGCATGACGGCGGCAGAAAAATTGAAAATAATCGCTAAGGTCAATATCTTGATCGCAGGAAACGCACACAAGAGCAAGAGAATCAAGACACCGATAATACCGATCGAATTCTTCATCAATAACGACGCACCGATGACCGTATCTGCCGCATCGGAAAACATTTTGCCGACGACCGGCACGAAATTGCCCGTCACATATTTTGCCGTCCGGATCGTAATCCCATCCGCCACTGAACCCGCAGCTCCTTGGATGGAAATGACACCGAGGAAAATGCTTGCGAACACCCCCAACAGTCCGAGACTGACTGTCCGCAAAAAATTCGCCAAATGTGTGACTTTGTATTTATCTGTAAATGAACTGACGATGTGCAACACAGCCGAAAAAAAAATCAGCGGAAATATGATGACACTGATAAACGTCCCAATAATGTTGACGACAAACACGATCACCGGATGAAACATCGCCACCGATGTGACGTTGCCGATCGCCGCCATAATCCCCAGGACAAGCGGTATGAGTGCAATCATGAAATGCACCATATTTTCTATGGCGTTTTGTGCGTAAGTCACCGCCACATTAAACGAATTAATTGCCAGAACCATTAACACCAAATAGGTAATCGCATATGCCACTTTGCTGACGGAATTCCGCTCAAACGCCGATTGCACATTTTCCAGAATGGCACTGAACAACGTCAGCATCAAGATACTCGACAATAATTTAGTGTTGTACAATACTTCATGGAACAAATAGAGCAACAACCCTTGAAAGATGCCTTTGATGCTAAATTCCCCTTCATCAGGCAGCAATACATCGAAAATACTTGGGCTGAAACTGTCCGGCAAATACCCTCCGTATTCTTGATGCAAATGATTCCAATATGCTTCAATTTCTTGTGTATCCAGACGCTTCATCTGTTCTTTCAATAATGTGTTCGTAATCGTCTCTCCGCTCGAAGTTGTATCTCCAGATGGATTAGCAGTTGCATCTGAATATGCATAGGAACTTGTTTCTGCATGTGCCCCAAACGGGAAACATATGGTCACAAAAGTAATTATCAATAAAAAACACCAAGTTCTACAGGTTGTACCAAAACATTTCAACAAGACACCCCCTATGGCAGCAACTGAACGACAGTTTCGATAATCACGACAATAATCGGTAACGCCAATACCATAATCAGAATTTTACCGGCAAGCTCGATCTTGCTGGCTATCGTACCTTCACCGGCATCCCGGGCGATCTGCGCACCAAATTCCGCAATATACGCGATCCCGATAATTTTCAAAATAGTCTCCAAGAAAACGATGTCAATATTTGCTCCAACCGCCAGCCGTTCGATCGTCTGAATAATAATGGCAATCTTGCCAATCAGGAAAATAAAGATCGACAATCCTGTAATAATCGCCAGCAGAAAAGCAATTTGTGGTTTTTGCTCTTTCAACAAAACAATCAAAATCGTAGCAACCAATCCAAATGAGACGATCTGCAATATCTCCAAGGTTCACACCCCTAAAATTACTGAAGTAAGAATGTTTGACGGATCGTCTGAAACAAATCACTGATTTTCGTCGCCACCATAAAAATAATGATGATAAAACCGATCAGAGTCGTCCAATGAGCGATTTCTTCTTTCCCCGCCTGTTTCAAAATCGTATGAATGAAAGCAATCGCAATCCCGATTCCGGCAATTCTAAAGATAGCGTCTATATCGTACATATTTGACTCCTCCCTAAATCATCAAAATGATAATCATAACTCCCGTTAAAAATCCCAGGTACTGATACATTTTCTCGTGCTTTTGCTGCTCCTGACGTGCTCCCTCTTCTTCTGTCTGTAAATAAGTGAGCGCAATCGCTATATGCTTCATCTGATTTTCTTTGTCGGATTGACCGAGGCTATGCCCCAGTTGAAACAGAATTTCGTAGTCACCCTTTTTCAAAGCCATGCGATCCTGGTATTTCATCCATGATGACTGCCAAATCTCAACCGTTGACAATTCATGGTCACTAAACTTTTCACTCATATAAGAAAAGACCTCCTGCAACGGCTGCTCGACACGGCAGGAAATATTGTAAAACGCCTGGGGCAGCGGCGTCAGCCCGTATACAATCTCGGTTTCTACATGCTTTAGCGCACCATAAATTATCCGCAGTTCCCGCACGCGCTGCTTATACCTGCCGGCAAGCAAAAATCCCATTAACGTCGTCGAGACGATAACCATGATAATGGCGGCAATCTTAACCAACAGTAACCCTCCTATTCGACAACTTCATCAGATTCCTGTCATATATTCCTTGAACAGTGGCGATCTTTGGCACATTCGATAATAAAACGTACCGATCAAAAATTTTCTTTTCGATCATTTCACGCATAATCGGGCGTTCCATCAATTCCTCGAGACTGAATGCGTGGGCAGTCGTGATCACACACACCCCTGCATGCAAAACCTCATCGATTGCCATCGCGTCTGACATCGTGCCGATTTCATCGACGGCGATGATTTGCGGCGACATCGAGCGAATCAATAGCATCATGCCTTCCGCCTTCGGACATCCGTCAAGCACATCGGTCCTCATCCCTAAATCCGATTGGGGTATTCCATGTATACATCCGGCTAATTCCGAACGTTCATCGACAACTCCTACCTTATGACTGGGTATCCCCAAGTTCCGGTTACCTAAACTTAGCTGCCTGACAATATCGCGCAACAATGTCGTCTTACCGCACTGTGGCGGTGACACGATTAACGTATGGTAGGGTCTTTTTTTGATAAAATCGTACAAGTCCGGTAGTACAGCGGTGGCGGCTCCAATCACTTGTTTGGCAATACGAATGTTAAAGCTCGTCACATTTTGCATCGTACGAATTTTCCCACCCTCCAGGGCAACTTTTCCCGTGACACCGACGCGATGACCGCCGGCAATCGTAATAAACCCTTGGCGCAGTTGTTCTTCTACCGCATAAACAGAATGATTACTGATCGTTTGCAGTACTTGGGAAATATCCGTACTCGATACGACATAAGCTTTGTCTAATTGATCTGTAAAACCACTGGCTTCCGACAAATATACATTGCCCGCCGACAAACATATTTCCAGTGGCTGATGGATGCGCATGCGAATTTCTTGGATGCGGCTCTTATCCAAATGCGAAATGGGCGACAACAAATTGCGAATTGACTTAGGAAAAACTTCTTCGACTTCCCTTGACCACATAAATTTCCCTCCCGATTCTGTTTCTCTAATACCTATGCATGCTTGACCAATTTCATGAACAAACAAAAAAAATAAAAGCCGACTCGGCTTTTATTTTGCTCAACGTATTTTGATCGCTTATTGGCGAATTCAGCTTTACCTACAGCAACTTTTCGGGATATTCGTCGATACAAAGTTCCTCTAAATACATAGGGTCTTCATTACTATAGGTTTCATCGGTATAATCATAACCGTCGTAATTATACTCCTTGTCCGCGGTATCTTCCTCATAAAAATCTGTTTCTACCATATGTAAATCTTCGTCAATCGCCACTACATAATCTTCAAGATCATCGGCTTGTGATTGCAACTGCTCTACCTCAAAACTGATATCCTCCAAAACATAGATCATTTCTTTCAGCAGCTTGCCTTCCTTGGAGGATTGATCAATTTCCATCCCCTCTGCTAAGCCTTTCATATAAGCAATACGCTCTAACATAAAAACCCTCCTTCAAATGGATACTCTATAGACTACAACCATCATTTCTTAGTATCCCTTGGCAAGAGGTTTTTACTCGTACATGTTTTGGATGATATGGGCGATGTACACGCAACACCTTTACGCGGCGGCTTATTTGAAAAGCCCGGTGAGAATCATCACGGCACCCAAAAAGATGAATGAAAACTTTAACAGCGATATTTGACCGGCAAGCCCAATTAAGCCAATCGTCGTCACAAGAATCAGAACAGTCGGTCCGACGATTGCTAATCCGGCATTGATCATCATCGCTTTTTCCAACGAACCGAAATACAAGATGCCAAGTGCCGCGATCAGCTCAATGGAACCGGAAATAACTCGCAATATCCCCATACTTAACACTGTTTTGTCCATATAATAATCGTCACCTGCTTTTCCCGATAATTATTCCATAAATACATATTCGATTGTCGAATGACTTATGCAAATCGGGTAAATAATACACATATGACAAATACACACTCGGAGGCACTATGAAAACTCATAAACATACATCCAATGCGAAACAAAGCCTTGGCTGGTCCCTATTTGGATTAAGTCTCGTCCCGCTAGTTATGGTTTTAGGCAATTCCATGCTAATTCCTATTCTTCCGGACATGAAGAGCGAATTAAGTTTATCGCAATTTCAGAGCAGTTTGATTATCACTGCCTTCTCGATTCCTGCGGCTCTGGCGATTCCGATCAGCGGATACCTCGCCGATCACTACGGACGCAAGAAAGTGATGATTCCCGCTCTGCTGATCTACGCATGCGGTGGAATCATTGCCGGTCTCGGTGCCCTATTCTTGCAAGAAAAATCATACTACGTCATATTAATCGGACGGATCGTCCAAGGAATCGGCGCTGCCGGAACGGCTCCACTAGCAATGACACTGGCAAGCGATATATTCAACGACGAAGCGCGCAGCAAAGCCCTCGGTGTGATCGAAGCATTTAACGGAATCGGCAAAGTCGTCAGCCCGATTCTCGGTTCACTCATCGCTATGATCGTCTGGTATGCGACATTCTTTGCGTTTCCTCTGCTCTGTATCCCGATTGCATTGCTCGTAGCATTCGCTGTAATGGAACCGCAGGGAAATCTCAATAAACAGCCGGTCGCGGCATATTTGAAAAGCATCAAGCGTACATTCAGCCGCAAATCCGTCAGCTTATTATCCGCCTTTTTTGCCGGTTCGATCACGTTGTTTATTTTATTCGGTCTGTTATTCTTCCTGTCGGATATTTTAGAGACCGATTACCAAGTTGACGGAGTTTATAAAGGACTGGTCTTAGCCATTCCTTTAACAGTCATGGCAATTACATCCTATACAACAGGCAGAAGCGTAAAGAGTAAATTGAACAAAATGAAACGCATCACACTATGGGGCATGGCAATCATTTCCGTATTTAGCATCCTATCCGTTTTCACGGAAAACATTTATTACATTGTCGGATGGTTATCCTGTATCGGTCTGGGAACGGGTATGGTGCTCCCATGCTTAAATACGCTGATCACCAGTGCTATTGCCGCAAAAGAACGCGGGCTTGTGACATCTTTGTACGGAAGCACGCGGTTTATCGGTGTCGCCATCGGTCCGCCTGTCTTCGGCTTTTTGATGAAGATTTCTCAACAATTGATGTATGGCGTCATGGGCGGGCTAGCACTGTTTACAGTTTTGATCGTCTACTATTGCGTCAACAGCAAACAGCATACCGCGAAAAATTCATAATGACTATGATGCACCCAGAGTCAAACACCGCATATTATAGAGCGAGACTTTATTCAGGTCGAAAGCGAGTTGCACAAACGCGCAGACTTATAGGGGTGTATGTATGCTATCCAATTACTTCGAAAGAGCACATGGAAAAACGATGGTCATTGACAAGGGCATCGGTTGTTTACAATTAAAAGATGTTTTGGCTACAGCCAATTCACATATGCAATTTTGGAAATTCGGTTTCGGAACGAGCTGTCTTTACAGCCCCGAGATTCTTTTAGAAAAAAATCAACTACTTCAACAATACGGTATCACTTCATTTCCCGGCGGAACGTTATTTGAAGCGGCATACACAAAAAATTTAATGGAGCGCTTTTTTTATGACCTGGCGGCGTACCAATTCACGGCTGTAGAAATCTCCGACGGTACAATTGATATACCTCAGTCTGATCGTAAGCGCTACATCGGCGAGGCAAAAAGACAAAACCTGCTTGTCTTTTCCGAAATCGGCAAAAAAAACGAAACAGGCTTTCAGAATATGCTAGAAACTGTAAAAGCGGATTTAGATTGTGGTGCTGATTATGTCATTTTAGAAGGCAGAGAATCGGGAACAAGTGGTCTTTACACAAAAGAAGGGGAAATTTCTACAGACATCCTCGACACCTTTGCCAATGATAGTGATCTATTGCCCTATATTATTTGGGAAGCACCTTGCAAAGATCAACAAGCCATTCTGATCAACTTTTTCGGTGCTTGCGTCAACCTCGGCAATGTCGCCGCAAATGATGTCATCGCTCTAGCCGCGTTACGCAGAGGTCTGCGCAGCGATACGTTTAAGAAATTCCTATCATGAAAAACACCTTGTTCGCATAGTAGTAATACAGACGCGAACAAAGGTGTGATTCATTTGAGTGGGCAAATTGCTTTAGTTATTTTAATCATTGTAGGTATGGTCGGACGTTCGCACATTATTGCGACGGCTGCCAGTTTTTTGCTGATTATGAAATTAATTAGCCTCGAACGGTTTTTCCCGACAATTGAGCGCCGCGGTTTGGAATTGGGACTATTATTTTTGACGCTCGCCGTTCTGGTTCCGTTCGCCAACGGAAAAATCCAGATGAAAGACGTCATTGCCGTTCTCACATCCTGGCCTGGTCTATTTGCGCTTATCGGTGGTTCCATCGCGGCGTATATGAATTACAACGGTCTGCTGCTCTTAAAACACGATCCGGAAATCATCATCGGTATTGTTATGGGATCGATCATCGGCATCGTATTCTTGAAAGGTCTACCAGGGGGACCGATGATGGCGGCAGGGCTGACTGCTCTGCTGCTGAAACTGTTCCGCTGGTTATTCCCCATGCTTTAGCCCGCTACCATCTCGTGTTTCTCCACTTCTGTATTCCTCTATATCTTCGATGATTCGGGTCATTTGATGTCCTGTACTTCCGCACTCCACATCGAATAATACTCTCCTCTTTCATCTAATAGTGCTGGTGTAAGCCTTGCTCAAAAATTATAATCACTGTTTTTTGCTGCTGCAATAAACGATCAATCGCCTGTTTCATAGCCAATCATTTTCGATATCGAGCGACGATGTCGCTTCATCGAACTTACTCGGCATTAAGTGCCTGCCACATTCTTATATTTCAGCGGCGTTACGCCGAATATCGATTTGAAAGCGGCGGCAAATTTACTGGGATTCGCATAACCGACTTTGTTGGCAATCTCAATTACTTTATAATCCGTTTCCCGCAAAAGCTTACTCGCAACCTGCATGCGGTAATTTTTCATGTAACTGTATATTGGAAAACCGTAGATATCTTTAAAGCATGTCTTTAGATCCGTAGCATTCATCTGATACTGACGCGCCAATTCCTCAATTGTCACCTGTTTGTCGATCATTCCTTCCATAAATTCTTTAATTAAAGTGATCTTTTGCACGCTCGTTTTTGAATAATACGCTTTTTCTTTCTGCCGATAATCTATATCACTCATGCACATTAACAATAATAGCTCCATCACCTTCACTTGCACGTATTCCATAGTGTACTCCAGTGGCAATGTGTAAAGCTCTTGAAAAATATGTGCAATCCGTTCATCAGGCTTTGCGACAATGCACCGTTTTTGTACAGATATCCTTTCAGCCAATTTATATAAATCGATGGCAGATCCGGGAAAAATCTTCTTAATAAACGCATCTGCTTTGGGAACGTACACTAAAATTGTGACTCCTATATGACGCTTAAAACTAAAATCCGACGACTTTGCCCTGCCCCGTCCGCTCCAAAGGGCAAAATCTCCATCATTGACATATGTGACAGTATGGTCGGCAAACTCACACGCATACCGCCCTTGCCGCATATAATTGATTTCAATCGTATTTTCATGTTCGATCTCAATTTGTTCCTTGTACGGTTCGTACATATGAATGTCATTGTAAACAAGCCCAATTCCGTCAGCCACGTCGTACAGCACGCATTCACCTTCCCCGTACTGTTCCTTTACCGTATACACTGTCTTGCTTCCATCAAATATACCCTCATTAAAAGTTTTTCGAAAAAAACCTTCTTCAAACCGAAGCATTGCAAGGACTCCCTTTCTGTTAGCTATATCTAACATAATTATACCATACAATGAACCGGCAGAATAGTACAAGAAATAGAAGAGGGTTCCTAATGGTCATATCACTCTTAGGAACCCTAAACCTTTATATTCAATGCTCTTTATATTTGATGCCCTTTTATAAATCTTTTATGACCTTCTATGTCCTTACCCTTTGTTCTTTCTATGCGCGTGATACGTAGTTTCCTGATCTCGTGTCAATAATCAATTTATCACCTTGGTTGATAAACAACGGTACATGGACGACAAGACCTGTTTCCATCGTCGCATTTTTTGTAGCGCCTGTAGCCGTATCGCCTTTGATGCCCGGCTCCGTCTCCGTCACTTCTAAGATAACTGAGTTCGGCAGATCGATTCCGATAACTTCTCCCTTATATAATACTATATAAACATTAGCGTTTTCTAACAAGAACTTCAATTCATATTCAATCTGGCTAGCCGTCAGTTCCATTTGCTCATACGTTTCTGTATCCATAAACGTATATGCATCTCCGCTGTTATATAAATACTGCATTTGCTTTGTCTCAACTAGAGCTTTTGGAACTTTCTCGCCGGCACGGAATGTCGTTTCCTTGACCATACCTGCTTTAACATTTTTCAGTTTTGCTCTGACAAATGCAGCGCCCTTTCCCGGCTTTACGTGTTGAAAATCAATGATTTGCCATGCATTGCCGTCAATCTCAATTGTCATTCCTGTTTTAAAATCATTTGTCGATATCATGTATTATCCTCCTAAATTTCTAAAAACTCTTTTGGCGTTTTATTCAAAATTTTGCAACCTGATGTCTCGATGACAACATCGTCTTCAATGCGAACTCCGCCAAATTCCGGTATGTAAATTCCCGGTTCAACAGTGACTACCATGCCAGGTTCCAGAATCACTTCACATATTTGGTTTAACCGTGGATTTTCATGGACTTCCATCCCCAGGGCGTGTCCCAATCCATGTCCAAAGCAGCCTTGATATCCCTGTTGATAAATATAATCACGTGCTATGCGGTCTACATCTTTGCATACCATACCTGCTTTTATATTATCAAGCACACGTTGCTGTGCTGTCAAGACTGTGTCATAAATTTCTTTCTGCCGAGAATTTGCCTTGCCGACGACAAATGTGCGCGTCATGTCCGAACAATACCCTTCATATTGCGCTCCGAAGTCAATTGTCACCATATCTCCACTCTCAATCAGTTTATCGGAAGCCACACCATGGGGCATTGAAGAACGTACTCCACTGGCGACAATCGTGTCAAAGGCAAGATGTGTCGCTCCCCGCTTTTTGAGCTGCATTTCCAATTCCAAAGCCACTTCCCGCTCACTCATGCCAGGGCGAATGATCCCTAGCAAATATGCGAATGCTTGGTCTGTAATATCTACCGCATGCTGAATAATGGCAATTTCCCGCTCGTCTTTAATCGTCCGCAGCTCTGCCACCAGATCGGCAACACCAACGAGTTCGGCATTCCATTGATCCCGCCACTGGTTATACGTCTCAAACGAAACATTGGCAGCCTCAAAGCCCAACCGAGAGATTTTTTGTTCGTTCAGCCAATCGCCAATCGTTTTTGCATAGGAGCTTTCATGCTCAATTACATCAAAAAACTGAGTCTGTTGTTTTGCCTGAGACATATAGCGGAAATCCGTGAACAGAACCGCATCGTTTTCTGTCACGACAACATATCCGCTGGTTCCTGTAAATTGGCTGAGATATTCTCTATTTTCCTTTTTCAAAGTGATATATCCGTCTAAATGATGTTCTTTCAGTTTTTCTCTAAGTCTTTGCAAGCGTTTTTGATTCAAAAGTTTCACCCCACGATTAGTATCTCTTACTATTGCCTTTATTGTTTCAATATTGCTATGACTTACATTATCTTTTACTACTTATATTGTCTGCTCAATATGCCGGATCATTCCCTGACATCCCAAAATATAGCTGTACGCACCAAATCCGGAAATTTGTCCTACACATACCGGCGCCAACACCGAATGGTGACGAAATTCCTCACGGCTGTGAATATTCGACAGATGTACTTCAATCACAGGAATATCCACCGAACTAATCGCATCACGGATGGCAATACTGTAATGCGTATACGCCCCCGGATTAATGACAATGCCATCATACATACTGCTTGCCTGATGGATTTGATCGATCAAATTCCCTTCAATATTGGATTGATACGATGCCGATTGGTACCCTTGTATTTCTAAATATTCAGCAACCATGCGGTCAATATCATCCAATGTCTGTGTTCCGTATACCTCCGGCTCCCGCTGACCCAAACGATTGAGATTCGGTCCGTGAAGCACAAGGATTCTCTTATGTAATGACTTCGCTCCCACTGCCATTCCCCCTATTATTTACAGTCTATATTTTTTGCTACCTGCAATCCATATTTATTTCTTTGCTAACTGCATTTTGAATATCCGCAGGAACGGCATTTGGCACAACCTTCTTCATATTGCAGTTCTGCGCCACATTCGGGGCAATCACCGTCATCCAACGAAATATCGACAGCGGTGACGATCCGCTTTTGTTCCTCGCCGGTTCGCTTATAATGTAGATAGCGTTCGATAGCAATGGCAATTCCATCCGGTGCTGACAAGACCATTCCGCCGTTGAACCAAGTTGGTGAAGACGAACGAATACCCCGTAATTGTTTGATGATTTCATCGACCGGAACGCCCGCGCGCAAACTAATGGAAATCAAACGGGCAATCGCTTCATTATTTGCCGCTGCATCGCCACCAGTCTTGCCCGTCTGTGCAAATACTTCACAAATACCATATTCGTCTTCATTAATTGTCACATACATATTGCCATGTGCCGTTGGGATGCGTTCTGTTCGTCCGACTGTCGCCTGCGGTCGTGGACGGACTCGCGCAATTTCCTTCGACGATTGACCGTGGTTCACACTATGCCGACCATCCGCTCGTGCCTGCGCACCTTTTTCATCTGCACCTTCTCCATGTGCATCATTCGCATGTATGCCATCTACGATCGGTTGCACGCTCAATACTTGTCCTGTCCGGCTGCCGTCCCGATAGACAGTAACGCCTTTACACGACTTCTTGTACGCCAATTGAAACACTTCGGCAATCTGCTCCTTGGTGGCATCACTGGGAAAGTTCACCGTTTTTGAAACGGCATTGTCTGTATATTTTTGAAATGCCGCCTGCATCTGTACATGAGCCTCAGGGCTGATATCATGCGCCGTAACGAATAATTGCCGCAAGGATAAAGGAACCTCAGTAATCGTTTCCAAACTACCGCTGCGCGCAATTTGTTCCATCAACTCCGGTGAGTAAAATCCCTGTTCTCTGGCGAGATACTCAAAATATCGATGCACTTCAAGCAATGACGTGTTATCCATGACATTCCGTACATACGCAACGGCATAGAGAGGTTCAATGCCTGATGAACAGCCGGCAATCATGCTGATTGTCCCCGTAGGAGCAATTGTCGTCAATGTCGCGTTGCGAAGTTTGGCAGACCCTTCTTTATCATAGATACTTCCCGCAAACGCTGGGAATGCTCCGCGCCACTCAGCCAAACCAGCCGATGCATCGCGTGCTTCTTTCTGTATAAATCCCATTAGTTGACCCGCTATATCTAACCCTTCCGGCGAATTATAAGCAATTCCCAACTGAATCAGCATATCGGCGAATCCCATCACACCCAAACCGATTTTCCGATTCTGTTTAGTAATCGTTTCAATCTGCGGTAACGGATACGTATTCATATCGATCACATTATCGAGAAAATGCACTGCTGTATGTACGACTTCACTTAAATGCCGCCAATCAATCTCGCCATTTTTGACGAACTTCACCAGATTTAATGAACCGAGATTACACGATTCGTAGGGGAGCAACGGCTGCTCTCCACACGGATTCGTGCTTTCGATTTCGCCCAAGTGCGGTGTGGGGTTATCGCGATTGATCCGATCCAAGAAAACGATACCCGGTTCACCATTCAGCCATGCCATTTCTACAATCCGATCAAACACCATTTTTGCTGATAACTGTTTCACTTGCGCACCGTTGCGAGGGTTTACCAAAGCGTACTGCCCGTCCCGATTCACTGCTTCCATGAATTTTTCAGTGACACCTACGGAAAAGTTAAAGTTCGTAAAATCCATTGTATCCTGTTTTGCCGAAATGAATTTTAAAATATCGGGATGATCAACGCGTAAGATCGCCATATTAGCACCCCTGCGTGTGCCGCCCTGCTTAATCTCTTCCGTAGCACTATTAAATATTTTCATAAACGACAACGGTCCACTGGCAACCCCACCTGTCGTATTAACCATATCATGTTCAGGCCGCAGCCGTGAAAAAGAAAAACCTGTTCCTCCACCACTTTTGTGAATCATTGCCGCATACTTGATCGCATCGAAGATTCCTTCAATCGAATCCTCCACAGGTAGTACAAAACACGCAGCCAATTGCTGCAATTCCCGTCCGGCATTCATTAAAGTAGGAGAGTTAGGCAAAAACTCCAGACGATCCATGACCGTATAAAACCGCTCCGCCACTTCCTCAGGCGCGTATCTTCCATAGTTCTTTTCCGCCTGAGCAATATTATTGGCAACACGGCGTAGCATCTGTTCCGGTGTCTCGGCAACGCGTCCCTCGAAATCCTTTTTTAAATAACGCCGTTCCAATACAACTTTCGCATTCCCAGCAAGCTCCACACCACTCACCCCGTTTTTTCGATAACCTTCACCATCCAGAACCTTCCTCTTGCTTTGTCCAAATCATAGAATAATTGTAGCATAGGAATGGAAAAATGCGAAATACCTTTGCACTTTTTATTGACTTTCCTAATACAATTAGTTATAATTCTATTATCATTAGTTATATTCATAATATAATTAGTTTTAGGTGGTGCTACTATGAGATTTTTGCAATTTGAAACTGTCTATCAAATGACTTTTATGCCGCGTACATTCCCGATAAACTGCTATCTAGTGGAAGAAACGGACGACTTAACCTTGATCGATACAGGGTTGGAATTTTGCTGGAAGGGTATTTTACAAGCAGCCGCTGTAATAGGAAAGCCCATTACCCGCATAGCACTAACACACCCCCATGCAGACCACATCGGATCTTTAGACAAACTGAAAGAACAACTACCTCACGCCGTTGTTTATGTATCTGAGCGCGATTCATACCTGATGCGCGGTGATTTTACTTTAAGAGCTGGCGAAGTGGATTTGCCGATACGCGGTGGATTCAAAAAAGATTTAGAGACACAGGCGGACATTTTTATCTCTGACGGTGATTTTATAGGATCACTGCAAGCGATTTCCGCACCGGGTCATACTCCCGGTTCCATCGCTTTTTACGATACACGATCAAAAATACTGATTGCCGGCGATGCACTACAGACTAGAGGCGGGCTAGCTGTTGCCGGAGATACGCGAATCTCTTTTCCATTTCCCTCTTTGGCAACATGGAACAAAGAATTATCTATCAAAAGTGTCGAGCGGCTAAACAAACTGGAGATCCGATTTCTGGCTCCGGGACACGGCAACGTGCTCCAAGCTCCACACGATCCAATGGAACAGGCTCTTCTACGGGCAAAAACAAAACTGAGCAGGTGAAAAGTATGGGTAAAAAAGGACTTAACAAAGAAATCGTCTTGCAAACCGCCGTCAAACTCGCAGACGAAAAAGGTCTCCATAATGTCACTTTAAAAGAACTGGCAGACCAACTAAAAATTAAAACTCCCTCTTTGTACACTTATGTGGATAGCGCACAAGGATTAAACAGTATGCTGGCTGTTTACGGGCTGAGCTGTCTGAAAAATGAAATGGCGGAAGCAGCTATTGGTTTATCAGGGAGAGATGCTGTTCACGCAATAGGCAATGCATACGTCAGATTTGCCCGAAACCACCCTGGACTATATGAAGCAACACAGTCAGTAGATAAATGGCAATGTGAAAAAGCTGTACACATTTCCGATGATATTATAAACCTTGTCACAAAAGTCATGTCTGCATTTCCTATAGAAAAAACAGATACTATACATATCATTAGAATGTTCAGAAGCGTTTTTCACGGATTTGCTTCCCTTGATCAGAATCGCGGGTTTGGCAAACCGACCGGTGTAGACGAGAGTGTCACAATTGCGATAGACGTAATGTTATCAGGTATGCAAACTCATTTTTCCGATACGGGCACCGCATCTCCGAATACGAACACTCCCTCTTAATCCTAATCGTTCCTCCCATCGCGCAAAAAAGCAATTGGAAGGCAGAAATACTGCCGCCTTCCAATTGCCATCAAAACACCATTTACTAAAAACTCATAAACATACCGATCACAAATATGACACAGGGTTAACCGATATTCGCAGTCTATACAGAGATAGCGATGCAAGCCTTTCTCTTTGCTTGCTCAATATAAAGAACTCCCAATTCCATTTGGTAAAGCTGGGAAAGCCTTTCGCTGGACATCATGGACTCCATCGCACCCACTTCAAATCTCCCCTGCTTATTCAATATGCCGACATGTCCGCCTAAAATAATCACATGGTCAGGCGTATGGGTCGTCATAATCACCGCATATCCCGCTTCTGCAAGCTGTTTAATCATATGCACCGTGCGCAACTGATTCCCATAATCTAGATGTGCCGTTGGCTCATCTAGTAAAATAACCTTCGGGTCCTGAGCCATGACCCGTGCAATCGTTGCTTGCTGACGTTCACCGCCACTAATTTCCGTGTACGCCTTATCCGCCAAATGATAGATATTCAGCTTTTTTAACGCTTCCTCCGCAATGGCGTAATCTTCTTCCTGCGGACTGGAAAAATAGCCGATATACGGCGTTCTGCCCATAACGACAAAGTCAATCACGTTATAGGAATACGCGGGATTATGGACTTGCGGCACATAACCAATCAGTTTTGCAATATCTTTCAAATCCATTTTTGACATTGGCTTATCATCTAAGAGAATTTCCCCTTTAGCCGGTTTAAAAAGATTCGCTATGCAATTTAGCAAAGTGCTTTTCCCAGCACCATTCGTACCTAAGATAGAGAGTATTTCACCCTCTTTTAAGCCAAATGAGACATCCTCAAAAATTGTTCGACCTTGGGCGTACGAGAAACTTAAATTTTTTACCTCTAGAATCATTTTAACGCCATCCTTTGTTTAATCAAAAGATAGAAATAGAACGGAGCCCCAATAATACCTGTAATGATACTGATCGGTAGTTCAGCATTCGTCAATGAACGCGCTGTCGTATCAATCATAATCATGAAAATTGCTCCCATAATAGCGGCTACTGGTAACATCTTGCGATTATCGGATCCGACGAGCATCCGTCCCAAATGAGGAATCACCAGACCTACCCAGCCAACCGTACCTGCAATGCAAACAGCACTCGCTGTCAATAACGTAGCCGTGACAATGATCAACACTCGCGTTCTGCCGACATTCACGCCCAATGTCTTTGCTTCATTTTCGCCGAGTGACATGACATTCAATCGATAACGGATCGACAACAACATTATACCTGCGACAAAAATTGCCGGACCGACGGTATAGAGATCGGGCATCGTCACTTTCGCCACCGACCCCATTGCCCAATAAGTCATCTGCGCAAGCGCCGTATCGGCATCGGCGACAAATTTTATAATTCCCATAATCGATGACATCAGACCTCCGACAATCACACCTGCTAGCACCAGCATAATTATCGAGTCATTACGCATCAGCCGCGGTATCATCGCCGTAATCGTAACAGCGATGATACCTCCGATAAACGCCCACAATTGAATATAAATTGCCGACAAACCCCAGAGAATGGCTAACGAAGCACCGATCGCTGCCCCAGAGGATACACCTAATAAATCAGGTGAAACCATCGGGTTTTTGAACATACTCTGATAAGCCGCTCCAGACACAGCCAATGCTGCGCCGATTAAAATTGCCGCCAACGTACGTGGTAGACGCAATTTAAAAATAACTGTTTCCATCGTTCCTGACCAAGTTGCTTCTATATCAACCACACGGGAAAGTAGTATTTTGATAGAATCAATGATCGTAATATCATATCTGCCGATCGTCAACGCTGCCAAAAATACTGCGAACAACAATAACAGCATCCCGACGAATGTAATTCTGTACCTGCTGTTGCTCATCCCCCGCCCGCTCATGCTACGCGCTCGCTCGTTGTTTCCTTCCATTTTCAGCTCCTAGAAAACTCTTTGCTAATTTCTATACATCGTAATCTTCGCCGTTAGGACCGTATCCATCGATCATGAATTGCGCTTGTTCCTTTGTCAATTCAATGCCGACAAATTCTCTATAGAAGTCCTGTACTTCGGCGACGAGATCAACTTCAAATAAATCGGGATGAATTACAGAAGCTGCGAACGGTATTTGCAGTGCACTCTCCAGACCGAAACGCTCCCACGGGAACAGACCGTTTGGATTTGTATATATACGACCGTTTTTCACTGCATCAATGTCCTTCCAAGCAGCATCTGCCATTAAGGTATCGTAAAGGACATGCTGCGCCGGACCACCGATAATTACAACATCCGGATTAAGTGCCAAAACAGCTTCTGCCGAAGCTTCGGAACCCTTTAGTTCAAGCAATGTAGAGGCGAAAACCCCTCCGGCATTTTCGACCCAATCCTGCATAATTGAGTTTGCCGCAAACGTTGTATAAAGACCTTTATTCGTTTGACCTTGAATATAATATACGACCGGCTTTTCATCCTCCGGTACATTTCCGACAGCCGCCTGGACTCTGGCAATATTGTTATCTACCATTTCTGTCCACTTCGCCGCTTTATCCACATATTCACCGCCGAAGATATCTCCTAGAATTGTAAATGCCTGCTTCATAGAATCGTAATCATTAAAGAACATCATAACAGCCGGTAAACCTGCATTACGTAATGCATCCGCTACTTCAGCTGTCGGTGTGATAATCAAATCCGGTTCTAATTGCAACAATTCTTCTGCATTCTCCGTACCAGTCGGCACATCGACAATCTGCGGATACACAAATTTTGACCAATGTAAACCCTTAGTAAAGTCAGTTGTTGCTATGATTTTATCTCCTGCTCCTAGAGCAAGCATCGCTGCATTTGATGCAGGCCAAAGATTGACAACTCGATTGATTTCTGTAGGAATTTCTACTTCATTGCCTACCATATCAGTGACGATTCGTGTCTTTGACTGTGGTTCTTCTGCGACTGGGTTGGATGTATTATCAGGTGCCGGAGTAGGGTTAGATGCGTTATCACTGGCATTCTTACCGCATCCAGCAACCATCAATGCCATTAATAGTATCCCTGTAAGCAGGGTGATTTTCAAAATACGTCTTTTCATATTAAAATTTCCTCCCATTTTTATAATTTAAAAATCTGCCCGTGGATTGACTTCCCACCAAATGACTACCGATCTCGTTTCACGTAAAAACGTTACAGTGCCATCAGGATTCTCCGTCAGCCAACCGTTAAGATTATTTTTAAAAATATCCCTTTTATCTGCTTCAACATTCCCCAGCTTTTCTATCTCCGCATAGGCTTCATCATACGATGTGAATGTCTGCGTAAATCCGTCAGGAACGATGCAGACATTTGGCTCATACCCCATGTCGTATACGATGTTATACATTACATTGTAGCTAAGCCGTCTGTCACTAGGCATGAGATCTCTCTTAGGCTGGCTATTCGCTCCATCGAAAATATCGTTCAATATATCGGGAATGCACGGAGCATTTGCCCAGCAGATAATAGCTACTAAACGTTTTGATAGACTCGATAATTTTCTGAGATCGGAGAACCCTGCCGAACGTGAACAAATAACAATATCATGGAGTTCGATGTTCTTTCCTGCCTCTGCATCATGAAAATCTAAAAATTCGAATTTTACATTGTCGAGACCCTCTGCTGCTACATTGGCTTTGCAATAATCAAGCATCTTGTGCGCTGAATCCATGGCAGTCACACTTTTCGCACGTTTTGCCATCGGCACGGTAATCCTTCCTGGTCCGCAACCGCAGTCGAGAACCGTATCCGTTGGCAGCGTCTCAAATGTGTTGATTTGGTTGAGCGTATGACCCTTTTCCATTGCCGCCATTTGGTTATACATGTCTGCATGTACATCCCACGTGTTTCCGTCTTCTAACACTTGCCGAGGCATCGGTCGTTTATTGACCCTCTGCAACTCTTCCCAATTAAACAGTGGTGGCTTCATTTCCTCTGTTCCCCCCAAATGTAGTTTGTGATCAATAATGGTACATAAAACACCACGAATTATCCTAACAAAACATCCTTACTTATTTGACCATTATGTTTTAATTGGCATATTCATGGCGTCAAAATATACATAGCACTATGCTACTATATGTTTTTGTTGCTTGTCAACATTATACGACGAATTATTCACCCCTCTCAGCTTAGTTATGGAGGTTTAATTACTTTATCCACTCCATTTCGCCATTTTTACATTACATAAAACACAACTACAATAGATAAAACAAAGTTAATACAAAATTATATCGTATCATTATGCCATTTTTATTTATATTAAATCAATTGTTTATGTAAGTAGTAAATACATACCATGATATTCTTGTTTCTATAAACTTATCTACCTTTTCCCCATAAAAAAATAGTGGCTTTGATATGCGATATCAAAACCACTATTTCATCACTTTTTGAAGTTACCTTCTATTCCACTTCTATATATTCCCTAGAACTCACAACTCTTAACGATCCGTGGGAATGGTATCACATCACGAATGTTGCTGATGCCTGTGACATACATAACTGCGCGTTCAAATCCCATGCCAAATCCCGCATGATTAACGCCTCCGTATTTACGCAAATCGAGATACCACCAAAGAGCTTCTTTGTGAATACCCATCTCATCCATTCTGCGCTCCAAATATTCCAAACGCTCCTCACGCTGGCTGCCGCCGATGATCTCTCCGATACCAGGTACAAGTAAATCCATTGCCGCCACTGTCTTGCCGTCATCATTCAGACGCATATAGAACGCTTTGATGTCTTTTGGATAATCTGTGACAAATACCGGCTTCTTGTACACTTGTTCAGTGATATAGCGCTCATGCTCACTCTGCAAATCCTTGCCCCATTCGACAGGATATTCAAATTTCGCATCGGACTTTTGCAAAATATCGATCGCTTGCGTGTACGTAATATGCTCAAAATCAGAATTGACGATATTATCTAACCGGTCTTTCAAGCCTTTATCGACAAATTCGTTGAAAAAGTCCATCTCATCCGGTGCTTGCTCCATGACATAGCGAATGATATATTTCAATAATTGCTCCGCCATTTTCATATTGTCACGCAAATCGGCAAAAGCGATCTCCGGCTCAATCATCCAGAACTCCGCCGCATGCCTTGCCGTGTTGGAATTCTCCGCGCGGAATGTTGGTCCAAAGGTATACACATCTTTAAATGCCAGAGCAAACGCTTCCGCTTGCAATTGCCCACTCACAGTCAAATGAGCTTCTTTGCCGAAAAAGTCTTTGCTGTAATCCACTGATCCTTGATCTGTCAGCGGCGGATTCTTACCATCCAATGTCGTCAGGCGGAACATTTCCCCTGCACCTTCAGCATCGTTCGCTGTAATGATCGGTGAATGTACATAGACAAAACCCCGCTCCTGAAAATACATATGTACCGCATGGGAGACGAGCGAACGTACACGAAACACTGCAGCAAACAGATTGGTCCTCGGGCGCAAATGTGCCACTTCCCGAAGGAATTCTCGTGTATGCCGTTTTGGTTGAATCGGATAATCCTCCGAAGCATCCCCTTCCAACCGTACCTTGCTCGCATGCAATTCAAAGGGCTGTTTCGCCCCAGGTGTCACCACAACCTCCCCAATGACAGACACCGCAGCTCCCACCCGATATTTAGAAACTTCTTCGAAATTCTCAATTTGTTCCTGCTCATAAACGATTTGTAATGTGCGAAAATGCGTGCCATCATTGACAGCTAAGAAACCAAACTGCTTTTGATAACGGTTTGTCCGTATCCAGCCGTTGATTTCTACCCGCTTGCCTGAGAACTCCGTAAAATTGCGAACCAATTCCCTTACATTAACTTTTTCCATGTATTTTCCTCCTGGATAAACATTATTAACGTATTCATAATGAGTATTTTTCTCTGCTCTGTCAGCAGAATCTATCGATTCGGAATTTCCTACCCCAACAATACCCATGATACTCTATTTTCCCCTAAGAATACACAATAATTTCTGATAATTTTATCACACCCGTACTCTTGACAAAATATCCTCATAGATATATGGTTATATACATAGCTATATAAGCATATAACACCAACTGGTATAGACATTCCACCAGATGCTAAGAACTCTGTTTATGATACAAACATTACGATGCGAGGCGGTGATTGAAGATGAAGTCATCTTTAAACGACAGTAAACCGTTGTTTTTACAGATCAAAGAGCGGATCGAAGATCAAATTGTCAATAATCAACTGCGTGCACATGACCAAATTCCTTCGACAACACAGTTGGTACAATTCTACAAAATCAACCACATTACAGTGTCCAAAGGCATCAATTTGCTCGTAGATTCAGGAATCCTTTATAAAAAGCGAGGTGTAGGCATGTTTGTTGCTGAAGGTGCCAAAGAGCTGCTGCTACAGGAACGCAAACATTCATTTGTCAGTGATTTTATCATCCCTATGATGAAAGAAGCTAACTTATTAGGAATCCCCCAATCAGAGTTGATTCGGCTGATTGAGCAAATAAAAGGAAGTGATACAAATGAACTTTGATATCCAAATTAAAAATCTTTCTCTGCAATTCGGCAATTTCTACGCTTTAAAAGATGTGTCACTGGCATTGACCGACGACAAAATATACGGATTGATCGGGCGCAACGGTGCTGGTAAAACATCTTTATTGTCTTTGATTACGTCGTTTCGCGAACCCTCATCAGGCACATTGGAGATTAGCGGACAAAACCCGTTTGAAAATGCTCCGCTCATGGAACATGTGAATTTTATTTACGATTTTGACCAAAGCGACGAATACGAAAATGTAAAAAGTATCATGCAAATTTCCGAACGCTACCGTCCGACTTTCAGTATGGAATATGCCGAACAGTTGATCAAAAAGTTTAAACTTCCAGTCGACAAACCTGTGAAATCTCTATCCAAAGGCATGAAATCAGCAATGAACGTGACAATTGGTCTAGCTTCCCGCTCTCCAATTACGATCTTTGATGAAGCTTACTTGGGAATGGACGCCCCGACACGCGAAATATTCTATCAGGAACTGCTTGAAGATCAAGCAAGACACCCAAGAAAAATCATTTTATCAACCCATCTTGTGTCGGAAATGGAGTATTTATTTGATGAAGTCATTATTATCGACAGAGGCAAACTGCTCTGCCATGAATCGTATGACCAATTCATCAATCGTGGCAGCACAGTTACAGGTGCCGCATCATCAGT
The DNA here is from genome assembly GCA_023388635.1 of Bacillota bacterium. Lineage (GTDB taxonomy): Bacteria > Bacillota > Bacilli > Desulfuribacillales > Desulfuribacillaceae > JAEWFW01. The sequence goes on from JAEWFW010000036.1 coordinate 74,443, forward strand.
TGACTCCTTTGTCAAAGGCATGAAAGTTTTACACGAACAACAATTAGGTCCGACTAAATCCGTCATGGTGTACGGGGAGTTAACAGATAACTTGCTCCGGCTTGCCGAGATTTCCGGATTAGAAATTAGTCCCGTCTCTTTGCAAAATCTATTTATTCACATGACCAAGGAGGATGAATAGTATGATTTTCACTGCAAAAACAACAAAAGTCTCTTTCGATCTCTTTAGTTTACAATTGATTTGGACGCTTTGGTTTTTTGGTATTACATCTGCGATATTTTTGATTTTTGGAATTGCCGGTCCGATCGCTTTTGGTGATTCCGTATCACTAGGTGACGGTGACATTGAAATCTCTTTCTTCCACTTTTTACTCAATCCATCAAAAATTTATATGCTCGTCATCGGAATTATGTCAATTTCTAGCTTCCTGCCCTTTTATATACGAGCAGGAATTACACGAAGAGATTATTTTATAGGTGCCATGTTCTCAGGAATTGCTCTTTCCGTCTTTCTAACATTATTGTCGTTACTGGTGACTATCTTATTGTCTTGGATACAGACATTACTCCCAGCTACTTTTCCTATAGGAACGATCAATGAACTATTTCCACATGTTTCTTTGCTCTCGGGTATACTGATATCAATCGTGACAGTGTTCATGTTCTATACGGCAGGGTGGCTTATCAGTGCCGGCTTCTATCGGTATCATTGGGTGATAGGTATGCTGTTTATCGCCATTGCAATTTTATACGTATCAGCTTCCGAACTGTTATTAGATACAAACGCCAGTCCTTTGGCAGTTGTATTTACAAATATCTTTGCCGATATGTCAATGTCATTACCCGTCGCTCTATCACTGATCACTTTATTGAGCGTTGTTATTCTATGGGGCATACGCCGTATGACACGAAATATCGCCGTCAAAATACGTTAACTTGCGGGCTATACCACTCTCTAAAAGAAACTGATACAACTGCAAATTTATGGTATAATACTTTTGGGTGATAACAAATGACGCAAGTTTTCAAAAATAACTGGCATACATTTTTAGATGAAGAATTAAAACAAGCATATTATCTTGAGCTGCGGAAATTCCTCGCACAGGAATACCGCAGCAAAACAATTTATCCTGATATGTACGACATATATAATGCGCTGCACTACACAGACTATCACGACGTAAAAGTCGTGATTCTCGGGCAAGACCCTTACCATGGACCGAATCAGGCACATGGTTTGAGTTTTTCCGTAAAACCGGGTATTGCTGCCCCGCCGTCTCTAGTGAATATTTTCAAAGAACTGCATGACGATTTGGGTTGTTACATACCCAACAACGGATACTTGAAAAAATGGGCAGATCAAGGTGTCTTATTGTTAAATACATCGCTGACTGTTCGTGCCGGTCAGGCGAATTCCCACCAGAAAATCGGCTGGGAGCACTTCACTGACAAAGTAATCCGTCTCTTAAATGAGCGCAACGATCCGATGGTTTTCATACTCTGGGGTTCCAACGCCCAGTCAAAAATTCCAATCATAACGAATCCCAATCATCGTATTATCAAATCAGCACACCCTAGCCCTCTATCCGCCCATCGTGGCTTTTTCGGCAGTAAGCCGTTTTCTAAGGCGAATCAATACTTGACGTCATGGGGGCAACCGGCGATCGATTGGCAAATTGAGAATATTTGATAGGTATGTCATCAATAATTCAATAGGAAGAAAACGAAAAATTGCATGGTTTCCTTGCAATTTTTTCTTATGGACTGTATAATTTTATCAAATCGTGATTATAATAATTGCGATTTGATAAATCTGCTTTAGTTTGTCGGATACATGAGGAGAGAGCGCTGTGTTTATTGGACGTACAGAAGAATTACAATTTTTAACTGATCGTTATAACACAAAGAATGGGCAACTCGTAATTCTCTATGGTCGCCGCCGCGTAGGCAAAACCGAAACATTGAGGAAATTTTGCGAAGACAAACCCCATGTATTTTATGCTTGCATAGAAATTCCCGATGAACAACAGCTTACTGCATTCAGCGAGCGGATGTTGCAAAAGGGGTTGCCCGCATCACAGTATATAAAACAATTCTCTAGCTGGACACAGGCTTTAGAAAACATTTCCGAACTACCTGGTGAGAGTAAAAAGCTGTTAATAATTGACGAATTTCCGTATATGGTCAAAGGCAATTCCGCAATTCCGTCCATTTTACAAAATCTCTGGGACGAGAAATTAAAAAGCGAGAACGTGATGATCGTCCTCTGCGGCAGTGCCATGTCCTTTATTGAGAAAGATATTTTGGCAGAAAAGAATCCACTGTACGGTCGCGCCACTGGCATTCTCAAGATGAATGAGATGAATTTTTACGAAGCAATCCAGTTCGTTCCCAATTATGATCCGTTTGACAAAATTGCTACTTACGCCGTGCTGGGCGGCATCCCGCACTATCTGAAACAGTTCGATGACCGTCTGACATTAGACGAAAATATCAGACGCAATATTCTCTCCCGCGGTAGTATCCTATATAGCGAAGTGGAATTTCTTATGCGACAAGAACTGCGGGAAACTGCAGTTTATAATGCGATCATCGAAGCGATAGCTATGGGAAATACGAAAATGAATGATATTTACCAAAAAACGCAGATAGAAAAAAACAAATTGAGCGTTTATTTAAAAAATCTCATTGAATTAGGCATCTTGTGCCGAGAGTTCCCGATTGAAGATGGGATCAAACAACAAGCCAATATCCAGAGGGGATTGTATCAGGTAACCGATAACTTCTTTCGCTTTTGGTATGCTTTTGTCTTCACTAACCTATCAGAGTTAGAGACCGGAGACGCAGAGGGGATCTGGCGCTATGTGGTGGAGCCGGAATTAAATCGGTATGTCTCCCATGTGTTTGAGAACATCTGCCGCCAGTATTTGCGCCGAGAAAACCGAAAAAACGCTTTGCCATTCCGCTTTACTAAGATTGGGCGTTGGTGGAACAAAACCGATGAATTGGACATCATGGCCACGGATGCGAAAAAAGAGCATTTTCTGCTAGGTGAATGTAAATATACAAACAACGCATTTTCTCTCGATAATCTAAAAAAAATGCAGGCTAAGTTTACACCGAAGAGCAAGAACAGCCAAGTGTATTACTGGTTGTTCTCCAAAAATGGCTTCACGGAAGATGTCATCCACATTGCAGCCGTACAGGGAATTCGAACAGTGACAGCGGATCAATTAGTAATCTAAGCTGTTGTAAGATGTCATCAACCTCTATTAGCTATTACGAAATATGGCTGTTGCTAACTACTTCAAACAGTAGTCGGCAACAGCCATTTTTATCTCCATATCATTACTGTATTATTCTATATTTCTTACTTCGCAACTACTTCTCCCATGTCAACACAGGCGTTCTCGCAGCTTTCACTTCATCTAATCTGGAAATGACCGTCGTCGTCGGTGCAGAAGTGACAAGCTCCGGATTGGATTCCGCTTCTTCGGCGATGGCAAGCATCGTTTCGATAAACTTGTCAATCGTCTCTTTACTCTCTGTTTCCGTCGGTTCAATCATCATCGCCTCTTCGACAATTAACGGGAAATAGATTGTCGGCGGATGGTATCCGTAATCCAGCAGGCGTTTCGCAATATCCAATGCTCGCACGCCGTTTTTCTTCTGTTTTGAGGCAGAAAGCACGAATTCGTGCATACATATTTGATCATACGGTAAATCGTATTTTTCTTTCAAAGCGTTCATGATGTAGTTCGCACTTAAGACAGCATTCTCGGAAACGGCACGCAGCCCTTTCGGTCCCAACGTACGAATATACGCATACGCACGTACAAGCACGCCGAAATTCCCATAGAAGCCCTTGACTCTGCCGATACTCTCAGGCGCATTATAATTGAAGCAATAACGCTCTCCTTCCCGCTCAATTCGCGGTATAGGTAAAAACGGCATTAAATGCTTTTTCACGCCGACCGGTCCGGCACCAGGTCCTCCACCACCGTGCGGTGTAGAAAATGTCTTATGCAAATTCAGATGCACGACATCAAAGCCCATATCCCCAGGACGCGCTTGCCCGATAATCGCGTTGAGATTTGCTCCATCATAATAGAGCAATCCGCCTACTTGGTGGACAAGTTCGGCGATTTCACATATATTCTCTTCAAATAAACCTAACGTGCTCGGATTGGTCAACATCAATGCTGCAACTTGTCCGTCGAGCTTTTGCCTCAAATCTTCGAGATCGACGCCGCCCTTATCATTTGAGTTAATCGTTACCGTTTCATATCCGGCAACAACTGCACTGGCGGGATTTGTTCCATGGGCTGTATCGGGAATCAATACTTTAGTTCGCTGCTCTCCACGACTTTCATGGTACGCGCGAATCATCATCAGACCTGCCCACTCCCCTTGAGCTCCGGCAGCCGGTTGCAAGCTGATGCCATCCATGCCTGTAATTTCTGCCAAATCATTCTGCAATTCATATAGCAATTGCAAAGCGCCCTGAACAGTTTCCTGCGGCTGATATGGATGAACATTGGCAAATCCCGATAAATTCGCCGCATCTTCATTGATTTTCGGATTGTATTTCATCGTGCACGAGCCTAGCGGATAAAAACCGTTATCAACGCCGAAATTTCTGCGTGAAAGTGCTGTATAATGTCTGACAACATCGACTTCGCTGACTTCCGGCAAATCAACCGGCTGCTCACGCAAGAACGATTGCGGTATCAACTCACCTGCTTCTTGCTTCGGTACATCGATTGCGGGAATCGTACTGGCTCTTCTTCCTTGTTTCGATAATTCAAAAATCAGTGCTTGACTCATAGGATTCCCTCCTTCAATACAGAAACAAAGCGATCCATCTGTTCCTTAGTGCGCTTTTCCGTGACGGCAATCAACATATGATTTGCCAGTGCAGGATCGATCTCGCCTAAATCCAATCCGCCAATTATGCCCTGTTCGAGCAATGCTTGATTGACTGCCGCAACGTCTGCCGGCAGCTTAATGACAAATTCATTGAAAAACGGCGCAGTAAACGGCATAGAAACACCCGGTAATGTCTGTAGTTGTTCCGATAAGTAATGGGCTTTTTGCAGATTGACTTGGGCAAGCTCTACCAGTCCCTTTTTGCCAATCGTCGCCATATAAATTGTCGTAATCAGCGCATTCAATGCCTGATTCGAACAAATATTGGATGTCGCTTTCTCACGACGAATATGTTGTTCGCGCGCTTGTAAAGTTAACACAAACCCGCGTTTTCCGTTTTGATCGACAGTTTCGCCGACAATTCTGCCCGGCAATTTACGCATCAATGCCTTTGTCGTCGCGAAGAAACCGAGATACGGTCCTCCAAATGAAAGGCTATTTCCCAATACCTGTCCTTCCCCGACAACGATATCGGCTCCCAGGGCACCCGGTGATTTCAGTAATCCCATCGCAAGCGGATTCACGGAAACAATCAACAAGCCTTTGTGCTGATGAACCATATCCCCAATCGTCTGCAAATCTTCAATTGTTCCATAAAAGTTCGGATATTGCACCAAAACCGCCGCTACATCGTCACCGATCATTTGCTGCAAAGCATCAATATCCGTGATTCCGTTAACAGCCGGAATTGACTCTACCGTAACATCCTGCCCTTTAGCATAGACTTGCAAGACTTGTTCCGCCTGCGGATGAACCGCACCGGAAACTAATACGCGCTTTCTTCTCGTACTGCCTGCCGCCATCATTGCTGCTTCTGCCATCGCTGACTGTGCGTCGTACATCGAGGCATTGACGACATCCATTTCTGTCAAACGACCGATCATCGTTTGGAACTCAAAGATCGCTTGCAGAACGCCTTGGGATATTTCCGGCTGATACGGTGTATATGCAGTATAGAACTCCGAACGAAATGCCAAATGTTTGACAACCGACGGAATATAGTGGTCGTATGCTCCTGCTCCTAAAAATACTGCGTGGTCTTTTGTCGATACATTGCTCGCTGCCATGTTCTCTAAAGATTCCATCAGTTGATCTTCTGTCATTGCCTCGGGAATTTGCATATCTCCCTGAAAACGCACGTTCTCAGGAATCGATTGAAACAACTGATCAACCGATTCCAAGCCGAGAGATTGCAGCATTTCCTTGCGGTCTTGCTCCGTATTAGGAATGTATCGAAATTCCATGCACCTATTCCTCCTCAGTTAACTGCTGATACTCCTCCGCAGATAGCAATTGTTCTGCTTCGTCTGCATCCGTTAATTCAATCGTGTATATCCAGCCCTGCTCATAAGGAGATTCGTTAATTGTCTCAGGTGCATCTTCCAACTCAGTATTGACTTCAACAATTTTTCCACTGACAGGTGTATAAATATCGGATACTGCCTTCACAGACTCGATCACGCCGATGCTTTCGTCTGCCGATACTTCGCGTCCTACTTCCGGTAATTCAACGAAAACGATGTCCCCCAAAGAAGATTGCGCATAGTCGGAAATTCCGATTTTCGCGATATTGCCCTCTACTTTTACCCACTCATGCTCTTTACTGTACTTTAAATTGCTTACAACGTTTGACATATGCATCCTCCTAAAATAATCATGATATACTCTTAACTTACAACATACTGTTATGAAAATCTATATACTTTTCCTAAAACGCACGACCTATTTCGCCAAAAACGGTGTTTTAATGATCTCTGCTTTTATATGTTTCCCACGCACAGCAATTTCAATCGAATGACCGATCTCTGCATATGCTGCGTCAACTAGCGCCAAACCGATATTCTTTTTCAGCGTAGGAGAAAATGTGCCCGTCGTCACTTCGCCGATTTTTTGTTCCCCTGCATACACTTCATAATGCGAGCGCGGTACCCCACGTTCTATCATTTGGAAACCGATGAGTTTGCGCGGTATCCCTTGCTCCTTTTGCGCCAATAGCACTTGTTTGCCGATAAAATCTTCCTCTTTACCGAGTTTGACGAAAAATCCGAGATTCGCTTCTAACGGTGAAATATCTGCGCTCAATTCTTGACCGTACAATGGCAAGCACGCTTCAAAACGCAACGTATCGCGGGCACCCAATCCAATCGGCTCTAAACCGTCTTCTTTGCCCGTCTCCAGCAGTAGATTCCACAATGAAGCAGCTTCTTTTGCATCACAATAGATCTCAAATCCGTCTTCTCCAGTATAGCCTGTTCTCGATACGAGAGCACGAACTCCGCCAATCAGTACATCCTGCGCAAAACGGAAGCGTTTGATCGTGTCGAGCGGATACTCCGTCAACTTTTGTGCGATTTTTTCGGCAAGAGGTCCTTGGATTGCTAATTGGGCTGTCGCATCAGAAATATTTTCTGCATCAACTGACCAATGCTTTTCCTGTAATTGTTGCTGCACCCAAGCGAAATCTTTGTCTGTATTCGCGGCATTGACGACAAGTAAATATTTCTGTTCGTCTAATTTGTACACGAGTAGATCGTCGACAACACCTCCGTTTTCATAACAGAAAAATGTATACATCGCTTGATTTACATTGAGTTTTGCAATGTCATTCGTGCATAAATATTGCAGGAAATTTTGCGCATCCTCACCGGTAACAGTAATTTCCCCCATATGAGAGACATCAAACAATCCTGCACGTTCTCTCACCGCTTGATGCTCGTCAAGTATTCCCTGAAATTGTACAGGTAACGCCCAACCGCCAAAATCGATGACTTTTCCACCATATTGCTCATACAGTGAAAATAACGGTGTTTTTTTCAAATGTTCCATCACGTTCCTCCTCATTTTTGAAGCAAACTTGTATTTCAATCCACCCAACTGCTACCATCTGCTAAAAGATAAACAAAAAAGACACAAGAAAAAGGATTCCCCTTTTTCCTCTGTCCTTGTACCTGAGAGATTTTACCCCTTTGGTGGCAACGTGAATACAATGTACGATATATACACATGTACACGTGTACATCGATCCACATACTGCGCTCTCCAGAGATGCGTCATATCAAAGTGCATGAACCTGAGAGATTCGAAAATCATAGGAAATTGATTTTCTTGCTCCTACGGTGACGGATTTCGTATAACGTAATCCGTACTCTCCTCTGACAATCATCCGCTGATATTTGTTTCTCGAATTATACCATATAAATGGATTGGCAGACAATGAAAAAGATATCATCATTTCATTCTAGTTCTGACTGAATTATTCTCCATTCAGTAAAGCTTGTGTGACTGCATCTATTGCCATCGGAATCGATATTGGTCCCGTAGAATAAAGCGCGAGATTCATATAATGAACACGATTGTTCTTAACTGCTCCCAGCGAATTCCACACAGAAGACTTCTCCAATTCGGCGACCGCGGCATTAAACGCTTCTTCGTCGTCTGCCATAATAAAAATATGATCGGGGTTAAGCTCTGCAAAACCCTCAATACTCATAACCTCGTTACCTTTGGGAAGCTTGTTCGGCACGTTAAGTCCCAGTCCGAACTCCTGATCATAAAAGAATTCCTTCGCACCGACGGTATTGTTGCCACGACCTCTGAGCGACTGAATAAAGACTACCGTCTCCTCTAAGGCAGATAGCTTTTCAACTGCCGCTTTGCGCTGGGTCTCAACTTGAGTGATGATCTGTTCGGCTTCGTTCTCTTTTCCTAGAACACTTGCATAAATGCGCAGTTCATCTCCCCAGTAACCACCGGGATTATATGGAATTGTCACTGCCGGCGCAATTTTATTAAAGGTTTCCATATTGCCGTCGTCTTTTCCGCCAATGGCAATAATCAAATCTGGTGACAACTCAATCATTTTTTCCATGTTAGGCTCGCCTGTATTTCCTAAATCAACGACTCCTTCATTTTTTAGACTCTCCAATGTAACCCAATTACCGATTACTTCTGTCGCTACCGAAGCTGCTGGTTTAATACCCAGAGACAGAACCCACTCCATATATCCTCTATGCAGTACCACCACGTTCTCCGGCTGTTTTTCGATAACGACCTCAATGCCAGAAGCGTCAATGTGAGTACGTGGCCATTCCGAAATTCGGTCAGCGGTCTGGATAGCGGTTGATGCAGGATCCGTTGTTTGCGAAGCATCCGTTTCCATATCATTTCCGGTCGACCTTCCTGAGCAACTGGACAGTAACATTGCAAATAATGTGATTGAAATAAATAAGCTGATAAATCGTTTCATTTTGTCTCCTCCAATAACATTAGGTTAGTTTGTAATAACTTACTCAGGCAGTGTACCACATTGATCTGGCAGTTTAAATGGATATCTAATGAAACGATGATGGATTATTTATGAATCTTCCGAAAAACAGTTGGTGACATGCCGAACTGTTTTTTGAACGCTCTACTGAAGTAATAGGGATCGCTAAATCCCACAGACTGGGCAATCTCCCGCACCGTCGCTTCGCATTTTAAAAGCAGTTCCTTTGAGCGGTTAAGTCGATACCTTAGCAAATACTCTCCCGGTCCCATTCCCGCACTTTTATTAAATGCATAGGCAATTTGATTTCTATTCACTCCACCTTGAGCAGCCAGCATAGGGATCGTCAATTCATTCATATAATGTTCATGAATATATTCAACCGTTTGCTCAAATAGAGGTTGTGTACCGTTGTTCATCTGTGCACGGGCACAAACAAAAACTTCTTCCAGAACATTACGGAATAAACTCTCTATCTGAAAAGCCGGAATTCCTCCAGGCTGACTAGCTATCTTCCACAGACGGTGCAGCAGTTCTGTCAAATAGGGGGACTGTCCTGTTACCAGTTCAAAGTGCGTAGACTGAAGCGAAAAATCTTTTGGCTCATCTCCGCATATTCGATATAGAACAAGTAAGTATTCCCACCTGACATCGCCAATGACCCTGCGCGCAAATTCCATTCGCGCTCCACCATGAACTACTTTTCCTTGCCGCATTAAATAAGGTGTGCCATTAAAAGAAAATTCTGCTTGTCCCACAAAAGGGAAAACAAAACCGGGAAAAGACTCTGAAACGTCTTTGGAACTCGCCCCGGGATTTCCCCCATAGCGATGCACCAATTCCACCTGAAAAGGAGTACGCGCAAAATGCTCCGCCAATTTGTTGATGTCGATTTTCATTTTGTGTGCCTCCTTCTATCGGTTATCTCATACGGCATTTACTTAAAGTATGGAGCGGCATTAGTTAGTTATCGCTAACTTTTATATACTATCATACCTTATGTATTTTGGCAAAGATAAACAGTATTTGCTGACTATTGACACATCTGCGAACAACAAAACAGCCGAGGTCTTCCACCAAGGAAGCCTCCGGCTGTCGTAAATTACATGCTGGTCTTCTGCCACACGACCTACTCTACATCGTTAAACAATTTATATGCTCCACCATAAAAATCATTGAATCTCTGTTTGAACTCATCACTTTGTGTCACTTCAACTGCTGCCTGAATCCACTCTGCTTGTGCATTCTCTTTGTTGACTACGAATCCCGTAGGGAAATCTGTAGACGATGGATCTTCGTACAGAAAGACTTTCGGATCAAATCCAGCCATTTTCATCGTACTCGAAAACGTCACGATCGCATCTGCATCTGCAATGCTTCTAACCGTTGCTGTCACTTCAGTCTCTAACAATTGTAGATTTTTTGGGTTTTCTTCAATATCGATCATCGAATAGAAAGCCCCGCTCTTATCCCCTAATGTGATTAAGCCCGCGTCTCTTAAGACTCTCAAGCTGCGATCCATATTCGTAGGGTCGCCACCGATTGCAATCGTTCCATTGTCAGGGATTGCGTCCAAACTTTGATGTTTCTGCGAATAGATTGCAAAATACGAATAGTACGTATATGGTTCTACCATAGTCAATTCTGTTTGATTCTCTTGATTAAACGTATTAATCCAAGGCAAGTGATTAAGAATTAAGCTATCTAAATTTTTATCTTTCAACGCCACTGCCGGCAAGTGATTTCCATCAAAAACTACGACATCGACCTGATACCCTTTTGCTTCTAACAATTCTTTAACGATTTGAACAGCCGGTTCATTTAACGGCATACAGCCAATGCTAAACGCCTTTTTTTCCTGAGCTACACTACCCACGGTCTCCGGTGTTTTATCATTTCCTTTGCAGCCTGCCAAGAACACTGCCAAGGCAAAACTTAAAATCAAAATCATTGCTATTCTGCGTTTATTTCTATTCATGATTAATTTTCCCCCATTTTATGTTTACATGTTGTGTCAAGGACAATTGCCTTATAGGCGCCATCATCGTAGTTCTTGTTCATTACTATTTGCAATTCATCACTCAATTCGTTAGCACGTAGTTTTTCTGCAATCACCTCCTTATGTGCGTTACGTTCTAATGGATTGACCGTTTGCTTAATACCATCTAACACTGTGAGAAACTTATGATACGGTATGCCAATTGCCAACTCATCCCTGCTCCATTGCGCCAACATCCTTGTTCCGGAACATAGCATCGATATATTCATATCGTTTTCCTCAAAAGGATACGAGGTACACTCCTGGCATATCGCTTGCATACCTGACATTTGGATGCCCTTAGTATGCCCTTCATAGTATGCATACCCTTGAGTAAACCGCATTGCATTGTATGGGTCGGTGATGATCAACACAACATCAGGAGCCTGCTCATACTCCGATAGCGGCTTTATCACCACTCCATAGCAATCATGTTCACAATAAACCATCTTCTTCGACACATTTCTTGCGATACATAGAGTGGAGTACGAACCATTTTTCCATCGGGGTTTTCCGGATAATGTCAGTTGATCCGGTTTTAGCATCCCCAGCGCCATCGCCGCACCGCGACAGGCAAAATGCTCGACAGTTGCTTTGTACGCCTTCCCGGCGGACGCATTCCTGATAAACGTGCAATAGGGCATAATCCCGCCAATTGCCGTTTCTGTACAGTTCTCGTATTCTTCTCTATCCAAGAGAAATTTCACGCCTACCGCGCGTCTCTTCAAATCTAGCAGTGACTCTAGTAAAATTGCACTCTTCTTCGGTTGCAATGACATGTTCCCATCCCCCATTTACAAAAACTTTTTGTACAACCAGTTGCCGATTGCTTGTGTTACTAATACCATCAAGAATAAAATAAATACTGCTGTATAAAGAATCGAGTTATTAAAACTTTGGTACCCATAATTGAGTGCCACTGCACCTAATCCTCCGCCACCAACGGCTCCGGCAATTGTCGTCGCTGCAATATACGTAATCGTAGTGAGTGTAACACTGGAAATCATTGATGGAATTGACTCTTTGACGATTACAGAAAAAATAATCTGCATATTCGTCGCTCCGAACGATCTCGCAGCCTCAATCAATTGGCTGTCTACCTCGCGGAAATTGTTCTCCAGAAGCCGTGCGATAAACGCTGTCGCTGCAATCGATAAAGGAAGGACAACCGCCTTTTCCCCAAGCGTCGTCCCCATGATGATTCTCGTCAGCGGAGAGATAGCGACGATGAGAATCAAAATAGGAAATGATCGTATTGTGTTAACTAAAAAATCGAGAACTTTATACACTTTCTTTCTAGGGTTCAAACCATTTGGACTATATAGAGTGAGCAAGATGGCAATGGCAAATCCCAAGACAAAGCCGATGAGAATCGTAAAGCTCACCATGCGCATCGTCGCCCATATTGAAGGCACGACGATTCTATCAAATGTTTTGTACCACAATTCCCAGAAGTCGCTATTCATAGAGGCGCTCTCCTTCCTCAGATACTTGACTGCGCTTAACCTGGCGCCATACCGTTCCCTGCTCCGCCAGATAGCGCTGCACATTGCCTGCATCTTTATCCGCAACATTGATAATCAGCGAGGCAAGAGCATTGTCACGCATATTCTCCAAATCTCCCCCGACAATCGTGCAGTCAATCTCTAAACTGCGAGATAATCGACTGACAATCGCATGTGATTGATAATCTCCGTGCAGCAAAATTTCTAGATTAATACCATTTTCCGGCAACGCGTCTTCCCTTTCACCTAGCAAATTCTCCAACGCTTGCGATTGTCCCAAAAAAATCTCCTCAATCGTCCCAACGGTGTCTACTCTGCCGCTTTCTAAAATCGCAACTCGATCACAAGCACTTTTTATCACCGACATTTGGTGGGTGACAATAATCACTGTGATCCCCATATCGCGATTAATTTGTTTGAGTAATTGGATAATTGATTTTGTGTTTTTGGGGTCGAGTGCTGATGTCGCTTCATCACACAGGAGAATTTTCGGCTCCATTGCCAGTGCCCTGGCAATTGCTACCCTTTGCTTTTGTCCCCCTGACAGATCCCTTGCCTTAACGTGAAGTTTATCAGGGATATCGACAACCTCGACCAATTCTCTGACTCTCTTATCAATAAATTCTTTGTCATAACGCCACCATTTCAATGGCAATGCAATATTTTCATAGACTGTCAAACGATGTAACAAAGAAAACTGCTGAAAAATCATGCCAATATTTTTGCGAAAAAAGCGCATTTCTTTATTAACAAGAGTTCTCACATCAGTTCCCTCAACCAGCAGCTCCCCTGATTGGTAGTCTTCCAGACCATTAATACAGCGAAGCAATGTCGATTTACCGGCTCCGCTTCTGCCGGCTAATCCGAAAATCTCTCCTTTTTTTATATGTAAATTGATATCTTGTAATACAACGAGTTCACCATATGATTTTTTGAGACCGTGCATGATAATCATTGAAATACTCCTTTATATGAATCATATGAAACAAAAACAAAAAACTAGTGCCACCATAGTTGATTAGCACTAGCTATAAGTATACGATGTTTGTTTGTATAAGACAAGTGAATAATTCAAATTAAATTTGATTATATGCATTTTAACATGCTACATTATATATCCGACATATACCCAACACATTGACATCTATTACGTTTAGTGATATATTTTTATTACAGTAAACGTAATAGATGTCGGGGGTGATTCTAATTAGAGACAATATCAGTGGTGGTGCATTAACAGAAACGACATTTCTCATCCTGTTGGCTGTGTATACAGCTAATCATGGATACGGCATTATGCAACGTATTGAAAACGAAACCAATGGACGGGTCATTTTAGGTGCCGGTACTTTATATGGTGCGATTAACACATTGGTGAAGAAAAAATGGATTGCACCATTGGGAGAAGAAACTGACAGCAAGAAAAAAATGTATGTCATAACCGATCTGGGAAAGCAGAAAGCAGCAGAAGAATTAGAGCGACTGCGTGAAGTTTTGCAATTGGCATCACTAATTATAGAGGAGGGGAAAACGAATGAGTAAAATGGTATTTCGATACTTTTTTGATTTTCTCGACGGGCAGGAAAAATGGTTGAACAACATGGCAGATCACGGCTACCGTTTAAAAAAATGCGGAAGAATATTCTATACTTTTGATAAATGCAATCCCGGAGAATACGAGTATGCTGTAGAATTTATCGGAGATAAATCCCACTCCCGAACACAAGATTACCGCAGATATCTTGAAAACATGGGCTTCCGTACTTTTACTAAGAATATCAATCTCAATGTTTCCTATGGAAAGTTACGCTGGCGACCATACGCGGAAGGCATGGGACAAATTGCCACGTCGCCCGGAGGCTTTAACAGGGAACTTTTAATTCTAGAAAAAAACAGAGATGGCAAACCTTTTGAGCTGCATACAGATATACAAGATAAATTGGATACTTGTAAGGTCGTTAGACGAACTTATGTCTGGGCTGTTCTATCGATATGGATGCTAATTGCAATGACGTTCATCCCCGATATTTCATCGCTGTCAACTCCTATGATCTCCATACTGAGAATTGTTTTGGTGGCTTTTAGTATTTTGTTTATTATTCCAACAGTGAAATACTCTTTATTAATTAGACAGCTAAAAGAAGCCGGCCAGATATTTGAGTAAAAAGCGAGTTGCAGAGGATACTTTGCAACTCGTTTTTGTTTGATTCTATGACAGCTAATTTTTTATAATTTCCACATTGGAAACGCTCACACGGTTTTGCGCATACGCATAGTATCCCAAATTCAGCCACAAATCGTCAACACGAAGTCTGGCAGTAACTTTACGATCTTCAACATTCACATACTGCGATAAATCTTTTTCTGTAACGATTTGTGGATAGGCTTCCTTGATTTTAGCAAGCAGTGTGCCGGGATTCTCCACTTGATACACAGCACCATTGACCTGCATCATATACGTATGCGGCAATTTTTTCACTTCTTCCAGGTCTAGCGCTACAGCTAGTACACCCTCTGGTTCATGATACCAAATAAAAGCATTGACATATGCCGCTCCTGAAAATTTCGCTGATACTTCTTCCATACCGTATAAGTCCCGCGGTACTTTTCGTATATCGGTCACCGTGTAATCTCCAACAGTCTGTCCGTAATATGTCTTTTGTGAGTCGACCATATTCTTATATGCAATCGGATCTTCCAAACTCATCGTTCGCTGCATTTCCATATTCTGATGGAGTAACTGATCAATATACGCCTGACGGACGTGAATGCTATCGATCTGCGCGACATCCTGCAACTCTTCTACCGTGTCGTGATTCCATTTCCGCTGATCCAATAAAGTGCGATACAAATTAGATACATTCAACAATTGAAGTTCAAGGAACTCTTTATCTTCCGGGCTGATTTCACTCGCTTCTATCGATATCAATTTTACAAATTCCAATGTAGATGCAGCATCCGTATTCGGTTGGAAGCGGTACACAAATTGATCAAACTCAGCGGTGGCTTTGTAAGAACCATAATACCCATGGTTCGCCAACTCCGATAGCCGCCAATCGCGCTCTTCCCCTATGGCTGCAATCACAGTGTCGTCATTGACAAGATAGAAAAACCCTTTATAAGTATCGTCATACTGCTCTATTTGCCACTTTTGCGCTACAGGCAATGCCGATAAAACCTGCTGTTTATCGATGGCAAAGGCGTACTTGCTTTCACCTACAGCATTCACCATAAGCTCACCCGTGAGTGTGGCTTTACCCTCAAATACAATTTCTTCATAGCCGTACTGCGGATTTAACGTCACATTCTTCACGGTAAATCCTTTCATCGTATCCCCAACCTTCACTTTTTCAGCAGCAAAGTCATAATCTGCTGCTGCGCCACCAGATCCATTCGATCCGATAGGTTCGTCCGATTTGGTATTCGGATTTCCGTTACCATCAGTATTTTCCCCCGCTGTTCCTGAATCTGGCAAATTCCCTTGCTGACACGCTTGTAAGCTGACCAGCGCAATCATGACGACCATCAAAATATAAATACACCTTATCTCTATTGTCCGTTTCCCCTTCATACTTTTCCCCCTTGGCTCACGATCTTGCTGATTTTTTAAAATTAATGCATACTCTTTTTCGAAAAAATATCTTTGTGGAGTATTCAATTTGATCTTCTATACCCATAACTATATTGTTATTTCTCTATTTGAGCAATACAACAAATAAGATCGACAATTAAACAAGCAAAGCATAAAAAAACCTTAATACGCCCACACTATAATGTAGTTCTATTGCCAAATACACTTTACCGCAAGTGCACCACAAAAGGGGGATGATGATGGAGATATTAAAAGAGACGGAATTGTTTCCGATTTACATTAACCGCCAATTATATAAACAGTTCGACCATTACTTATCGGAGAATCGCACTGATTCATGGTCATTGATTGAATTAGGTCATGAGGCGGAAAAAATCCTCATGGCAAAGGACTTTCATCAATTAGAGTGTATCAAGCACCTGCCCCATATCATCCCTTATCCCCATCAGACAAAAACGGCGCAGCGCGTCATCAGTGAATTGCGTGGACGTGCCATCCTTGCTGACGAGGTAGGATTGGGAAAAACGATCGAAGCCGGCTTAATTTTAAAAGAATACATGTTGCGAGGACTTGTGAAAAAAGTATTGATATTGGTTCCCGCATCCTTAGTTTTACAATGGACGAGAGAATTAAATGAAAAGTTCTCAATTCCCGCTACAGCACAACGAAAATACTATTCCTGGGAAGCCGATATCGTCGTCGCATCGATCGACACGGCAAAGCGCGACGACCATATGGAGAAAATTCTCCAATATGATTACGATATGCTGATTATCGATGAAGCTCACAAGTTGAAAAACCGCAAAACAAAAAACTGGCAAAATATCAATAGAATCAAAAAAAAATATTGCTTGCTGCTAACGGCGACGCCGGTACAGAACAGCCTCGACGAGCTGTTTAATCTGATTACCCTCTTAAAACCGGGACAGCTCGGCAGTTACAACTCTTTCATGCAGAACTTCGTTGAGCAAAAACGCAAGCCAAAGAACAAAGAAGAATTGAAAAAACTCGTCAATAAAGTGATGATCCGTAACAAACGCCGTGACGGCGGTGTGGAATTCGTCGACCGCCATGTCCATACGCTTTCGATTGAATTATCGGAAGAGGAACGCAACCTCTATGACGCGGTGACATCGTTCATTCGCCGGCACCGCGACTTAAATATGCTCTCATTGCTGACATTGCAGCGGGAGGTGTGCAGTAGTTCTGACGCGACATTCGTCACCCTCGTCAATATGCTGAAAAACGTAGAGCCGGGAAGTGAAATTGATCAAGATATCCGCCGGATTCTCGATATCAGCCGCACCGTCAAAGAAGTCACCAAGGCACAAAAACTTGTAGAGATCATTCACTCGATCAACGACAAAGTGATCGTCTTTACAGAGTACAGAGCGA
>JAEWFW010000059.1 GCA_023388635.1 Bacillota bacterium
TGCCCGAATTACAATACGTAGTATTGGTCGATGTGGAGCAGGTGGACCGTAATCAGCGACAGATTTCCTATCGGGCATTTCTCGAACAGCCAGATACACCGCTGATTGAATGGGTGGACAAAGAGGACGGTATGATGCTGCAATACACGTCCGGTTCTACAGGTAAGCCGAAAGGCGTATTATTAAGTCATGATGCCATGGTGCATATGAAAGCAACAGGCAAGCTAGTATGCAGCCTAAGAGCGAATGATGTGTATTGGTGTGTGGCGGATCCTGGATGGATTACAGGAACGAGTGCCGGAATGTGGTCACCATGGCTGAACGGGGTTTCGGTGGTGATGATCGGCGGCAGATTCGACGTGCAAAAATGGTACGAAACATTGGAACGCTATAAAGTTACGGTGTGGTTCAGTGCGCCTACGGCGTTGCGGATGCTGATGGCTGCGGGAGATCATCTCGCCGCTCCCTATGATTTTTCATCGATCCGCCATATTATATCCGCTGGAGAACCGCTCAATCCGGAAATCGCCAGATGGAGCATGCAGGTATTTGGTATCCCTGTGTATGATAATTGGTGGATGACTGAGACAGGATCGGCTGTAATAGCGAATTTTCCCAACATGGAAATTAAATTAGGATCCATGGGGAAACCGTTTCCCGGCATCACAGTGGATATTGTCGATAATATGGGTCAGCCATTAAAGGCGTACGAAATTGGAAATTTAGTTATCAAGCCGAATTGGCCGGGGCAAATGAAGACGATATGGAACAACCATAAGAAATATCAAGAATATTTCATTAGCGGTTGGTATTTTTCTGGCGATTCCGCCTATCGGGATGAAGACGGATATTTTTGGTTCGCAGGTCGGATCGACGATATTATAAACACGATGGGGGAACGTGTCGGACCGTTTGAAGTGGAAAGCAAGTTAGTGGAACATCCGGCAGTGGCAGAGGCAGGTGTCATCGGCTTTCCTGATCCGGTACGTGGAGAAATCGTCAAGGCGTTTGTCACTTTGCGTGACGGTTTTTACGAGTCGGAAGCATTGAAGCAGGATATTATGAATTTTGTTCGGGAAAAATTAGCAGCCCACGCCCGCCCACGAGAAATTGAGATTCGTGATAAATTGCCTAAGACTCGCAGCGGTAAAATTATGCGTCGCGTACTGAAAACGCGAGAAATGCAGCTTCCTATGGGAGACATATCAACTATAGATGAATAAATACTACTATTGGTAGTCAGTTTTTGCTATATAGATAATATAGTTTTTTTCAAATAGCAAAAAATTAGTGGTTCAAATTTCGTTCATAATATAGTATGATATAGATTGTAGTATTCATCACACTTTCCCGCATTCAAAACTAAATCGGGTGTGAGCAAAATAGGGGTTTAGATATTATTTTTTTCATTTATTTGTGAGCTATTATATTAAAGGGAGGAAGAAAAATGAAGAAAAAGCTTACGCGACGTTCATTTATGCGGAATACAGCAATTACCGGTGCCGGCGTCGCACTTGTTTCAGGCGGACTATTATCTATTGACAACTTAGTACAGGCTTCCAGTGATGGTTCAGGCGTGAAATACGGTATGATTATTGACAATACAAAATGTATTGGTTGCGGGCTATGCAAACAAGCCTGTACAAAACAATGGGATTTACCTGAGGATGAGTCATTTATCCGTGTATTCAAAGACTATCCTGTAGGAAGTCAAACTGAAAATATGACTGCGCAATGTAATCATTGCGAGAACGCCCCTTGTGCTAGAATTTGCCCGACGAAGGCAACGCATTTGAACGAAGACGGCATCATGATTATGGAGCCGCATAAGTGTGTAGGATGTAAAGGTTGCGTCATTGCATGCCCATATGGTGCGCGTACATGGAGTGAAAAGTATAAAGTGCCGGAAAAATGCCGTTTCTGCGACGGATATGTACAAGGTGGTCACGAGCCGGCCTGTGTCGTTATGTGTCCAGTAGGTGCACGTACTTTTGGTAACTTGAACGATGCTAACAGCGATATCGCGAAAATGGTTGCCAGTGAAAAGCTTGTTACGTTGAGACCTGAGCTTGGAACAGAACCGAAAATTTATTATAAGAGAAAAAACTAAAAAGGGGGAAATGTTGACATGAAAGAAGCTCTACATCATGAAACATCAATGCCCAGCGAATTCAATAAGAAGAATGTTCTGTTGTTCGGGTTTATCGGTGTTTTAGTTGCTTTGTTTGCGGTTTCAGCAATTACTAGTTTGACACAAGGCGGTCATCATGTTTGGGGAACAAGCCATGAAGTACCTTGGGGTTTCCTGATTACAGGATATGTATTCTTTGCAGTTGGTTGTACTGGCATATGCTTGGTATCTTCACTTGGACACGTGTTCCACGTGAAAGCATTCCATTCAATGGGAATTCGTCCGGCAGTTTTAGCAGTTATGTCTATGATTACTGCATTTATCGTTATTGCGTTAGAAATGAAGTACCCACTTAATTTGATGATATACATGGTATTTTCGCCAAATATTACATCACCGTTTATTTTAATGGGACTTTTATATTCGATTTATTTAGTATGTCTGATCCTTGAAATTGCATTCTACGCAATAGGCAAAGAGAAATGGTCAAGACTCGCTACTATATTTGCGATTATCACTGGGGTTTCTGCAAGTGCTAACTTAGGATTGGTATTCGGCGGTCAAGTCGGTCGTGCGTTCTGGAATGCACCAATGTTCCCAATCTTGTTGATTTCATCTGCATTGGTATCCGGTGCTGCTTCTTTGATTATTCTGTACTACTTTGTAGATCGTGCAGACAGCAAGTTAAATAAAAACTTCCTTGTTGAAAAATTAAGCAAATTGTTAGGCGGTTTTATTGTATTATTCGGAGCGATTTCTGCTTTCAACTTGTACAATAGCCTTAACAGCCCTTCATTGGAGCGTCAAGAAGCTGCAAGATTCTTGCTTTCCGGCGACTACAGCATCAGTTTCTGGGTATTTGAAGTAGCATTTTTGGTCATACCGCTGATCATAGTGTTATTCTTTAGCAAGAAGCAACTATGGGTTATGTTGTCATCAGTAATGGCATTGATCGGTCTGGCGTTCTCTAGACAGAACCAGATCTCTGCAGGACAAATCGTATCGTTATCTCCGGATGGTCAAAGTCCGATTAAACTTCTTGAGTACTTCCCAACTTGGGTTGAACTTGGGATTGTAGTCGGCGGTCTTGGTGTCGTAATTTTAGGATATTTAGTTTTAGAGCGAGTCGTTGTATTCGCAAAAGAAAAGCTCAGCGGAAAGTTTAGCTAAGATAGGCAGGGTAAAAAAAGCTCATACTGAGCTTTTTTTATTTTGCCTTTTTGTATGCCCGAATACATAAATTTTTTTAAATTGCACATGCTACTCGTAATAAGGGGGGAATAGTATGCGCAAAAAACAAGCATTGATTGTATTTTCTGTAGTTTTGTTATTGATGGCATTTACATTGTCGGCTTGTGAGACGATGGAAAATTTGTTCGACAACAACAAAGAAGAACCTCAAAATCCGAGTAACTCCGATCAACAGCCGAATACATCAGGAGATCAGAATAATTCCAATAATAACTCATCGAACAACGACACCAATAACCAAGATGGACGATTGGAAAACAAACAGCAACAGAACTAAGCAACACCTAACGGTGTTGCTTTATCTTTATCCGGTGGTTAGGAGCTTTGCTTATAGCGGTACGGATACGATTTATAGATAGAACGAGGCGCTTCCGGTATTGTGACAATGTTTAGTACTTGTTGACTTTTGTAAGTATTTTGTAATGATGACGGTGGACTTTGTAATGGAAGCGGCGACGTAACTTCAAATAATACTGGAGGAAAATGAAGAATACTGTGTCCATATTGAAAATGGATATCTTTGTTTGGACTATATTGATAAATTTTAGTATCATAAGATGGATAATCATAAGATGGGTACATGATAAATGCCTCCTTTTTCTTTATCATATTTATCTTTTGTATTTGTGTGACTATAAATAGCTAGTTTTGTCACAAAACAGCCATACTTTGGCACGAATAGAATGATATAATAAGAATACAGACGTTATTTCCGATGTGACGGGCATACGAGGTGAAAGGAATAATGTATTTACTAGTTGCAGGTCTCAATTATAGAACAGCACCGGTCGAAATTAGAGAGAAGTTTGCCTATACGGCTGAGGGAGTTTCCGAGGCACTGGATGTGCTTCGTTCAATGAACAGCATTATGGAGTGTTCTTTAGTTGCCACATGTAATAGAACGGAATTTTATTGTGTGGTCGATCATGTGCATTGCGGTCAACAGAATGTCATCATGTATTTGCATGAGCAGTTCGCTGTGGATCGCTCAGAATTAAAAAAGTATCTATATTTCTACGACGGTGAGAAGGCGGTAAATCACCTGTTTCGTGTTGCTTGTGGGTTGGACTCTATGGTTTTGGGAGAGACACAGATCTTAGGGCAAGTTCGTGAGGCTTACGAAGTGGCACTGAGCAAGCGGAGCATTGGTACGATTTTGAAACAGTTATTACCACAGGCAGTTTCTTTGGCAAAGCGTTGTCATACGGAAACAGATATCGGGAAAAATGCGGTTTCTATCAGTTATGCGGCAATTGAGCTAGGCAAGAAGATATTCGGAGACTTCACAGATAAAAAAGTGTTAGTCATCGGCGCTGGTGAAATGAGTGAATTAACGGCGAAACATCTTCACTGTTCAGGTGTACGACAAATCTATGTCGTCAATCGCACGTATTCAAAAGCTCGGGAATTGGCAGAGCGATTTGACGGAGTGGCGATTGATTGGTCCAATATTACCGATTGTCTGACAGTGGTCGATATTGTTATCAGCTCAACGGGAGCCAGTGGATATGTTTTGGACAAAGACTTGATGAAGCCGGTCATGGAGACACGCAGAAATCGCCCGCTTTTTATGATAGACATAGCAGTCCCGCGGGATTTGGATCCTTGTATTAACGAAATTGAGGGAGTGTTTTTGTATGATATAGACGAACTCGAAGGAATTGTTGAAGCAAATAAGAAACTGCGCTTACAGGAAGCGTTACATATAGAAACGATCATTTCCGAGGAAATCGGGGTATTTGTCAATTGGCTAGATACTTTGGAAGTGATTCCTTTAATTAAAGCACTAAAACATCGCACAGATGCGATATATGATAAAACGATGGAAAGCTTGAATAATAAATTGCCCGGGTTGACAGAACGGGAACAAATGTTGATTCGCAAACATACGAAAAGCATCATCAATCAGATTCTCAAAAATCCGATTATGCAGGCAAAGGAAATTGCCGGTGATCACGATGCCACTGAGAAATTAGCGGCGATAGCGGAATTGTTTGGCGTTGAGGAAGAAATGCAAGAGGAAGCAAAAGTTATGCAGATGAATAGGAAGAGGCATTTAGCTCCGCAAAGAAAAATACGCAATATGTTGTTTCATTCGGAAGGATGTAAATGAGTAGCGAGGGGTGACACTGTATCATGTTGATCGACAACTCCATTTGGGTGTATGAAGTGATGATTTTGGTGTATGCTGCAAGTGTGATCTTGTATTTCTATGATTTTTTGCAAACCAATAAAAATGTAAATCGCATCGCCTATATTTTGCTGATTGTTGTTTGGGTTATACAGACGATATTTTTCCATATGCGAATGAAGCAATTAGAATATCTTCCGATTATGACGCTGTTTGAGACGTTGTTTTTCTATTCATGGGTTTTGGTCTGCTTGAGTTTGGTGATTAATTATTTATATAGAATGGATTTGCTGGTGTTTTCCGCCAATGTGTTCGGCTTTTCGATTGTCATTCTGAACGTGTTTGTCAGTAAGCAAGAAGAGGCGGGAATCAGCGAAATCCTACAAAGTGACCTTTTAAACATTCATATCATATTTGCGATTGCCAGTTATGCGTTGTTTTCTATATCATTCTTGTTCTCTGTGATGTATTTATTGCAAGTGCACATGCTGAAAAGTAAGCGCATATTCTCTAATTTATTTAAAAAGCTGCCACCGCTCGATAAGCTAGATCGCTTTTCCTATTTGTCTGCGCTGATTGCTTTTCCCGTCCTGACAATTTCACTCGTATTGGGAACGATATGGGCATATATGCATGCGATTAATATATGGCTTGACTGGAAGTTTATTTCGAGCCTGATCATCTTATTTGTATATGGTTTGTATTTATACCGGCGTGTGGCGCAGGGATGGCAAGGTCGAAAATCAGCGGTGCTGAACATAGCCGGTTTTGCGTTGGTGTTGATCAATTATTTTATATCGAACATTCTGTCAAACTTTCATCGGTGGATATAAACCGAGCGCTCGATAGGAACAGAGGATAGGAGAGATGATGTGGAAGAGCGATTTTATCCTGTTTTCATGAAAATTCATGGTAAGCGTTGTGTCGTCGTGGGTGGCGGGAAGGTCGCCGAGCGCAAAATTATCTCGTTGTTGCGCGATCAGGCAGAGGTAACCGTCGTCTCTCCGCAGATCACGGCAGTGCTGCAAGAGCTTGTAGAGCAGCAGGCGATTGATTGGATAGCGCGGGAGTATCAGCGAGGCGATTTATCAGGGGCATTTATCGTCTATGCGGCGACAAATTCTCGTGAGGTCAATGGGCATGTTGCAGGCGATGCGAAGACGGAATCAGTACTGGTCAATGTGATAGACGACCCCGACGCTTGCGATTTTATTGTGCCGTCGAGATTGGAAAGAGGGAAGCTGCAAATTGCCGTTTCCACATCCGGAGCCAGCCCTGGATTGAATAAGCGCATATGCGAGGAGCTGGAGAGGCAGTTTGGCAACGAGTACGAGATACTATTAGAGTGGCTGCAGATGTTGAGAATTTGGTTGCAGGCGAATGTATCTTCGGAAAAAGAACGTCGGCAAATATTGGCGGATATTGTGCAATCATCGATTCTAGAGTTATTGCGTGCCAATGAAATAGAACAAGCAAAGCAAATCATTCACTCGCGGATTGCGTATGATAGTTTGCTATAAATTTAAATATAAAAATGTGTAGTCCAAGAAACATAGCAAGGCTTGAAATAAGAGAGTCATTTTGGAGGGTCATTATGCGGAAAATTACGATTGGTACAAGGCAAAGTCAGCTTGCGTTGACGCAGACAAATTGGGTTATTGAGCAATTGAAAAATTTGGGAATGGGCTATGAGTTTGAAATTAAAAAGATAGTCACGAAGGGCGATCAGATTCTCGATGTCACCTTATCGAAGGTGGGAGGTAAGGGTCTGTTTGTCAAAGAAATTGAGCAGGCACTACTCGACGGAGAGATTGATATTGCCGTACACAGTATGAAAGATATGCCGGCGGAAATGCCCGAAGGCTTAGCGATTGGTGCGACGACAGTCAGGGAAGATGTCCGTGATGCTTTGATCACGAAAGACGCACAATATACACTGGCGACGTTACCTGACGGTGCGCGTATCGGGACGAGCAGCTTACGTAGAAGCGCGCAATTGCTCCACCGACGCCCCGATTTAGAAATCGTGTCGATTCGCGGCAATGTGGGGACACGCATCAACAAAATTGCAGAATTAGAGCTTGATGGCATCGTGCTCGCCTGTGCGGGGTTAAATCGGTTGGGACAAGGGGACACGATTACAGAAGCGTTAGACCCTGTAGACTGTCTGCCAGCTGTCGGACAAGGTGCATTGGGAATCCAATGCCGCAGCGAAGACGAAGAAGTATTACAGCTGCTCTCACATATCAATCACATGCCGACAGAAATGGCGGTCATTGCAGAACGGTCATTTTTGCGCCAGCTAGAAGGAGGATGTCAGGTTCCGATCGGCGCATACGGAACTTGGGATGGAAGTGCTGTGACGCTGACGGGGATGGTCGCTGATGTAGACGGTTCGGTCGTGCTAAAGCAGACGAGAACAGGGACTGATCCCTTAGCTTTAGGAGTCGAAGTGGCTGATCTGCTAAAAGACGAAGGAGCAGAAGAGATACTCAAACACGTAAAGGAGATTACGGTATGAAACAAGGGAGAGTCTATTTAGTTGGCGCGGGACCGGGGGATCCGGGATTGATTACAGTAAGAGGCTTAGAATGTGTTAAAAAAGCAGATGTACTTGTATACGATCGTTTATCAAGTCCGCGTTTGCTCGCCTATGCCAAGCCTGAATGTGAACGCATCTATGTGGGGAAAATGCCGGATCGTCACACGTTAAAACAAGAGGAAATCAACCAACTGCTGGTGGATAAAGCGCTGGAAGGGCATATTGTCACACGTTTGAAAGGGGGAGACCCTTGTATATTCGGGCGTGTTGGTGAAGAAGCAGAATTGTTAGTAGACAACGGAGTAGAATTTGAAATTGTCCCGGGTATTACCTCGGGGATTGCCGTACCTGCCTATGCAGGTATTCCTGTCACGCACCGCGATTATAATTCATCGTTTGCAATTGTCACGGGTCATGAAGACCCTGATAAAGAGGAATCAAATATTGATTGGAGCAAATTATCGACAGCGACGGGTACGATCGCGTTTTATATGGGAATCTCGAATCTCCCTTCGATAGTGAAAAATTTAATTGCCCATGGCAGAGCAGCTTCGACGCCCGTTGCTTTAATCCGCTGGGGCACACGACCCGAGCAGTGGACACTGACAGGGACTCTGGCGACGATTGTTGAGTTGGTGGAGCAGACAGGATTTACGTCACCGGCAATTATCCTTGTAGGCGATGTTGTCACACTTAGGGAAAAATTGAATTGGTATGAAAAGAAGCCGTTGTTCGGTCAACGAATTCTCGTGACACGTGCCAGAAGTCAGGCGAGTGAGTTGTCGGAAATGATTGAGGAACTCGGTGGTGAGCCATTTGAATTTCCGACGATTCGCATGGTTGAGCCGGCAGACATTGCTCCTGTGGAAGCGGCATTGCAAGCATTAGGGACATTTGATTGGGTGATCTTCACCAGCCCTAATGGTGTACGGTATTTTATGGAATACATGAAACGCTTTAAAGTGGATATCCGCGCATTTGGCAATGCTCAAATTGCCTGTGTAGGACCTAAGACGGCAGAAATACTAGAGAGCTACGGACTGCTCGTCGATGTGTTACCCGCTCAGTTTATTGCCGAGGGGCTATTAGATGCCATCGAAGATCAGTTAAAGCCTGGGCAGAAAGTGCTCTTACCGCGGGCAGACATAGCGAGAAAAATGTTACCGCAGGAATTACGGAAACGCGGTCTGGACGTGACAGAAATTGATACATATGAGACGCAAATTGATGCGGATAACGCCCAAGAGGTTATTGAACTGTTAAAAGAGCAGCGTATTCAGATGATTACATTCACAAGTTCGTCGACAGTATCTAATTTTTTTGATGCGCTTGTGTCGGCTGGTGAAGATGTGTTGTCTTTGGTTAACGGTGTCGGAATCATCAGCATCGGAGCGATGACGACGCAGACATGCCAGTCTTTGGGGTTAGAAGTGACAGGACAGGCAGAGCAAGCGACATTGCAGGGATTAATGGAAGCCGTTATCGGAAATGCGCAAGCAGCATCCGGTAAATGATTTTTATAAATCAATCTGGAGGGATTAGTATGAAGTCATTTGACAGACACAGAAGATTGCGAAAAACAGCGAATTTGCGTGCGCTTGTCAGGGAGACGCAGATTAGGACGGAAGATTTGATCTATCCACTGTTTGTCGTTCATGGTGAACAGCAAAAACATGAAATACCATCGATGCCGGGAGTATTCCATTTGTCGATTGATATGTTGGAAGCAGAAATACAAGAATTGCAGAGCTTGAAGATCACATCGGTGATTTTGTTCGGATTGCCTAAAGAGAAGGACGAACTGAGCTCCGAGGCGTATGATGATCAGGGTATCGTCCAGCAGGCGATCCGTAAGATCAAGCAAATCGCACCGGATATGCTCATCGTCACAGATGTATGTCTATGTCAATATAATCCGATGGGACATTGCGGTATTGTTGATGACGGGTACGTTACAAATGATAAATCGTTAAAGCTGCTGGCGAAGGTGGCTGTGTCTCACGCCCGGGCGGGAGCTGATATCGTCGCACCTTCCGATATGATGGATGGTCGCATATCGAAATTGCGCAAGGAGTTAGACAAAAACGGATTTGCAGAAGTCCCGATCATGTCTTACGCGGTGAAGTATGCTTCGGCATACTATGGACCATTCCGCGATGCGGCTGATTCTAAGCCACAATTCGGGGATCGCAAGACGTATCAAATGGATCCGGCAAATGTTCGCGAAGCATTGCGCGAGGCGGTAAGTGATGTGGAGGAAGGCGCTGATTTCCTCATGGTCAAGCCGGCGTTGGCGTATCTGGACATTATCAAAGAATTGCGACAGAATTTCGACCTGCCGATTGCTGCATATAATGTCAGCGGCGAGTACTCAATGATCAAAGCAGCGGCGCAATGCGGTTGGATTGACGAAAAGGCAGTTGTACTGGAATCGATACTCGGCATGAAGCGCGCCGGTGCAGATATTATTCTGACGTATTTTGCAAAAGATATCGCGCGCTGGTTGCAGGAATAACTATAGGAATAACCATACTGCGGCGAAGTAGCCATATAATTTACTAAAGAGGAAAACGTAGAGGTGAAGAGATGACAGAATACCAACTGGATGTTGTAGACAGAAAATTGCTGAACCTGTTGCAGGCAGGTATTCCATTGGTACAGCAGCCGTTTTTGCAATTGAGCAGGGAATTAGCAGTGGAAGAGTCGGAAGTGATAGAGCGCATTGAAAATTTGAAAAAGCAAAAGGTCATTCGCCAGATATCGGCGATTTTCGATACGAAGAGTCTAGGCTACGAATCGAGTCTTGTGGCGGCAAGTGTCAGACCGGAACGTCTGCAGGCGGCGGTCGAAATTCTCAACGCCCATCCGGGTGTCAGCCATAACTATGAGCGCTCCCATCGATTTAACGTATGGTTTACGATTGCCATACCGCCTGACAGTAAGATTGGTCTCGAAGGCACAGTAGAATTGTTGGGTAGAATGGCGGGCGTCGATTCGATTCGCATTTTACCGACTTTGAAATTATATAAAATCGGTGTCAAATTAGATATGGAGAGCGACGGGGGTACAAGTGTCTTAGATGCCCCGGTATATGATGAGAATTCTGCCGCGAAACCACAGGAACTGACGGAGCTCGATATCGCCATTGTTCGCGAGGCACAGGAGTATTTGCCAATCATTGCACAGCCCTTTGACGCGATGGCGGAAAAGGTCGGGATTTCTGTTGCAGCATTTCTCGAGCGCTTGCAAGAGTTGCAAGCATCGGGGCATATGCGGCGTTTTGCCGCCGTTTTGCACCATAGGAAAGCAGGCTTTCAAGTGAATGCGATGGGAGTCTGGGCTGTTCCTGACGAGATCGTCGATCAAGTAGGTGTACAACTGGCGAAGTTTTCGGCAGTCAGTCATTGTTACCGCAGGACGAGCTATGCCGATTGGCCGTATACAGTTTTCACAATGATTCACGGTCGGGACCGCGATGACTGTGAGAATATTTTGCGCGAAATGGCGGAGGCTACAGGTATATACGAGCGGGACGCGTTATATTCCGTTCGTGAATTTAAAAAAGTACGAGTGAAGTATTTTACTCCGGAGATTGGTGAGTGGGAAAAGCGATACGGGGAGGTCAAATAAATGAAACGCACGAAGTCAGCGTTAGCTTTTGAACGGGCGAAAGAAGTAATACCGGGTGGCGTAAACAGCCCGGTGCGTGCATTTAAAGCGATAGGCATACCGCCGGTGTTTATTCAAGAGGCACATGGTTCGAAGATCGTCGACATTGACGGCAATGAATACATTGATTATGTCGGCTCTTGGGGTCCGCTGATCCTTGGACACAGTCACCCGCAAGTCGTGGAAGCGATTCGGGAATATGCGGGCAAAGGTACGAGTTATGGAGCTCCTACAGAATTGGAGACGGAGCTGGCAAAACTCGTGATTGATATTATTCCTTCGGTTGAAATGATCCGCATGGTCAGTTCCGGTACAGAGGCAGTGATGAGTGCCGTACGTCTGGCTCGCGGGTATACGAAGCGCAATAAAATTGTCAAATTTGAAGGCTGCTTTCATGGTCATGCAGACAGCATGTTGATTAAAGCCGGATCGGGTGTGGCGACATTGGGGCTGCCGGATAGTCCGGGAGTGCCTGAAAGCATTGCCGCTCAAACACTGACCGTTCCTTATAACGATCAAGAGAGCTTACGCGTATTATTCGAGACATACGGTGAAGAGATTGCCGGTGTGATCCTGGAACCGGTAGCGGGGAATATGGGACTTGTGACACCGGAAGCCGGATATCTGGAATTTGTACGCGACATTACAAGAAAATACGGCGCCTTACTGATTTTCGACGAAGTGATGTGCGGATTCCGTGTCCATTATCGCGGTGCCCAAACGCTATATAATATTGATCCTGATATCACATGCCTCGGCAAAGTCATCGGTGGCGGCATGCCTGTCGGCGCGTATGCAGGCAAGAGAGAAATTATGGAGCATATCGCTCCGGCTGGGAACATATACCAGGCAGGTACGTTGTCAGGCAATCCGCTGGCGATGATTGCCGGGTACACGACGTTAAAGCTGCTCGGAGAGCCGGATGTGTTCGATCAACTGGTCGATAAGACGAAGAGATTGGCAGAAGGCATACAGCAGCACGCACAGGAATTGGGAATTCCTCACTATATGAATCAAATCGGCAGCATGTTCTGCCTGTATTTCAATGAGCAGAAAGTCGTAAATTACAACATAGCCACACAATCGGATACGAAGAGATTTGCGAAATTTTATCAAGGAATGTTAGATGCTGGTGTTTATCTTGCACCGTCACAATTTGAGTCATGTTTTATGTCGACGGCTCACAGTGATGAGGATATCGCAAGGACGATAGAAGCGTCTTATCATGCGCTGAAATCGTTATAGACACAATGACTTCACATAGCTTCATTATAAAAAGTACCGCTGATTGTCTAATCAGCGGTACTTTTTATAATATTTTCCTCATATACTTTAGCGATTGTCATCATATATGAGAAGTTATATGTATAGTCAGAATTTTTTGTGGAGGTGTTAAAATACATGGAATCAAAAGTTTTTGAAATTCAGTTTTTTGATGAGATGGAAATAACCGGTCTTGGTGTCGATTCAGTACTTGATATAGATATTACTCCCAAGATTGAGTTAAAAGAAGCAGATTATATGTACACATTGACGGGGATGCTGCTGATTAAAGGAAGATATTTGCCTGTGAGCAAAACGGCACCCAATGACGTACGGGCAAGCGGAAGTCGGCCATGGTTGGCGCGAGCCGGAATGCGCGAACCACAGACATTTGATAAAGCATTTCCGATCCGTGTCATGATTCCCATCGATCAAGTGGAATTGAAGGAAGACATAAAAGTCAGTATCCATGATATCCAGTATAATGTACGTGATGAACATGCGATTTCCGTCAATTGTAAAATCTTATTGGGGGGATTGATACCTCATAAAGAGAACTGGGAAGCGGCGAATCCACAGCATGATGCCTATGAGCAAGCCATAGCGCAGGCAAATGAGCAAGAATCTTGGCAGCAAGCTGCATTTCCACAAGAAACATCACCGCAGCAAGAATTTCCGCGAGAATCATTGCAACAAGAGCCGTTTCAGCAAGAGGAATTTCAGCAGGAGCCGTTTCAGCAGGAGGCATTTCCGCAAGGAGAATTCCCGGGATACGGGCAGACGCCATATAACTACCAACAAGGCTATGAAGAGCCAGTATATCCGCAGGAATACGGACATAATTATCAGCAGATTTACCCACAGAGTTATTCACAGGGTTATCAACAAGGTTACCCACAGGATTATCCACAGATGTTCGCACAACCGAATCAAGGGTATGGATCTTATTCCAACCATACACAGTATTTAAATTCCTACGGGAGCGATTCGTATGTAAAGGACAATCAAGAAGAACAGGCGCAAGAAGCATCCGGAAATGTTGATGAGGAGATCATGGAAGATAATTGGCGCACAGAATTTTCACAAATGAGCCGTTCATTTCCATGGAATTCACCGCACTCATTTTCGAATCAACGGGAAGAAGATGTTGTACGTGAGCAGAATTCCTACGGAGAACAGCAGGATTCTTACAGGGAGCAACAAAATTTCTATGACGAACAGCACGAGGAACAAATTGTAGATGAGCCGGAACGTCCACAAATTGAGAATGCTCGATCGATTAGCAATGTAAAAGAATCGGCAAAAGATCATGCACAAGAGCACGTACAAAGGCAAGAACAGGCACGAGAGCACATAGAAAAGCAACAGCAGGCAAAAGAGCACACGGAAGAGCAACAGCAGGCACGAGAGCATATAGAAGAGCAGCAACAGGCACGAGAGAACACAGAAGAAAAAGATCATACAAGTGAAGAAATAGAAGCAGAAGAGCTTGAGCCAATGCAGGAAGTGGAAGAAACCGAGGAAGTAGCGGAATTAGTTCCCAGACTCAAAGTGAAAATATCGGAAAACGGCACGACGACACCTGCAAATCAGGAAATGAATGCATCGGATGATTCGTCGGCACCAATGACTCGTTGGTGGGATGTATGGGAGACAGAAGAGACATTTACGTCAATTAAATATTATATGATTCAAGAACAGGATGATATGAACTCGATTGTCGATCAATATAAAATCAGTCGTTTGGAATTATTAAAAGCAAATAAGCAGTTAGAAGAAGGGGAATGGCGCACGGGGATGAGAATTCGCATTCCAAGATCTTGACTTTTAGAAATAAACATGTTTAAACTACTACTAGAGCGTAAATAATTGAAGTAAATCGATGAGTGGAAGTAGTAGTTCCGATTTCTTTTTTACAGAAAGAAAATCCAAGGCTGAGAGATTTTCAAAAATGAGCGGGAAGAAGTTATCCACAAGTGCTTTTTCATGCGCGCAGTGCTTACAGGATGTGATGGAACTGATACGGTTGTCCTGACATTTTGTGTGAAGTGCATGAATAGGTCGGTCGCAGCCGTTATCTGCATGAAGTGTGTATGGCTATTTGTCATACAAATAAAGGTGGTACCGCGAGCTCCTCGTCCTTTAGACGGAGAGCTCTTTTTTCATTTATTACTATTTGGAGGGGTATATGATGCAGGAAACTTTATATTCACAAATACCGACGAAATACAGTCCTAAAGATATTGAGGAGAAGATTTATCAGTTTTGGCTTGACGGGCAGTACTTTAAGGCAGGCAAAGAGACCGATGCTGATAAGGATCCGTTTACGATTGTCATCCCGCCGCCGAATGTCACGGCGAATTTGCATATTGGACATGCACTGAATAATACCTTGCAAGATATTCTGATTCGTTGGAAACGCATGCAGGGTTTTGACGTGCTGTGGCTGCCGGGAACTGACCATGCAGGGATTGCCACACAGAACCGCGTCGAGGGTATGTTGGCGCAAGAAGGGCTGTCACGCGAAGATGTCGGCAGAGAAGCGTTTCTCGAGAAGACATGGGAATGGAAAAATAAATACGGCGATATCATTATCAATCAATTGAAAAAAATGGGCTGTTCTTGTGACTGGTCGAGAGAACGCTTTACGATGGATGAAGGCTGCTCGAAGGCTGTACGTGAGGTATTCGTTAGACTGTACGAGAAAGGGTTGTTATATCGCGGCAACTATATTGTCAACTGGTGTCCACGATGTGAGACGACATTATCCGATATTGAAGTAGAGCATGAAGACAAGGTCGGAACACTCACACATATTAAATATCCGCTAACTGACGGAAGCGGTTCGATTACTGTTGCGACGACGCGTCCTGAGACGATGTTGGGTGATGTGGCGATTGCCGTCCATCCGGAAGATGAGCGCTATAAACATGTGATCGGCAAAACGGTCATACTGCCGTTGATGAACCGGGAAATACCGATTGTCGCCGATGAGTATGTCGATTTGGAATTCGGTTCGGGAGCGGTAAAGATCACACCGGCACATGATCCGAATGACTTCGAAATCGGGATTCGTCATCAATTAAAGGCGATTTCTGTCATGGATGAACAAGGTAAGATGAATGAAAACGCCGGAGCGTTCGCCGGTATGGATCGCTATGAGGCGCGTAAGAAGGTTGTACAAGCATTGAAAGATTTGCATTTAATTGAGAAAATCGATGAACACAATCACTCGGTCGGTCATTGTTATCGTTGCCATACGGTGATTGAGCCATATTTATCTGATCAGTGGTTTGTCAGCATGAAACCGTTGGCGGAACCGGCAATCGAGATCGTCAAGCAGGGAGAAGTGCGCTTCGTGCCTGACCGTTTTACGAAAATATACCAGCATTGGATGGAGAATACACGCGATTGGTGTGTTTCCCGTCAGCTTTGGTGGGGACATCGCATACCGGCTTGGTACTGCCAGGATTGCAATGAAGTGGTTGTTGCCAGAGAGACACCGGATGTATGCCCTAAATGCGGCAGTACGCACTTAAAGCAAGATGAAGATGTATTGGATACGTGGTTTAGTTCCGCGTTATGGCCGTTCTCTACGTTAGGCTGGCCGGAGAATACAGAAGATTTACAGAAATATTACCCGACGGATGTTTTGATTACCGGTTACGATATTATTTATTTCTGGGTTGCACGGATGATTTTCAGCGGTCTGGAATTTATCGATCAGAAGCCATTCTCCGATGTGATCATCACAGGGCTTGTGCGCGATGCCGAGGGACGCAAGATGTCGAAGTCATTAGGGAACGGCGTCGATCCACTGGAAGTAATTGAGCGCTTCGGAGCTGACGCAATGCGTTTTATGCTTGCCACAGGAACGACACCGGGCAACGACCAGCGGTTCCATTGGGACAAGGTGGAGAGTGCGCGCAATTTTGCCAATAAAATATGGAATGCGTCACGGTTTGTCATGCTGAATCTTGGGGATATGCAGCATGGAGATGTCTGCTTAGAAGGGAAGATGCAGACAACGGATCAATGGATTCTTCACCGCTTGAATGAGACAGCACAGACGTTTAACAAACTATTGACGCGTTATGAATTTGGCGAAGCGGGCAGAGTGCTGTATGATTTTATTTGGAGTGACTATTGCGACTGGTATATAGAATTGGCGAAATTGACGCTTAACGGCGAAGACGAACAGGCAAAACAGATGACGAAATCGGTGCTGTGCCATGTCCTTGATAGTATCTTGAGATTGTTGCATCCATATATGCCATATATTACGGAAGAAATTTGGCAGCATGTCCCTCATCAAGGGGAAGCGTTGGTGATTGCCGAGTTCCCTGAATATCAGGAAAAATATAATTTTCAAGAGGCTGCGGCACAAATGAACATCTTGATGGATGCAGTGCGCAATGTGCGGAATGTCCGCGCGGAAATGAATGTACCGCCGAGTAAGAAAGTCAATATGTTGATCAAACCGAATTCGCTTGCGATGCAGACGATTTTTGCCGAAGGCAAGCGGTTACTCGTCGGACTTTGCAATGCGGAATCACTGGATATCGATGTGGATTTGGAGATGCCGGATAATGCCGTGTCTGCCGTGCTGGAAGGCGGACAGTTATACATGCCGCTTGATGGGTTGATCGATACGGCAAAGGAAATCGCCAGACTGGAGAAAGAACAAGAGAAATTGCTGGCGGAAGTGGACAGAATTGTCAAGAAATTACAAAATGAAAGTTTCGTATCGAAAGCACCGGCGCATGTGATTGAGCAAGAAAAAATAAAGCAACAGGGTTACCAAGAGAAATTAGATCAAGTGGAAGAACGAATTGCGCAACTGCGACAAGCATAATCGTCATCAGTAATGTCATGAGTGCTCGTTGCGATAATATACTATAATGAGGTACAGATCATGCCAGAACAATTGTCATTTCGGACACAGAGAGATGTTATTGAGTGGATACAGTCTTTTCAGCGTTTCGGCATCAAACCGGGTTTAGAACGTGTGCGGTGGTTGCTGGAGCAACTGGGGAATCCACATTTGCAGCTCAAAATTATTCATGTTGCCGGCACGAACGGCAAAGGTTCAACATGCAAATATTTGACGAGCGCATTGAGTGCTAACGGCTACCAGGTAGGGTTATTTACTTCGCCCTATCTGGAAGCGTTCAATAATCGGATCGCCATCAATCATGAAGATATCGATGAGCGACAGTTGTGTGCAGTGGCGGAACGGATTTGTGAACTGCTGCCTAATATGCCGGAGGCAGCTTATGGACATGTGACGGAATTTGAAATTATCACTGTCCTGGCATTGCTGTACTATTTTCAGCAGAATGTCGATTTTGTCGTCATGGAAACGGGACTTGGCGGTAGGCTTGATGCGACAAATGTGGTTGAACCGATTATTTCTGTTATCACCAATATCGGATATGACCATATACATATACTAGGTTCTAGCCTACGCGAAATTGCCCAGGAAAAGGCAGGCATTATAAAATCAGGAATTCCTGTGATCAGTGGCGTCAAGCAGCCGGAAGCGGCAGAAGTGATTCGCAGCGTCAGTCATGTGGAAAAATCGCAGCTCTATGAATTAGGCAGTGATTTTCATAATAAGATAGACAGTATTGACCTTGAAAGTATGACAATTTCTTTCGATTTTCAAGGAAATCCGTTGTTAAGTCGTGGGTTGTGGTCAACGCAGTTAGTGGCGGCGTATCAAGCAGATAATCTGTCGCTGGCTTTAGCGACATTATATGTGCTGCAGGAGCGACAGCAGATTGCAATTCAGGCGGACCGCACCAATGAAGGGATCGGCAATGCTGTATGGGTAGGACGTTTTGAAATTATGCAGCGTTCTCCAGTGGTAATTGCTGACGGGGCACACAATCCGGAAGGATTTGCGGCATTGATTGGTGCGCTGGAGCGACAGTTTGGAAAAGACAAAAAATATATTTGGTGTGTCGGATTTTTGCGTGACAAAGAAATTGAAAAGATGATCCAGTGCATGATAGAATATGCATCGATCGTTGTCACGACAAGACCTGCCAGCGAGCGTAGTGCAGATCCTGTTCAATTGTTGGAAGACATCGCTGAGCAGATCGCCGCTGTCAAAGAAGATAGAGACAGTATTGCGTTATATGCATATGCGGAAATAGATCAAGCAGTGGAAGCGACGATAGGGATGGCACAGGAAGACGATATCGTATGTCTGGCAGGGTCATTGTATATGATATCAGAAGCACGCAAATGGTGGACGAATAAAAGATAGAGGTTGGTGGAAGTGTGAACAATTCACAAAAGTTACATTTTGTCGGGATTGGCGGTTATGGCATGAGCGCCATTGCAAAGGTCATGTTAGATTGGGGATTTACGGTATCCGGGTCGGATGTCGTAGAGAAAGAGTTGACGGCAAGGCTTCGCTCCCAGGGGGCACAGGTCTATCTTGGACATGATCAACAACATGTTATAGGCGCTGATTTGGTTATTTACTCTAGTGATATTCCGAAAGACAATGTCGAGTTAATCGCAGCACTTGAAAATAAAATACCGTTGATACACAGATCGGAAATGCTGGCGAAAATTCTCAATCAAAGGGATGGAATCACAGTTGCCGGGGCTCATGGCAAGACGACGACCAGTTCGATGATTGCGTATATTATGGAACGGGGAAACCAAGATCCAACATACGTCATCGGCGGGGAAGTCATGGGTTTGAACAACAATGCGAAAGCTGGACAAAGCAACTATGTCATCGCCGAGGCTGATGAAAGTGACGGCAGTTTTTTGAATTATTTTCCGAAAATCGCCGTGATAACCAACATTGAGCCAGATCATTTGGAGAATTATGACGGTAAATTTGAAAATCTAAAAGCTGCATACAAAAAATATTTGCACCAAGTTCGTACTGACGGTTGTGTGATTATCAATGACGAAGATTTATATACGAAGGAAATGGTTGATGATTTGGAATGCAATGTGATCACGTTTGGTCTTTCCAATCAAGCGGATTATTATGTCAGTGATATCCAGCAATCGGGGCGACGGATTTCTTTCGATTTATTTGAAAGACAGAATTTACTCGGTACGATCCATTTGCAGATCCCAGGCAAACATAATGTGCTCAATGCGGCATCGGCTGTGATTGCTTGTATGCAAGCAGGAATGTCGTTCGAGCAAATTCAGGAGCAGTTAGAAAGTTTTCATGGGGCGAAGCGGCGCTTTACCGTCATGGGCGAGCGACATGGAATTACGATTGTCGATGACTATGCACATCATCCTACAGAAATCAAAGCGACGTTAGCGGCGGCAAAGGCAAGCGGTAAGCATGTCATTGCTATATTCCAGCCACAGCGGTATTCAAGAACGTATTTTCTGTTTGAGGAATTTAGTAAAGCGTTTGCCGATGCCGATGAGTTATATGTTCTGGATATCTATTCTCCTGCCGGTGAGAAGAGGATCAATGGCGTCAACGCGCGGAAGTTGGTCGACTCGATTCGCAGCAATAGCCACGCCCAGGCGAAATTTGTCGAAGACAGACAGCAGCTGATTGAGCAATTAAAAATTCAGGCAAAGCCCGGGGACCTCGTACTGACGATGGGCGCAGGCGATATATGGAAGGCAGCCGCAGAATTGGCTAGCTATATCACCCAAGAAAATTATTGAAATTATGAGACAGGAAAATGTCTATTTGACGCGAATATTATCAAATATAGTATCTAGAAGGGGACGAGGACTATGAATAACGACAAGGGGATTTTATTAGAGACGGGTACAAACGAACTGGAAATTGTTGAGTTTAATTTAGGAAACAGCAGTTTTGGTATTAACGTTATGAAAGTCAGAGAAATCGTTACTCCGCAGAAAATAACGACATTGCCAAACAGTCATCCAAATGCTGAAGGCGTCATTCAGTTGCGTGGAGAAGTCGTTCCGATTATTGATTTGGCGAAAGCGATGTCGATTCCTCCGTCCGGTAATCCGCAAGAAGACCGTGTGATTATTTCTGAATTTAATCAGATGAAGGTGGCGTTCCATGTTCATGGTGTCAGTCGCATTCATCGAATATCATGGGAACAAATTGAGAAACCGTCTGAATTTGCCGAATCGGATAAAAGTTCGACGACGGGAATTATTAAAATGGATGACCGCCTGATTATACTTTTAGATTTTGAACGGATTGTTCTGGAAATGAGTCCGAAATCGGGGATTAGCGTGGAAGCCGTCAAAGAGCTTGGGTATCGGCAACGCTCGGAAAAGCATATTGTGATTGCTGAGGATTCGACGATGTTGCGCGAATTGTTAAAGAGTACGTTGAATGAAGCAGGATTCCACAATTTGCATTTTTATAACGACGGCAAATTAGCTTGGGAATATTTAGAGGAACTGTCTTCGAAATACGGAGATGGCATTGCTGAGCATGTACAATTGGTCATCACCGATATCGAAATGCCGCAAATGGATGGACACCATCTGACGCGGAGAGTCAAAGAGCACCCGTATTTGCGCAAGCTGCCGGTGATCATTTTCTCGTCGTTGATCACAGATACGTTGCGGCATCGTGGTGAAGTAGTAGGTGCCAATGCGCAGGTCAGTAAACCGGAGATTAATAAATTGGTGAAACACATTGACGGCTTGGTTTTATGATTCTGCTTATTTCGACAATTTGATTAAAGGAAATGCAGTTTTTTTGTCGAATAAGACAACGGAGTTTATGCAAAAGGGGGCAGTCAATGGGATATTATTATGGGATATACGTTACCGGTGTCATTATAACGTATCTTTTGTTACATAAACGTATTCATATGCTTCGTCAAACATCCGGAAAAGTTTCCTTTTGGTCCGCAGCGCTCTTGGGGCTTGTGACTCCATTTGTATTTGAGCGTTCTCAGTTACTTACAGCATCATTGATATATATTGCTGTGGCGGCTATACTGGCGGGTGTATTGAGCAGAAGTTCAGCGTCTAACCTCAAAACGATCGCTGATAGCGCACTAAACAAATCGGATGTGGACAATCTATCGAGCGAGACGGTCGCACATCAGCCAACGAAAACAATTGTCCAACCACCGAGCAGAACGGTCGAGCAACAGCCAAACGAACTGGCTGATCAACGGCAAAGTGAGACGATTGTGCAACAGCCAAATGAAATGGCTGATCAGCAGTTAGCTGCGACCGCTGCCCAGCAGCCAAGCGAGACGCTTGACCTACAGCCGGTTAATGCGATTGAGCAAGTCTTTGAGGAATTGCTGCAATTGAAAACGGCACATCAATATGATCATGCTATTCAGCTAGCGGACAAGTTACAAAAAGCGGCGAATGTACCTACGCATATTCGTCAACTGATGACAATGGAATTGGCAGATTTCTATTTGGAGAAATTAGAATATGTGAAGGCGTTGGAACAATTGCAATATATATCTACCCTTGGAGAACTTTCGGAAGATGTGCGTGAGTACATCTGCATACAAACAGAAGCCA
This sequence comes from Bacillota bacterium, assembly GCA_023388635.1. Taxonomy (GTDB): domain Bacteria; phylum Bacillota; class Bacilli; order Desulfuribacillales; family Desulfuribacillaceae; genus JAEWFW01. The sequence continues at coordinate 22,471 of JAEWFW010000059.1, forward strand.
TTGAATCGATGATGAAACAGCCAAGTTAGGCAAAGGATTAAATAGAAAAATGAAAAGGGAGCGGTACGCAAATGAAAAAGAGCACAGATATAGTGAATCTGCCTGTTTTCAGTATCAGCGAAGGCAAAGAAGTGGGACATGTTAGTAGCTTGCTGATTAACGCGGAGAAGGGCACAGTCGATTATATGATTGTCAAAACGGCGAGCCTCGAATTTGGCATTAAAGCGGTTCCGTTTGAAAAAATCGAGGGAATTGGAGATTATGCGGTGACGATTGAAAATGAGGGAGTGATTGTCGAACTCTCGAACGTTCCTTCCGCCCATGAAATGCTGACAAAAAATGTACAATTGATTGGCAGCAAGATCATCAGTAAAAAAGGTTCGTTATTGGGACAAGTCGGTGAGTATTATTTGGACAATATTTCCGGAAAAATTCTCGGAAGTATGTTGATGATCAGTGACAAAACGTCTGTAGATCAAATTGTGCTGGCTGAGCATGTCGTTACTTATGGTAAAGAAGTTGTGATCGTACAAGAGGATATTCTTGAAAAATTGGTGAGTTACCAAACATTTATTGATAAGGTTGCAGATTCAGAAAAAAAGCATGATGGGACTGTAGTTATGTCAACAGCGCAAGCAACGGTTACAGTTCCTGAACATACGCTACATGCAGGCGCTGATTTCGTTGCCGTGACGACGGAGGTCAAGACGGCGATTGCCGAAGAGAAAGTTACCAATATAGTCGACAACGTGACGAATATATATGAGGCGACGATTGCCAAAGAAGAGTTTGATGCCAGACGCCAATTAGAAGACCGCCATATTCTATTCATGATGGGTAAACGTTTGACAAAAGACTTTTTTGGTGAGAACGGCGAAGTCTTGATTCCTAAGGATACATTGCTTACGGAAGAATTAATCTTGCGTGTGAAGGCATTGGGAAGCAGTAAACTGCTTGAATTGAGCATGAGTGTCGGCGAATAATATGGAGGAAAAAATGGAATATAAAACGCGTACAAAATCTGCTGTAACGCTTTTTATTATCTTTTTGATTCCGTTATTGATCATAAGCAATGGGGCTTTGATGATTTCAGAGCAAGTCGCTGCAGTTGATGATCAGGTTTTAATCATGCGCCACGATTTTTCGGTTGCAGGGATTCCATTGATCAATATGGATCGACAGCAGGTGGCACAAGCAGTGGAGCAGGCAGTTGCTGGTATCCGGGACCAAGATATTCATATTATTGTCGAAGATTATCAATGGACACTGGAAGCCGCGGATTTAGGCGTCGTATATGATGTGGATGCGACCGTAAAAGAAATTTTTTCCGTAACGGGCTTATCTAGCAGACAGCATATCCCTTTAGTAGTCAATTATGATAGAGCTACATTGAAAAAACAGTTAGAAGAAATTGCTCAAACAGTCGATGTGTCTGCTATAGATGCCGAGGTCATATTACGCGGGAACCAGATCGAGAAGACTTCTGAACAGATTGGTAAAAAATTAAATATTGAAAGTACCATGCACGCTGTTCATTCCTTACTGGCAAATGGCTTGCAAGAGAATGTCATCAATGTGGCTTTGCAACCGGTCGTTCCTAAGGTGACAGCTGCGGATATCAGAAGTATCGATAAACATTTTATGAGATTCGCTACTACGGTTAATCAGCAAGATGAAAATCGTATTCATAATATACGGCGCGCAGTCGCATTGCTGCATCCGCTGCTGATTGAGCCGGAAGAGACGATTTCCTTTAACCAATTGGCGGCTCCCTACACGGAGGAGAACGGTTATATAAAGGCACCAGTGTTCAGTGAGCAAGCTATCACTGATGGAATTGGCGGTGGAGTATGTCAGTTATCAAGTACATTGTTTGCGGCAGCGGCTCATGCGGGTTTGGATTTTCCAGAACACCACAATCACTCACGGAATGTTCAGTATATTCCTGCCGGCTATGATGCGACTGTCAGCAATGTAGCGGAAGATTTAAAAGTGTATAATTCTCTGAAAAAGAATGTGTATATTAGGCTTACTTATGATGCACCGGAAGTGATCGTAGACGTTTTTGGGAATCATATAGATTATCGTGATTATTCTTTATTTATTAAAAACGATCACCCTGTGCAGTATCATGAAAGTCGTATGGATGATACGAGTTACCGTGGAGAATTGTATCGCAAATGGCTTGATGGAGAAGCGTGGCATGAACAGAAGATCATAGATTTTTACTACCCACCTGCAACAAAGGACTCAGGAACGGATCGCAAACAACAGCTAGGATTTAAATAGGGTGTGATGAACTCTAGTCTGTATTTGGTCACTTGGGCTAGACGGAGCGAATAGTGAAACCGACTCACATGGATGATTTCATGGGGTCTTTTTTTATACCCATTTACTTATTGAAGCAAGCTCTTAATTCAGGTGGAGATTTTTTTACTCCATCTGAATGGTAGAACTGCAAACGCCAAGTTAATCAGGTTAAAAATTTTTGTGTGTTTCCGTGCCATTTCGCCCATCACAGCATATGATGGGTATAGAAAGCAGTTTTCGTTTGATGATTTTAATATGAGATCAGGTATTAAAATCAAAAGGAGATGGGCATTATGTCTACAAGACATTTGGGGCGTGTAGGGCATGAGCGGGGCATAACAATTGGTGAAATCCTAATATCTGTCATTCTCTTGGTATTGATTTTTTTGCCTTTTTGGGAGATGTTTGCGGAAACACAGGGAAATAGCGTATCGGCAACGATCTTAGAAGCGACTAGAGAGGCACAAAGGCAGATAGAGTATGTATATTCTGTCAGTCAAACATATTCTCTGCGGGATAGTCAAGCAAAGCTCAATGAGGACGGATTCTCAGGGTTGGAATTGAGGGCAGGTAACGATTTTAAATACGAAAAAGTGATCGGCAATCATTATTATGTTGTAATGGAATTGCGCACCGATGGATATCCGGCAGGTGTAGTCAACGTAGTTGTGAAAGTATACGGCGATGAAACACTTCAACAATTATATACTCAGACGGAGACAAGGCTGTTATGGGACTGAAAACGATATTCGTAAAAATCTAAAGGGTTATATTAGGAAAGAAACAAGCATACTAGATAGTAGAGTGTGCTTGTTTTTTTATCTGCCATTACATTCGGAGGTCACCATGGGAATTATAACAATTTTTATCATCGCTTTCGCCTTAGGAATTGATTCGTTTTCAGTTTGTATTGGGGTCGGCATGTGCGGTATCAGCAAGCGAAAAATATACACAACATCGTTGTTGGTAGCATTTTTCCACGTTGTTATGCCGCTGCTCGGTATGTTCATCGGTCATTTAGTCGGCGACTATATAGGTGAATTGGCAGAGGTCTTTGGGGCACTGGTGCTATTCATTATTGGAGCGTATTATTTGATTTCGTACTTGAAAGACCTCCTTAGCAAGAAAAAAATTTCCTGCATGAGCGCTGATCAATCGTTGTTAGATAAGCCATTTGGAGCGCTGATTTTGGCGATTAGTGTCTCCATTGATGCATTGGCAGTCGGATTCGGGCTGGGAGCGTTAGGAATGGATGTGATTCTCACGGTGCTGATTATGGGGGGCGTCACCGGATGCATGACATATGCGGGGCTAATTCTAGGCAGAAAGCTGGGCAGATCATTTGGTGATCATGCGGAATTACTAGGTGCCATCTTGCTGATCGGAATCGGGATCTATTTTTTGCTGTATTAGGTTCTATATCTTCCGAAATGGACATATACATAGAAATAAGACAAGCTATGGGGAGGATTTCTATGAAGAACATGCGTTGGTTACCGGTGCTGGCTACTGTTTTATTTGCCAGCGGATGCGGAGTGCTGCTGGGATTGTTTTTGTTGACACTGTTTGTCGATGCGGATGTGGAGGCTTCTAAAAGCGATGTATATATGGCGCATATTCCTACAGTGGTACAAGCATCGACATTGATGGACGAGCAGGCGCTTGAGCAGGCGACGACATTAGCACCGGAAGAGGTGCTTGAACAGCACGATGTGTCAAACGGGAATGCACAGCAATACACGGTTGATTTTCCGAATAAAGCATGGTATTTTGTACAAGCTGGGGTATTTCAGACACCCGAGTACGCATACCCGATTGAACAGCAGTTGAAAGCGAAAGGGTTGGCTTGGAAAATGTATGATATGAACCCGTCCCGTTTGATGGTTGCGGGGTTCTGTGATATCAAGCACGCCAATGAGCTCGTTAAACAATGGTCAGCTTTGCAGATTGATTTATATGCCAAGGAAATGGAAATTACGATGCAACCCGTTGTTTTGTATGTAACAGACGAATACAGCGGCGAGGGAAATGCTTTGGGCGAAAAAGTTCTCGGCTTCTATGAACTATTGGCACAGTCCAGCTATCAATTATTAAAAGGAAATGACGGCGATTTGCAACAATTACAGAGCCAAAAAGCAGATTTGCTCGAGACGATTGATCGATTACTGACCATCGATGAAAATAAGCAGCATCCATTTTTACTGAATCTAAAGACTCAGTTAGAAACGTCGCCACCAATCGTAAAAGGGGACAAGCAGTTGGGTAAGCATATGCAGGAGTTACTTCTTTCTTTGCTGGCAATTTCGGAAATTGCGCAAGTGAAATAGGACTATTTAGTGGTTGTGATGTGACCCAGGTTCTGATAAACTGATTACGGACAAGTCAGTAGATAGTGGGATTTGGGGAGACACGTATATGGCAAAAACCACGCAGTCTAAAATCGTTTTATTGGTGTTACTTGTGATCGGGCTGTTGCTCGGGGGAATTATCGGTGATATATTGCATAAGCTGGGAGTTCCCTATGTCTTTGAATCTAGGGAAATTCGTTGGCATCCCGGAGGAGATTTTCTAATTCTCGTCTGGGATATTGACATTGTCTTACGTATTAATTTGGCGAGCGTGCTCGGGCTGATAGCATCTTTCTGGATCTATCGAAGAATGTAACAGTTATTTGTAAAATTTACTTACATAGATTAGAAGGGAAACACCGATGGAAAAGCGAATAATATTAGCATCCCAGTCTCCAAGACGCAAACAGTTGCTAGAGGGGTTGGGATTATCTTTTATTGTCTTGTCAAGTGAAATCGATGAACAGCGGATAATTGAGGAGATGGGCACGGTATCGCCGTCGGAGCTCGTATCGCGTCTCAGTGCGTGTAAAGCAGAGGCGGTGGCTGAACAGCAATCTTCGGGGTTGGTCATTGGAGCTGATACGATTGTGCTGCTGGAAGGTGCCATTTTGGGAAAACCTGTAGACCGACAAGCTGCCAAAGAAATGTTACGCAGTTTATCAGGGAAGACACACTCGGTTTTGTCGGGAGTGACTGTGATTGATGTCGATTCGGAGATAACTAAGACCCTGTGTGTCGAAACAGCAGTCGATTTTAAGAAGATTGACGAAGGTGAGTTGGAACGATACTTGAACAAAGCGAGTTATTTGGACAAGGCAGGTGCCTATGCCATTCAGGAGCATGGTGCATTGTTTGTCAAGGAAATTCGCGGCTGTTTTTTCAATGTCGTCGGTCTGCCCATCTTTCAGACGGCTGAATTGTTGAAAGAATTCGGTGTGAAAATATTGTAGTGCAGGAGGCATTCCTTATGCTTAAACAGGCGAATGTGGAAACGTGTATGATCAAAGATTTGCCGGCTGAGGAAAGACCACGAGAGAGAATGCTGCATTCAGGACCTGATAGTATGTCCAATGCGGATTTATTGGCGATTATTCTGCGCACAGGGACGAAGACAGTATCGGCGCACGGGCTTGCGCAACAATTGTTGAGTCATTTTGAAGGATTACACGGTCTGCTTCATTGTACCGTGGATGAAATTACGGCAATTAAAGGAATTGGCAAGGCGAAGGCAGTACAGATTATGGCGGCAATTGAAATGGGACGCCGGATTGCCAGACAAAGACACAATGAAGTATTTACCATTCATACGCCGGAAGATGTTGCGACATATGTTATGGATGAATTGCGACATTTACAGCAGGAAGTATTTGTTTGTTTGTATTTGAATACGAAGAATCAAGTGATTAGCTATGAACGAATTACGGTAGGTGGTTTAAATTCGTCAATCGTTCATCCACGGGAAGTATTTAAAGGCGCTTTAAAGCGCAGTAGTGCATCGATTATCTGTGTACATAACCATCCCAGCGGGGATCCTAATCCGAGCAGGGAAGATATAGAAGTGACAAAGCGTTTAGTCAAAGCCGGCGAGATTCTCGGCATTGAGGTTTTAGATCACGTAATCATTGGAGACAATACCTATTATAGCTTAAAAGAAAAAGGAAAAATGTGAGACTGCATCATCAGAAGGGAGAACGTATAGATGATTGGATTTAATAATGACATGGGTATTGACTTAGGTACAGCGAACACACTGGTATATGCTAAAGGAACAGGAATTATTTTGAATGAACCGTCTGTTGTGGCTTTACGCACAGACTCTAAACAGATAGAAGCAGTGGGAGAGGCAGCTAAAAGCATGATCGGGCGGACACCGGGCAATATTGTCGCGATACGCCCGATGCGCGACGGTGTGATCGCTGATTTTGAAACGACAGCGACAATGTTGCGGTATTTTATTAAAAAGGCGAACAAAAAGTCTAACATTTTCTCCAGAAAGCCGCGCGTTATGGTTTGTGTTCCTTCAGGTATCACGGCAGTTGAAAAGCGCGCCGTGGAAGACGCGACATTGCAAGCGGGTGCACGAGAGGCGTATACGATTGAAGAACCGATGGCAGCTGCCATTGGCGCAGGTCTGCCGGTTCATGAACCGACGGGCAGCATGGTTGTGGATATCGGCGGGGGAACGACGGAGGTCGCGATTATTTCCCTTGGAGGGATTGTCACCAGCCGTTCGATTCGCGTTGCCGGAGATGAGATGGATGAAGCGATTACACAATATATTAAGCGTGAATACAATTTGATGATCGGTGAACGTACTGCAGAACAGTTGAAAATGACGATTGGTTCAGCGATACCTCCGAATGAAGAGGAATCGACGAGTGTACGGGGACGTGACTTGGTTTCCGGTCTACCGAAGACGTTGGATATTTCTGCGGTAGAAATCAGTGACGCCTTAGCGGATACAGTGTACAGCATTGTTGAAGCTGTGAAAGTTACATTGGAAAAAAGTCCGCCGGAATTGGCAGCCGATATTATAGATCGTGGAATTGTCATGACGGGCGGGGGAGCCTTACTGAAAAATCTCGATCAACTTCTGTCTAAAGAAACAGGAATACCAGTGATCGTCGCCGACCAAGCGCTTGATTGTGTGGCAATTGGTACGGGCAAGGCACTGGAGAATATTCACTTGTTCAAAGCCAGACCAGGAATTTCAGTGAAAAAATAACGGCTGTTGGGGTGTGAAGATTGGACAACTGGTTTGGAAATCGTCGATGGTTATTATTATTCGTGGCGGTCATTGTTTTGGCGCTGGTGATGAGCATCACTGTACAAGGGCGTCAAAACATCACCGGACCGGAAAAAATTATATTTGATGCAACAGCATATTTGCAAAAACTCATCTATAAGCCCGCCCACTATTTGGCAGGCTTATATGACGATGTGCGCCGAATTAAACACTTATACGAGGAAAATAGCGCTTTAAAAGAATCGTTAAATCATATGGTGTATATGCAAGCGGAACTAAAGTTAGTCAATGAAGAAAACCGCCGGATTCGTGAACTGCTTGATTTTAAAGAATCGATTCGTGATTACGATGTAATTGCCGCCAATGTCGTCGGCAGAAGCCCTAGTCGATGGGATAATATCGTCACAATTGATCGTGGGAAGAAGCATGGCATTGAACGCAATATGGCAGTGATTAACCACGAGGGGCTAATCGGTAAGATTTATTCGGTGTCTAATTATAATTCGAAAGTGTTACTTCTGACGGATAGCCATGCTCCGTCCGGTATTTCGTCTGTCGCGCTTGGCAAAGAAGAGAGCTTCGGTGTGATCGATGAATACGACACGGAGTACGGATATTTGCTGATGAGTATGATTAAGCCCGATATTCAATTGGAAAAAGGTGATATCGTCGTCACATCCGGTTATGGAGAAGTATTTCCTAAAGGGCTGGTGATTGGCGAGATTGTCGCTGCGAAACGAACAGAGGGTGGATTGACACAGAGTGTTTATGTGGAACCGGCTGCGAATACGCAGAATTTGAACGAGCTTTTGATTATCAAAAGGACATTGCGCGTCGATGAGGTTTCTGATGAAGCGGGCGATCAGGAACAGACGGAGACAGAAGTCGAGGGGATGGAGTAATCGTGTTTTATTTGGTCGTCGGTTTATCGATGTTTCTGATGCTCATGATCCAAGCGACATTGTTTTCTGTCGTTTTTCCGATGGTGACACCGGCAGATGCGTTTACGATACCGAATCTTGCCGTGGTCGTTTTGATATTTGCCATTATGGTAAGAGACGGCAGAAATTTATTGTTTGTCGCTTTTATTATTGGTCTTATTCAGGATATTGCCTTTGGTTCCTACGTGGGGTTGTATGCATTCACTTATTCATATATTGCGTATTTCGCGAATCTAACGCTGCGTCTGTTTATGGAGCGTCATATTCTCGTTTTTTTGTTCGTCGTAATTTTGGCGCTATTTTCTTTTGAATTGTTAATTTGGGGGATTAATAGTTTGTTTGGCTTGGTTGATGTCACTTTGGCACAGGCATTTGACCGATATTTCTGGGGCAGGCTGTTATTAGGCTCTGCGATTGCTGTCATTTTCTTTCGCCCGGTTATGGCGTTATTAGAAAGAAAAGGAGTGGCGTATTATGAATAAAGAAGAGAGTCATCTTCCGCGCAGGTTGAATATTTTGTTTTCTATAGCGTTCATCTTCTTTACGATTTTATTGTTGCGCTCAGCGGGCGTACAGCTCGTAAAGGGTGAGGAATATTTAATGCAGTCGGAGAGTAACAGTACGACGACGCTTTCGATTCCTGCTCCGCGCGGATGGATGTTTGATCGCAACGGCGAATTACTCGTAACGAATCGTCCGGCGTATGTCGTGACATTTACGGAAATGACAACTCAGGACATTAAGCACGAAGATATAGCAAATCGTCTTGTGGAAGTGCTTGATATGTCGGCGAAAGAGATATTGACAGCGATGGATTATGAGCATCCGCGAAAGTTGCCGAGATATTTACCGAGACAACTGCGGACGGATGTTGATGAATCAGTTGTGGCGTATATATCGGAGCATAAGGAAGATCTCCCAGGGGTCAATGTCGTTGTCGAGCCGATTCGCGAATACCGATATAATGATTTGGCGGTCCATGCAATTGGATACATCAGTCGTATACCGGAAGCACAGGCAGAGTATTATCGGGAGCTAGGTTACCGTTTAGACGAGAAAGTCGGTATTGATGGATTAGAAAGACAGTATGAAGAATTTTTGCGCGGCAAAGAAGGAAAGCGCATGGTTGAAGTCAATCGTTTCTCACAGCCAGTAAGGGAACTAGGGTTAGAGCCACCTGTGCGCGGAGACGATTTGACGCTGACGATTGATATGAAGCTGCAAGAGGCGACCCAGAGGATTATTCAAGAGCAATTGGAAGAACTGCGGACGCGTGCAAAAGACCCGATACCTGATGCTAACGAAGCGGTGGCTGTCGTGATGAATCCGCTGACGGGTGAGGTATTGTCGATGGCAAGCCATCCAAGTTATGACCCGAATACGTTCACGCGGAAAATGTCGCAGGAGGATGTCGATTATCTGTTTACGGCGGCTGGGAACCGCCCGTTAATCAACCGGGCTGTCGATGCGGCATGGGAACCGGGCTCCGTCGTGAAGATGGCGACGATTATGATGGGACTACAGGAGGGTGTAATTACGCCTTCGACGCAGATATACGATACAGGATCGATCTATATCGGTACATGGACGCGTCCGTTTCGCAGTTGGCCGTGGTACCGGGGCGGTCATGGTTGGAACGATCCACGGCAGGCATTGCAAGAATCAAACAACGTCTATATGTATCAAATTGCTTTATGGATCAGTGGATATCCGAACACGAAAAATATGAATTGGAGCCGTGTGCGCAATGCTCCGGCTGATTTGCAGAGCAAATTAAAGTCCGATTGGCAGCGGAATCGCGATCTTCCGGCGGCAATTGACACATTTAAGCGTTACTTCGCGATGTTTGGTCTCGGAGTGGAGACAGGGATCGATTTGCCGAAAGACAGCAGGGGCTGGCCGCTGAATGTCAATGAAATAGGCGAACTTGCTTATACGGCGATGGGGCAAAATATGACGTTGACGGCGATGCAATTGTTGCAATATACATCGACGATTGCCAACGGGGGAGAGCGCCTTGCACCTCAGCTTGTCAAGAAAATTTCCGACAGTGATGGCAACACGATTGTCGATAAACAGAAAGAAGTGCTGAATGTCGTAGATGTACGCCCGGAGTATATTAAAGTCGCACAAGAAGGAATGCGTATGGTGACAGAGAAAGGCGGGACAGCATACAATACGTTCCTTAATTTCCCTTATACGGTTGCCGCTAAGACAGGTACGGCGGAAACGGGGATACAAGGCAAGACGAATGCGACATTTGTCGGATATGCGCCATACGAGAATCCGGAAGTAGCCGTCGTGGTTATTATCCCAGACGGCGGTGGGGGCTCCGACACAAGCGGGGTCGTAGCAAGACGTATTCTGGAGGAGTATTTTAAACTAAAAGGAAACAATGATGTCGTGGTTACGGACTAACTAGCGCAACCATTGAGCGTACCATTGACGTACATCGTCCTCAGGCGGTTTATTGTATTCGGAGTCGAGCATTTCTACAAGTTGGTTGTATTGTTCTTTAACGGCACTGTGGTCTTGCAAGATGGCATAAAGTTTCATCAGTTCGAAATACGTATTTTCGTAATATGGATTGAGTAATTGTAGCTGTTTGTAAAGCATAACGGCTTCCCGATACTCTTGGCGAGATGAATAGTACGATGCAATTTTGGCTGCGAGGTGTGCATACATCATACGCAGCCTTTCTTTTTCCGCTTCTGCCCAGATATAATCGTAAATCTCCAAATAATCTCCGCGGTATAATTCTAATATTTTTCTATAATCGGCTATATTTTCTGCGCAGATATCGCCGAGGTTTTTGATGCCGCTTTTAAATATTTCTGTATCGATTAATGCTTTGTCGATATGTAGTTGCCAACCTTCAATACAATTATTTAGCGATATTTCTTTGGCGAATGGTTTTAATATTTTGCGTATTTGATAAATTGTCGTGTACAATTGTGTAGAACCTTTGGAGTAATTAACATGCGGAAAGAAATACTCGATCAGGGAGTCTTTGCGCACTGGTTGATTGTGTCTGTATAGAAGATAAGAAAAGATTTCTTGCGCTTTAGAAGTTTTCCATTGTATCGGCTCGATCGGGTTGTGTTTGTCTAAGGATTCGATTTTTAACGAGTGGAAGCTGCGAATGATGATACCGGGTCTGGTATCTGTGACCGGTGTATGGTTGGTACCTGGCGTGTTTAAGCTGTTCAGACGCTGGATTGTCTTTTCTAAACGTTCTTTGGCAATCGGCTTTACAATATAGTCGACGGCGTTCAATTCGAAGGCTTCTATGGCAAAGGTGTTATAGGCTGTAATAAATACGATGGATGTTTCCGGAGCCATATCCAATATTTTTTCTGCACAGATTAAACCATTGTATACCGGCATTTCAATATCAAGGAAGACGATATCCGGTCGTAAGGTCTCGACGGATTCCAAGGCGTGTAGCGGGTTTTGAAAACTCGCAAGAATTTCAATAGTATTAATCGCACGTAAGTGGGTTTCCATGTTTTTTAGAGCCAGCAGCTCATCGTCAACAAGAATTGCACGCAATGTTTTCATAAGTACCCCCGTATGTGTTAAGTAATTTCTATATATAGTATACTTTTCTATATATGTTTTCGGCAATTTATAAATAATTATTAGATACATTTGATTCTAATGTTTTGGATAATAAGGCATTAAGTAATATTTACTATCTATCTTAGTTGCCATATACTTGAGTTAATATAGGGTGAATGTACTGATTTATATAAAAATTCAGATTTCTTTCAGATATAATTATTATATTGAACTATATAGGTCAAGGCAAAGGAGGGCACGGAACAATGGAATGCACGCAATATGCAGAGATAGTACAATACATGCAGACAATTAGAGAAGATATACGGTTTCAACGGGATTTCTCGTGGCATATCATCGAGCAGCAAGGAAGAGTGATCGTCGATTCTGTCTATCATCAGAGCAATATGCTAAAGGCATTAAATATATTGAAGGATCTTGGAGAATATGAATTTACTCATCCGATCAAAGTAGCGATGATTGCAGTGTATATCGGAACATGGCTGCGTATGGAGCGTAGCGAGTTATTTCATTTGGCGTGCGCCGGATTAGTGGCCGATATCGGAAAAGCAAAGGTTAGAGATTCCCTGCTAAATAAAGTTTCAGAATTGGATGAGAATGAACGTATGATGTTGCGTCAACATCCGATTAACGGATTTAGCTTCCTGGCGAAGGATAAGCAGATCGCCGGAGGTGTGAAAATGGCGGTTCTATGTCATCATGAACGTCATGATGGGAGTGGATATCCTTTTGGGCTGAAAAATGATGAAATCCATCTTTTTGCGAGAATTATTGCTGTCGCCGATATTTTTGATGCGATGACATCGGAGCGCATCTATTCTGAGAAATCCTCTGTATTTCATGCAGCCAAAGAGATTGTTGAAGATGGGTATTGTAAATTGGACCCGCGTATCAGCCAAACTTTTTTTCAGAAGGTATGTATGTATTATGTCGGCAGCCAGGTGACGCTCAGCAACGATATGGTCGGCGAAATTATTCATGTCAATCCGTTACATCCCGATCGCCCGTTAATACGTAGTGGAGAAGTTTTTCTGGATCTGTTTAACCATAGAGATATTGAGATTGTTGATATGGTATAAGGGGGCGCGTATCTACTATGAAAACGTTATTGATTGATGATATACAGCCCGGTATGATACTGGCTGAGGATATTTATTCCGAAAATTATATATTGCTAATTGCGAAACACACTGTGATTGATCGGTATACGATTGTCAGATTGAAAGAAATCGGCATTGTTTTTGTGTCGGTAGAGGAAGATGATACAAAAGTTAAAAAAGTTGAGAGTGTTTACGACGAAGAACGGCGAAATTTTATCCAGACCTACGAGAATTCGTTATTGACGGTTCGGGAATTTATGAACCAGGTTCGCAATCAGAACTTTGAAGTCGATAAAATCAAAGCGACATCGGAAGATTTAATGAAAGTCGTTTTGAAAAATTACAGTGTTATCGGACGTCTGTATCTCGTAAAAGATAAAGATGATTATACATATACGCATTGTGTCAATGTTGCAATTTTGTCGGCGATGATCGGTGAATGGCTGGGATTACCACAGGCAGATATTGTAGATCTCGCTTGTGCGGGTCTTTTGCATGATATGGGTAAGACGAAAATTGATGATTCGATTCTCAATAAACCGGGGAAATTGACCGATGAGGAATATGAGATTATGCAGGGGCATGCCCTAGAAGGGTTTTCATTGTTATGTGAAATACCTGATTTACGCGGTGGCGTCGTGCTGGCGGCGCTCAGCCATCACGAGCGCTATGACGGCAGAGGATATCCGCTCGGTTTACGAGGTAAAGAGGCTCATTTGTTTGCGAGAATTGTCGCTGTTGCCGATATATATGATGCGATGACGTCGAATCGAATTTATCGCAAGAAAGTCTCGCCTTTTACAGTGGCAAAGCAAATTGCTGATGACAGATTCGGTGTGCTTGATCCGGAAATCAGTCAGATTTTCTTGCAAAATGTCCGCAGTTTGTATGTCGGCAATCGAGTGGTTTTGAGTAACGGGGTGATCGGTGACGTCATTTTTGTCGATCCTGACCATCTTGATCGACCGGTCATTTACCATGATCAGGGAGTCATTGATTTACAGAAGACAAAGGAAATCGACATTACGGATGTCATATGGTAAATTGTAAAATTAGATTGGGACACGGTTAGGGGAAGGGAAATCATCTACCGTGTTTTTTGTTGGTTAAAAGTTAAATGACGATCATAGCAGGAGAATTCATGTCGATTAGCGAATACAAGATTACTAGCCGGATATAGGAGGGAAGGTTTTCGTGGATCAGGAGAAGGCTCAACTTAGGAAGAAGAATCTAGTCACGATCAAGGGAAGTAATGAAGGGCTGTCGTTTCGTTTGGATGATGAGGAACCTTTTTCTATAGTAGCAGAAGAGTTAAAGCATAAAGTCAGACGGGAACTGAGCACCTTATTGACCGGTCCGCTCGTCCGCATTAAGATTGATTGCGGAAGGCGAGAGCTGTCGGATAAACAACGCAAGTTGCTGGAAGAAATTATTTCTCTGAAAGAAAATCTTATTTTGACTAGAATTAATTCCAGCGTCGATTTGTCGGAGACTATAGATTCGCAGGATTCAGCCGTAGAGGCTGTTGTACATATGATTGATGAACAAACAGCGAAAGTGCATCGGGGTACGGTGCGTTCCGGACAGGTGCTGGATCATGACGGAAACCTGGTCATCTGGGGAGATATTAATGGCGGAGCTCATGTAGTAGCTACCGGAGACATTATGGTTCTCGGACGCGTTCACGGCTTTGTACATGCCGGCAGCAAAGGTGATAGAAATAGGGTAGTCGTCGCTTGTTCATGGGGGAAATGCCAAATTCGGATTGCAGATTGTGTAGGAAAAGCCAGTGCATCGGAATTGTCAGGGCAGCCAATGTGTTTGTCGACTGCCTTTTTGGATGAGTATAGAATCCAATTTAAACATAAGAATCACTTGGTTCTATAATTGCAGATTATCATCGAAATATACGCTTGATATATAGAATTGTATATCATTGACATGTAGGATGGATGTAAATTAGCATGTAAAGATTGATCGATTGATGCCAGGTTGACATGTAGGAGATATAAAAGAGGAGTGAATACATATGGGAGAAGCAATTGTCATCACATCGGGTAAAGGCGGGGTAGGTAAGACGACGACATCAGCGAATGTAGGGTCTGCTTTGGCGATACTCGGCAAAAAGGTTTGTTTGGTCGATACCGATATAGGGCTGAGAAATCTCGACGTTGCTTTGGGTCTAGAGAATCGGATTATCTATGATATTATTGATGTGGCAGAGGGTAAATGCAAAGTCAAGCAGGCAATTATTAAAGATAAGCGCTTCGACAGTTTGTTTTTGCTGGCAGCGTCACAGACTAAGGACAAGAATTCTTTGGAAGAAGATAAGATGTTGGAAATCGTTGCTCAACTGAAAGAAGATTTTGACTACGTGATTATCGACTGTCCGGCGGGTATAGAAAAAGGGTTTCAAAATGCGGTGGCAGGTGCTGACCGCGCCATTGTCGTTGTGACTCCGGATGCGACGTCTGTGCGTGATGCCGATAGAGTCATCGGATTGTTGGAAAAACAGCAGATGAAACGCGTCGATTTAATCGTCAACCGTGCCGATGCGAAATTGATGTCGGAGAAGGATATGCTCGATCTCGACGAGGTTGTCAGTATTTTAGCGGTTGATTTGTTGGGTGTCGTACCGGATGATGATGGTATATTGCGAGGCAATAATAAAGGAGAGCCGATTGCCATGCAAACAGAGCCGATGGCATCCAAGGCGTATCGCAATATCGCGCGGAGAATTAACGGAGAAACAATTCCTTTGCTCGACTTGCGCATTGGCAAAGAGGGTTTTTTCAAAAAAATCAAAAAGATATTTTCCTAAGCAATTGATAATAAGTCACATGCAAAGTCCCTTTAGGGGCTTTTTCTTTATATTATCAAGAAGATATATAGTGAGACTTGCTTTGCATATATCAGGGAGTGCCTGCATAGGATGGCTATAGATAGACAAGTATCCTGATATAGTAGGTGACAAAGATGAGAATCAATTTGGAAGGTGTAAAGCAAAGAAGAGAGCATCAAATTGACAGGATCAAATTCGGAGAAAGTTATAGTAGTTCCTATGATAGACATGCTAGTTTTCCCATTGGTAAGGTCGCGGCTCAAAAACCGTCTAAGCGAGTTTGGCAGATGGGAATTGCTGTGTTGATGGTCGTATCGGCAGTGTTTGTAAAGCAGGCTTCGGCGCCATGGGCAGAGACGAGCATGGCATTTATCCATGATGTGGTGGAACGTGACTATAACTGGCAAGGAGTGGTAACAGCTCTGTCGGACAATAATTTGTTTGACCGAGGTGAGGAGTGGAACAGTCCTGTGATGTCAGGCTCCGATCCGGAAATTTATAATGAATTTGCCAGTAAGTTTCCCGTATCACCGGATACGGCACCTGTGTTTAGTCAATCACCGCCGCAATCGGAAGATCCTACAGGGGATAAAGCAGAAATGGCGGGAACGGGGCAGACAAATATGCAGAGTACGCCTTCGTTGATTTTACCATTGGAGGGATTATTGGTCAAAAAGTTTACGGAGGATAAACCATACATTGAATACATTGCTTTAGAAAATAAACAGGTTGTGGCGGCTGCCGACGGTGTGGTGAAACAAGTCGGCTACAATGATAAAGAAGAGCTATTGGTTCATATCGATTCCGGGGCGTTTATTCATGTTTACGGCAGGTTATCTGATGTTCAAGTCAAAGAGGGCGATGCTGTGAAACAAGGGCAGGCTTTGGCGACGATCGGAACGGCGGATGAGGTGACACTGCTGTTATTTCAGATCATAAAAGAAAATAAAGCGGTTGATCCAGAGGCTATGCTACCATAGGTGTAAGGTGGAATCATATGAAAATACGTATCCATTGGTTATTTATCGTATTTCTTATATATACAGGCTATGTGGGACAGTTTGTAGAAGCGGCGATTTTTTTTGCGATTGTGATTATCCATGAATTAGGACATGTGTTTGTCGCAAAGGCATTTGGATGGAAAGTGACGGAGATTGAGTTTCTGCCCTTTGGCGGTGTGGCAAAGGTCGATTGGAATTTTAAGGGATGGCCGAGGGAAGAGAAATTGGTGGCGATTGCCGGACCGATTAACAATTTTCTGATGATTGCCGTCGCTTTTATTTTTTTTCAATTGGGAATCTTATCAAGAGATTTCGCGTTGTTCTTTATCAAAGTGAATATGATGATTGCCGGATTTAATTTGCTGCCGGCATTGCCGTTGGACGGTGGTCGGGTTTTCCGGGCGATGATGTCTCAGGAGCATGGGTGGGTCAAAGGGACGGAAATGTCGTATCGTTTTAGTTACGGGATTGGTGGCGGGTTGATTGCGATTGCTGTCGGTATGATGATGCTCGGTTATATGAATATGACGTTTTTGATCTTAGGTGGGTTTCTGATTTTGGCGACCTATACGGATCAGAGGCAGTCACAATACCAACAGATGTATATTTTCTTGCATAAAAATTATAATGATAATGATCGGCAAATGACGACACGGCCGGTGCGTCATATATCCGCCGATAGTACGGAGCCAGTCACTAAAATATTGAAATTGTTTTCACCGGGCATTACGACGATTGTCTGGGTGATGGACAATCATAAAATTCTCGGAACGCTGACGGATTATGAAATGCTGCAAAAAATATTTGAACAGCACGTACCACTCCACGTGCCGGTATCGGAAATGTTGCGGTAAGGCGTGGAAAGTGGCATCGTTATGAGTGCCATAAATTATGAGGTGTAACTTTCTGAAGATTTTTGATACAATGAAACGTACGATGATTATGAAATTTTTGGGAGGACACCATGGAAAGTATATGTCAACATGAAATGTTAATGAAAGTCGAAAAGCCCGCACGTTATATGGGTAACGAATGGAATGTAGTGTTGAAAGATCACGACAAAATGGATGTGACATTTGTATTGGCATTTCCCGATGTGTATGAGGTGGGGATGTCATTTTTGGGATATAAAATTTTGTATCATATTATTAATCAACGTGAGACATATTACGCGGAGAGAGCGTTTGCCCCGTGGGTTGATATGGAACAGATGATGCGCGAGCGCGGAGCGGTTTTGCAAAGTTCGGAAACAAAGCGCCCGTTGCGCGAGTTTGATTTTGTCTCGTTTACGCTGCAATATGAGATGAGTTATACGAATATCGTGAATATGCTTGATTTATCGGGCATACCGATTTTTGCCGATCAGCGGACGGAGGAAGATCCTTTTGTGATTGGTGGCGGACCGTGTGTCTTTAATCCGGAGCCGGTCGCCGACTTTTTTGATTTATTCGTGATTGGCGAAGCGGAAGAGGCGATTGTCGAATTAGCAGATGTATATAAGCATGTGAAAGAGCAAATGGGCGAGGGAGTGCAGTATTCGCGTGCCGATATTCTGCGCGAGTTGGCGGAGATCCCTGGTGTGTATGTGCCGCGTTTCTATGATGTCACCTACGCAGAAGGGGAAATCAAATCGATTACTCCGAATTGCCCGGGAATTCCGGAAAAAGTTGATAAGCGTGTGCTGAAAGATTTTGATCAGGCAGAATTTCCCGATACGCTGATTGTGCCGTTTTTGGATGTCGTTCATGACCGGGTGATGCTGGAGATTCAGCGAGGATGTACACGTGGATGTCGTTTCTGCCAAGCCGGCATGGTATACCGTCCGGTTCGCGAGCGGAAGAAAGAAAATTTGCGGAAGATGGCGCGTGTACTCGTCGATCAAACGGGGTATGACGAGATTTCTTTGACTTCTTTGGCAAGTAACGATTATACGCAAATTCAGGAATTGATCCATGAATTGATAGAGGAATTTCGCGGGGAAAAGGTGGGAATATCGCTTCCTTCTTTGCGAGCCGACCGTTTTTCTGTGCAATTGGCTGAGGAGTTACAACAAATGCGCAAATCAGGGCTTACATTTGCGCCTGAAGCCGGCAGTCAGCGCTTGCGTGATGTGATCAATAAGGGTGTCAATGAGGAGCATTTGATTGACGCAGTCACGAGTGCCTTCCAATCGGGATATACACAGGTGAAGTTGTATTTTATGCTGGGCTTGCCTACGGAGACCGATGAGGATGTCGTCGGCATTGCGGAATTGGCTGAAAAAGTCGTCGATGCCTATAGAGGTGTCCATCATGGCAAAACGCGGGGCTTGAAGGTGACTGTCAGCACTTCGTTATTTGTGCCGAAGCCGCATACGCCATTTCAATGGGTGGGACAAGTAGCGAAACAGGAGCTTCAGCGGAGACGGGTTGTATTGCAGAATGCCATCCGTTCGAAAGCGATCGTATACAATTGGCATGACCCGCAAGTGAGTTTCTTAGAATCCGCCATTGCCAGAGGTGACCGCCGGTTGTCAAAGGTCATTTATAAAGCGTGGGAGTATGGCTGTAAGTTTGACAGTTGGACGGAGCAATTCCGCAATCAGCAATGGCTTGATGCGTATCGTGATTTGGGCATCGATCCCGAGTGGTATGCGTTTCGGGAATTTGCCTTTGACGAGATCCTACCATGGGAGCATATCAATTCGGGTGTGACGAAGAAATTTTTGGAGATTGAATATAAACGGGCTTTGGCAGAGAAGACGATTGATGATTGCCGGACGGCGAATTGTACAGGCTGTGGCGTGTGTCAAGATTTGCATGTCGATGTGACCGTGTGGGAAGGGGTGCATGAATAATGGGAGAAGTTATTCGCATGCGTTTTTCCAAAGGTGATGCTGTGCGCTATATATCGCATCTCGATTTGCAACGCATATTCGGTCGCGCATTGAAAAGGGCGAAAATACCGATTGCCTATAGCCAAGGGTTTAATCCCCATCCTAAATTGTCGTTCGGTTCGGCGCTGAGTGTCGGTACGACGAGTGACAGTGAGTATATTGATGTCGATTTGGCGGAGCCTTTAAAAGCGGACGCTTTTATAAGCAGGATGAATCAAATATTACCGATCGGGTTAAGAATCGAAGCGGCAAAGACGTATGTTACCGGGGAAGAGGGCAAGAAGCTGCCGACGCTGATGAGTGTAATGAATGGGGCGGAATATCGGATATCTTTGCATCGAGTCTCGGACCCAGGCGGGCTGGCAGTTGATGTTGCTGAGGCACTGCGCAATATTTCCGAGGTGCCGGAGTGGAAGGTCACGCGAACGAATGGGAAGAAGCAGCGGGAAGTGGATATTAAACCATATGTTTATCGGATCGAATCACCGGCGACGGATATGGAAGCAGACGATTCCGCGGTCATACTTACGGCAGTCGTGCAGACGGGCAGTGAAGCGAATGTACGCCCGACGGAGCTGGTTGAGGTATTACAAACATACGGCGGAATTTCTGATATATCTTGTATGATTCACCGCAGCAAGTTAGGGATTTATGATGACGGCGTGATTGTCGAGCCGTTTCCGGAATAATTAGTGAATAGCGAACAAATTTGTTGGAGAGATTGATTATGGGAAAACAACTGATTGTCAATTGCGATGCACGAGAAATCAGAATCGGCATGCTGGAAGACGGTAAGCTAGTCGATCTATATTTTCAAAGATCTGTCGATCAGCGGCTGGTCGGCAATATATACAAGGGGCGAGTCCACGATATACTGCCGGGGATGCAGGCGGCGTTCGTTGATATTGGTTTGGAAAAGAATGCGTTTTTATATGTCGACGATGTCGTGACAGATACGGTGGAGAATGTCTCGAAAATTAAAAAGGATATTCCGATTTCCAGTCTTTTGCATCAAGGACAGGAGTTGCTTGTCCAAGTGATCAAAGAGCCCTTTGGCACGAAAGGGGCACGTGTGTCGACCAATATCAATATCCCGGGGCGCTATTCCGTATTGATGCCGCTGTCCGATTATATCGGCATATCGAGAAAAGTTGAAGAGGAAGCGGATCGCACACGTTTGCGCACTTGGGCGACGTCTTTGTGCGAGCGGGATCAACATGGGATCATTCTGCGGACAGTCGCCGGCAATGCTGATTATCAGCAGATTCAGGCGGATTATGAGCAGTTATCAGGAGTCTGGCGTGCAATCCGCAAGCGCGCGGAGGCAGTTAAGACACCGTCTGTCGTTCATCAGGATTTGGAGATCGTGCCGAGGATTCTGCGCGATATTTTGAATGATGAAATTGCGGAAATTGTCGTTGACCGGTTTGACGAGTATCTGGCGGTTTCGAAGATGGTTGAGCAAAGCGAAGGGCAATCGAAGCCGGAGGTCACCCATTATCACCGTAATGTGCCGATTTTTGATTATTTTGAGATTGAGAGTGAAATTGAGCAGGCGCTTCGTCCGAAGGTTTGGCTGCGCAATGGCGGATATCTGATATTTGATACGACGGAAGCATTGACAGTCGTCGATGTTAACACGGGAAAATATGTGGGAAAGCGCAATTTAGAGGAGACGGTCGTCAACACGAATATCGAGGCGGCGAAGGAGATTGCCTTGCAACTGCGATTGCGCAATATCAGTGGGATTATTATTGTCGATTTCATCGATATGCATATCGATGAGAACCAGAAAAGAGTGCTGCAAATATTAGAGCAGGAATTGAAGAAAGATCGCAATAAAACGCAATTGCTGGGGATCACAAAACTGGGGCTCGTTGAAATTACCAGAAAAAAAATCAGAAAGAGCCTGCATGAAGTGTTTTATGAAGGATGTACGTGTTGTGGTGGTAGGGGAAAAGTGCTGTCAGATATTACGATTGCCAATAAAATTGACCGTGAAGTACGTTTTTATTTGCGGCATACAAAGGATGAGGCAATTGTCGTGGAAATGCATGCCGATGTGCAGGAGGTTTTCTCTGGGATCGATGGCGAACATATTCAGGAAATCAAGACGATGTTCGGCAAGCAGATATTGATTCGTTCGTGCGCGCAAGTGGATCGTCAGCATTTTCGGATTGTATTTTCAGGCGACGAACGGGAAGCCAAGGAGTATTACGGGTGATGGTCAGACTGTACATATATTGTTATGAAAAATGTGGTTATGAGTAATTCCGTTATCGGGACACGTGTATGCAGATAATTTCTGATGGAAGATTGACAAACATATCGATATAGTGGTATTATATTTCGAGCAGTGTGCCAAAGAGGGATATCTCCGGCATACTTCAACCGCACACATAAGGTTTTCAAACAGGAACCGGACTTGCGTCTCGGTGAACGTACCTTATATGGCGAGTCTAAGTTTATTAGGAGGTGCAATATGTACGCAATCATTGAAACTGGTGGAAAACAATACAAAGTCGAAGAAGGCATGGAGCTTTACATTGAAAAATTGGATGTAGAAGCTGGCGAAGCTGTTCAATTTGACAAAGTATTGTTGGTGTCGAAAGACGGTCAACTACAAGTTGGCAGCCCTGTTTTGGCAAATGTAACGGTGACAGGTAAAGTTGAAAAACACGGTCGCGATCAGAAGATCGTTGTTTTCAAGTATAAGCCTAAGAAAAATTACAAGCGCAAGCAAGGTCATCGTCAGCCGTTCACAAAAGTGATTATCGAAAAAATCAACGCATAATTGATTGTGCTGATATGATTCGCATTCGTTTGTGCAAAGATCATTTGGATGAATTTGTGTCTGTACGTGTTTCCGGGCATGCTGATTATGCAGAATACGGACAGGATATTGTCTGCTCTGCCGTATCGATGTTGACGATCAACACCGTTAACAGCATTACACATCTGCTGGACATTGCACTTGATCCGCAATCAGACGCAGGAATTCTCGTATGTGATTTTCCACGTCAGGAGAACCGTGAATTGCAGGAGAAAATGCAGTTATTGCTGGCAAGCATGTTTTTGGGAATTCAGTCATTGAAAGAAAATTATAGTGGATATATAGAATATGAGGTTATTTACGTATAGGGGGTGGCTTATATGCTACAGTTAAACCTTCAATTATTTGCTCAGAAAAAGGGAGTAGGTAGTTCCAAGAACGGTCGTGACAGCATTGCAAAGCGTTTGGGTGTGAAGCGTCAAGACGGTCAACTTGTGACTGCTGGAAGTATCCTTGTACGTCAGAGAGGTACAAAGATTTACCCGGGAGTGAATGTAGGTATTGGTTCAGACGATACTTTGTTTGCCAAAGCTGAAGGCGTTGTTTCATTTGAAAGAGTAGGAAGGGACAAAAAACGCGTAAGCGTGTACCCTGTTTCTATCGAAGCATAAAGAGACGAGAAGATTCGGTCAAAGGCCGAATCTTTTTATATGCTATAAGAATTTTCTATGGTTCGATTCACCAAGTTTTCTATATTTTTCGTATATTTAGAGGGATATAGTCTAATAATGTCGAAGTAAAGTCCTAAATAATTGAGAATTTTTGCAAAAAATTGATAGGACTGGTGGCATTGGAAATACTAAAGTTGGACCAACCGCATGATCAAATTATCAAAATGCTGGCTGAATTACGTCATGATATGGTGAATCATTTGCAAGTGATTCATGGGTATGCGCGTTTAAGCGGTAATCAAAAAATCATGGAATATATTGATGCTATATCTGTAGAGTATCAAATGTACAGCCGTTTATCAAATATGGGTCATACGATCTTAGCGACAAATCTAATTGCAATTATGATGGAATATCCCCAGCTGCAAATTGATTACTATGTGAATCCTCGCAAATTATCACTTGTAAAACTGACAAAATTGAGTGAAGAGGAACTCTCTAAGCTGTTTATCGACATGATTATTGCGCTGGCGGCACAAGAGACACAAATGAAGAAAATACATATTGTAATTTCGGCGGAAAAGCCCGACAGGGGCAAAGCTTGTAAGATCTCGTTTTCCATACACGGAGAAAATTTATGTGAGCAAGAGCAGCCAATTGCATGTTTGAAGCGTAAAATAAGCAAATACAATTTGCGGCTGAATCAGGTATATCAGGATTTGGAAGTTTTTGACTGGGAGCTTGTATTCCAGCGTTGATTTGCCGCTGATTCGCGGTTCAGTAGAAATCTGTAATTTAATTATGAGGTGAAAAGATTGTTTGTAGATAAAGTTAGAATATATGTTAAAGGTGGAGACGGCGGCAACGGTATGGTGGCATTTCGTCGTGAGCCGTATGTGCCAGATGGAGGTCCTGCCGGAGGAGACGGCGGTAAAGGCGGCGATTTGATTTTTCAAGTAGATGAAGGGCTGCGTACACTTGTCGATTTTCGTTTTAAAAAGCATTTTCGTGCCGCTAACGGAGAACACGGAAGAAGTAAGAACCAGCACGGAGCTAAGGGCGATCATCTCATTGTACGTGTTCCACCAGGGACAGTCGTCACCGATGTCGAGACCGGTCAGGTACTTGCTGACCTCGTTACCCATGGTGAGCAGGCAGTGATTGCACAAGGTGGTCGAGGCGGTCGAGGCAATACACGATTTGCCAATGCGCGTTTTAAAGCGCCGGATGTGGCGGAAAAAGGAGAACCGAGCAAGGAAATTCAGGTAGAGCTCGAGCTGAAATTACTTGCAGATGTCGGGTTGGTTGGATTTCCGTCGGTCGGAAAATCGACAATTCTATCTGTCGTGTCCGCAGCGAAACCGAAAATTGCCGAATATCATTTTACGACGATTACGCCGAATATCGGAGTGGTAAAAGTCGATGATGCTAACAGCTTCGTCATGGCAGACCTACCGGGGCTGATCGAAGGAGCTCACGAGGGCGTCGGACTAGGACATCAATTTCTCCGTCATGTCGAACGCACACGTATTATTGTTCATGTCGTAGATATGGCAGCCATAGACGGGCGCGAGCCTTTTCGGGATTATCAGCAAATCAATGCAGAATTAGCACTGTATAATCCGAAGTTAATCGACAGACCACAGTTTATTGTCGCTAATAAAATGGACATGCCGCAAGCAGAGGAGCATTTACAGACGTTTATGGAAAAGCTCCGCGAAGAATACAAAAATGACGGCAAAGATGTCGACGATATACGGATTTACAAAATATCCGCCTTGTCACGACAAGGGTTGGATGCGTTACTTCGGGATATTGCCGACAAGTTGAATACATTGCCGAATATTCTCCTTTACGAGCAGACAGAGGACAAAGAGGATGAATACAGAATCTATCGTGCAGAGGCGGAAGAAGCAGCCTTTACTATTAGTAGAGAAAACAATACTTTTATCGTCCAAGGTGAGCGATTAGAAAAATTAGTTCAGATGACTGATTTTAGCAGAGAAGATAGCGTCAATCGTTTTGCGCGTATCTTAAAAGGAATTGGCGTCGATGATGCATTGCGCAAAGCAGGAGCTCAAGATGGCGACACGATACGGATTTTAGAAATGGAATTTGATTTTGTTGATTAAAAAAGTGCAGATAAAAAAGTTTTCATGCACTTTTCAATAAACTATTGACGAAGTTATGATAGTATGATAATCTAATAAATGTCGCTGGAAATTACGCGACTCTGGAACTGTGGTGTAGAGGCCTAACATGCCTGCCTGTCACGCAGGAGATCGCGGGTTCGAATCCCGTCAGTTCCGCCATTTCTTTAGGGCCTATAGCTCAGTCCGGTCAGAGCAACCGGCTCATAACCGGTTGGTCCTAGGTTCGAATCCTAGTGGGCCCACCAACCATTTTAATACCCAGACACCTTGAAATTCAATGAGGGCGGATAGCTCAGCTGGGAGAGCGCTACCCCGACACGGTAGAGGTCATCGGTTCGATCCCGGTTTCGCCCACCATATTGCAAGATAGAAATCCCTACTGCGCCAAGCGTTGTGGGGATTTTTGTTTAGCTGAGGAACAACAGAAATAAGGGGGAAAATGCTATTTGGGGGTAGATTGGGGGTGGAATTTTTTATCGCTTTTTGCCACGCAGGGTAACTCATTTGAGGTAGATTCGGATTATTAGTACTTTCAAAATTTCAATTTTATTATCAAAAGAGTGTAAAAAGGAATGCACATGGCGTATAATAGTCCTGAGGTGATTACCATGACTAGATCATTTCCGGTATTGATCGAAAAAGATCAAACAGGATTTTTCGTAGCAAGTTGCCCAGTATTGGAGGGATGCTACACACAAGGAAAGACGTTAGATGAAGCGATGGAAAATATAAAAGAAGCAATCAGCTTATGCCTAGAAGATATGGAGGAAGATGATATTCCTGATACCCAAAGTATTGTTATTGGGCAGGTTGTAGTATGATGACACCTTTATTTCCGCCTATTTCAGGCAAGACGATGATTAAAATATTGGAGAAGTTCGGATATACTGTTACTAGAACAAAAGGAAGTCATGTAAGACTTAAACATCAGACTAAAGCAAGCGTGACAGTACCCTTGCATAAAGAACTAGGTTTGGGTTTAACCTTAAAAATTTTAAAAGATGCTGAATTATCTCAAGAAGAATTTAGAAAATACCTATAAAAGAACTAGCTCTCATCAGAGAGCTTTTATTTTTGTCTGATTCATTGATAAGGTAGGAATTGATAGAAATCTGTTAGAATATATAGTTATTATTTTTAAGCATAGGTGTACGAATGCGAATACACAAAAGTAGTGGAATGCGTCTTTTTGTTTTCTAAAAACGAACATAATTATATAAAATTATAACAAATATAAAATGCTCTAATAATATTGAAGAAAGATGAAAATACTTGATCATTGTTGACTACAAAGCATTCATAAATCGCTTGACACGAAATAAAGCGGACAGTATAGTTAAATCTAACTAGTATGATAATGCAACTGATTATACTGTATTTTGATGGTATATTTTATAGCATAAGGATGCAAATTGGACATTATGACGGTTTGGGTAGAAATATTACGTAAGCAAAGGTAGTCATTCTAGGAAGGGGTACGAGGAATGAAGCGAAAAAGGATTAGCACATGGGTAATGGCAGTCGCTGTGTTATTGGTTGTTTCAGCAATTTTTTCAGTTAATACATATGCAAGCGTGTCGTTATCGGATGTTAGCAGCCACTGGGCGAAGGAGCAGGTCAATTATTTGGTTCAGAAGGGGGTTGTCAGCGGGTACCCGGATAATACGTTCAAACCACAAAACAATGTCACTCGAGCGGAATTTTATCGCATTATCAACGGTGTTATCGGATACACGGAGGTAGCGAACATTAATTATGCGGATGTAAAACAAAGTGACTGGTATTATAATGAAGTCGCGAAAGGTGTAAAAGCTGGGTATATTTTTGAGAAGAGCGGGGGCAATATTGAGCCCAACAAACCGATTACCCGCCAGGAAGTCGCTAGAATTATCGGTGTAACATTTGGTCTGACGGAGAACGTAAAAGCGGCAGAAAAATTTGCCGATGCAAAGCAGATGGCAGATTGGGCGAAAGGTCATATCGGCGCCTTGCAAGACAAAAAATTCATCAGCGGTTATTCTGACAATACTTTTAAGCCGGAAGGCAAGATTACCAGAGCGGAAGCGGCTACGATGATCAAAAATGCCAGTGGAGAAATTGTCAATGCGGGCGGGCAAAATAAGTATGAAGTACAGGGAAATCTGTTTGTCAACACGAGTGGTGTTACTCTGAAAGATACAGCCGTTAAAGGAGATTTGTATTTAGCGGAAGGTATTGGTGAAGGTGATGTTACACTTGACAATGTAACAGTTGATGGTGAAATATTAATTCGCGGTGGCGGAAAGAACAGCATTACCATCAAAAATTCCAGAACGAGAAGTATTGTCGCTAATAAAGCCTCCGGCGATGTTCGCATTGTAATTGAAGGGAATGGCAGCATTCCAAAAGTCGATATCCGGAATGGTGCAGTGCTTGTCATTCGGGAAGGCAGCACAGTCGGAACGATCGCGATTAATGCGAAAGCCGATCTCGAAGTGCAAAAAGGTGCTGTCGTCAGAACGGCAGAAGCCAATGCTGCGGGTATCACAATTGACGCGAAAGGGACAATCCAAACACTTAAACCGACAGAAGCTCTGAAACTCAATGGAAGTAGTGTGGAGAAAGGTAAAGATATCAAAGTTGATGCCGGAAACATTGCACAACCGGTCGAGGAATTCACTGCCACTTGAGGTCTGTAATTATTATCCGCTCGTGAAGCGGAAATGTTCTTAAAAAGTCGTACAAAAACATCTTGAATTCATGATAGGGCTATGTTAATATACAAAAAAGTAATTGTGAAAATTAAGTTTTTCAATAAAGAAAATTTTTCGTTCGGTATGGATTGACGTGTATAGTCATGTGTTTAATAGAAGGGGATTTCTGAGAAATTGGGAATCTTCTTTGTATTTATATAAAAAAGGTAGCGAGTGAGGGAGTAAAGTATGATAGGACAAGTGACAATTCTCGTGGAACTAGGAGACCCGCTACCGCGATCAGGGGAAATCTACCAGTGTGAAAGCTATCCCCATGCCGAACAGCAATATGCAGTGAAAATATTGCGCATTACGAGTTTGGAATGGATTGATGGGAAATTGGCAGTCGATGCCAGAGTGAAGAAAATCTAAGGTATGAAGTGAATGAGGAAGTGCTGCATGTATGATGATTGATACATGTGGCACTTTTTCCGTTGTAAGCATAGCATGGCGATCATTTGCGTATTCATTATCAACTTGCCTTTTCCGGTAAAATCAACTGATGTATCATTGCGCTTTCTTATAAGAGGAATAATGTAATAAAGAGCAAGTAGAGTTATTATCAGAAGGAGGGGAATCAATGAATGCGATCGTTGCGAATATGCTAAAAGATTACAGAACGACATCACCGTATGGCAAACGGATCGATCCGATTACCGGTAGCAACGCGTATCATTCGGGAGTTGATTTGGTGAAGGGTAACAGACAACCAATCTATGCATTTGTTCCCGGAACTGTCGTTCATGCTCGGATGGGGGTTACAGGCAGCGGCTTCGGTGGATATGGAAATGTCGTCGCGATTCGAGATAAAAATGGCAATGTTCATTTATACGCGCATCTTGATTCAATTTCTGTGCAAGAAAAGGAAATTGTGCTAACGGGTGAAGCAGTGGGGACGCAGGGGGCGACCGGCAGAGCGACAGGTAGTCATCTGCACTATGAGGTACGCATCAATGGAGTATTACATTCACATGTCGAACCAATCAATTATTTACAAAACTATTATAAGGGGGAGTCGGCTTTGGAGGTAAAAGTAGCGCAAATGGGAAATGTCCGTATAAAAATGGGTGATAAGGAATTTCAGGGAGTAGTAATCGACGGTGTCAGCTATGCACCTGTGCGTGCAGTCGCCGATGCCATCGGCAAAGCAGTCGAATGGGATGCGCAGACAAAAACGGCAGAGATAAAATAAAATTGCTCATTCCTGACATATTATAATACAATAAGAGAGAGTCATTGATAAATTGTTGTAAAGGAGCAGTGTCACGATGGGAAAATTTTTAGAAATGGCTCCCGAGGAGCTGACAAGGAGCCCGTTTCATTTAATCGGCAAAGAGTGGATGTTGATAACGGCTCAACATAATGACAAACTGAATACGATGACTGCATCGTGGGGCGGTCTCGGTGTCATGTGGAATAAAAATGTTGCGTTTATTGTGCTTCGACCACAGCGGTATACGAAAGAGTTTGTCGATAACAGTGACACATTTTCGTTGACGTTTTTTGATCCAAGTTATCGAAAACAGTTGAGTTATTGCGGAGCGGTATCAGGGAGAGATGAAGACAAAATTCAGAAAACAAATTTCACTGTTGAACACTTTGAAAATACACCGTATTTTGCGGAAGGCAATCTCGTGCTGATTTGCCGGAAGATGCTTGCACAAGCCTATGAGCCTGCGAGTTTTATTGATCCATCAATTATGAAACAGTACCCTAACGAGGATTACCACACACTATATATCGCTGAAGTGACGAAAATTCTAGCGAAATCGTAACGGTAAGCAATTGCCAACACACATAATTGACTAAAATATAAACAGCTGTAAATAAAAAAAGGTGAATGTCTCTCGATCGAATCGACCGAGCGGCATCCACCTTTTTTGTCCATCAGGATGGTTTCGGTGTTTTTTTAGGAAAGTTGGTACCGACGATTCCAAGGATAATTAGGATGGCACCGATGATGTGGTAATAATGTAATGTTTCTTCAAGGAACATGACCCCAGCTAGAATCGTGATCAACGTCGATAAATTTGTAAATACACTCATCTTAGAGGCTTCTAGCTTTGATAATGTGTAATTCGATAATAACGAACTGACTAATGAAGACAGTCCACCTAGATATAAGATCGAAATGACAAATATTGGGCTGAAAAATGGCTCAAAATGTGATATTAAAGTTCCGTCTATCGTATGTGTTAGGAATGACATCATGTTAAAGCAAACAAAACTGATGACAGTCATGATATATGTTAAATCCAACACACTGTATTCTTTTGTATATTTTCTCGCCAAAACAGCGTATCCAGCAAACGCCAGGGCAGACAATAATATGAGTAGATTACCGGCAAAACCGGCTGAGTGGAAATCACTGCCATCCATGATGAAAATGAAAATGACACCGGAGACAGAGAGTAATAAAGACAATTTCTGTATCCGCGTCGATGCTTCTTTCAGAAAGAATGCGGCGAACAGCGCTGTAAAGACGGGAACTGTTGCCTGGATGATGCCAGCCTCCGATGAAGATGTATAGGACAAACCAAATGTCTGAAAAATGAAAAACAATGTCGGGTAGAACATCGACAGAGGAAGTAGCCGCAGCAGGTCCTTTAAAGTAATTTGTAACTTGAACCAGCCCATCATAATCGGTATGGAGGCGATTAGAAAGGATATAGTAAATCGATGCGCCAGAACATGTACCGGCTCTGTCACTGTCAATGTCAACTTTACAAATAAGAATGACAGACCAATAATGAATGAATAACATATGGCGGCAAAATATACATAATTAGATTTAGGTAATTGCATATAGAATCTCCTTAGACAATTGCGAATCAACAAATTTCATATTACTATAGTATAAAACATTCTATATGTGATAGCAATGTCTACAAAATTAAGTATTCTTTACAAAAAATTCATAATTATTATTAAGCTTAGTATATACATTTCTCGATAGGAAGAATCCAAAGAATTTTTTATATGTTAAAACATCATTTGCTAATTGAATACATTAAAGGATTGTGGTACTCTACAGTAAGGATGTGTAATAGAACAGTATATATAAAATTTTAGGGAGGAAGAGAAAGTATGAAGAAATTTTTGCCTGTAATACTGTGCATGGTTTTGGTGGTCACAAGTTTGGCTGGATGTGGATCTAAAGGAACAAGCACACCGGAAGACAGCGATGTAATTAAGATTGGTGTATTCGAACCTTTGACTGGAGCGAATGCAGCTGGTGGAGAATTAGAAGTTGAAGGAATGAAACTTGCGAATAAGTTGTATCCCGAAGTATTAGGGAAAAAAGTTGAATTAGTTATCGTTGATAACAAATCGGACAAGGCAGAAGCGACTTCTGCAGTTGCACGTCTGATTGAGAAAGAAAAGGTTTCGGCTGTTATCGGTTCTTGGGGATCAGGTTTCTCGATCGCTGCCGGTAATATTTTGAAAGAAAAGCAAGTGCCTGCGGTAGCTCCATCTGCGACAAATCCGCTGGTAACACAAGGAAATGACTATTATTTCCGCGTCTGCTTCATCGATCCTTTCCAAGGTACGGTTATGGCTAGATATGCTTATGAAAAATTAGGAGCGAAAAAAGCGGCGATTATCCAAGAAATATCTAACGACTATGCAGTCGGTTTAGCTAGCTTCTTTAAAGCAGAATTTACAAGATTGACAGGCGATGAGAATTCTGTCGTTGAAGTGTCTAATTACCAGACAGGCGACAACGATTTCTCTGCACAATTGACAAACGTTCAGTCTAAGAACCCTGACGTTATATTTGCTCCGGGTAATTTCACTGAATCTGCATTGATCATTAAACAAGCGAGAAACTTGGGTATGACCGTGCCGTTCATCGGTGGAGATACTTGGGAAACAGATGAGTTCTTGTCTGTAGGTGGTGCACAAGTCGAAGGTGCAGTCATTTCTACATTCTTCGATCCATCGGTAGCATTGACTGAAGAATCAACAACATTTATGGAAGCGTTTAACAAAGAATATCCTGGCAAAGAGCCGGCTGCTGTTACAGCACTTGGATATGACGCATATATTTTAATTCTTGATGCGATTGAAAGAGCGGGATCAAGCGATCCGAAAGCAATTCGTGATGCATTAGCAGTAACAGCCGGTTTCGAAGGAGCGGCAGGTCCTGTGACGCTTGACGAAAATGGCGATGCAATTAAAGATGCCGTAATTAAAGCTGTTAAAGGCGGCAAGTTTACGTATGAGGATACTGTAAAAGCAGAGTAAAACCTTTAAGTTGTAATGAAAGTCTGCGCGATAATCTAACAGCTTCGGCAAGCGGGGCTTGCCGAAGCTGTTTTATGATGTTTTAAACAAATGATGGTGGTGAAATGAAACATGACGAGCATGCTACAGCACTTGGCAAATGGTATTTCATTAGGTAGCTTATACGCATTGGTAGCTATCGGATATACGATGGTATACGGAATTCTGAGAATGATCAACTTTGCGCACGGCGATATATTTATGATGTCAGCCTATTTTGCCTATTTTGGTATCGCTGTTTATCAGCTGCCTTGGCCACTTGCGTTTATTGGGGTCATCGTTGCGACAGCTTTGTTGGGAATGTTGATAGAGCGTACAGCGTATAGACCTTTACGGGATGCGCCGAAGAACTCTGTATTAATTTCGGCAATCGGGGTTTCCTTTTTGCTGACAAATTTGGCAACGTACCTCTTTTCCGGTAAGCCGAAGGCATTTCCAGAGATTAAATTTTTTACTGACACAGTAGTCATCGGCGGAGTATCGATACAGATGATTGCTTTTTTCATTCCTGTTGTTACGCTTATATTTCTAGCTGTACTGTTATACATCATCAATCACACGAAATTAGGGATGGCGATGCGTGCGGTATCGAAGGATTATGAAACAGCAATGGTCATGGGAGTCGATATCAACAAAGTTATCTTGGCGACTTTCGCTATCGGTTCTGCATTAGCAGCTGTCGGAGCAATCATGTGGGGAATTAAATACCCGCGAGTCGAGCCGGTTATGGGATTGATGCCTGGGCTGAAGTGTTTCGTTGCGGCAGTTGTCGGCGGCATTGGAAATGTCAAAGGTGCCGTTGTTGGAGGATTTATCCTCGGTTTAGGAGAAATTTTACTTGTGGCTACATTTAGTGAGCTTACAGGTTATCGTGATGCATTTGCCTTTATATTGTTGATCTTTATTTTACTTTTCCGACCAACTGGAATATTGGGCGAAAAAACGACCGAGAAGGTGTAACTCTATGACTAAGCAGGATAAAATACTCACGACGATTATAATCATTGCATTCTTTATCTTTGTATTTGTAGCGGACACATATTTTGATTCGTATATTCAGCGAGTCTTGAATTTATGTGCTATCTACGCGATTTTGGCATTATCGATGAACTTGATTAACGGGTTTACAGGATTATTTTCATTAGGACATGCTGGGTTTATGGCGATTGGGGCATACAGTGTTGCGATCTTTACTGTACCTGTCGATATGCGTCCAATGGTATTTTACATGGAACCGATGAATCCTTTGATTGCCAATATTGAGTTGCCGTTCATTGTAGCTTTGATCTTGGGCGGTATTTTGGCGGCAGTTGTAGCATTTATCATTGGTGCGCCCGTGTTGCGTTTACGTGATGACTACCTTGCGATTGCTACTTTAGGTTTTTCGGAAATTATCAGAATTGTTTTGACCAATGCTCAGAGCATTACAAATGGTCCACTCGGTATTAAAAACATACCGTCAATTGCAAATTTATGGTGGATTTATATTGCATTGTTTGTGACGGTCATCTTACTTGTACTTTTGATCACATCAAGTTACGGACGCGCTTTCAAAGCAATTCGTGAAGATGAAATCGCCGCACAAGCCATGGGAATTAATCTTTTCCGTCATAAAATGCTGTCATTTATGATCGGGGCATTTTTTGCCGGAATCGGCGGAGGATTATACGGTTCGTTATTAGGTACAGTTGACCCTAAAAACTTTATGTTTATCTTGACGTACAACTTCTTGCTAATTATCGTTTTAGGCGGAATGGGAAGTATATCCGGTACGATTATCGGCGCGTTTGTCGTCACAGCAGGTCAGGAATGGCTGCGTTTTCTCGATTCGCCGCTCAATATTGGCGGTGTCGATATTCCGTTGTTTAGACCTGGATTCCGAATGGTTATTTTCTCGATTTTATTGATGATTGTCGTTCTTTTCTACCGCAACGGCTTGCTGGGGAACAAAGAATTGAACTGGAAGCTGCTGAAAAAAATCGGCACGAATATAACCGGTTTGTTTAATCGAACAAAAGCTAAAGGCGGTGAATCTCGATGACATCACTTCCATTGTTAGAGACTAAAGGAATTACTATGCGTTTCGGCGGGGTAACAGCTGTTAATAATCTTTCAATTACAGTCAATCGAGGAGACATTGTCGCCTTAATTGGACCGAATGGTGCGGGAAAAACGACGGCATTTAATATGATTACCGGCGTATATACTCCTACGCAAGGTAGTATTATTTATGACGGTAAAGATATTACGGGATGGAAACCTGACCAAATCACGGTAGCTGGTATCGCTAGGACGTTCCAGAATATTCGCTTATTTAAGAACTTAACGGTTTTGGAGAATATCATTATCGCCCATCACCTGCGTTTAAAATCAAACTTCCTTACTGCGGCATTGCGTTTACCGAAATACCGTGGAGAAGAACGCCATACGCGGGAAAAAGCGGAATTGTTAATCAAAGAGTTTGGCTTGGAAAAATATAAAAACGAAATTGCATCTTCATTGCCTTATGGGGAGCAACGTAGGCTGGAGATTGCCAGAGCCTTGGCAACGGAGCCGAGTCTCTTGCTGCTTGATGAACCGGCAGCCGGTATGAACCCGAAGGAAACCGATGAACTTACGTTCTTTATCAAGGAGATCAGGGATAAGTATAATTTAACGGTATTCCTGATAGAGCATCATATGGACCTGGTAATGGAGATATCTGATAAAATTTATGTGCTCGATTTTGGTGAGATGATTGCCCAAGGAACTGCCAATGAAGTTCAAAATAACCCGAAAGTAATTGAGGCATATCTGGGGGTGGATGAAGATGCTTAAAATCGAGGATCTGCGAGTTGCCTATGGCGGAATTGAAGCGTTAAAGGGGATTTCCCTCGAAGTGCCGCAAGGAAGCATCGTGACGTTAATCGGTGCCAACGGCGCAGGTAAATCGACGACACTTCGCTCAATCATGGGACTTGTGAAAAGTACGTCCGGTAAAATAACGTATTGTGGTGAGAATATTACCGGAATCAAAACTTCGGAAATTGTCGCCAAAGGAATCGCGTTGGTTCCGGAAGGACGTCGCGTATTTTCTAATTTGACGGTTATCGAAAATTTAATGATCGGTGCATACCTACGTAACGATAAAGCGGAGATAGAGAAAGATGTTGAGTGGGTATATGATTTATTCCCACGTCTAAAAGAGCGTTCATGGCAATTAGCAGGTACGATGTCAGGCGGAGAACAGCAAATGCTTGCCGTCGGTAGAGCATTGATGTCGCGTCCGAAAATTGTCATGATGGACGAACCATCCCTGGGACTGGCTCCGTTAGTTGTTAAGCAAATTTTCTCTATCATCAAGCAAATTCGCGATCAAGGTGTGACGATTTTGCTGATTGAGCAAAACGCCAACGTAGCTTTGCATACTGCCGATCTGGGCTATGTCATGGAAACAGGAAAAATCACAATGAGTGGAGAAGGCAAGGAATTACTCGTCAATGAAGATGTCAGAGCCGCTTATTTGGGTAAGAAGAAAGAGTCGGTACAAAAATAGTTCGTTTTTACTACTGGACATTTTTGCCGATATATGATTTAATATAGGAAATTTACATTAAAATGCTTCGAAAAGGAATAGTACAGATATTCTTGATTTCAGAAAGCTGTTGGTTGATGCGAAACAGTTGATAGATATTTGGAACTCGCCTTAGAGTAGCTGTCCCCAAATTCCCTGTGAAAAGTAGGGCAGACGGACTCCGACCGTTATTTCGGAGCGATTTGGAAGGGAAATTTGTGTCCGAATTCGCTGAGCGCATGAAGCAATTCATGAATTAGAAGTGGTACCGCGTAAGATTTATAAGTCTTTCGTCTCTAACGGCAAATGTCGTGTGAGATGAGAGGCTTTTTTGCATTTATTTACCAGAAAGAATCATAAATTATTATATGGGAGGATGATGGAAATGCTAAATCACAAAAAGTATAAGAAGACGTATTTTTTGCCACCGTCTGTCAAGAATAAATGGGTTAGCAAAGAGATGATTGAAAAGGCACCGATCTGGTGCAGTGTTGACTTGCGCGATGGCAATCAAGCGCTGGTAGAGCCGATGAATTTGCAAGAAAAGCTGGAGTTCTTCAAACTGTTAGTGGAGATCGGTTTCAAGGAAATCGAGGTAGGGTTTCCAGCAGCTTCCGATACAGAATTTCAATTTGTCAGAACATTGATTGAACAGAATTTGATTCCTGACGATGTGACGATTCAAGTACTGACACAGGCGCGGGAGCATATTATCAAGAAGACATTGGAAGCGGTTAAGGGAGCGCCGAAGGCTGTCGTCCATCTGTATAATTCCACCTCATTGGCACAGCGTGAGCAAGTGTTTCGTAAAGAGAAGGATGAAATCGCTGCGATCGCCGTCAATGGAGCGAAATTGATGAAGCAGTTGGCGGAAGAGACGGAAGGCAATTTTTCTTTTGAATACACACCGGAGAGTTTTTCCGGTACGGAAATTGAGTATGCCCTTGATGTCTGCAATCAAGTGCTCGATGTTTGGCAGCCGACGGCAGAGAATAAAGTGATCATCAATTTACCGACGACAGTAGAGAATGCCATGCCCCATGTATTTGCCGGTCAAGTTGAATACATGAGTGATAATTTGAAATACCGTGAGAATGTGATTTTATCGCTCCATCCTCATAATGATCGAGGCAGTGCCGTCAGTTCTGCGGAATTGGGAATTCTCGCAGGAGCGGATCGTATCGAAGGGACATTGTTCGGTAACGGCGAACGAACAGGGAATGTCGATATTGTCACATTAGCAATGAATATGTACACTCACGGAGTAGACCCCGAACTGGATTTTTCGAATATGCCGTATATTTGCCGGAGCTATGAGCGCTTTACGCGAATGACTGTCCATGAGCGCCATCCATATAGTGGAGCATTGGTCTTTGCAGCATTTTCTGGATCGCATCAGGATGCGATCGCTAAAGGAATGCAATGGCGTGAAACCCGTGAACGCGATTACTGGACTGTGCCGTATCTGCCGATTGATCCAGAGGATATCGGGAGGGAGTACGACGCTGATGTCATTCGCATCAATAGCCAATCAGGCAAAGGCGGAGTCGGATATATTTTACAGCACCATTTTGGAATCAATTTGCCGGCGAAGATGAAAGAAGATATGGGATATGCCGCAAAAGCTGTTTCCGATGTACATCAGAAGGAATTGACACCGGATTGGATTTATCAGATTTTCGCCGAGCGGTATTTGCCGACATCAGAAGATATTACCGTTTCTAATTGCCGCTTTACCTATGAAAACGGCGATGTGACTGCGCATATGCAGGTCAGACATGGCGAAGAGTTTCTGCAGTTGTCAGGCAGCGGAAATGGTGGTCTGGACGCTGTCAGTAATGGGTTGAAACAGCATTTCGGTGAATCGTATCAAATCGTTAACTATGAAGAACACGCATTGACAAAGGGCTCCGATTCTAATGCCATAGCTTATGTGGGCATTCAGTATGATGAAGACGACATTGTCTGGGGAGCCGCAATTGATCCCGACATTTTGAAAGCATCGATCAATGCATTGGCAACGGCTATGAGCAAGCATCGAGTAAAAAGCAAGTAACAGATAAACTATTTAAGCTGATACAGTATCATGTAGCCTGAGGCGATCTCAACAGAGATCGCCTTTTGGTTGTACAGAAGTAGAGTCAAAACAAAAGCTGGCGGTTTGTGTGCAAGAGATCAATGTATTTTTGCAACTGCTTATGATATATTGGTTATAATTCGCTGTGGCGACTATGTCGCTTTAAATCATGCAGTGATTTTACTATGAGAGGAATTGTAGTCTATGAATATAAAAACAATCGAGAAAAACAATGTTAAAATTGCCGTGGTTCAGAGTGATCAACTATTGATTACCGATGCGCAGTCAGCTCTGGATTTGATTGCCACAGTTTCTTATGAGACAGGCTGCTACGCCGTAGCCGTCAGTAAAGAGAATATCACAGAAGATTTTTTTCAATTGAGCACACGTATTGCCGGGGAAATACTTCAGAAATTCGTGAATTACAGGATGAAAATTGCGATTATCGGCGATTTTTCTGTCTATTCAAGCAAAGCGCTGAAAGATTTTATTTATGAGTGCAATCAGGGTCACCATATATTTTTTGCTTCGACAGAAGAAGAGGCAATTGCGATGTTAGCATAAAGACATTAGAAGGGCATTTCTTTGTCACATTAGCAGAGGAGTGCCTTTTTCATTTTCAAGATTTGTCATAGCAGAGTTGCTAGGGGTGTGCCGTTTCCATTATAATAGATTTGTTGCTCATTTGTGTTGCTCATTTGTATGGTATGAGGCGTCTGATTTTAGATAGGAAATTTAAGATTGGAAATGGAGAGAATTATTTGCAACCTCAATTACAGTGGAAAAGAAATGCGATGCTTTTCTTGGGAAGTCAGACGATCTCGCTGTTTGGTTCGTCTTTAGTTCAATATGCAATTATGTGGCATGTGATGCTCGACAGCAAATCGGGTATGGCAATGACATTGTACATTATTTGTGGGTTCCTGCCGACGTTTTTCTTGTCGCCTTTTGCCGGTGTGTGGGCAGATCGCTATAACCGCAAAACGCTGATTATGGTGTCGGATTCCTTGATCGCATTGTCAACGTTGGTTCTGGCGATTTTGTTTCTCACAGGGCACGGCTCCTTATGGTTGTTTTTCGTCGTAGCGGCAATTCGAGCATTGGGAACAGCGGTGCAGACTCCGGCTGTCGGAGCGTTTATACCGCAATGGGTGCCGCAAGACAAACTTATGCGAGTCAACGGAGCATACGCGACAATTCAGTCGGTCGTGATGCTGGCATCACCAATGCTTGGGGCAGCATTATTGTCTGTCACTTCGATTGAAGTGATCTTTTTTATCGATGTGGTGACGGCGGCAATTGCCGTGGCAATTTTATTGCTGTTTTTACGCGTTCCAGCACATGAAAAGGCATCAACGGAGAAAACGATCAGTTATTTCGGCGACATGCGTGCCGGTATCACCTATATAAAGAATAATCAGTATATTAAGACGTTTTTTATGTTTAGTGCGGCGTTCATGGTTTTAATTGCACCGGCATCGTTCTTAACACCGCTGCAAGTAGCACGCAGTTTTGGCGATGATTATTTACGTCTGGCGGCGATTGAAATAGTATTTTCAATCGGCATGATGATCGGTGGTGCGCTTATGGCATCTTGGGGTGGTTTCCCCAACAAGACAAAGACGATGGTGTTAGCGTATGCGATTGTCTCTGTTTGCACACTTGCCCTTGGGATCATGCCGTTGTTCTGGTTGTATCTGCTTGCTATGGGGATATTCGGGATTGCCATTCCGATCTACAATACCCCGGCAATGGTAATGTTGCAGCAGAAAATAGATGCCGATTATCTGGGAAGAGTTTTCGGAGTGTTCTCAATGATTTCCAGCAGTATGATGCCGATGGGTATGCTTGTGTTTGGACCGCTGGCTGATATCGTTGCGATTGAATGGTTGCTCATAGGAACGGGATTATGCTTACTGGTTCAGACAGTTCTCATGCTGTATAACCGTGTGT
>JAEWFW010000040.1 GCA_023388635.1 Bacillota bacterium
GTACTGCGTTGCCCACTTGCTGATATTGTGAATCTTTTGTGCCTTCAAAAATAAAATAATCTGGAAAAGATTGCAATCGAGCAGCTTCTCTTACAGTAATTGCCCTATCTAGATTTGGATGAATCCACATGGATTTTCTCACATTAACAACAGTACCGGAATACCTTTTGCTGTCTAATCTTAAATAAATTGTGTTTTGTGTTCGCTCAGGTTTCTCATATGAGCCAATAAGTTCTTTTGGAAGTTTATGAAAATTCTCACCCTCTTTTAATGCTTTGAAACGCTCTAAGGCTTCAGGTGTAGTTTCAGTGGTTATATGATTATAAAGCAGACCATCATGTCTTAATAAACGAGCATACTCTGAAAGAAACAAATCAGTTTCTGAGTAATTTATACCCTGTTGTTCTCTGCTGAATGAAACCTCGCAATTCTGAAGATCTGAAATTGCCTCCCCCACTGTGGTAAAAGGTATCTCAGCGGGCTCCTTCGGTAATGAAATCTCGCAATCGTTTGCAATATCTGAACGAATTCCAACTCTAATATATCGAAGCCTTTCTTGCGGTACCCCAAACCAGCGAGCATTTACTGTTGAACCTGTCTGTTTATAGTCGTCTCCTAATACAGCATTTATATAATCAAGGACAGAATAGGAACAAACACGAGCCACTGTATGTTGTGTGTTTACTCGATGCTCAAACGTGCATAAAATGCCATTATCATAAATCTCCTGTGCTACCAATAATGATTTCTGGTATTCAATAAGTTCCTCCAATTGTTCTAAATACGATTTAATATTCTGCGACCTGGAAAGAGCATCTTGTATTGTTCTCAAGCGTATGGAATTATACTGGATGCACTTTGTGTTTGGAGCATCCGTTAAATACTGTTCGATTTGATTAATAATTGTAATATCATTTTTTCCTATATATTTTTTAAGACGCTTTTCAGTTCCTCTGTTTTTATAAAGAATATAGAGTGATGTATATAGTTTCTCAGGAAGTATAGTTACGGTTAACTGTTCACGATCCTGAACAAGAGGTAACGTATCAATTCCATGAATTTCGTGCTTCGATAGGGCGATGACATCATTTCTTAACGCTATTTGCAGTCTTTCGATTTCTTCATGATCATCTGTAGTATCATAGAATCTGTGGATATCGGATTTAAGCATATTCACATTTTCCATAACGAAGGCTAAAGGTCGAATCTCACGAATTGCTCGAAAATATTCTTTTACTAAAAAATTATTCATGCAGACAACAGAACTCTTCTGTCTATTGGCGTTTGAGAAACCCTGACATGGAGGACCGCCAATTATGACATCAATGCCACCGAGTTGAGCGCTTAATTCAGCGAAGTTACAACCGATTACATTTGAAATCATGCGGACATTACCATGGTTTCTTAAATACGTTCTCTGGGCATTAGGATTATTTTCAACCGCCGCAACTATATGAAATTTACCGGTTTGGGCGAATCCCCAGCTTAAACCGCCAGCTCCCGCAAACAAATCAAGTGTTTTTAGCATATCGTTTTTCTCCTGAAAAGTGTGTTATTTCTTCATACAGCTGCTTCAATGTTTGTTGATATAAGTCTTTTTTCAGATCACATTCCCAAACTATGACGATTCACCAACTAGAATTTTCCAAATACCTCTTGTTCGTTTCAGCCTGTTTGCGATTGGTCTGTAGTTTGAGTATCCAGTAATCAGCGTTGCTTTTGGGAAGTACCACCTGCTTGCAACCATCGTGCATATGACAAAAGCATCCGTTAATAAAAGCTACAACTTTATTTTTTGGCAGAACAATATTCGGTTTTCCTGGGTAACGCTTACCATTTTTCCTACTATTGCAGTTCACATGCAAACAGGTATTTTCTTACTATCTCTTCATATCTATTGTTTCCTGCTCGAAATCTTGACATATCGTAGCTTTCGATTTTTTTAGAATGACTATCTGGCATAATTTCCTTCATAAAGTAGAAAACAGCGCTTCAAGGGTTTCTTGTACCTCCGTTACGCACCCATTTATCTATTTCATCAGTCTTGAATTTCCATAGTTTTCCAACTTTTGCAGCAGGTAACTCTTTTTTTTCAATCCAATTTAGAACTGTCTGTCGGGTAACCCCAAGATATTTACAAGCTTCTTTGAGAGAAATCCACCGTTCTTCGTTAATGTTCTCCATATAACCTCTCCTTGAGCGAAATAACTCTGTTGAAATAATAACGTAAAAGATATAAAATATCAACTACTATTGTAAAATTATATATGTTTGTGTATAGAATTTCTAATATAGTGGTATTGTGTGTTGCAAAAGTAAAGCTTGGATCGGCTATACTAAATCTTAATGTCCAGCAAACTTAATAATGCTGAATGGGGAAATGCTATCACTACACGAGAACGCAGGCTATTTACTTACGAAGGTGAGAGTGCGGATCACACACGAACAAAAAGCTTGAAAGTGTATATGGATACATATAAACCAGAATACGCGATTAAGATTTCTACAAAAAACTTCGGTTTCGAGAGCGGTAGAAAGACAGTTCCTCTTTATGCAGCGTTTTGTATTTAGTGATATTCAGGCGATAATGGTTGAATTTAGCTATGTTTGTCACTTGATTAGTAATCTGTCTTTGTGGTAAGATAAATTTAACGAAGAACCCTACAATGCATTGTGAATACCGACGTTTTGAGCCAACACTTCTTTTACGGGAGTTTGCGTTTTGCTATGGATGGGCAGCCTCCTTAGAGTGGACCCCAGAAGTAGCGAATAGAACACCCACCTGCGTAGGCAGGTTCAAAACCTAGGAACACGGCAGCGCGGGGTTCTTTTTTTTTGCTTAATTCCAATGAATTTGCTATGATATAGTATACAGATTTGATATTTTGGGAGGTTTTGTCATTTGTTGCACCCATTTTCACGTACGGAGTTGTTGATTGGAGAAGCAGGTTTAGACAAATTAGCGAATAGTACGGTAGCTGTTATCGGCATTGGTGGTGTCGGTTCTTATACAGTGGAAGCGTTGGCTCGTGCCGGTGTGGGGCATTTGATTCTCGTCGATGATGATGAAATATGTCTGACGAATATCAATCGTCAGTTGCACGCGTTGCGCAGTACGGTCGGGCGGGCAAAGGTCGAAGTCATGAAAGAGCGGGTACTGCAAATTAATCCCGAGTGCAATGTCACGAGTTTGCAGATGTTTTTAAATAAGGATACGGAGCAGCAAATATTCGATTTGCAGCCGGATTATGTCGTCGATGCGATTGATACGATTTCCTCAAAATTGTCGCTGATACGTTCATGCAAGGAACGCGGTGTTGCCG
This sequence comes from Bacillota bacterium, assembly GCA_023388635.1. GTDB lineage: Bacteria > Bacillota > Bacilli > Desulfuribacillales > Desulfuribacillaceae > JAEWFW01. The sequence goes on from JAEWFW010000040.1 coordinate 3,324, forward strand.
TCATTTCCAGTATGGGTGCAGGCAATAAACTTAATCCGGTAGGTTTTGAGATTGCCGATATTTCCAAGACCTCTGTATGTCCGATGGCAAAAGTCATACGGCGTGAACTGAAAAAAGGCGGTATTGCAAAGGGTGTAAAAGTTGTTTTTTCTAAAGAACAGCCATTGAAGCCGGATAACGGGGAAAGTTCTTGTGCGACAGGGTGCATTTGTCCGCCTACTGCCACTAGAACATGTGCTGTGAAGCGGCAGATTCCCGGCAGCATTTCATTTATACCGTCGATTGTCGGATTGATGTTGGCGGGAGCCGTGGTTAATGACCTGTTGGCGGATTGATATTGGTAGACAGGAGGGAGAACGTGGATTTATTTTCTTATCAGGAAGAGACACAGATTGACCGCATGGCGCCGTTAGCCTCAAGGATGCGTCCAGTGGATTTTGACCAGTTTGTCGGTCAGGAGCACATCATCGGCAAAGGTACATTGTTGCGCAGGGCGATTGAAGCCGATCATCTATCATCGATTATTTTATACGGACCGCCAGGAACAGGCAAGACGACGTTAGCGGAAATGATTTCTCGAAACACGAAGTCTACCTTTGTAAAGCTGCACGCCGTCACTTCCGGAGTCAAAGAAATACGCGATATGGTCGGACAAGCGAATGAAAACCGGCGATTATACAGACAGCGTACAGTGGCATTTATCGATGAGATTCATCATTTCAATAAGACGCAGCAAGACGCATTGCTTCCGCACGTTGAGGATGGGACAATCATTTTGATCGGAGCGACGACGGAGAATCCGTATTTTGAAGTCAATGCCGCGCTGTTATCGCGTTCGATGGTGTTTGCGCTGAAAGAATTGACGGATGAAGATTTGCAGAAAGTGTTGCAGCAAGCAATAGCGGATACGGAGCGGGGATATGGAAAGTTATCGATTACGATTGACGAACCGGCGGAAAAACATTTGCTGCGCAATGCTGATGGGGATGCGCGCCGGTTATTGAACAGCCTGGAATTAGCGGTAGCGACGACCCCGCCCAATGCACAGGGTATCATACATATTACTTTGGAAGTGGCGGAAGAGTCGATTCAGCGCCGTGCCGTCAAATACGACAAGCAAGGCGATCAGCATTACGATACTGTATCAGCGTTCATTAAGTCGATCCGCGGTTCCGATCCCGATGCCGCCGTGTATTGGCTGGCGAGGATGTTAGATGCCGGAGAAAATCCGCGGTTTATCGCCAGAAGGATTATCATTTCCGCATCGGAAGATGTCGGCAATGCTGATCCGCAGGCTCTATCGGTGGCGTTGGCTGCGTTTCAAGCATATGAGCTATTGGGAATGCCGGAAGGTCGCATCCCTTTGGCACAGGCAGTCACGTATTTGGCATCGGCTCCAAAAAGTAATGCTTCGTATAATGCGTTAAATCAAGCGATGCAGGATGTAAAAACATTTGGCTATGATCAAGTGCCGGTTCATTTGCGTGATAGCGCTTATAAAGGTGCTGCGGCACTGGGGCATGGTGCGGGATATTTGTATCCGCACAATTTTCCTGACAATTATGTGCCGCAGAATTATCTGCCGCAAAACGCACAGGGAAAGAAATACTATTTTCCGACGAGCAACGGCTATGAAAAGACAATTTCCGCTCATATGGATTTCTTATCGCAAAAGGGAAGGAATGACATATGAAGATCACGAAAGCGTATATTATTCGATGGATCGTGTTTTTGATTGGCTTGATCGTTTTGAGTTACGGCGTCGTATTGACGATTGTCGCAGAGCTTGGTGTATCGCCATGGGATGTGCTGCATTTGGGGATTGCCAATGCGACCGGTATGACACCGGGCACGGCTGTGCTGGTGGTGAGCATTTTCGTCATTGCGTTAGTTTGTATTCTGATGAAATCGCTGCCGCAAGTCGGTACGATACTTAACATGATTGTCATAGGCGCATTTATTGATGTTTTTCTGCTATATGATTTAATACCGGATATTACACAATTTTATCAAAAAGTGTTTGTGTTGCTAATAGGAATTATCTTGTTTGGCGGGGGAGCGGGCTTGTATTTGTCCAGCAATATGGGGGCGGGACCGCGTGACGGCTTAGTTCTACTGATCCATTTAAAAAAGCGATGGTCTGTCAGTCGGATTAAGACCGTAACGGAACTACTTGTTTTAGCGATCGGTGCCGTTTTAGGAGGACCTGTAGGATTTGGTACGGTTGTGATTTCTTTGACGATCGGTCCTGTGATGGGGGCAAGTTTGGATTTTTGGAACGATCATCTTGGCAAATATATGAAGGATAAGGAGAATGAATATGAAGTTGTCAACTAAAGGAAGATACGGTCTTACGCTGATGATTGATTTGGCAATGAATTACGGTGAAGGAGGACCGGTGTCATTGAAAAACATAGCGGAGCGGCATGACCTTTCCGATCACTATTTAGAACAATTGATCGCCCCTTTAAGAAATGCCGGACTGGTGCGCAGCATCCGCGGAGCGTACGGCGGCTATGTGTTATCGAAGTCGCCGAATTTGATTACTGCCGGTGATGTGATCCGTGTTCTCGAAGGTCCGATCGGTCCGGTGGAATGCATTGCTGAGAATACGACGGCAAATTGCGACAAATACGATACCTGTGTCAAAAAGGACCTGTGGATGCGTTTACGCGATGCGATGGTCGAAGTACTTGATTCAGCGACATTAGAAGATTTGGCAAAGGAAAACGAAGGCAAACAAGATTGCTATATGTTTTATATCTAAAACGGTTGAAGGTGGAACAATGGGAATTTATTTGGATAATGCGGCGACAACGCCACTGCACCCTGATGTGAAGCGCGTGATGATAGATTTGATCGAATCGGATATGATGTTTGGCAATCCATCGAGCGTGCATCAATTCGGTCGGAAAGCAAAAATGGCTTTAGAGGATGCAAGAGATGAGATTGCGCACTCGTTATGTGCAAGACCGAATGAAATTATTTTCACAAGCGGTGGATCGGAAAGCATCAACAGCGCAATTCTCGGGGCTGCATATGCCAATGAGCACCGCGGGAAGCACATAATCACTTCGACGATTGAACATCATGCCGTTCTTCATACGTGTCAGTACTTACAGAAAAAAGGCTGGGAAGTGACGTATATACCTGTGGATGAGCGTGGTGTCGTCGATCTGCAAGCCGTTCGCGACGCGATCCGCGAAGACACTGTTTTGGCATCTTTGATGTATGCCAATAATGAAACGGGTGTAATTCAGCCATTAGAAGTGTTGGCGAAGATTTTTCACGAAAAGGGCGTCATTTTCCACTCAGATATGGTGCAGACGTACGGACAATTGCCAGTTGACGTCAGCCAATTGCCGATTGATCTGATCAGTACTTCGGCGCATAAATTGCATGGACCGAAAGGCGCAGGGATGCTCTATGTCCGGTCGAAACTTCCATGGCACCCATTGTTGTACGGTGGCAGCCAGGAGCGGGGCAGACGCGCCGGTACCGAAAACCTTGTGAGTATTGTCGGATTTGCGGAAGCGGTGAAACTCGTCAATCGGGAATATGCACAAAAGGCAGAGCATTTACGGAGTGTAAAACACGCATTTCTGCAAACGCTGGAGCAGAGATTACCGGCGCAGTTTTGGCAGATCAACGGTATGCGTGAAGGCTTACCGTCGATTGTGAATATCAGCTTTATGCCGTGTGATGCAGAGACATTGTTGATGCAGCTCGACATGGAGGGAATCGCGTGTTCACACGGTTCGGCATGTACTTCGGGCTCGTTGGAACCTTCCCATGTGTTGCAAGCGATGGGCTTGTCGGAACAGCGCATTCGCAGCTCAATCCGTATCAGTTTTGGCGGATTGAATTCCGTAGATGAAGTAACATTGGCGGCAAGGACGATGGCAGACATTGTCTTGCGGCATCAAAACCAATCATAAAGGCTGTGGGTAAAAGTGAAACAAAAAGTTGTAGTCGCCATGAGCGGCGGAGTTGACAGTTCGGTGACGGCAATGCTGTTGAAAGAACAGGGATATGATGTAATCGGCATTACGATGCGCCTGTATTCCCCTGATGATCCATTGGAAGAAGCAAATTTGACCGGCGGCTGTTGCTCGCTTGATGCGGTCAACGATGCGCGCCGGGTGTGCGAAAGTCTCGATATTCCTTTCTACGCCGTAAATTATAAAGAGCAATTTCAGCATCTGGTGATCGATTATTTTCAGCGGGAATACGAATGCGGACGCACGCCGAATCCGTGTATCGCATGTAATATCCACATGAAATACGATTTGTTGCTGAGTAAAGCGCTCGATTTGGGAGCGCAATATCTTGCCACCGGTCATTATGTACGCCGATGGTATGATGAAGCCACGGGTCGCTATTTGCTAGGCAGGGCTGTCGATCCTATTAAAGACCAGTCCTATGTACTCTATAATCTCACACAACAGCAGTTGGCACATACGCTGTTTCCACTGGGCGACTATCATAAGACGGAAATTCGTGAGTTGGCGAAACAGTACGGTTTGCGCGTGCACAATAAGCCCGATAGCCAAGAGATTTGCTTTATTCCTAATGATGATTATAAGTCATTTATTGAACAGCGCAGCGGTCAAGCCATTCAAGAGGGATATTTCTATGATATGAGCGGCAAACGGATTGGCAAGCATAAAGGGCTTCCGTTTTACACGATCGGTCAGCGCAAAGGCTTGGGGTTGGCATTGGGCTATCCCGCTTACGTTGTCGATATTTTGCCGAAAGAGAACAAGATTATCATTGGCACGAATGCCGATGTTTATGACGAAGGATTATATGCGGAAAAACTAAATTGGATAGCGATTGATGATTTACATCAAGGAGAACTGATGCAGGTATATGCGAAAATCCGTTCCGCTGCCAAGCCGACCAAGGCGACGATTGAGCGGCAAACAGACGATCGCGTACAGGTATTATTTGATCAACCGGAACGCGCAGCAACACCGGGGCAAGCCGTCGTGTTTTATACGGAGCAGGGGGAAGTTGTCGGCGGCGGCGTCATCATGGAGCGCATACGGAAGGCATAGCAAAGCAATCAAGAGTATACTTATGGGGAGGTTGCTATTTTATGTTTTTCAAGCGATACGGGAAACAGGTTTTCGAGGCTTTGGAAGTGATTGTCGTCATTCTATTAATTGCGACTGTCGTATTGACCGGTAAAGAAATTGCAATTACGTTGTGGGAACATTTCCGGAATAGTCTTTTGATTGAAAATTATAAATTGATTTTATCGGAAATCTTGTTATTGGCAATTGGCATTGAAATGGCAATCTTAATCATCCGTAAGAACGTCTATTATGTGATTGATATTCTGATTCTGGCAACGGCAAGGAAATTAATTACGTATGAACACAGTACCGATCTGTTAATTAGTATTATCTGTATCGTGCTACTATTAGCTGCTAAGGTTTATTACAATCAGAAGGTACTTTGTGACGAGCAAGAAGAAAGTTCGTAAACCCTTTGGGGCATACTATAATAAGTGATTTTAAAAAATTATTATAAATGACAAAGGGTGGATACGCTTGAAACGAGCATCAGATATTATCGGCTTGCCCGTATTATGTATTCAGACTGGGGAGCAATTGGGAACTGTTAGAGACATTGCATGTGATCCGGAAAAATCAATTTTCGGTCTCGTGCTTGAGCAGAAATCACTGTTTCATGCAGGCAAGGTGATTCCGCTTGGGCAAATCAAAGCGATTGGTGAAGATGCTATCACAGTGTACGCGGATGATATTACCCAGACAATGGACATGCTGGAAAAAGAGCAAGAGGAATTGACAAGGGGACTGTATTCCTCGGAAAAACTAAAAGGTATTAAAGTGATTACGACAAATGGGAACGAACTGGGGCTAGTGGAAGATGTTTACTTTCACGAAGAACTGGGGACAATTATAGGGTATGAACTTTCCGAAGGGATTGTGGCTGATATTAGGGAAGGCAGAAAATATCTTCCAAAGCCTGAATATCTCACGGAGGGAAAAGACGTCTTAATAGTACCCAAATCTTCGGAAGCCTTACTAGAGGACCGGAGTGAGCATGAGGAGGAACCCTAGTGGATCAGGTAAAGTGCCCTTTTTGTTATAGCAAAGAAGTCGGAAAAATCGGCTGCAATCAATATTATTGTTGGAATTGTTATTTTGAATTCAGTGTCAAAAATAATGTCATAACACTGTATGAAGTAGACGAGGAAGGTCAGCTTATTGCATTAGAAAAAATTGAGCAATGATTTGTAAAACAAGCATATATTTAGTACAAATCATATTCAAAAGAGGTGATGCATCCTATGTATCCCAATTGGTTGCATAAGCGCAGCTTGCAAATTCTCGTCTACACGATTCTCGTCTTACTGGTGATCCTATTACTGCAAAAAGCACATCCAGTTCTTTCGAGCATCGTAACTGTGTTAAAAGGCGCATTTTTGCCGTTTGTTATATCGATTATCATAGCGTATTTGCTGAACCCGTTCGTCAATTTTTTGCATCAAAAGGGCTTTAGCAGGTTGATGGCGATTTTGTTCATTTATGTGACGGCGATCTTATCGATTGTCGCATTGTTTGTCTATTATACACCGGTATTTATCGCGCAATTGAAGGATTTTGCTGAGCAGTTTCCTGAGATATTGAAAAATTTCGAATCGGCGCTGAACACGTATTACCGCAACCGCGAGATGTTACCGGAAAGTGTGCAGATGGGAATTGAGACATCGCTGCTACGGGTTGAGACAGAGATCACGGAGATGATTTCTAATTTCTTCGCGTATATCGGCAATAGTATTTCAAAATTCTTTGTGCTGATCGTCGTGCCGTTTGTAGTTTTTTATATGCTGAAGGATTTGCAGGTGTTAGAAAATTTTCTGATTACGTTATTTCCCAAGAAATATCGGCGGGAGATACTCAAAGTGATCCGCAATATTGACGAGGCTTTGGGTAATTATATCCGCGGACAAATTACCGTATGTTTTGTAGTCGGAATTTTTAGCTACATCGGGTATTTGATCATCGGTATAAAATATCCTTTACTGTTGGCAATGCTCGTCTCACTGACAAATATCATACCGTATCTAGGACCGATTATTGGTGCCGCACCGGCGCTATTCATTGCAATTACAATTTCGCCGATCATGATTGTTAAAGTTCTGATCGTCAATGTTGTCGTTCAGCAGTTGGAGGGCAACGTCATTTCACCGCAGATCATCGGCAAGAAATTACAGTTGCATCCGTTGGGAATTATCCTCGCCCTATTGCTTGGCGGGCAGCTCGGAGGAATTTGGGGTTTGATTTTTGCCGTTCCGATTCTCGCAGTCATCAAAGTGATTACGCAACATATATTGACGTATTATACGCAAAACAAATAGCCGAAATATTGACACCAAAGGCTTGCACCGATATAATTATTCTCGAATCCGTGTCGTACATAGATAAAGAGCGTCCTCTTGTCCCCGGAAATGGATGAGAGGTTTTTGATTTCTACACTTTTGTTGGAGGGATTAGGCAGTGAAACCGTTGAAAGCAAGGGAAATTCGCAAGGGATTTCTAGATTTTTTCGCATCGAAGAACCATCAAATTGTACCAAGTGCACCCCTAGTACCGATTAATGACCCCACACTGCTTTGGATCAATTGTGGAATGGCACCGCTGAAAAAGTATTTTGATGGACGTGAAGTTCCTGAGAATCCGAGGATTGTCAACTCACAGAAATCAATCCGCACCAATGACATTGAAAATGTCGGGCGCACGGCGCGCCACCATACGTTTTTCGAAATGCTCGGGAATTTTTCAATCGGAGATTATTTCAAGCGAGAAGCGATTGAATGGGCATGGGAGTTTTTAACTGAAATGATGAAAATGGACCCTGAGCGCTTGTCGGTGACAATCCATCCGGAAGACGATGATGCCTTCGAAATTTGGCATAAGCAAATCGGTGTGCCGGAAGAGCGCATCATACGTTTGGAAGATAATTTTTGGGATATCGGGGAAGGTCCGTGTGGTCCCAATTCGGAGATTTTCTATGACCGCGGAGAATCATTCGGCTGTGAAGATCCTAATTGCCAAGCAGGGTGTGACTGCGAGCGCTATCTAGAAATCTGGAACCTCGTATTCAGTGAGTTTAACCACAATCCTGACGGAAGCTACACACCGCTGCCGAAGAAAAACATTGATACAGGCATGGGGTTAGAACGCATGGCATCTGTTTTACAAGATGTCAGCACGAACTATGAGACAGATTTGTTGTATCCGATTATCGAAGCGGCAGAGCGTTTGTCGGGTAAGAAATATAAAGCGAAACGCGAATATGAAGTGGCATTTAACGTGATCGCCGACCATGCGCGTACTGTGGCGTTTGCCGTATCGGAAGGTGTATTGCCGAGCAACGAAGGAAGAGGGTATGTCATCCGCCGTTTACTGCGCAGAGCTGTCCGCTTTGGTAAAGTGCTCGGTTTGCAAGAGGCATTCCTGTACAAATTAGTTCCTGTCGTTGCGGAAGTGATGGATATCTATCCTGAATTGCAGCAAAATCCGGAATTCGTACAGAAGGTCATCAAAACGGAAGAAGAGCGTTTCCATGAGACATTGCAAGATGGATTGATCATTCTGCAATCGATGATTGACCGCTTGAAACAGGCGGGACAAGGAACGATTAGCGGACAAGATGCTTTCAAATTGTATGATACTTACGGCTTCCCAATCGACTTGACTGAGGATTTGGCAGAGGAAAATGGCATGGCTGTCGATAAAGACGGCTTCGAGAAGTATATGGATGAACAGCGCGAACGTGCGAGAAGCGCGCGCCATGATGAAAATAGTATGCAAACGCAGTCCGGTGACTTGGCGGAATTTAAGCAGGAAAGTGAGTTCATCGGATATACGGACTTCAGTTCCGACAGTATCATTACGGCGATATTTGTGGAACGAAAACATGCAGATAGAGTGGCGGCAGGTCAGGAAGCACTGATAATTTTGGACAAGACGCCGTTTTATGCAGAGAGCGGCGGTCAGGTTGCCGACATCGGCACCATCTGCGGAGATTTTGCTTCCGGTAAGGTCTTAGATGTGCAGAAGAGTCCGAACGGACAGCATGTCCATAGGCTGCTGGTTGAACAGGGTGAACTGAAAGTCAATGACCGCGTACAGGCTGCAATCGATCTCGATTACCGCCGTGACGTGATTAAAAACCACACGGCGACGCATATCCTGCATAAAGCACTGAAAGATGTACTGGGCAGTCATGTAAACCAAGCAGGTTCGTTAGTCAACCCGGAGCGTTTGCGTTTTGACTTTTCGCATATCTCGGGAGTATCCGCCGATGAGCTGGCGACGATTGAACAGATTGTCAACGAGCAAATTTGGAAGATGCGTCCCGTAACCTATGAAATTGTCGATATTGAAACGGCAAAAAATAGAGGAGCCACGGCGTTATTCGGTGAGAAATATGGTGATACTGTTCGTATGCTGTCTGTCGCAGATTTTAGTCTGGAACTGTGCGGCGGCTGCCACGTTACCAATACGGCGGAGATCGGTCTATTCAAGATTCTCAGTGAATCAGGGATTGGCGCGGGAATTCGCAGAATTGAAGCTGTCACCGGTAAAAAAGCCTTTTCATTTCTCGATGAAAGGTATAAGATGGTAGAGAGTGTAGCGCACCAATTGAAGACGAAGCCGGACGAATTGCCGAAGCGCATCCAGCAATTACTCGATGAGAGCAAACAGTTGCAGAAGCAAAACGATTCTTTGAAGAGCAAACTGAGTGGATATGAGGCAGGCGGTTTAGTCAATCAAGCGGTGGATGTACAGGGTGTACCTCTCATTTCTCATGTTGTTGCCAGCTCCGATATGAAGGAACTGCGGATTGTCGTCGACGAGCTGAAACAAAAAATCCAGACAGGTGTCATCCTTCTGGGAAGTGTGAAGGATGAGAAAGTCAGCCTGGTAGCGTATGTGACAGAAAACTTGATCGAACGCGGTGTCCATGCCGGTAACTTGATTAAAGAAGTTGCCGCGATATGTGGCGGTGGCGGCGGCGGACGCCCAGATATGGCGCAAGCCGGTGGCAAAAACCCCGAAAAACTTGCGGATGCGATCAAGAAAGTACCTGAATTAATCGTTGCGCAATTGCAATCATAGACAAACTCATCAACAACTGATTGCATAAAATAGCAGATCATTGCCTGTGAAAGAGGTGAACAATTTGAGTTCCAATTCAGAAGTATCATCTTTAGACCATACTATGAAGTTCGACACCAAAACGGATGAAAAAGAACTACAGCCTCGTGACGTTGTGTTAACTGTCTATGAAGCTTTAAAGGAAAAAGGATATCATCCGATTAATCAAATTGTGGGATATATTCTGTCCGGTGATCCGGCGTATATACCGCGCCATAATAATGCGCGCAATTTGATCCGCAAAATAGAACGAGACGATTTAATTGAGGAATTAGTCACATTTTACTTACAATATCAAAAGAAAGTGTAGTCAATTTTATGAGAATTATGGGTCTTGATCTCGGCGATAAGACAATTGGTGTCGCCATCAGTGATGCGATGAAGTGGACAGCTCAGGGGCTGGAGACGATTCAGCGCAAGCAAGAAAAACAGGATGTACAGAGATTGCGTGAAATTGTTTCTGAGCACGAAGTAGAATCGATTGTCCTAGGTTTGCCCGTCAATATGAACGGGACAATGGGACCGCGATCTGAGCTTGTGAAGAATTTTGCCGCTGTTTTGGAAAAACAATTAAAACTTCCCGTGTACTTTTGGGATGAGAGGTTATCTACAGTTGCTGCTGAAAGAACATTGCTGGAAGCAGATGTCAGTCGAAAAAAACGAAAGCATGTGATCGATAAGCTTGCAGCTGTGATTATATTACAAGGGTACTTAGATGCCCGACAAGGAAAATAAGAGGTGAATATTATGACAAACCATGAACACGATCATGAGCACGAAAACGAAGAATCAACCGTTGTATTGACAGACGAAGAAGGCAACGAGCATGAGTTTGAATTACTGACAATTTTGGATGTTGACGGCGCTAACTACGCAGTTTTATTGCCTTTCGCAGATCCGGAGAATGAAGAGGAAGAAGACGAATTCGAAGGTTTCGAAGAAGAAGCGATTATCTTGAAAATTAGTCAAGATGAAGACGGCAACGACATTCTTCAAGAGATTGAAGACGATGAAGAGTGGGAAAAGGTTGCAGAAGAGTACGAAAAAATGGTTGATGAAGAAGAGGCGGAAGACGAAGAGTAATCGAAAGTAGATTTCGCGTTTGATGACTAAAATGAGGGAGCTGTTATAAAATAACGGCTCCCTCAATCTTTTTTTGTAGGTTATGTATCTCAGTCATAAGCAGACTTCTCAACATGTCCCTATTTTACGTAGTTCCATATCTTGCCCTCCACTATCTGAATTTTACCAGAATTATATTATATTTTAATCATATGGAAGGGAATTGTTAGCTACTTGAAGATGGTAGTTTTGCAATACCCTTTTTTTAATGTGTTAGGTTAGAAGTTTCACTAGCTGCATCGGTAAATGTACTCGCCTTTTGGAACAGCAATAATCCGGCTAGAATCATAGCACCTCCAATAAAGGTAGCGGCAGTCGGAGTTTCGCTGATCATAAGGAACCCGAGAATTGAGGCAATCAATGGCGTAACAAACATAAAATTTGTGACATCACTGGTTTTCTTAGCAATAGAAAGTGCTTTAGCCCACCATAAATAGGCGAGGGCACTAGGAAACACACTTAAGAAGAGAATGGCAAGCCATTGCTGCATGGGAGAATCTTTTAATTGTACCGCAGCATTTGGAAGATAGATAAGTAAGAGTAGCGTTCCTGCGAAAATGTTGTAAGCTGTTGACTGTAAAGCGGTATATTTTTTGCCGTAATATCTTTGGAACAAGTTGTAGCCACTGATACATATAGCAGCGACTAACATCCAAAAGATACCTGTGTTCATAGAAAAGACGCCATACCAGAGCGTTAAGACGAGAATCCCGCTAAACATAACGGCAATTGCCAGCCAGCCTAGCATTTTAATTTTTTCTTTAAAGAAAACATTCGCAAGCAAGGCTGTGATAATTGGCGCTGACGCAATGATCACACTGCCTGTCGCAGAAGTCAGAAACTGTGAAGCATGATTAAAAGTAATCATGTAAAAAGTAAATCCCAAAGCTCCCGACAGTAAAAATTTCGGAATATCTTTTCGTTCCGGCAATCCAATTTTTTTATATAACGCTATGATTAAAAAGCAAATGGATGCGACAAGACATCTCAGGATGCCAACAGCTTCGGCGGTAAAATAATTTAGCGCGATTTTGGTAAATACAAAGGCGGATGCCCATAGTAAAGTTGTTCCAAAGGCATATATTTGCGCTGTATTCTGTTTATTATTGATACCCATTGTTGACCCTTCTTTACGGTAGTTTTCTCTAACAATTTTGACCGCTTTCTAGCAGAATGTTTCTTGTAATTTATCATACCTTAAAAGGGGTTATAATCCAAGCTACTGGATTAGCCTGGATTGTAAAATTTGGGAACTAATGATATAACAAAAATAGAAAGGCGGGTGATCTTTAATGAGCAGAGCATTTGTCAGCGAAAACGATGGTTGGTACAGATGTATCAAATACATGGAGCGTTGTATGATGGCCAATGAAAAAGGCAATTGTGTTCTTAATCATTGCCGCAATTATCCGGAGGAAAGCGAAAAGGAGAAAAAACCTTCTCAAAATAAAAACAATTGAGTAAGAACGCAGTCTTATCAATTGCTTTAGTGAATAATCCCAAGGCTGAGTTTCCAGCAAAGAATTCTCATAACCGATTGATCAATCGTATTTTCTGAAATTGTATTATTTTTGACTGCTTCGATTACGGCGGGAATTTGTATTTCGAAATCGGTGCTGCAGATCATATCATTACCAGCCAGTACAGCTAGAACGGCGGCATTGCTTTCGCCGGTAAACTGTTTAATCGCATCCATATATAAATCATCGGTCATAATGACACCGTCAAAATTTAGTTCATCCCGCAGTATTTGATGGACTTTTTTTGATAGGGATGCGGGACTTTGCGGGTCCATACATTCGACGATGTTGTGGGAAACTAAAACAGCACCCGCGCCCGCGTTGATACCGGCAATAAACGGCAAGAAGTCGTTTTCCAAGAAGGCTTCGTAGCTGCGGTTATCATAGGCAACGCCTGTGTGAGTATCGACATTGTTTCCGTAGCCCGGGAAATGTTTGAGAACGCTGCCTAGCTGATTGGCATTCATGGTTGCGACGACTGTTTCCACATATTGAGCCGTGAGGGTTGCATCTGTCCCAAAGGAACGGCTGTAAATATAATCTGTGTCACTTGACGGGACGTCGCAGACAGGAGCTAAATTTAAGTTGATTCCCAATGAATTTAACAATTCAGCCTTTTCCTCTGTATCACTGATAACCAAATCCCATCCACCTTCCGCATATAGGTCTTGCGGAGCCCAGAAAGGCACGGCACGAAACTGTTTATAGCGACTAAGCCGGTTGACGATTCCGCCTTCCTCGTCAACACCGATTAACATCCCAAGTTTTGAAGCGGCTTGATAACTTTGAATATTCGCTGTTACTTCAGCGCGTGATTTATTCTGAAAATCCCGGGCAAACAAGATATAAGCACCTAAATGATAATTAGCCACCGCTTGTGCAGCATTTTCCTCTGGGCAACGAGCGATGAACATCTGCCCGACTTTTTCTTCAAGGCTCATTGTTTTCAGGATTTGCTGAGCCTTTTCTTGTATTGATTGATTCTTTTGGGGTGAATCGTCGATCGAAGGTAATTGTTTTTCATCAACTCCCACAGAATTTTCTACTGGGTTATTTGTGGAATTTCCCACCGGATTATTTATCTCGGGGGGATCAGGTGGCTGATTTTGAAAACCATTGCAGGCACTTAACAGAATACAGATACTTATAATCAAACAAGTTGTTTTACGATGTTTAGCAAATAGCAGTTTTATTTGTATTCCCTCCTAGTACATAGATGGCTGTCTGATAGCTAAGAAGTCTGTTTATTGTTTATATTTTGTCACAAAAAAAGATAAAGATTCTGAGTTATTATTTTTTAGCTCTTACGTATTCCATCGCTTCTTTACCGGTTATATGATCGACATCAATTGCGATAATATAACTTTGTGTACAGCCAGTGATTTCTTTGTGTTTGGCTTCTTCCGGCTGGTCTGCCGAATATTTTTCAACTAAAGCTTTAAAAGCTTCCAACCATTCATCACCTTCGACAAATCTCGCTTTGCCAAAAGCAATGACACTTCGGAAGTAACTGGTGTATTCCGCACTGACTATCGTATCCTCATCGATGACCGAAAAGGATACTTTCGCATTGTTCGTCATCGCATCAATTTTATGTCCCGATTTCGCTGAATGAAAATAGATTTTGCCATTGAAATAGACATAGCTAAGCGGAACAGCATAGGGGTAATCTTCATCACCTAAACAGGCTAAAACACCATTTGTACATCTGTCCATTACAGCTACAGTATCTTCCATTGATAATAATTGTTTCTTTCTCCGCATTTCTCTGAACATTCGTTATTCCTCACCTTCATTATTCAATCAATGTATTGCTATTATACAAACAAGTGAAATAGATATCTATCTACTATAGCATATTTGGTCAATCATTTGATTTTTCTCTATTCAGTTAGCCGTATTATTTGAAGTGTGTGGATCACTAAATTCATAGATTATCTGACGGGGAAGTTTAGTGCTTTGATCCGTAAAGATTAAAAAAAGATGATATAATAGGGAAAAAGCAAAGAAAAGGAAGCTGGAGGAAGATCGTATGCCCCAGATTTATCATAATGTCTGCACTCTAGATTGTCCTGTAGCATGCCGCTTATTAACCGAAGTAGAAAATGGGCGAATTGTAAATATAAAAGGTGATCCCCAAGACACTTATACTCAAGGGAAACTTTGTGCGAAAGGGTATGCTTTGAAAGAGCGGGTCTATTCTTCGGAGCGGATTCTTCATCCGATGAAACAACAAGGGAAAGGAAGCGGAATTTGGCAAAAAATTTCTTGGGAACAGGCTTACACAGAAATTGCCGAAAAAATGATCGAAATCGATGAACAATACGGCAATCTCTTGCCTGTCTGTTTAGATAAATATTTGGGTACTACGGGATTTTTGAGTCAAAGTGTCGACTATTTTTTTAATTCTCTAGGACCAGTTACCAGGTTAGCTGGAATCCTTGTGTAACTACCGGTACGGATGCTCTGGTTTTGAATTACGGTGCGTGTAAAAAGCCTGTTCCGGAAGATATGCTGAATTCGCGTCTGATCATCATTTGGGGGGCAAATTTGGCTTGGACTAACATACATCAAATGAGATATATTTTTGAAGCTCAGGATCAAGGGGCAATCATCGTCACAATTGACCCGATAGTTACTGCTACAGCTGCCCGCAGTGATGTTTATTATCAAATTCGTCCGGAAACAGACGGCAAGTTGGCGCTAGGTCTGGCAAAAATTTTAGTTAATGAAAATATGATCGACGATGAATTTTTGGATCATTGCACGCTGGGTTGGTCGGAATACCGAAGCTATTTGGCGACTGTCGATCTGGACGAAGTAGCGGAAGCTACAGGAATTCCCTTAGATAAAATATATGAATTGGCTATTCTATACGGTACAACTAAGCCTGCGACCATCAGAATTGGTCCCGGTATTCAACATGGGCTCTCCGGCGGTCAAAATATCAGGGCAATCGACAGTCTCGTCGCTTTGTCGGGAAATATCGGTATATCCGGTGGTAATATACATTACACATTAGGCGAGTATTCACAGCTTCGTACGCCTTATAGTATGAAACAAAATTTAAATAAATCTGCCCACAGAATCATGGGTATGGATTGGTTTACACAAATTGAAGCAATCGATCCGCCCTTAAAATTACTATGGATTGCCGGAAGAAATCCGGTAGCGCAGGATCCGGACTCTAATCTAGTTGTACAAGCCTTACAAAAAATCGACACTGTAGTTGTCGCAGACCATACATTGACTGCGACCGCACGAATGGCAGATTATTTACTGCCTGTCTGTTCTCCATTTGAGTTTGAAGATTTCGTCGTTTCTTTCTGGCATTATGGGGCAGGGTTGAATCAGCAAGCGGTCCGCCCGTTGGGTGAAAGCAAACCGGATTTTGAAATTATGAAGGGAATGTCGGATACACTGAATCGGCTGAAACCGGAGATGAGCTCTTTCCCTACCCATGTAACTGCCTGCCAATGGCTTAACCAAGAATTTGGACCTGATCTCTACGGATCATTAGGCATCAAAGATTACCGCGATTTGGTTGAAAAATACGCTCGACTTAATTTGCCTGATGTCCCATGGGAAGACCGCCAGTTCGCCACACCTTCCGGGCGTTACGAATTTTTTTCAAATACGGCTATTGTCTATCAAGTTCCGCCGTTACCGAGTTCTGTGGAGCAACCCGTCTTGTCAACTTTGTATCCTTTTCGCCTAATGGTCGTCCGTTATTGTATGACGCTAAATTCTCAGTTTTATCATGGCAGTTCATTGCGTCATCTTGAAGATGCTCCTGTGCTTTTGGTGCACCCTGAGACAGGACGATTGCAAAATTTGGGTGAAGGTGATTGGGCAAAGGTGTATAATCAAATGGGAGAAATAGAATTGCCAATCGTTTATTCTCTCACTGTTCCTAAGGATATTCTCGTAACGTATATAGGGATGGAAGATTCGAACGGCAAAGCGATCAATACGCTGATTGGTTTTTTTGGAACAGATATGGGACAAATTTCTTCAGGCAGTCGGGGTATTGCTTTTAATAACTGCTTTGTCAATTTGATGAGGAGATGATAGCGATCTTACAGAAGTTTCAAAACCGATGGTTAATTCTTGCGGCAATGTTTGTCATGAATATCTGCATTGGCTCGCTTTTAAGTTGGAGTGTGTATCAGAAGCCGCTGATCGATCTTTTTGGATGGTCGACAAGCGCAACCTCTCTGAATTTTTCGATTATGATTTTCATAGAGTCTTTGGCGATGATCGTCGGCGGGAAACTTCAATCACGGCTTGGCGCCCAACGTTTAATGTTTATCGGTGGTATTGTCTATAGTGTTGGGGTGATTGCCACCGGCTTTACTAATTCTTTGCTATTCTTGTACACTACGTACGGGGTTCTGGGTGGGATTGGTGTCGGATTGATTTACGGTACAAGTATCGCCAATGGAGTGAAATGGTTTCCCGACAAGCGTGGACTGGCTTCCGGTCTGGTTGTGGCAGGTTTTGGTCTGGGATCAATGATTGATGCTCCGTTGTCAAACGCGTTGATTGAGCAGTATGGAGTATTAACCACTTTCAAAATCCTGGGTGTGGCTTATTTTCTGTTAATTAGCGCAGCGTCATGGTGGGTCACTGAGGCACCGGCAAATTATAGACCCGCAAGTTGGAGACCATCAACGATTAGATCAAACCAAGGTACGGATAAGGATTGGCAGGAAATGTTGCGTGATCCCATCTTTTATAGTATTTGGATCACCTATGCTGCTGCGTGTACATCGGGTTTGATGATCATTGGTCACGCCTCTCCCATTATTCAGGAGGTCATTGGACTGGATGCAGGTACAGCGGCAATTGCCGTAAGCATTATGGCATTGTCTAACATGGTAGGACGGGTGGCGTGGGGTTCGATTTCCGACAGGTTGGGGCAATATTTCACGCTGGTCACTATGCTGGTGCTGTCAGCAATGATGATGGTAATCATCAATTATGTGCATTCCTTTGGAACTTTCTTGGCAGTCATTATGGTGATCGCTGTATGCTACGGTGGATTCTTAGCAATATTTCCGGCTCTTACCGCAAACCTATTCGGAAGCAAGAATCTCAGCACGAACTATGGTCTTGTGTTTACTGCCTTTGGGATTGCTGCTTTCATTGGACCGCATTTGGCGGCAAGGGTCAAGGAAATTAACAATGGAGACTATACCGTTGCGTTCATTATGGCAGCGTTAATAAATACCATTGCGATTGTACTTACAGTTCATGTTCGCCATAAGTTGACATGAAGAATTATTCGTTCATTTTACATTGGAAATTTAGTAAAAGTAGTGATTTTGTACATTTTTATTTACAAAAAAATATCATAGAGGGAGAGCACTAATGATTTATAGAAACGCTGTTATCGAGGACATACCGGCTATAAGAGAATTACAGAAAAAATATCATGTTGAGACAATCAGTGAAAAAGACAAAGGGGACGGGTTTGTAACTACCTTATTCACAGAAGAACAATTTAAGGAATTAATTGAAAAAGAAAATGGGATTGCCATTGCCTACGATGGCAGCGAGGTTGTCGCCTATGCTATGGCGGCGTCCTGGGAATATTGGGAGAGATGGCCGCTTTTTCAACATATGATTAGCGATTTGCAGCATACAGAATATAAAGGGAATGTGCTTTCTACAACAAACTCGTATCAGTATGGACCGATCTGTATCGATAGAGACTACAGGGGGACGGAAGTACTCGCAAAACTTTTTGATTTTTCTAGAACGCAAATGAGTATAAGATACCCGATACTAATAACTTTCATCAATCACATCAACCCCAGATCATACTATGCTCATACTAAGAAACTTGGTCTCGACGTGATTAAAAGTTTTGAGTTCAATAATAATACTTATTACGAATTGGCTTGTAAAACAAAATAAGCATGGTAAGCATCAGTTTTTTGCCATGAGACTGACAAATTGTGTATGCGATCAATACCTTCTGACAATACTATACTAAAATGTATAGGGAGGTATTGTTAATGAATTTGTCTGGAAGTATGACAAGGACCAATCTGATGCGCGCTTTTGCCGGGGAAAGTATGGCAATGAACCGCTATTATTTTGCCGGACAGGTGGCAAAGAAGCAAAATATGTATTTTATTCAGCAAATTTTCGATTTTACAGCTCATCAAGAGACACAACATGCGAAAATTTTTTATAATTTCCTCAAAGGAGAAAATGGCACATCGATTGATATTACGGCGGGATATCCTGTCGGCAATTACGATGATCTCAGTGCTCTTCTCAAAGATGCCCGACAGCATGAGTATGAGGAATTTAATGAAATATATCCTGAATTTGCCCATGTCGCCCGCAATGAAGGTTTCATGCCGATTGCGAAAGCATTTGAACAGATCGCTCACATTGAGCAAACGCACGGGGATAGATTTTCAGCATTTGCTGAATTGATTGATGAGGCTAGATTATTTAAAGCAAACACCAACACTACATGGTTATGTCTCAATTGCGGACATACCCATACTGGCACAGAGGCACCTCAGGTGTGCGAAGTATGCTTGCATCCACAGGGGTATTTTGTGCCCGAAAAATATTATAAATTTATTGCAGACGAATATACTCGTCCGTAATGCCTTTGTTATAGGTATAGCGCATATTTTATCATAATATACAATCCCCGCAGTGCTGTTCTAGTGCTGCGGGGATTACTCGTCATATTTAAAAAAATGTGGTAAAATATTTTAAGTACTATAACAGATGTATCATTGGCGCTTATGTTTACTAACAATATACACTACAATGACGTAAGGAGACGTAGGATGGGTCGAATCATTCGTATTGCACTAATTGTATTATCAACATTAATTTTGATCATAGGAGTCGGCAGTTATTTTGGGTACCAGCATTTTATGACACAGTTGGAACCCGTTGCAGGAAATGAAGTGGTTGTAGTTGAAATACCTAAGGGTTCTTCTATAAGACAAGCTGCTGCTATTTTAGAGGAACGCGGTGTTTTGAGGAATGCTAAGTTTTTTACATATTATGTGCGTTGGCAACATCCAGAGGCGCAGTTTATGGCTGGGAATTATCGGATTGCCCAAGGTAGCACTATGGATCAGATTATTCAAACTTTGGGTAGTGGGGATATTATCAGTGATACGGTGCGGTTTACGATTCCTGAGGGTTATTCGGTGGAACAGATTGCCGGAAAGCTGGCAGATGAAGGCTTGGTAGACAAGCAGGTATTTTTGGAACAAGCGGCACGACGTGATTATGACTATTGGTTTATCGAAGAGATTCCTGCCAACGATGCCGTAAAGTATCCACTGGAGGGTTTTCTTTTCCCAGAGACTTACGAGGTTGCAAAAGGGGCTACCGAACGCGAAATTATCGATAGGTTGCTGATGCAGTTTGACCGCGAGTTTCGCGATGAGTGGCGCGGATTGTCTGAGCAGCTAGGAATGTCTATTTATGAAATCGTGATCATGGCTTCGATCGTCGAGCGGGAAGCTATCGTCGATGAAGAAAGACCTGCGATTGCCGGGGTGTTTTATAATCGACTGCTGGCAGAACCTTCATGGAAGTTGGAGTCTTGTGCGACGATTCAGTATGCGTTAGGGAAGCAGAAGTCGGTCATAACATTTGCGGATCTGGAAATTGAGAGTCCGTATAATACATATAGGCACGAGGGAATGCCACCGGCACCGATTGCCAACCCTGGAAGGGAAGCTTTGAAGGCGGCAGTTTCCCCGGATAAGCACGATTATTATTTTTTTGTGACGAAGAAAGACGGCTCTAATGGGCATCACTTTTCGAAGACATATGCCGAACATAAACAAAATGATGCTAAAAGTAGAGGGTCTTGGTAGATAAAACATAAATTAGTAAGGGGAGAGTTTATGAAGATATTCAGGGGATTGCGTGGAAGAATGTTACGGGCGATTGCGTTAGTTGTCATCGTCAACATGATTATTGTCATGGGAGTCTTGCAATTTGTGGTGCAGAATAGCGGTGAATCCGTGGCGCTGGTGAAAGTCGAATCCGATTTGGCGACAGGCAGAGCGATCATTGATGCTACATATCCGGGAGAATGGGACATTCGCGACGGACAACTGTACAAAGGGGACGCAATAATCAATGATAATTATGAACTTATCGATTATATTGGAGGGTTGACGGGAAATACGGCAACCATTTTCATGAACGACACCCGCGTAACGACAAATGTCAAGGATAGTTCAGGCAATCGTGCCGTCGGAACCAAGGTATCCGAAGCGGTCAAAGCGGTTGTGTTGCAAAAAGGAGATACGTACCTTGGAGAAGCTGAAGTAGTGGGGCAGAAATTCCAGACTGCTTATGAGCCGATTCGCAATGCGGAAGGGGATATTATCGGAATTTGGTATATGGGGGCATCGAAAGAATTTGTCTCCGATATGGTTTGGGATACACAAAAAGGGATGATCCTAATTGCGATTGCCGCGATTTTTATTTCTTTTTTACAGGCGATGCGCGTTGCCAATAATTTTGTGCAATCGATCGATCAGATTTCCCAAGGTGTACAATATGCGGCAAACAGTGATTTTACTCATAGACTTGACGTTGAGCGTGACGACGAGTTGGGAGAACTTGCGAGCTCATACAACCGCATGGTCGGCACATTAGGTGAGCTAACCAAAGGAGTCGATAAAACGGCGCAGGTCATTCTCACTTCTGTGAAAGATCTTGATGTTGCGACGAGTGAACAAGCGAAAGCCAGCGATTATATGGCGACGACAGTCGATCATATTTCCGATGGTTCAGCAAATCAATCAAGAGCACTAGAAGAGACTGTTGATATTGTAGCGACGGTGAACGAGCGGATTGTTCATATTGCGGAAAATGCTCTGGCAGCTTATGAAAGTTCGCGCCAATCGGTCAATATTGCCGATAACGGTAAACAGAAAATCGGCGCGACGATTACTCAAATGGAACGTGTAAATGCACAGAGTAATCAAACGGCAACGACGATGCGCACGCTCGGTGAACATTCACAAGAAATTGGCAATATCGTCGGTATCATCTCCGGCATTGCAGAGCAAACGAATTTATTGGCATTAAATGCGAGCATTGAAGCCGCAAGAGCAGGGGAGCATGGACGCGGTTTTGCCGTTGTTGCCGACGAAGTGCGCAAACTGGCAGAACAATCGGCTCACTCTACGGGGCAAATTGTCAATTTAGTACAGAATATTCAAGCCGAAATTGATAAGGCAATTGGAGAAGTGGAAAATAACGTCGGCAGTATTAAAGAAGGCGTTCTGTCTGTCAAGCAAGCCAATGAGTTGTTTGAGAACTTGAGCCATGCTTCGGATGATGTCAGTTTGAAAATTAAAGATATTAGTAGCGCTGTTGACAATATAGAAAAAATCAGCAAAACGTTGGTGGAGAAGACGGATATTGCTTATCAGGTTGCAAGGCAAACGGCTGACGATACGCAAAATATGGCTTCCATGTCGGAAGAACAGAGTGCGACATTGGAAGAAATCAGTGCGACTGTTTCACATATGTCAAATATTGCAGAAGAATTAAAAGGGCAATTGGCAGAATTTCGTTTTTAGCATGACTAACTTGGCGTAACTGAATTGTGCGAAATAAGAGAGGAACTTTTTACATGATAGATGAGCAATTGATACGTTATATGGATCAGATTCAGCCGCCGCGGTCAGAACGGTATTCCCGTATGGAGGAATTGGCTGCCCGGGATCATGTGCCGATTATCAATCCACATACGGGTTACTTTATCCAGATGTTGTGTATGGCAATCCGACCGAAGCGAATTCTCGAGATCGGAACAGCCATCGGCTATTCTGGGATGTGGATGCTTGACCATTCTGATGCGACGCTTGATACGATTGATATCGACGGAGAACGCCTGCAAATGGCGATGGCGTTGTTTGCCGACATGGGAGTTTCGGAACGTGTGCGTATCCATCATGGAGATGCCAATCAAATCCTGCCATCACTGGTTGGCGGGCAATTATTTGATTTGGTATTTCTGGATGCGGCAAAGGGGCAGTATATGAATTTTTTTCAGCATGTAGACAAGCTGACTGATTCACGCGCCGTAGTGATTACAGATAATGTGTTTTTTCATGGGATGGTTGCAGGAATTGAACAACCACCGAAACGATTAGCACCGCTTGTGAGAAAGGTCGATGCGTATAATCGCATGCTACAGGAACATCCTGATTGGCATACGACATTTCATTCGATTGGTGACGGTTTGGCAGTCAGCATTAAGAGGTGAACAGATGGAGTTACAAATGGAACAGTTGGAGTCGGAGCAGAACGCTCAATCGGCGAAGGGGTCTGACACTGTGAAACGACCGGAATTACTGGTTCCGGCAGGGAATTTGGAAAAATTGAAAATGGCAGTGCGTTATGGCGCTGATGCCGTGTATATTGCCGGGGAAATGTTCGGTTTGCGAAAAGCAGCCGGCAATTTTTCCTTTGCGGAGATGGCGAAAGGGGTGCAGTTTGCCCATGAACGCGGAGCAAAGGTCTATTTAGCGGCAAACATTATCGCCCATAACAGCGACTTGCCTTCGTTAGAAGACTACTTATTGCAAGTGGCACAGGCTGGGATTGATGCGATCTTATTTGCTGATCCCGCCGTTTATCTTGCGGCAAGAAGGGTCATTCCGGAAATGCCGCTACATGTTAGCACACAGATGAATACGACGAATTGGCAGACGGTGCGTTTCTGGGCGGATCAGGGGATAGAACGGGTCGTATTGGCACGGGAAATGTCATTAGCAGAAATCCGTGAAATCCGTGAGCATTCCCCTGTGGAGTTGGAATGTTTCGTCCACGGCGCAATGTGTGTTTCTTATTCCGGTCGCTGTTTGTTGTCAAACTATATGGCGGAGAGGGATGCCAATCGCGGTGGATGTGCGCAGTCTTGTCGTTGGAAATATGCGTTGGTGGAGCAACAACAGGGACGGTGGGTTGATCAGACGCCAGGTCATTATTTGATGAATTCTCGTGATTTATGTATGATCGAGCATATTC
>JAEWFW010000001.1 GCA_023388635.1 Bacillota bacterium
GATATATACATTTTCTCCGTTTCTAGTTGGACATTTTGCAATTCTTCTATCACAGCCGTAATTTTCCGAAACAATACGGCATACATAGCTTTATAATCAGCCATACAAAGTCCCCCTATTCAATATAGATTTCTTTAAGAATACTTTTCATTGCTTTGTACACAATACTCATTGTATTGCAGCGAATGCTTGGTCTTCCATTCTCATTCACACCTCCAATACTTTTTATCGTTGCCTACTACATGGTAGGTATTATATCACCTGTTTAGGATACTATCAAGATAAAAAACTACTACCTAGTATAGTTTTGGAGGTGTGGACAGTGCAGAAGATTTTACAAGACATACCTATCGGAAGTAATATCCAAAGGATTCGCATATCCCAGGGGATGTCACAACCTGATGTTGTGCGAAAGCTTCAATTGTTTGGTCGTACCATTACAGTAGGTCATTATGGACATATTGAGCAAGGTCGAAAGAACATCTTTGCCACAGACTTGATTTTATTACAGAGAATTTTCAAAGTAGATTATGAGGAATTTTTTAAAGGGCTTATTCCAGATGGCGAATAAAGTCACTTTTTTACATTTCAGTGCCTAAGCTTTACACAGGAGCAGCTTGCAAAGATACTTAACAAAAATCTTGTACTTATCAGTATGCTGTAGAACAAAGCAGGGCAACCGCGCCCTGCTTTTGCTATACGGTTATTCTTCTCGGCAATTACAACATAATTGTGTGATTCCCAATACCGGTAATTTATGATAGAATCTCTATTAAAACCAAAGGGAAATGGAGTAGATATTCTATGTCAAAATCATATATCGATCTGAGAAGTGACACCGTTACACAACCAACGCCGGAAATGCGTCTAGCGATGCAGCAAGCCGAAGTCGGGGATGATGTATACTGTGATGACCCTACAGTGATCGAGCTCGAAAAATATGCAGCCGAATTAATCGGCAAAGAAGCCGCCTTATTTGTCCCAACAGGAACAATGGGAAACCAACTTGCTATTATGACACATACCCGCAATGGCGACGAAATCATCGCCGGTGCATCGAGTCATATTATCCGCTATGAAGGAGGCGCACATGCACGCTTGTCCGGTGTCAGTGCTGCATTAATCGATAACCCAAATCAGTATATTTATCCCGAAGATGTAGAACGCAAAATCCGTCCACACGGAGACGTTCATTTTCCTTCGACGCGCCTGCTCTGTTTAGAAAACGCATTGTGTAACGGCGACGTAGTCCCTTTAGAAATTATCAATGCATCATGTGAGGTTGCTCACCGCAACGGACTTCCCGTACATCTTGACGGCGCACGCATCTTTAACGCTGCCGCTGCCCTCAATGTCGATGCACGCGATATCGCAGCACAAGTAGATTCTGTAATGTTCTGTCTCTCGAAAGGGCTGTGTGCGCCTATCGGTTCCATGCTTTGCGGTACAAAAGAATTTATTGAGCGAGCTCGAAGAAACCGCAAAGTACTCGGTGGTGGCATGAGACAGGTAGGGGTATTGGCGGCCTGTGGTCTGATCGCTTTACAGCAAATGACAAAGCGTTTGCACGAAGACCACGCAAATGCACAGTATTTAGGTGAACAATTGTCTGCTATCCCTGGAATCACCGTCGATTTGCAGGCAATCAAGATCAATATGGTCTTTTGGCAAACGGAGATTGCTAACTTTGATTCGCAAGCCTTTGTCGAATACATGTACCAACAAGGAATCAAAGTTTCCGGCGTTTCAGCAGGCAAATATCGTTTCGTGACAAATAACGATGTGACGCGGTCCGATGCCGACAAAGTCATCGAAACAATCAAAGCATACATCGAAACGATTACACAATAGAACGATGATGCATATCTACGCAGCTGATGACCACATAATGTTCATTACTGATACAATCAATGCCGATTTCCATCGGCATTCTTTTATGCAACTTTCTATATCATTACAATCTGCTTTCATAATAAAAACGTCTGAAAAACAATTTCCTTGTAGGGGCATTGTCATCGACTCCAATACCGATCATTATTTTGACGGTAATCAGAATCTATTATTATTTTTATTGATCGATAATACTTCCAGCCTTGCGAAGCAACTACGCCAAACATTTTTACAGAATGGAAATCTCTATATTTTGCCTGACGAAAAGATCGCTTTACTAATCAACCGTGATATGCACTCAATCAATGATACAAATTACTTCGAGCTTTTGAGTAAAATATTAACAACCCTTGGTCTTCAAGACTTTGAATCAAATACTACTGATGGACGCATTTCGAAAATTATCGAACAATTGCGCTCATGCACACAGTCGGATCATTCAATCAAACAACTTGCGGAGAGCGTATTTTTATCTCCCAGCCGGTTATCTCACTTATTCAAACAGTATACAGGTGTATCATTAAACACATATATTGTGCATCACAAGCTGCAAAAAGCCCTATTCCATATTTTCAACGGAACGGCAATCACGGATGCAGCCATGCTCGCCGGTTTCGACAGTCCCTCCCACTTAGCTGCAACCAGCAAGCGCCTATTGGGAATGTCCGCCAAAGAAATACGTAAAGACAGCGTTTTTTTGAAAGTATCCCGCTATCAATCATCGTAAGATATTTGCGGGAGGTATGATTATGGAACGCTATTTACAGGAAACACTGTTATTAAATTATTCTCATGCTTTAATACAAAAAATCATTGATGACAATGGCTGGCGGAATCATAACGATACGTCAAAAATTCTCAACAGCTACAATTACGTGCGCGACTCGATTCCCTTCGGTTTCAACAGCAACGATGCAAGCTCTGCCGCTAAAGTCCTGCTTGACGGGTACGGGCAATGCAATACAAAAGGAATTCTATTTATGGCTTTTTTGAGGGCTTTAGGAATTCCTTGCCGTATACATGGATTTATGATCGGGAAACAGTTGCAAAAAGGTGCCATTAGCGGTCCTTTCTACGAACTGTCTCCTGAAGAAATCCTACACAGTTGGGTTGAAATCTACTATAAAGGCAAATGGCTAAACCTCGAAGGGTTCATACTCGATATTGCTTACTTGACAAAACTGCAAGAAAAATTTCGACAACCAACCGGCTCATTTTGCGGCTACGGCGTCGCCACCAATGACTTTAACAATCCGCCTATCTATTGGGAAGAAGGCGATACCTATATTCAAAAAGAAGGCATCGTCAAAGACTTGGGAACCTTTGACCATCCAGATCAGTTGTTTTCAGTTCACAAACAGCAACTGAATAAAGTAAAAACACTGCTGTATAAATATTTTGTACGCCGTATTATGAATTACAACATTAGGCAAATCCGTCAAGGATAATTAGGAGCACTCTGCTATGAGTTAGAAAATCTCATGCTCCTATTGTTGGCATTTGACAATTTTCGCCCATAGGATTATGCTATAGACATGTAAGTTTGAAAGGTGGAATTTTGATGTCGGTCTTGTCTGTTATGGTGAATTGCAACTAAATAGTTGCAAAAGGTGTGACTTCCGGGGATTACCCCTTGTTTTTTGTCGCCCTTTTGGAAACATACCTGACAGACTGCTTCCATACGACGAATAATATCTGCGTGGCAAGGTAGTTTTCTTGCCGCGTTTTTTATTATCCATATTTGTTTTCAAAAATGTCCGCAAGAGGCTTTCTGCACTGTTACTGGTGTGGTGTGTTTTCTTGCGGATATTTTTTTAACTTATTTACTTTACTACATGTCATTATCAAAGGAGCGTAAATCATTATGAATCATCATACAACACTTGAATTTGATCAAATCTTACAACAACTTGCGAACCATGCATTATCCGATAAAACAAAACAGCGCTGCCTCAGCCTTGTGCCGTCACTCAATGAAAGTGAAGTAAAACGCCGCATTGATGAAACGACCCAAGCAAAGCGAGTGATGGAACAGGTGGGAACGCCGCCGATACCGTCGATGACAGATTTGCAAAAAGTCATTTCTATGATCTCCATCGATGCGATGCTGGTACCGGAACAAATCACATGTGTCGCATTGTTTCTAGCGTCCTGCCGTAGAATGAAAACATATCTCAAAAAAGCTGAAATGACTGACACAGACATCGCATGGTACGGCACTGCCCTCGATGAATTGCCGGAACTGGAAAGTGAAATTGAACAAACAATCAGAAACGGCATCGTCGATGACAAAGCATCGGCAGCATTATCTGCAATCCGCAGACAAATAAGCATTACAACCGATCGCATAAAAGAAAAACTTAATGCCCTGCTGCGCAACAATAAATCGTGGTTTTCTGAGAGCTTTGTGTCTGTACGCAACGGTCACTACACGCTGCCGGTCAAACGCGAATGCCGAAAGCATGTCACGGGTATCGTAATCGATACATCACAGACAGGTGGGACCTGTTTTATTGAGCCTGCCTCTGTGGGCAAACTGCAAACCGAACTTGCGGAGTTGCAAATCGAAGAAGAAAATGAAGTCCGGCGCATCCTATACACTTTAACTGCTCTGATCTCCGACGATCTGCCGACGATTAAGAGAAACATTGATACGCTCGAGACACTCGATTTTCTATTCGCCAAAGCTAAACTCAGTCTGTCTATGAATGGGGAGCCAATCGCAATTAACAGGTCAAAGGAGATTCATCTAATCAATGCCAAGCACCCTTTGTTAGACCCTGCGATTGCCGTTCCGTTAAACTTCGCAATCGGCTTAGACTCCATCGGCGTCGTTATCACCGGTCCGAATACAGGCGGAAAAACCGTTGCTTTAAAAACCGTAGGTCTACTGTCTTTGATGATCCAGAGCGGCTTGCATATCCCGGCTGATAAACAAAGCAGTATTTGCATGCGCAATCTAGTGCTATGCGACATTGGCGACGGACAAAGTATTACGGAAAATCTATCTACTT
Source organism: Bacillota bacterium (assembly GCA_023388635.1). Classification (GTDB taxonomy): domain Bacteria; phylum Bacillota; class Bacilli; order Desulfuribacillales; family Desulfuribacillaceae; genus JAEWFW01. The sequence goes on from JAEWFW010000001.1 coordinate 4,905, forward strand.
TCTCGTCACATATGAAAAATATAATCGGGATATTAGATCAAGCAAATCATGAATCACTCGTGTTACTCGATGAATTAGGTTCAGGCACCGACCCTACAGAAGGAATGGGAATTGCCGTAGCTGTCTTAGATGAACTCTGTGCCAAACAGTGTTTATTTATCATCACCAGCCACTATCCGGAAATTAAAGACTATGCAGAGGTTAACCCCAACATAGTCAACGCACGTATGGCATTTGACAAAGAAAGTTTACTGCCGCTTTATCGTTTGGAAATTGGCAGAGCCGGTGAAAGCTGCGCCCTGTATATCTCGAAGAAGCTCGGCATGCAACCACATATTTTGGCACGCGCCTACAAAGCTGCCTATGGTGATCCAACGTCAACCGACTATTTTGAGCAGCTTCCGATATCTATGCCGCCAGCCCAATCTTCTACTGCTACACCAAGGGTTGAATATCAAAAAACAAACACGGCACAGAAATCGGAAAAACAGCGTCGAAGTGATACATTCCAAATCGGGGACAGTGTGCTCGTCTTTCCGCAAAAAGAAATCGGCATCGTCTATGCCCGTTCCAACCATAAAGGAGAAATCGGTGTGCAGATCAAAGGCGACAAAAAACTCATCAACCACAAGCGAATAAAACTGCATGTACCGGCAGATGAGCTTTATCCCGATGACTATGATCTTTCTATCGTATTTGACACCGTAGAGAACCGAAAAGCTAATAAACGCATGCAAAAACATCATGAGAAAGGCAATGAGATTATCAATAGACTCGAAGAGTAAAGCGCTGAATACGCGGATAGAGTGACAAAAATAGGTAGGCAGGAATTTGTTTATTGCTGAATGCTGTAAGGGGGTTATCCGAAAATTGGACACCCCCCTTATATACAGCTAAATTTGGTACTCGTTCAGAATTTTCATAATATCGCCAGAACAACATCTTTTTTAGTGCTCATAATCTATAACTGTGCACTTTCATCTTAATTCCATTGCGTTCAAATCCAGCATTTTCTGAAATAAGTCTAAAGCCAAAGCGTTTAAGGATTTTTTCGCTGGCAATGTTATCCACAACTACATCGGCAAAAAAAGTAATATCGCTATATTTTTCTCTCATAAAGTGCAGCAGCCATTTTATTGATGTCGTCGCGTAGCCTTGTCCCCAACTCGATTTGCGAAACTGATAAAACAATCCATATTGAGATTTTGCTTTATCGATACAAGGGCATCCAACAATTCCAATCAAGCCATTTGCGTTGCTGACGACAAAGACATCAAAACCTTTTAAATCTTTGATTTTATCTTTAACCTCTTCTAATATGTAAGGCTCTTTTATATTGGTAAACCGAATAACGTCTACATCAGACCAAATGGGCAGTAGATCATTTGCATGAGAGTCATCAAGTTGCGTATATGTCAATTCTTCCATTTAGTTACTCCGCCCTCCGCCCGCATATTTCCCCGGACGAATGTCTAATACCATGCGCATCGGTCCAACCATGGAATCCTCCCGCTGGCAACGCCACCTATCGCCGTCGATTCCTTCCACCGTATTTCCGTCTTCAATCACGTCACCCTGACGGTATAAATAAGCCGCCAGATTCCGTAAAAATATCACCACATCGTTCGGTTTCAGGTTCTTGGAATGGCATTGCAGATCAGGCAAGCCAATAGAGGTAAGTCCCAGCGTATCGAAAAGCATTTCATCCGAACCAGTAATATTGAAAAAGCGAACATGCAGACCTCCGTCCAGAAAGTGCAACTCCTGAGAATTCCAGTTAGATATCTGAAAAACCTCCCTGGGCACCAAACGTTGACTATGTGGCCAATAGATACCGATACATTTGGGAAACAGTTCTAAAAGCATGTCCGCATAATCTGCAATAATCTGATACCGTTCCATAACAGGTAGCATAGCCGCCATCATATTGCTTGCCATTATAGTGTACCGGCATCGTGCAGCAAAACCTTGACGATCCGGCTGACAATCCCAAAAATTAGCGATAATTTGCTCGTCCCACATTTCCTGATCAAATGTATCAGGACCATATAGAAGCAACTGACTCGGTATCGAACGCTCTTTTTCATCATAATGAGCTTGGTGGTTCCATAGAGCGAATCCAAGCAAATCAGACGACTTTTCCGGTATCCTTGGTTCATCTTTCAGTGGCTGCACCTTCCCGAATTTCCGAACCAGTGCTTCCTGCAACGTTTCCAAAGGCGGCATCTCTACCGGTTGCTCAAATACCGGCATAAAAAAATAAACTGAATGCCACTTTTCTACAAAAGAATCTCCGCGTTTCCCCATTGTGTGCTCCTCTCATCTTACATGATCATTTTTTTGAAGTTTCAATCATATTTGTGATTAGCTTGCTAAAATCCAGCGCATTTTTAGAAGTGATAACAGGCTTGCCCGTACGTTTTTCAGCTTCCATCCGCGCAATGCCGGCAACTTCACCGCCACTTCTGGCAACTGTCCTGCTTTCCTCAAAATTTTCCGGTTTTCGTTCTTTAGAAATTTCCGTTGTCGTTGCTTCTGCTAACATGTTAAGCACCAATTCAAGAGTAGACATATTATCCCGCAGGTTTTCTTTTTTTAAGCCTTTGAAATTTTTATATTGCCTAGTTGTCATGCCCGACCATGCTTTGGAAATTTCGTCAGTTAGTATAGCGTAATCTGCTCCCTGCCTAATACCCCTGTCGCTCCATTCGTCAGTTAATTCTTTGCGGACTTGAATTGCCTGCAACCGCTGGTTAATCCACTCACGAGAATAGCCTTTCTTAAGGTAGGTTTCAAGGGCGCGGTCAATCGTCAATTCCGGATCAAGGGTTTCATCAATTCTCTCCCGCCCGACAACCGCCAGCCACATTTTAAATGGCTCGGCTTTGGGTGATGGAATAGACTGGATGATACGCAAAAGCTGTTCAATGTTAGCGACATCTGTGAGTCGTTTCTTGCCATCGGCTGCTGTCATTTTCAAACTGTGACAATTTGTCACGGTTTCATTTCCTTCCTCTTTTAGGCGTTGTTTTAGCTTACGCCAGTAAGCAGCTGAATCGATACTTGCTGTCAACACACCTACCACATCGACGATAGAAAACAACCACTCCTCTTTTTCCTCATCCCATGCCGTTCGGATGCGTTTGTCTTCAAATAATTGAATATTGTTGCCCATTTTAATCCCCCCTTAAAACACTCCACGAAGAACATTTGTTTCCATCTTATCATAAGAGTGTAAATTTTGGCTATCATAATTGACATTTATTTCACATTTTTTCTACTCTATTACCAAATAAAACGACCTCCAGCCTATTTTTTCAAATGGTTCTGAAGGTCCTACTTTACGTGCCTATTCGAGCTCTGAATTATCTGGTGCAAACGTCTGGTAGAATACAGTTTTACTGAGGTCATGCTTCGTGTCGTGAAATGCATGTGGCACAGCATCCTCCGCCGGGTATCCAAGCAATAACAGCATAACAGGAATGATATCATTGGGAATCACGAAAACATCACGAATCTTTTGCGGATCGAAGTGCCCGACCAAGTTGATCCAATTCCTAAACTGGCTGCCTGCAACATCATATGTGTTGCTACAATGCTTGCGTCTATTTCTCCACTGTCTTTATTGTCGTATTTTCTTTTCCAACTAACAGTTTGATCATAGTAGACGAGCAACGCCAGCGTTTCCTGAAAGCGGTATGGTGTGCACTCTCCGAGCTTATCTAAACTTTGCTGATTGTCCAACACTAAAATGCGTTGTGGCTGATAGTTTACAGCAGTCGGTGCAATTCTACCGGCTTCTAAAATCAGATCGATTTTGTCTTGTTCAATCTTTTTGTCGCAAAATTTTCTCACCGAATACCGCTGTTTTGCCAGTTCTAAAAAGTCCATGTATTAACCTCCTGCATCAATAGTATTTCTTTCTCAATATGAAAAAACTAATTCTTGTTTTCTATATAATCAATATATTATTATCCCACACTTCGAGAGCATTTAACACAGGTGCAATTGCTTGGTCAAGATCACCTAATAAATATTCTACTTTAGGTGATATTTGGTAACAGCGCGAATCACGAGACCATTCATGTGTATTTGCTTCGTTAAAGTCATCTGTGTAGAAACGTCATTGACACTGGCTATAGTGCAACACTATAATCAAATACATATAAAATGCAGATTTATTCTTCTCTATACAATTAAATAAAATTCGTAAATAAGAGAATAAGTCATTGCCAAATAAAAAAACGAATTTCTAATAATCGTTAGTCCCTATGATTTGCTTATAACACTAGAGAAACGGAGTGTAATGATTGAAAAATTCATTTCAACATCCCTATTATGCTGTAATCTTTAAATCCAAAAGGACCGATGGAGATAACGGTTACACAGATATGGCAGATCAAACTATGAAGTTGGTAGAACAGCAATCAGGCTTTCTTGGCGTAGATAGCGTACGGGGTGACGACGGAGTCGGAATCACTGTATCATACTGGGATTCTCTTGAAAGTATCGAAAAATGGAAACATCATGCTCTTCATATGCAAGCCAAAGAAAACGGAAAAAACAAATGGTACAGTGAATATACGATTAAAATATGTATAATAGAATCGAAAGACAATTGAGATTATACGAAAACAAAAAATGCGCTGTGATTTTTAAAAAATCAAGCGCATTAGTTATATATAAATTACAAATATTTTGTACTTCCTGTAAATGATGTTAAAACGTACCCTATGCTATTAATGACTCCTTATTCCTTCACCTATCGCCAATTCATCTCGTTCCGCTAATTTTTTATAATGCTTATATAAAATCCCGAAACGGTAGAAATAGCCTTTGTGCCATGGTTTTTGCTTGCCACAAAAATGCAGTATGACTGTCTGATTGATGACATAATCGAGATTCACACGCCCTTTTGTATTGAGCATATACAGTTGATACTGACGAGCATCGTAGTTATATAGACATTCGTCGAGCGGCTTGATTTTGTCTCCATACATCCCGTTCAATACATCTTGATCCGGCAGTATCAGCTTTGATGCGTTTTTTTCTACGTATTCATATAGTGATGGGATATCCATTTCTTTGCGCATACGCTCAATATCCATTAAAAGTACGCCGGAATTGTAATAGCGATCGATATCCAAATTCAGGCGAATTTTGTTGATATATCCGGAGACAATATTTTCATGGGATGCCGCCGCAAAAAAGCACCCTTCCAGCGGAGTTTCATACAATGGTCGAATCGGATTAATAATCAACAAATCGGGATCGAGATAGAGAATTTTATCGACGGAATCAGGAAGAATCGTATGTGCAATCAATCGATAGTACATTTCTTTACTGTAATAAGAATGGACAGGAGCATCGGCAAACGTCTGTTCACCTATGTACAATGGATGTAACGTATGACCAAAGTATTCAACAAATTTCGATAATTGCGCAATCCCCTGCTCGCTAATATCGCTGTACATGATGTAAATAGTAATTTTTTCATCGGAATTTTCAAACAAAGAACGCAACATAACTTTCAGCACAGGCAGATAATTTTCATTCAGAGTTACAAGTATATTCATAGTTCTTTATCTCCCTTTCTGCATGCCGTACCTATTTTGTGAAAAAACAGGATTGCCTTTGCAGCAATCCCGTCTGAATTCAGTCACCCATTTATACCTAATCCTCTTTCGCCGCCGCTATCACTTGCTCGCTGATAAATGGCGGTGCTTCTTCGTAGCGGACAAATTTCGTCGTAAACGTTCCCCGTGCCTGTGTAATCGAACGAAGGTCTGTCGCATATTTAAACACTTCCGATTGTGGCACTTCGGCAACGATCAATTGCTCGCTATTAATCTGCGGCTCGATCCCGATAATTCTTCCCCGACGCTTATTCAAATCGCCCATGACTTCTCCCATGTACGTCTCCGGTACGATCACTTTTAATTCACTGATCGGCTCCAATAAAATAGGTTTTGCCTCTTGTATTCCTTTGCGGAAAGCGATTCCGGCGGCAATCTTAAATGCCATCTCCGATGAATCGACATCATGATAGGATCCGTCATACAAAATTGCTTTCATATTGATTACAGGATAACCTGCCAAAACACCATGTTCAGCAGATTCTCTCAATCCTTTTTCTACAGCTGGAATATAGGATTTCGGTACAGAGCCACCAAAGACTGTCTCTTGAAATTCGAACTCCTCTGCCGATGGTTCAAATTTAATCTTTACATCTCCGTATTGTCCGTGACCACCCGATTGTTTTTTGTGCTTTCCTTGCACATCAGACTTGCCTTTAATCGTCTCTCGATAAGGCACCCTAGCGTCACTTAATTCCACATCAACGCCAAATTTACTTTTTAGCTTACTGACAAGCACTTTGATATGTAATTCCCCTTGTCCACGTATCAATGTTTGCTTCGTTTCCACATTGCGCTCAAACAAGAAACTCGGATCTTCCTCAACCAATTTTATTAACCCCATATTGATCTTTTCTTCGTCGCCTTTAGCCTTTGGCTCAATTGCCAAATACAGTTGTGGTTCGGAAAAATCAATTTTACTGTATATAAGTGGAGCATTAACACTGCATAGTGTGTCTCCAGTTATTGTGTGCTGCAATTTAGCAACAGCTATGATATCCCCGGCCGCTGCTTTGTCAACGTCGATTTGCTGTTTACCGCGCAAGAGAAACAAATTGGCGATTTTCTCTTTCTCGTCCTTGTTAGCATTTAAGACTTCTGTGTCCGGAGTGAGACTCCCAGAAATAATTTTCAGCAAGGAAATTTTACCGACATAAGGGTCAACGATCGTCTTAAACACTTGAGCGGAAAACGGCTCATCTGCTTCCAATGTACGTCTGACCTTTTGCTTCGTATAAGGGTTAACCCCTTCTTTTGCCGGCATATCTTTCGGAGAAGGTGAATAATCGGTGATGACATCTAACATCGTATGAATACCGATATTGCCCGTCGCAGCACCGCAGATCACAGGGACAATTTCCCCGGCAATAATTCCCGCGCGCAGCCCGCTCTGGATTTCTTCCTCTGTAAACGCCTCTCCGGCGAAGTATTTCTCCATCAACAGCTCATCACTCTCCGCTACTGATTCCATGAGCATTTCGCGGATTTCTTTCGCCTTATCTATCAGCGAATCGGGAATTGGCTTGTCGATACATGTTTTTCCCGTATACTCCCGTGCAATCATGCGTGCGACGTTGACATTACCGATAAACGAACCGTTCGCTCCGAGCGGAATTTGAAACGGTGCGACCTTTTTGCCAAACGTTTCGCGCAATTCACCCAGAACTTTCTCGTAATTGGCATTTTCCCGATCCATCTTATTGACGAAAATAAATGTCGGTATATTTCTCGCCATTGCCATTGCCCATGCCTTTTCCGTTCCTACTTCGACACCGCTGGTAGCGTCAACCGTAATAATAATCCCGCCCGTCACCTTTACGCTACTTTGCACTTCTCCGATAAAATCAAAGTAACCCGGCGTATCTAGAAAATTGATCTTATAACCTTCCCATTCGATGGGAATGAGAGAAGTGCTAATGGAAATATTTCTGGAAACCTCCTCTTTATCAAAGTCGGACACCGTGTTCCCATCTTCCGTTCTGCCGATTCTCGTTGTCAGTTTTGCCGTGTATAAAGCTGCTTCCGTTATTGATGTCTTTCCGCTACCACCGTGCCCCAATAAAGCGATGTTCCTAATCTTCTCTGTTTCATACGCTTTCATGCTCCATCCTCCTCTGTAAAATATAATGGCTCGTGTAGGTAATTATGTATGCGGTTTTCGTAAAACAATCAATGTAGGCTTTACCTTGTTGTTACTTTTATCGTACTATTAAGTGCTACGTTTGTAAATATTGTTATCATAAAGAAGTTCGTCTGAATCGTATTTTTTACCGTGATATTAGAATTTCTTAATATATTCATGACACACAATAAAGGCTGTGCCAACTACCATATAACATGATAGTGAGCAACAGCCTGTTAGAATATATCTTTTATTAGGAAGCTCCCACTGCTAACGGATCGTCAAGTAGGCGTAGTTCACTGTGTTAAGAAATTTTGTGTGTAATGGGTTTTCGAAGCACCGACGCCGAGAAGTTGAAATGTTTCATGTAGGACATTCTCTCTATGCCCGATACTGTTTAGCCATCCCTCGTGCACATCAATGGCATCTCGTTGTCCATATGCAATATTCTCACCAATTAAACGGTACGGAATCGCCGCCTTTTCGAAGCGATCAGACAACTGCCCGTTCCTTGGCGAAACATGAGAAAAAAACTCCGCTTCTAACATATCTGTTATATGGGATCTGGCGACATTGGCTGCTTGCTCATGCCATTGTAAGATAGGCAGCCCGTTGCGCAAACGCACGACATTTACTAAATCGAAAATTTGCAATTCATTGGCACGATCAACCGACTCCTGATCCGCTTGCGATAATACAGGCGCCTTATTGGCAGGTGGGTTCCCGTAATAGGACATACTCACAGAGTATCCACCAATAGTCAACAATGTTTGTAAATCACTAAAACGAATCGATGATACCGTATCATTTGCATGCTTATCGACATAAATCTCAATGGCAAGATCATCTTCAATTATCAAATATTTTTCACCATCAAATGATTCGGATACGTTAAAGCTGTATTTTACGTCATCATAAGAAAAGACAACGACTGGCTCCAACGAAAAAAGTTTTTTCACATCAGTGATCGGTGTACCGACGGCAACACGTTGATACGTCCACGTCGGAGCATTGCTGTAGATCGTCACAACACGATTGTCTTTAACACCGACTTGTACATAATCAGTTAACGATCGATTATATATCCACCAGATATAGCCGTAAGCACTTTTCTCTTTGCGATCCGGTTCACCAAGTACCTTTGTCACTACATTGGTAGAATCTCCTATCGATAATCCATAAATGCAGCTAATCTCACTGACCGATTGATCCGGGGGAACGGGTGGCTGTAGCAGTTGCTTGACTGAGATGCTTTGAGAATTTTCATTGGAGAATAACGTGGGGAGCGGAAGCGTATGTGATGAGATTAAGAAAGCGAGCAGCAACCCGACCAGTACACCAAAAATAAAACGTTTCATGACAGACGCCCCCATAAATAATTATAGTAATAATTTTACAGATCATTTTCCCAAAATGCAATCAATACTCTATCAACAATAATAAGTAAATCAAATGAGAGTTATAATCTAGTGTTTTCCCCATTGACATTTTATCTTTAGAATTTTTTAAAAAACAATTTACATATTCTTAACCATCTCGTTGCATTACCCATGTACATTAGTGATAGCGGATAAAAACGAGAGGAGATATGACAATGTTAGGACTTGTAAAAAAAGTGCTATCATCGGTCATGACTGAACAGAATATGTACAATAAAAATACATCCCAATTGCTAGAGAATGTTCTAGCATGTGGGGAGAGTATACAGGTTTTGTATTTGGAATTAATCCAATTTGAATTGCTAGAAGAAGATTACGGTGAGCAATATGCCCAGCGATTTCTTTTAAAATTGAAAGAAGTCATTGGCAGCGAGCTGCAAAAATTACTGAAAACAGGCATGCAATTACGGACAATGTATAATCTATGGGGTGACGATTTTGTCATCACAATATCGGGGAAAGAAGACGTAGGAGATAGTACATATATTTACCGGATCTTGGCGCAATTTGAACAAGATATCGAAAAAGCATTTTCAACAAGATTTCCGAAATATGCAAAAAGTTATAAGGGCATTCGCATTGGATGCTCATGTATCAAGCCGCCTGTGAAACAATTCGAAAAGCGGTATTACAGAGCGATTAAAGAGGCTTATAGAACCGTGAAAAACGGCGAACTTTCATTGCCGGCAGGTCTGGCAAATGAATTCGGGGAGATCTTACAGACAAAAAAACTGAAAAGTGTCTTTCAATCAATCATTTCGCTGGAAACCGGAGAAGATTTCGGCTGGGAAGCATTGACAAGGGGACCCAAGGACAGCTTCTTCCACTCTCCAAAGGAATTATTTACATTTGCCGAGAAAAGCGACACACTTTTTTCACTGGAATCACTAGCGCGGGAACTGTCGATCCAAAATATCGGGGACATCCAACCCTATCATAAACTGTTCCTTAATGTGAATCCGACCGTAATAAAATCGGCAGATTTCCATCGCGGGTTTACCAAAGGTATTTTGAAAGAATACGGGCTCTCTCCGCATCAAATTGTCTTTGAATTGACCGAAAGAACAGCGATTGAAGATTTTAAAACATTCCGTAAAACATTAGATCATTACCGCAATCAAGGCTATATGATTGCCGTTGACGATGCGGGCGCAGGGTACTCAAGTTTGCAGACGATTGCGGAAATTAAGCCAGATTTCATTAAACTCGATATGTCAATTACACACGGGGTCGATAGAGATGCTGTCAAAAGGGCACTGCTTGAGACATTCGTCACTTTCACACAAAAAATCAACTGCCAATTAATTGCCGAAGGTATAGAGACTGCCAGCGAATTGTCTGTATTGACAAGATTAGGTGTCCATTACGGTCAAGGATTTTTTATTAATAAGCCGGATTTCCCTAAACCGAAAGTTCCGGCAGATATTATAAAATTTATTTCCTCGGCAGCCCAGCAACGCCATAAACATTACCGCCATGACCAGGAAATAACCGCCAAAGAACTCGTTTCCCACGTAACGACAGTAGTGGATGGTACATTGATCGAAGAAGTAGCAGAAATCTTTGAGAACCAACATGATTTACAAGGTGTTGCGGTCGTCGACCAAAAATACAAACCCTGCGGTTTTCTGTTGCGGCAAACGCTATACAAAGTCCTCAGCTCCCGGTATGGCGTGGCATTATATTATAGGAAGACGGTCGAGGAAATTATGAATGCACGACCACTGATCATACAGGCAGAAACTCCAATTGAGATTGTCGCGAAACTAGCGATGCGCCGCGATACACAACACATATATGACTTTATTATTGTCGTGGACAGGGACATCTTCCTAGGAATTATTACGGTACAAAATCTTTTAGAATTTCTGACACAGATGAAAATAGAACAAGCTCGGTACGCTAATCCCCTGACAGGATTGCCGGGGAATGTCATTATAGAGAAAGAAATCGAGCAAAGAATACAGCGCCGGACATCCGATGTGGTCATGTACATAGATATCGACTTTTTCAAACCGTATAACGACATCTATGGTTTCGAACAGGGAGACCGGTTCATCTTGTTTATCAGTAAAATATTGAGGCACGCAGTGAAGAACAGAACCAATGTGTTCGTTGGTCATGTCGGCGGCGACGATTTCGTCATATTGTGCCATTTGTCGTTAGCGCACACTATTGCCGAGCAAATTTTAAAAATTTTTAAACGTTTACTGAAAGCTTACTACAATGAAGAAGACTGGCATGTACAATTCATGGTATCGACGGATCGCATGGGAAAAAGCTGCGTGTATCCGCTATCCTCACTTTCGATTGCCGGTGTCCATATTGACGACCGCTTTGTCAATGCAATACAAGTTGGCGAAAGAGCCGCTTTTATGAAAAGCGAAGTGAAAAAGATTCCTGGGAATGCAGTAATTATAGAAAACATCAATTGATATATTGAATAAGGATTAGAGAATGCAGCCTCTTGACTGCATTCTCTTGTTGACTGCATTTATTGTCTGTGCTAATATTATGTCACGCGATATATCGCGTCGCATAATATTATATAACATAGTACTTATCGGATATACAACTTATCAAATATACAATTTGTGAAAGGAAAGATACCCATGCCCTATTCCGGCGGTCCAATGACAGAGGCAATGTATTACGTTTTACTGGCACTGACCAATCCCAATCACGGCTATCAATTGATGAGTGCCATTGAACACGTATCGCGCAAACGCGTGCAGATGGGTCCTGGAACACTGTATGGCATTCTCACACGTTTGCAGAAAGACGGGCTGATTACTATTGTCGATGACGACGGTCGCCGTAAGACGTATACTGTTACACCGATTGGTAAAGAAGCATTGCTAGAAGAATATCGCCGCTTGATCAGTATGGTCGAAGACGGGGAATTATTACGAAGAGATTTACCGAAGGAGGATTTTCAAAATGAGTAATACTGTAAAAAAACTCGTTCTGGAAGACATGCATCGCATCGGTCGTAATGAAAGTTGGTTCTCCGATATGGCGAGACAGGGTCTGCACCTGAAAAAATTCGGACGTGTTTTTGCCGAATTTGAAAAAGGTGAACCTAGACATATGAAATATCGGATCGATATTCTGGAGAATGCCCCGGAACCGGAGCAATTGCTCGTTTATCACGACAGTGGCTGGGATTTTGTAGCGAGTACAGGCAACTTTTATATCTTCTCCTCACCGGAATCACGAAACGCTAAAGAAATCCATACCGATCCGATAGAGCAAAGCTATACATTAGAGTATCTGCAACAAAAGATGAAAAAATCAGTGATTGCAGTGGCAGCCTGCATGTTGCTCTTTTTCGGCATGATGTACTTCGTAATCTTTCATGATGCGACGCCGGTATTATCGTTAGTCAAGGGACACCGGATCCAACAGATTATATTAGTTATCTTGGAATCTTATGTTTTTTACATTGTCTTACGCAGCTATTTCGCCATTCGTGCTCTGAAACAGTCTTTGTCTCAAGGCGTACCACTCAATCATAGTGAAAATTGGAAGCAATCGCGCCGCTATCATGTTGTCGTTACAATTGTAATTTATGTAATAGCCCTGCTTACCATCGTCCAGCCTATCATGCTGATTGCAACACAAAAAGCGTATACACTTCCCGAGAATCCCGTATCCTCAATCCCTGCCGTAAGGCTGGCAGAAATTGAGCAAACCCCAGGGCTGATCCGGGAAAGCGGGCGTATACGTGATGATGTTGACTTTCTCAATTCTGTTGAATATCAGCGGACACTGCTGGCTCCGCTGCAATACGAAATCAACGAACACGGCATTGTACCTGATGAACTATGGGATGATGGCAGCGGTGAGTACAGCCCCAGCGTCCGAACCTATTATTATCAATTAACGTCTGATTGGTTCGCTGATGGATTAATCAAAGATTTGATCAGACGCTACAATTATAGATTCTATATGGATGAAAATACATCTTTAACGGAATATACCGAACAAGTGCAAGACTCGTATTTTGACCGACTCTATGTTTTTGAAAACGACGGCGAAATAAACAAGCAGATTTATGCTAGTGTCGGTAATATCGTCATATTTGTTAACTATTATGGTAACGCGGACAGTGATCATATAATAGATGAGACAAAAAAGGTTCTGATGAATTTCAACCAGCAGTGAAGCAGAAGATGTGGTAGACAAATCAGGGATGCCGGACATTTAAAAATGTCTCAGCATCCCTGTCAACTTCCTGCTTATATTATGCTACATACTCGCCTTTACTCCGGTCGTTGCTTGCTCCATTCGCAATCTCTTAAATTCCTTCAACACCCATAAAGCCGTCCAAACTACTATCACCAAATCAATTGCCAATGAACCGTAATAGATACCAGAAACACCGAAATATTTGGGTACAATCAGCATGACCGGAACATAGAATACAAGCTGTCGAGCAATCCCGATTAGCGCTGCCGGTTTGCCTTTGTCAATCGATGGGAAGAGCGTCATCGCCATAAAAATAATCGACAGTAGTGGCAAAATCACCATGAAAATTTGCATATTCAGCACATCCGTGGCAGTAAACACCTGATTCGGTAGCATAAAGCCCAATACCGTTTCTGGAATAACCAGCGTCGCTGCCCAGAACGGCACCGTTAGTAACATAGCTGTAACCGCAAATATATTGTACGAGCGAATGACACGATCATATTGCCCTGCTCCGTAATTGATGCCAATGACCGGCTGTAATGCGCGCATCAAACCAAAGATCGGTGTCATCAAGAATGTAAAAATCCGATATAAAACTCCATAGAACGCAATATCAAGTATCGTTCCGTATTTCGCCAATGCATTGAACACGACAACGGCTTGGATTAAGCTCATAAAATTCATAATCAATGAAGCCGCTCCCAGACGAAGCACCGAAGTCACCGATTCTTTGTCCCGGTAAAAAGCAAAAATCTTCGTCTTGAAGGAAGAAAATCCTTTTCCGAAATAAGCCCAACCAAGCACTGAATACACAAACATCCCGAAGTTAATTGCCCATGCAGAACCCGCAACTCCTAAATCAAATACGGCAACCAGCAGATAATGAGCGATTACGTCTGCCAGCAAACCGAACGCCATAATGACTGCCGCCGACTTCATTTTCCCTTCGGCGCGCGTAATCATATTTGTCGCCAATCCATAAATCCAGAAAAGTGAACCAATAATTGTAATTCTAAAATATTGATCACCGAGAGCCAATGCTTCTCCCTCTCCACCCATCATCTTAATGAACTGAGTGGAAAACAGCAATCCGACTACCATGTAAATTGCCGTTACAATGATTGTCAGATAGTTGACATTTCCCATCAACCGTTCCTGTGTACGATAGTCCTTCCGTCCAATCGCGATACTTAACACGGCTCCCGCACCTACACCAAGCAAAGAACCGATACCAGTACTGATCTGCGTCAATGGATAGGCAACCGACACCCCTGCTAATGCCGTTTCCCCAACGTAGCGCCCAACAAACGCTGCCGATATGACAGCATTCACCCCATACAAAACCATCGCAATAATTGCTGGCCACGATAATTGAAACATCACCTTCCATAAATTATCTGATGCTAGAATAAAAATAGGACAAGTAAAACAGAGAATACCTTCTCGTCTGTTATAATAATAAAATCATCCAACAGAGGAGAATGACCCAACATGAAAAAACATCACAAGCAATTTAGTGCCGAATTTAAACAAGATGCCGTCAACTACTACCAGACTGCCGGAAAAACATTAGCCGAAGCTGCAGCTACCTTGAAAGTGGGGAAATCCACGTTA
>JAEWFW010000034.1 GCA_023388635.1 Bacillota bacterium
TACTGATTACAAGTCAGTTGCTCTACCAATTGAGCTATCTCGGCTTATTCATGGTGGACGATGACGGGTTCGAACCGCCGACCCCCTGCTTGTAAGGCAGGTGCTCTCCCAGCTGAGCTAATCGTCCTAATGGTGACCCGTAGGGGAATCGAACCCCTGTTACCGCCGTGAAAGGGCGGTGTCTTAACCGCTTGACCAACGGGCCTAAAATGGTAGCGGCGGAGGGAGTCGAACCCACGACCTCACGGGTATGAACCGTACGCTCTAGCCAGCTGAGCTACACCGCCAAATTGGCTCCCCAGGTAGGATTCGAACCTACAACCTACCGGTTAACAGCCGGGTGCTCCACCGTTGAGCTACTGAGGAATAATTTTGTTACCATACTTTATTATTATATTGTGTTGTTGCTCGCTTGTCAATTTTTTTAAATTTAACAGCGACATTTGTTATAGTACCACGCTCAGTAATTTAATACAAGTATAAAAAGTGGCTTTTTTGATTATAATTTGCCACTTTTTACGAATTAGGATTTATTTTCTTCAATATACTTCATTTTTTAACTTTGTTTATTGTCTGCACGAATTGAGCAATTCTATCAACAGCTTCCGATATTTGCGCATACGAGGTCGCATAAGAACAACGAATAAATCCTGCTCCGCCCTGACCAAATACACTTCCCGGGACAACGGCTACCTTTGTCTGCTTTAATAACTGCTCTGCAAACTCATAATCTGTGTAGCCTGTCGCTTCGATATTCGGGAACGCGTAAAACGCTCCTTTAGGTGTGTGGCAGGAGAGACCCATTTCTTGAAATCCTTTGACGATCAATTTCCTTCTGCGATTATACTGTTCAACCATCATCTGCATTTCTTGGTATCCATTTTTTAACGCCTCAAGTGCTGCGACTTGCCCCATAATGGGTGCACAAAGAATCGTATATTGATGTATTTTCAACATAGCTGCGATAATTTCATGATGCCCCATAGCATAACCAATCCGCCAACCGGTCATGGCAAATGACTTTGACATACCGCCGAATACAATCGTCCTATCCTTCATACCTTCTAATTCCGCAATGCTCCTATGGGGTTTATCATACGATAATTCCGCATAAACTTCGTCTGATAAGACGATCAAATCGTGCTTTTTCACGATATCGGCTATTTTCTGTAGATCGCATCGTTCCATGACAGCGCCTGTGGGATTATTGGGAAAACACATCATTAGAATTTTTGATTTAGGAGTAATTTTTGATTCCAAGACATCCGGCATTAATTTAAAATCATCTTTTTGATACGTAGGGACTGACACAGGAATTGCGCCCGCTAAGGTGGCACATGGCGCATAGGACACATACGATGGCTCTACAACCAAAACCTCATCACCAGGTGTCACTAGTGTGCGTAAAGCGATATCAATTGCCTCACTCGCACCGACAGTTACCATGACTTCCTGCTCTGGAGAATATTTAATAGAAAAGCGCTCCTCAGTATATTGGCAAATCGCTTCTCTCAATTCATATAATCCGGCATTTGACGTATAGGATGTCATGCCTTTTTCTAAAGAATATATAGTGTTTTCGCGGATATGCCACGGCGTGACAAAGTCCGGTTCGCCCACCCCTAAGGATATGACACCCTCCATCGCCATCACGAGATCAAAAAACTTCCGTATACCGGATGGCGGAATTTGCTTAACTGCTGGAGATAGTTTATCGGAAATATTCATGGTGAGATCACCAAGCGACAATCTTCGTTTTTCTCATGCAGTATCACGCCATTTTCTTTGTATTTCTTCAAAATGAAGTGTGTCGTCGTCGATACAACATCTTCTAACGGTGACAATCTGGCGCTGACGAAATTCGCTACCTGTTTGAGGTTTTTCCCCTCTATAATGACAGAAAGGTCGTAGCCGCCCGACATCAAATAGACTGACTGAACTTCCGGGAAACGGTAAATTCTCTCTGCTAACGCGTCAAATCCCTGCCCCCTTTTAGGTGCCACCTTAACATCAATCATCGCTACTACTTGCTCATCAGATGCCTTCTCCCAGTTAATCACAGTCGAATACTTAATAATTGTGCCGTCTTCTTCCATCGCTCGAATCGCTTCCTCAATGACTTCTACGTCTTGGTCGAGCATTTTCGCCATATCCTCAACCGGTATCTTGCTATTTTCTTTCAATAATTCTAAAATCTGAATTCGCAAATCTTCCATCTTGTCACTCCTTTACACAATTGAAATTTATTTATTTTATGTGGTAGCGTATTATAGTGCTATATCGATGTCAAGATTTTTTTCATCAGCACTTTTTCATAAATTTTGATAATATAAAAAAAGCCGCTTTCGCAGCTTATTAAATGACCGTTTCCAAATGATCATATACATCATATTCTTGCACGCGCAGCAGCATTTGAAAGACTGCCTCTTTCGGCACGGAATCAGCTCCACAGCCGCTACAGCTATGATGCTGCTTTAATAATACGGCACCTTCTGTTCCATATCCAAACGGATTAAAAATTACTTGTGGCGCGATATGCTTTGCACCGCATTCCACACAGACGACCTCGATATATTCTGTAAGTATTTCGTCTTGCGTAATCAACATTTCATTAAACTCAATGACTTCATCGATATGTTTCAAAACTTTTCTGGCATAATTCGCATCATAGGACGGCGGTTTCATTTTATAAATCCCCTCCAAATGTCATAGTTGTCATAATACAGCGCACTATTATTATGTTACCTATATGTATATATTATAACAGATCGCCGTAGTTTTCAACGTTGTTTTATAACAACAGCATGCCACTATTTGGATGAATAAACACTGCCGCCAAAATCGCATATTAACTATACAATATACTATATGCTGGGAAGTCGCCAAGCGGTAAGGCACCAGACTTTGACTCTGATACACGTAGGTTCGATCCCTGCCTTCCCAGCCATTTCAAACAACTAATCTCCGCTCATATTCAAAAAAAGTGAAATCCCATCATACATGTCGACCGTTCCATTCTGATTAAAATCATGCTTGAGTGATGTTGAACCGTTAACATAGTCGCGTAGAAATACTGATAAATCGCGAATATCTATCTTACCATCTTCATACAAATCATATCGCTGGTTGATCATATCCTGCAAGATGCGCTGATCAAGAAATACAATCTGACTTTGCCGATTAATCGCTACCATCTCCTGATATTCACGTTGTAATTTGGTTGCCACATCGCCAACTTCATTACGTAATTGCTTATAAATATTGTAATCAATCGCCAGATGCACATGCTTATTTTTTCGTTCACCATATACCGTTTCGTTTAAATTCTGTGAAAAGAAATCCGTATTTGCAGAAGGTAGCAATGCCAACATATCGACATGATCCAGAATATGAAAATGAAACTTCTTCGCATATCCGCCATAAACGACATTGATCGTTTCCGCTTCCGGAACCGAAGGTATAATCCAGCCAATATCCATGCCAAATGCCGCTGTATTGGCGTATTGCTGCAGATCATATGTCAGTTGTAACAAACTATACAAATACGTACTCTTATACGTAATCAATTCTTGATTATCTACCTTGTAGACAAAATACAGTGGGATTTGATTGACACCTATTTTTTTTTGCAATTGTTCCAGTTGCTGAAAAATATCATCATGGGAACTCGTCGTCGCCCGCTGATGGTTGTACCAAAATCCGATGACAATCCCGTATCGATCAAACAATTCAGTCGCCTTAAGAATATCTCGTACCTCTGTATCATATGTCAATTCCAAATACACGTTACGTATCCCATTTTCTTTGGCAATTTTAATCGTATTGCCAATATCTTTTTCCTTCGTATATTCTCCCACATGCAGAAAAAGCGACTTATTTAACATCGCAAATGTGGGATTGATAAAATGGTACCCTTCTTTTTCTTCGACAGCGTTGCTTAACCCCAGCCACATTAGAATTAGAAACAGACACATACAGCTAATCATTACGACTATTTTTTTCAATGTATCTGCCTCCTTTCCGCCGCTCCTCGCCGTCCTTGGCATCGCGGCATTTGGTCGTCCGTGACCGTCATATCCTATCATCACAAACATATTCAGCAACAAAAATTAATATGTTTCAATTATTTGCTCTTGACGAATTTCCAAAGCCGTGATACATTCTTTAGCAAAGCTATGACAGATCGTTGTTGTATGATTCTTTTTCAGAGAGTCGGTGGCTGGTGTGAACCGATACAGAGAATACAGCAAAGCAATCTGGAGCTGCTTACCGGAACATGAGCATCATCAGTAGGGTAAGCCGGAGACGATTCCGTTATGAACATTGGTTAGCGAACCTATCGAGGTCTAACGCCGTGAGGCTTAGACGAACAAGGGTGGTACCGCGAGGCATAAGTCCTGCGTCCCTTTATGCAATGGCATAAATGTGGATTCATGGGCTTTTTTTATTATCTAAAAAACAATTTATCTTATCAAAAAACAATTCTTAGGAGGAATGCATTATGTTTAAAGTACTTGTTAGTGACCCGATATCTGACGTAGGTCTGAAATCACTCATGGACGATCCGCAAATCGAACTCGACATTAACACCGGACTGGAAAAAGAGGAACTGCTGAAAATTATCGCAAATTACGATGCATTACTCGTGCGAAGCCAAACGAAAGTCACCGCCGATGTAATAAAAGCCGGCAAACGCTTACAAGTGATCGGCAGAGCCGGTGTCGGTGTCGACAACATTGATCTGGACGCTGCCACAGACCGCGGTATTCTCGTGATCAATGCTCCCGACGGCAACACCATCTCTACGGCTGAACATGCATTTGCCATGCTAATTTCTATGGCACGCAATATTCCCCAAGCCCATGGCAAACTGAAACACGGCACATGGGATCGCAAATCATTTACGGGAATTGAATTGAACAAAAAAATTCTCGGTATTGTAGGTGTCGGTCGAATCGGTACAGAAGTCGCGAAACGCGCTAAATCCTTCAATATGGAAATACTCGGCTATGATCCGTTCATGTCACAAGAACGCGCAGAAAAACTCGGCATTACACTGACGACTGTCGACGAAATTTTTGCCAAAGCCGATTTCGTTACATTCCATACACCACTTACCAAAGAAACAAAATACATGCTGGATAAGCCACAATTCGCTACGATGAAAAAAGGTGTGCGCATCGTCAACTGTGCACGCGGCGGCATTGTCAACGAAGCAGCGCTTTATGACGCCATTCAAGAAGGAATTGTCGGTGGAGCAGCACTTGATGTATTCGAGGAAGAACCGGCTGTCGGCAACCGGTTGTTAGAATTTCCACAAGTTGTGGTGACTCCACATTTAGGCGCATCGACCGAAGAGGCACAATTAAATGTCGCCATTGACGTCGCAGAGGAAATTGCCCATGTACTGCACGGCAGAGGCTTCAAAAATGCCGTCAACCTTG
The DNA here is from genome assembly GCA_023388635.1 of Bacillota bacterium. GTDB lineage: Bacteria > Bacillota > Bacilli > Desulfuribacillales > Desulfuribacillaceae > JAEWFW01. Next base: position 5,445 of record JAEWFW010000034.1, read on the forward strand.
CCATCCTACCGGAAGAAGATTTTGCGGAACTCAAACCGTATCTGAAATTGGGACAGAAGCTTGGGCAACTGGCAGCACAGTTATGCTCAGGAAGAATCGAGACGTTGGAAATCACATATGCAGGCAATATCGCAGAATTGAAATGCGATCCGCTCACACGCTATATTATCAGAGGGGTGCTTTCGTATCATTTAGCGGACGATGTAAATTACATCAACGCATATAAAGTGGCAAAAGGCAAACAAGTAGACATTATCGAAAGCAAGACATTGAGCGCTAAGGGCTTTGCAAATCTCGTGTCATTGACAGTCAAAACGTCTTCCCAATCAGTCCAAGTGGCTGGATCACTGTTAAACGGCTACGGTGCGCGAATCGTCAATATCAATGGCTATACAGTCGACGCTAATCCTACCGGACATATGCTAATCTCACAACACACAGATAAACCGGGAATCATCGGCTTTGTCGGTACGATCCTCGGTGAAGCATCGATCAATATCGCCACCATGCAAGTAGGACGGAAAGAGATCGGCGGGGATGCTGTCATGGTGCTCAACGTCGATAAGCACATATCTGAGGAAGTCATACACAAATTAAAAGAGATAGATGGCATCACCAATATATTTAACGTCGACTTGCAAGATTAATATTTTAAAATTTCGATTTATAAAAATTTTTCAGCATCAAACAGGGTGTCCGAAATCGAATTTTCGATTTTCAGACACCCTGTTCTAGGTAATATAAAGGATTGTATGCAAGTCATGTATCTATAATGCGGAAGTTTGTTGACAGTGAGCCTATATTGAGACGAGTTGAAATTTGCGGTTTGAAAACACAGCCAACTGTTTGTAGCCAATGCTGTCAATCAATGCCAATGCTTCATCATACCCAGCCCCCACATCTTCCGGTGTATGGGCGTCGGACGACAGACAGATCGGCACATTTTTCTCAAAAAACTTCTCAATAAATTCCGGCTTCGGATATATTTCCTTTACAGGCTTGCGCAAACCAGCCGTACTGACTTCCACCACCATATTAGAGGCGGCGATACTTTCTATAACTTCATCAAGTACCTGGAACAAATCATCACGCATTTCCGGAACATGACCGAATACTTTTATCACGTCAAAATGCCCAACGATATCGAACAGTTGGCTTTGCACCATTTGGTTCAAAATCTGAAAATACATTTTATAAACCTCAGTCACATCGCGCTGGTTCCATTCATCCCGCATTTCCGGCAAATCAAATCCCCAGCTTCCGATCCAATGAACGGAGCCGATGACGTAATCCCAAGGGTATTTCTCGAGAAACCGCCGAATCTCTTCCTCTTTTTTCGGTATGTAATCCATCTCAATACCGACTTTGATCGCGTATCCGTTTTCCCTAGCAGTAAACAGCATATCGAGATATTCTTCAACGGATTCCGTCTGGCGTTTGGCAATCCACGGATTATATAAAATGTCTTTCGTCTCTTGGAAACGATAAGCATGTTCGCTAATCCCCAGCTCAGAAATACCTTCCGCTTTTGCTTTATCAATAAATTTTTGCAGCCATTCCAATTGATATTTTCCACGTTCTACATGAACATGATAGTCCGTAAGCACTGTATCACCTCAATTCATTAGGCTATTTATACTATTCGCGAAAAGATCATTAATTCCTTTTTTCAATTCCCTTTTCAACGCTAATTTTCTCATTACCATATGTGCTGCCTAGTTTAGGCAGCTCAATGATGAAAGTACAACCTTGTCCCGCTTGACTCTTGACACTGATATCTCCTTGATGCGCCTCAATAATATTTTTGCTAATGGCAAGACCAAGTCCTGTCCCAGATTTTGAACGTGTCCGCGCTTTATCCGCTTTATAAAAACGCTCAAAAATGAACGGCACATCATCTTCCGGAATGCCGATGCCGTCGTCGCGGATTTCGATACGTACCGCATCATCGACAGAGACTGCCAGTGTAATCATACCATCGGCTTCGGTGTGACGTATAGCATTATCGATAATGTTAATTAATACTTGCTCCATTCGCGCAATATCGATGTACAAATAGATTTCTGCTTGCTGCGGTAATTCCACAGCAAAGCGTTTTTCCGGATACAAACGCCGGTACTTCTTAATGATCGTCTCCAGTGTATCGACAATATTAACCGTTGTCCGCTCCAACTCAATTTGTCTCGCTTCCAGCTTCGCCAAATCAAGCAAATCATTGACCAGCCGTTTCATACGTACCGATTCATCGAGAATCACTTCCGCCAACTCTTTGCGTGTTTTCGGATCCTCCGCAATATCGTCGAGCAGCGCTTCACTGTACCCTTGCAGCATCGACAGTGGTGTGCGCAACTCGTGGGAGACATTAGCGACAAAGTCCTTGCGTAATTTGTCCATCCGTTTTTCTTCGGTAATATCGCGGAACACCGCGACAATCCCGCTGATCGTTTCCTTTTGATACAAGGGGTCAGTCACAACAGCATAGGACCTGCCGTCGATCGTCAGATCATGGTTTAATTCGCCGGACCGCACAAAGGCATCCTCAAGAATCAACTGTAATTCATTCGGCAGACGGTTGATACTGTAGCTATAATCATTGCGATAGTTGGCAATCCACCTCTTCAATAATTTCTTCGCCGGCGGATTGGCAATCACGATTATCTGGTCACGGTTGACGGTAATGACCGCATCGGACATACTGGAAAGAATGCTATTTAACTGTTCCTTCTCTTTATTTAACGAATCAATCGACGTACTCAGTTCCAATGCCAACACATTCATCGTCCTGCCTAGTGTACCGATTTCATCTGCCGTGTCCACCTCAATCCGCTCATTGAAATTTCCGTCCGCCATCTTACGGGCAACTTCATTCATCTCCAACAGCGGATCAGATATTCTTTTAGTCAAATAAAACGCTACCAGAATACTCAGCAAAAAGGCAATCGTCACGGCATACACCAGCAGCATATTCGACTGGTTAATGATTTCTGTAATTTGTTGCGTCGGCTTATATAATGTAACAACACCAAAAATCTCGCGTTTTTGATTCACTAACGGCACAGCGACCGACAAAATTTCAACCTGAGAATCTTCGATCTCCCCGTACTGAGCGACGACCTCCCCCCGGTAGACCTTTTCAATATCCTCCGGCGAAAAACGTGCCCCTTCGGGAATCTCCTCAATCCTCGGACCACTTGCAATGCTGCCGAGCATCTCCCACTTCGTGTCAATCACGACCGAAGCATTGATCTCCCGCGTCAATTCCCAAATAATTTCCGTCGCCAATTTCTTATCTTCGCGAAATACGACGACTTCCGCAATATGGTTGGCTTTAGACACTAAACTGCGTATCTCAAAAGAATAATATAAATCATCTAAATACTTACCGGAGAATATCCCCAAAAACACAATCGAAGCGAGCATCAAAAATAAAATCGATAGCCATAGTTTTAAAATAATACTTTTACGTATCATCGCACATTCCTCATAGTTTGCCCGGCTTAAACTTGTACCCGACTCCCCATACC
>JAEWFW010000008.1 GCA_023388635.1 Bacillota bacterium
TGCGTAACCATTGCAATTTCCATATTTTTCAGTCATTGTTCGGGTTTTTCAATGGCTTGGTTTGTTACACCCATTTTTCTTATGATATCTTTTTCAAAAAAGGTGTTGACTTTTATTAGCTGGTCTATCAAACGAATTTTCTTCCCATTCGATTATACGCCACAAAGCAAATTTTTCATAGTTTTTAAGTCGATGAGAGCACATCTTTAAAAATCGTCGCTTATCTCCAATGATATATCGTATACCTCGCTATCTTCCTCATATACTGGTATAAAATAATTTCTATAAAAGAGGCGATATGTATGCAAATTCATGTTGTGCAGGCAGGTCAGTCCATTTTCGAAATTGCTCAAACATATAATTCTACCGTATCAGCGATAGTCTCAACGAATGAGCTCACAAATCCCGGTCAGCTGGTAGTCGGACAGACGTTGGTCATTCCGATTGTGGGCAGTTATTACTGGGTGCAGCCCGGCGATAGTTTATACAGCATCGGGCAACAATTTGGAGTGAATTATCAAGAATTGGCGAGAATCAATGGAATCTCGGTCAATCAACCGCTCCCTATTGGCTTTCGACTGTATATCCCCCCTAGACCGAGGACAGACGCCGAAATAAATGCCTATATAGAACCGCTAACGGAGACTGTTACACCTGAATTAGAGCAAGCGGCTCAAACAGCGGCTCCATTGCTGACGTATCTTGCTCCTTTTAGCTACCGTATTCAAAGAGATGGCTCCCTTGCAGCACCTCCTTTGAACAACTTCCAAGCGATTGCCGAGACCAATAACGTATCACTGATGATGGTCGTTACCAATTTAGAAGGTGGACAATTCAGCGCTGAATTAGGAAGAATCGTTTTGACAGACGAACAAATACAAGACCGTCTATTAGATAATATTATCACGATTGCACAACGAGATAATTTTGGGGACGTCCATTTCGATATGGAGTTCTTGCCGCCGGAGTTGCGTGAGAATTACAATGCCTTTCTGCGAAAGGCAAAAGCTCGGCTATCGGCAGAAGGTTTGATGATGTCGACGGCGTTAGCGCCAAAAACGAGTGCCACACAAGAAGGCGCTTGGTATGAAGCCCATGACTACAGAGCCCACGGGGAAATTGCCGATTTCGTCATTATCATGACATATGAATGGGGATACAGCGGCGGTCCTCCAATGCCTGTATCACCGATCGGTCCCGTGCGACAAGTCCTGGAATATGCACTAACGGAAATCCCCGCATCGAAAATCATGATGGGACAAAACTTGTACGGATATGACTGGACGCTCCCTTATGTACCGGGAGGTCGATATGCGCAAGCAATCAGCCCTCAACGCGCTATTCAAATTGCAGCCGAACACAATGTGGCGATCCAATACGATTATACGGCACAGGCTCCTTACTTTAATTACAGGGACAATCAAGGAAATGCGCACATTGTCTGGTTTGAAGACGCACGGTCTATTCAGGCAAAGTTTAACCTCGTGAAAGAACTCGGACTACGCGGAGTCAGTTATTGGAAGTTAGGCATCCCATTCCCACAAAACTGGCTATTAGTTGATAACAATTTCAATGTCGTAAAGCGGTAACGTAGGATTTAGTTCAGGTGGAGCTTCCATTCGCAGATCCTTTCATAGGTATAGATGTTCCATCTGAATCTTACAGCTCGGTTATCTATATCATTCGTATTTTTTGCAATAATCAGCTATAATAATATCGAAGATAACCGAGGTGGTGACTATATGATTGATGCCAACAATTCGAAGCATTACTCCTTAGAAAAAGAAACTTACAGACATGGGTATATGAAATTTCTATCGAAAGCCAAAGCATACCTGAACAACCCCGAAGATACCGAGGTACTGTTAAAAAAAGCCGTTGGAAAAGCTACAAAGCAGAAGGAAGTGCTAAGCGAGGTTTGGGAGAAGCTGCAACTGCTGCTTGAGGCACTGCGCGCTTGGTTGAAAGGGGAATACCGCGAAATACCTACAGGTTCGATCGTCATAATTATAGCGACCATTCTGTATTTCGTTTCGCCGATTGACCTCATTCCCGATCTGATCGCCGGACTTGGCTTTTTCGATGATGCCGCGGTTATTGGCTTTGCCATCAAACAAATCTACACCGACCTCGAAAAGTTTAGGGCATGGAAAACTAATAAAGACGATCTAATCAATTGAGGCTGTGCAGAACAAAAATGATACTTTTGCTCTGCAACAGCCCCAATAAAACTGCTATTCCGATTCTTATATCCAGTACTTACGTTGCTTCTACTCAGATACTTTCATGACTTCCACTCTATAGCCATCTGGATCTGTAATGAAATAATATGCCGGTTCACTACCAGGCAGCCCCATCAATTGGGTAATCTGATACCCTTTCGCTTGATGCTTTGCATGGGAAGCTCGCAAATCCTCGGTTTCCACAGCCAAGTGACCGTAGCCGTTACCGATCTCATACGGTTTATCTTGACCGTAATTGTACGTTAACTCCAATTCGAAATTGCTGGAACCATCACGCAGATACACTAGCGTAAAGCCCTTCTCAGGGAAATCTTTTCTGCTCCCCTCAGTCAGCCCCAATGCCTCTTCGTAAAATTGCAATGACTTCTCCAAATCCATCACTCTAATGCATGTATGAATCATTTTGTAACTCATTGTCTTCGCTCCTTTTTTTCATACTAAATTTGTTTATCTTCTCATACTAAAATTCCATTTTTCCCATACTAAATACTCTATATAATCATACCCCTTTTCAAGATCAGCAGGCAAGTAATAAACAGCTAGTGACATCCTTTTTATCGAGGCTAAAAATTGACCCCACCTAATACGAAGGACTCTGTATATATCTGTATATATCGGCGGTATTCTACGACTCTACCTCATATAAGTTCTGACCGATGTCTCGTACAAATGGCGTCATATCTCCTACAATGTAGAGTCTCAGCCTATGCATAGCACGAGTACAGACGGTATAAAAGAGCTTGCGCTCACTCTCCAAACCGTAAGTTTGTGCGGACGCATCGTAAACAAGTACGGCATCGAATTCAACGCCTTTGGCAAGATACGCAGGAATGATGACAATCCCTTTTTCGAACTCACTCGTTTCCTTCGTGACTAATTTCAACCGTTCCACACCACTGTCGCTTAATTTATCATACACCGCACGACTTTCCTCCGCCGTCTTCGTAATAATGGCTATCGATGCCAATCCTTCTGCCTGTAGTTGCTTGAGGTCTTCTATAATGCGCTCCGCCCGCTGTTGATCGCTACGCAAATTCACCAAACGCGGTCTTTCTCCACTACGCTCAAACGGAATAATGTCCGCTCCCGCCGGTAACAGGGCTTTTGTAAATTCCACGATTTCCTGTGTTGAACGATAGCTGCGAACAAGTCGGATAAGCCGTGTTTCTTCCGCACCATACAAACGGATCAGCGGCGAATCTACTTCATGCACACTCGTATGCTGAGCGAAGATCGCCTGATTAAAATCACCGAGCACCGTCATGCGGGCACGTGGAAACAGCCGTTTAAGGAATGCATACTGAAAGGGCGAATAATCTTGACCTTCATCGACGAACACATACCTTACTTTCGTATTCTTGCGTACTCCTTCCACGAGCTCCTTTACATACAGGAACGGAGTCGCGTCTTCATAAAACAATTGACCGCACTCGAGTTTTTCTTTCGTTTGCCTGCAAATTTCTGTCCAAAGATCAGGTACCCCCGACTCACCGGTCATTCGGCAATACTCGCTCGCATCACAAAACAATTGACCGTATAGACCAATCACATCAACAAATTGAAGCTGCTTTACATCATCTCGCAGCGGTCGGAAATGCCTTTTGACGATCATTCGCAGAAGCATTTTTTCCTCCTGACCACCAAAGTCAAAAACATTATCGAGACCTTGCCCTTTCAAAGACTCTTGTTGTGCATCGACATACTGCTGTGTAAAATCGAACACTGCCTCATCCCGTTGATACTTGCTTAACAATTTTTTATATACGGCATCATATTGATCATTATCGAGATAGTCAAGTTCGTCTCGAACCCATGGCGCTTTCCATTCTTTACGTTCCAATACCGTCAATTGTTTGAGCAACCACTCCTGTAATAAGGAAATACGGTTCTCCAATCGGATAGAATCGTCGAGACTGTAAAATTGCTCTGCTATCCGCTCGGCAGTAATTAACTCGCGCCCCATAAATTGAATCGGATAGAATTTCATCCCTTGATGGCAAAGCCAATTGGCGTAATTTTGTAATGCTTCAAGGAACTTCTCCGATGCCTTATACTGAATTCCTTGCATCCGTACTTCATTTGCTTGCGTCATCTGTGTCGCTAACATATATTCAAGTTGATCAAACGGATCTTCAATCTGCAACACAGAATCAAGCCAATGGGCAATATATTCTTGGAATGTCGTCTGCTGCATGTTTTCCTCACCAAGTTCCGGAAGCACCGTAGACACATAGCTATTGAACATCGGATTAGGTGAAAATAAAACGATTTGATCCGCCGTCAACCAATTGCGGTATTTATATAGCAAATACGCCACCCGCTGCAACGCAGCCGATGTTTTCCCACTGCCCGCTGCCCCTTGTACGACGAGCATATGGCTCTTATCATCGCGTATGATTACATTCTGCTCCTTTTGGATTGTCGCTACGATGCTTTTCATTTGCACACTCGAACCTCTGCCAAGCACCTGTTGCAACAACTCATCACCAATCGTTAGACTCGTATCGAAAACATTACGAAGTTGACCATCATAAATCTGGTACTGCCGCTTAAGCAGCATCGCACCCTTTATAAGACCTCCCGGCGTCATATACGAAGCTTCCCCAGGAGAGTAATCATAGTACATGCTGGCAATCGGTGTTCTCCAATCGTATATCAGAAAGTTCATGCCTTGTTCATCTGCAAAAGATGACACACCAATATAAATGGGCTCACTGGAACGGCTGCCCTCTTCTTTAAAATCAATCCGTCCAAAATACGGAGATGGCTGCAAGCGTTTCATATTGTTCCATTGCTGCATACGCAAACGATGACTGCGCTCGCGCTCCGACAGCAATGCTTCCTGTTGCTTGATACTGTAGAATGTCTCCTCGAAATCCTCTGTCGTACTGGCGTTGACAGTAACCTCCTCCCAAAAGCGTTTGCGAAAATCTGTCACTTGGTTGCGCAGCCCCAGCACTTCCGGCTCTATCTTATCGATTCTCGCCTGCAATTGTGCTTTTATCATATCTAGCCGCTCTTGCTCCTGTTTCCAATCGTCCTTATTGATCATCGCTTTGAACACACTCCTTTGAGATACTGAATACAAAAAATTAAAAATGGCACTTGACAATACGCAAATCCACATGCTATACTTATAATATAAAGTATAATGGTGTATTTATACGCATTTGTATAAACATGCTTATAGATTATTAAAGCATACCATATAACAACTTCGAATGTAAACTATTTTATTTATAAAAAAGAAACTGGCACTTCACCAGTTTCTTTTTGTTTATTCATTTATCCATCACCCAATCGGTGTTCCATTAGGCAAATTGAACTCAGGCTTTAATAGAACTACATCGCCCTTTTCCGGTACTCCCCCGAGAACTAATACCTCAGAATTAAATCCGGCTATACGACGTGGCGGAAAATTGACCACTCCTATCACTTGCCGCCCGATTATATCCTCAGCTTTATATCTTTTGGTAATTTGCGCACTCGATTGCTTTATTCCGATTTCCTCTCCAAAATCAATCTCAAGTTTAATCGCAGGCACTTTTGCTTCTGCAAAAAATTCCGCTTTCGTAATAGTTCCGACACGGATATCCAGCTTCAAAAAATCATCAATCGTTGCCATGTTAACATTCCCCTCATCTATTGTTTTTCACAGTCTACTCCCACCACTAGAAAAAGCGAGGCTTCTCGTTTCATTTTACTTCAATTAAATTACTTGTCACGCTAATTTGAATGATAGTTCACTGCTGAATAGTTTAAAGATTTTAACCAAAAATACATTCCCATACCTAACAACGTCATCAATCCACCTATAAATTGAAATCCAGACAGCGTTTCTCCTAAGAATACATAGGCTAGGATAATTGCCAGAACAGGCTCTCCAATAATACCTACGGAAACCGTCGTCGCACCTATAGATTTTAACAACAGATTGAAAATATATTGCCCAAAAATAGTCGGGATGATCGCAAGTAATAAGAAATATGTCCAATCTGCAATATCATATCTAATCAGTGTAATATTATTTAGCAAATTATAGGCTAACATGACGCTTCCACCTAAGAAAAAAACGATGACACTGTATAAATTCGCGTCTATTTTATGGCTTACCTTTTGCCCGGCCAGCATATATGCCGATATTGAGACTGTTCCTAATAAAGACAGCCCATCTCCGATCAAAGCATCCCGCGAAATACCAATGTCGCCCCAAGCGATGATGACTGAACCTAACAGAGCGGCGATCATACAACAAATGATCAATATATTGGTTCGTTCCTTGAATATAAAATACGCTCCAACCATTACAAATAAGGGTTGTAACGATAAAATAACCATCGAGCTGGCGACCGAGGTATAGACTAACGATTCCATCCAACATAAGAAATGTAACCCGAGAAATAGACCGGCTAAACAGACGAGGTTCCAATCTTTTCTGCCCATCGCCGAAGCAGGGCGCTTTTTCCAAGATACAAAAGGCAGCATAATGATAACTGATATATACAACCTGTACATTCCCGCCACAGATGTTGGGGTATCTGAGAATTTTATCATAATAGATGATATGGAAACAGCTAGTATACTGACCAAAAGCAAGATATACGGATGAAACGGTAATGACGATTGATTGCTTTTCACATGTACGCCCCCAAGGTATCTTACCCAATCGCCTGTGCACAGGATTGTAATGATAAGCTGAATATGTGATATAATAATATCACCGTTTTTATTTTATTTGTGCAATTATATCGTTAATTTATATAAAAATATCGTCATCAGAGAGGTGCCACTAAAATGACTAAGCAATTGCATGAGACCATTCTATATCCTGATGTTTCATTCCCATATATCATGTACACCCACACCATCCACAGAAGCATACCGGAAGGCAGAGGGTTTAACGATCTGCATTGGCACGAGGAACTGCAAATCACATTAGTCACTAAAGGCAAACTCGTGATACAAGTGAATGGAATTGATTATGAATTAGAAACCGGTCAGGCAATTCTTATCAATAAAGGTATCCTCCACATCATCACTAGTCTGGTACATAGCGGTGAATACGTTAGTTTTAATTTTCCCGAAAAGCTGCTGTCCTTTTATACAGATAGTGCGATGGAAAAAAATTATGTGCTGCCTTATACCAACTCTTCGTTCGTGTCGCTAACCATCAAAAGTCAGGCGGAATGGGAAAACCAAGTGCTAGAAATGTTATGGGATATGAAAGAGAAATTTGATATGCCGAAAAAATGGGGATGGGAATATGAGATTTCTATCAAAACAGTACAGCTATGGTTCATTTTAATCTCTAACATCTCATTCTCCTCCGAGGAGGCGTCAAAACATTTAAAGCTGCAACAAGAAAGACTGCAATTAATGCTCAGCTTCATCCATCAGAACTACGCAGACAATATTACACTGCAAGAAATCGCTGATGTCGCCCATCTAAGTGTTTCCGAATGCACCCGCAGTTTTAAGAAAACCATTCATATGACACCTTACGACTACTTAATTAAATACCGTATCAAGAAAAGCAGCGAATTATTAAGTTCCACAGATTCTACAATAACAGAAATAGCCCACAGAGTGGGCTTCAATCACGTAAATCACTTTATCCAGTCTTTTAAAAAATATCACGAAAAAACACCTAAGGAGTTCCGGAAATTTAGAAATGAACTCCGCTTTTGACAAGTCTTAAAATAATCACCGGATGAGTTTTTCTACTTGTTCTGTTTCAAAAACCAGACAATTCCATAAACCACCCAAGCTAATAGCACACCAATTGCGGCTGTTCCGACAACAAAGGCAAAAATTAGTGCAGCGAGTCCATTACCCGAAATAGCCCCTGCGGAATAAGAGCCGAAGAGTCCCATATAGGTCGCACAACTAAAAAGTAAACCTAGAATAATAAGATAGATAGGGATATATTTTACAACTTTCCGTTGAACTCGAAAACACAACAACAATTGTAAGATAAATAGAATTGCAATACAAATCAGTCCCCAAGAAAGAGGGGTTAATTCTCCAAATGCCATAAACATAGTTCATCCTCCATCTTGCTAATATTGCAAAAGCTCATCAGTTTCGTGGTAATTAACTACATGAAAAAGACAATCTATTTTTCAAGATTGCCTACTATTTGTTGCCATACATCGAGATATGCATTTTTCAAAGGCTGTTCTTCATAGTTTGGTATGTTTCCTAATCTCCACAGGGAGATTCCTTGAACGCCAAACATTTTTGCCAAATCTATTTTTGCTTGTATGCTGCGAGAGTCCTCATACCATAAAACATTATTCGTACCATCTCTGTCGTCATAAAAAGTTGCATAGGGATTTTGATATTGATCAGAATAATTTAATGTAACTCCGTCCATAGCAAGCCTCTGATAAATAGCTTCATAGCTTGGGTTATAAGGATATTTGTTGATAATTTCTCCATCTTTAAGTTTCCATTGGACGGAATCATATGAAAACTGCAACCATATTTTACTCACATCCTGTACCCCTGTATCAACAGCAGTGATCGCTTTTAAAGCGTAATATATTTCATCGATTGGAGATAACGGGGTAATCGTATAACCACTTTGCATTTCAACATCAGTTAATTGTTTTGCATAATAATCATGTGCCATCAATATGATTTTATCTGCAATCTCTCCGATCGTTTTATAATCATATCCATCAAAATAAGCCTGCCCCAGTCTTCTTTCCGGATGGACGGCAACGTATAATAATTTGTTGCTTTTATCAAGCTCCCGCTTCAATTCTTCCAAAAATACATTGAATGACTGCTTTAAAAGGTCGCCTTTCATTTCCTCAAAGTCGATCACAACACCGTCGAAAGACACAGTAACATCGTCTGCAGTTGTCGTTTTGATTTGCGACACGATAGAATCAATTACCTGTTTGCGGATTTCTGGTCTGGTAATTACGTATTCAACTAAAGGTACATTGGATTCACTAGAGTTAGAAATCATATCATTCTTTGCAAATACCATTAACTGTGTAGACGCATTGTTCTCTTTCGCTGTCGTCAAGGGCTGCGAAAACCCTGTAGGAATACCATATTCATTGTCATTGTTTCTTACCGTATTAAGTACAACTTGATTGCTTTCAGTATCATATTCCAAACGGCTCCAACCAAATCCCACAGAGTCTAGCTTTGGAATCATGTTTGCCTGATTGGCAGAACTGATAGCATAAAAAGCGTGTAGTTCATTGATTGGTCTATTAAGTTTTTCATACATTCGCATCATCATTGCAGCGGCTTCTTCTCTTTTTGCCGTATTGTTTGGCTGAAAAAGATTATCTCCTACACCGTTAATAATTCCGAAGTCTTTTGCAATCGTTATGTATCCTGTGTTTTGCAAGATATCATTAAAAGGACTACCAAGATAAGCTAATTGATTGGCAAGACTGTCATAGGCTAAAGCACGAACGATCATAACTGCCATCTCTTCTCTAGTAATCGGATCATCTACTCTAAAGCTATCACTATCATTTAAAATTACGCCATGTTTTAACGCCGTCTCAATATAAGCGTAATACCACTGGGTAGTGTCTATGTTGTCAGTAAAACTACCTTGTTCCGGTTTAATCAATTCCCATTGCATAAGTTTTGTTAAAAATGTTACAAACTCGCTTCTTTTCAGTGTACGTCCTATACCAAACTCGTTATTGCCAATACCGTCGGTAATTTCAAGCGAACGTAGGTCATGTACCGCTTTATATGCCCAGTGACCTTCAGGAACGTCATTGAAACTTTTAGCTGTGTTTTCATTTGCCAGAGCTGTGCCAGATAGTAGGAATATCGATATTATTAGCAGATTAATTACTTTTTTTAACTTATACATACTTTCCTCCCGCTTCAGATATTCTTTAAATAACCCTGTCCTATTTCGTGGATAACTCTAAAGAAAGTTTTCGAAACAATCATAATTTCGTTGCTCTACAATTTTACTATCTCTAAATTCAAAAAACTGCGCAAAATACGCTTTCATTTCATCACCAGCTTTTAACGCTCCTAATGAAATTGCTAATTTACCAGTCCAAATCGCTTCAATAATAACTGTATCTCCACAAGAATATTCTTTTATGATCTCGTAATTTTGACTTGAAATAACCTGCTGCCCTTTTATTGATGCATCCCTTATAGCATCCAGATTTCTCTCAACAATCTTTTTTGTTAATAAATTAGGATACTCAATTTGATTCGCGGATTCGTCATAAAAATTATTAAGTTCCTCACCTACTTTTCCTTCACTTACTGCTTTAATAAATTCAATTGCTATCTCAATATTTTTGTTTTTCACTTTCATCCCTACCTTCATATTTTATTATTTCCTAAAACGAGAGAGTAATAATATAACAAATTTCAGTCTGTTCTTTTCACCATCTATATAAATTAGAATGACCCCACTAAATACCTCCTTTCACGTATCTATTTAAAACAACTAAATTATTATATTTGGGTATTGCCATTATTTATGATATGGCTCTTTCCTATTAATCCGAAACGCCCTATACACCTGCTCCAGCAAAATCATGCGCATCAACTGATGAGGGAAGGTCATTTTTGAGAATGACAGTTTTTCGTCGGCTCTTTTTAGTACATGATCACTTAGACCAAGGCTGCCGCCGATAACGAATGTAATATGACTTTTTCCATAGGTGGCAAGGTTGTCTAATGAACTTGCCAGTTCCTCCGATGTCTGCTGCTTTCCTTCAATGGCAAGGGCAATGCAATGGCTGTCTGGCTTGATATGCGCTAAGATGGCGTTGCCTTCTTTGTCTTTAATTTGCAATTCCATAGCTTCACTTGCGTTGTCAGGTGTTTTTTCGTCAGGGACTTCTATGATCTGTATTTTTGCATAGCTGCGCAGGCGTTTCAGATATTCGTCGATTCCCTGTTGCAGATATTTTTCTTTAATTTTGCCCACTGCAATTACGGATATTTGCATGTTTTTTCTCCTAAGTCATTATTGATGAAGACGCTTTTGACAACATTATAACAGAACATCCATTAATAATTGCGCCACAATATATTATAAACAAAAATGCTTTCGTATATATTCAGCTATGTATCCCTTATTTCCTTCCTTTCGCCGCTTCTGCTCACAAAAATCATAAAGAAACAGGAATTCAGAAGACTGAATAACCTGTTTCTTTGGGAGGGTTTTCTATATGCTTGTATCTGATATCTACGTCATCTGAACGCTATTCATTATATCTCTTGCGTTAAGTGGTGCATTGTATTTACCTAACGCTTGGATTTTTTCGCGTATCTTCCCGCCACGATAGTTCCGCCTACAAGGGCTACTCCGCCTAGAGCATATACTAATGGTGACTTCCCTTCTTGCTCATCGGCTTTTACAAGTTCCATCGTCTCTTCTTTCAAAACATCGCCATCTTCTTTTAAAACATTATCGTCTTCCGCGATTCCACTATACCGAGCAAGATCTTCTGCACTTGTGACTTCCAAATCAATACCATCGGTGAACTGATTGACTTCCCCTGCTACTGCCGTTGTAAATAGCACCGCTTGTTCCCCTTCAACAGCTTTTACGCTATTTTCCAACAAATCACCTGACGCATCGATCGGTGCGTAATTCTCAAAGGTTAACGACGATTGACCTTGCCCCTGTTCTAGACTGTCCGGGCTTTCAGCAAAGGCTGCTCCTGATGAAAATACTGTCAGACAGATTCCTAAAGTAACTGTTTTTGCAAATTTTGAACGTATCACTACAAATTCCCCCTTATGGTGTGTTATAACTTTTTTGTATACTTACTTTACATAACATTCAGACGTAAATATATTTTTTTCCGTTTCACGTTCTTGCCTAATGTAATAAATTACCTCTGAATTAAAAACGGAGAATGGCGCAGTATTTGCACCATTCTCCGTCTGTTTGGATTCTTAAAATGCTCTTTATTTATATCTTTATTTATATCCTTTTTACTATCCTACTGCACTTCCGATAACTCCGTCAGAACGATTTGTGTACTCATCCGCTCTGTTCCGCGGTAGTATACGACACCGACGGTGTCTCCGACTTTCTTGTTGTACAAGATTTTTCTCAATGTGACGACGTTATCAACCGCTTGTCCGTCAACTTCCACAATTACATCATATACTTTCAAACCTGCTTGTGCCGCTGGTCCCATAGGGTTATCTGTCAAAATGACGCCTTCT
This sequence comes from Bacillota bacterium, assembly GCA_023388635.1. Lineage (GTDB taxonomy): Bacteria > Bacillota > Bacilli > Desulfuribacillales > Desulfuribacillaceae > JAEWFW01. The sequence goes on from JAEWFW010000008.1 coordinate 12,438, forward strand.
TTAACAGGTACAGCCGGACGCCGTTGCTCCGGTATTATATTTAAATCTGCTGGAGTAACACCCAGATATGGCCGAATGACACGTCCGTGTGCAATTAGGTCGTTGATGATCGGTTCTGCGTCGTTAATCGGTATTGAGAATCCGATTCCTTCCACGCCTTCGCGGGCGATTTTCGCACTATTGATACCGATGAGCTCTCCGTTAATATTGACTAACGCACCGCCACTGTTACCAAAGTTAATCGCGGCATCTGTCTGTAACACGCTAATTTCATATATTTTATTGCCGCCGATGTTCACAGGTAATGAACGCTGCGTTCCACTAATGACACCGACAGTAACTGTTTGTGCAAACTCAATTCCCAAAGGGTTACCAATGGCAATCGCCGGTTCCCCTGGACGCAGAACATCGGAATTACCAAAGGATGCGACTGCCGTGACGTGGGTAGCATCAATTTCAAGCACAGCCAAATCTGTCAAAATATCAGAACCGACCAGCCGTGCCTCCACTTGCTCGCCATCAGATAATGTCACGGCGATGGAGCTGGCACCTTCAATAACGTGGTGATTCGTCACGACGAGTGCACGATTTCCTGTCGCATTGATGACAACACCCGAACCACTGCCAGCCTCGTACTGTCCGTAAGAGGAAAAAAATCCTCCGCCTCCGCTTTGAATATTACTAATACCGACAACTGCCGGTTTGATGCGCTCGACGGCATCGACGATTGCCGAAGTCACTTCCAATTGCATTTTCTGCGTGACAACTTGATTCGGATTTAACGACGCGCTCTGCCCTTGTCCCGGAGCCGTGTTCAATACATTACCCATGTCTATAATACCTGCTTGGATCATCGTCGGCGTCAACATTGCCATCGTTCCCCCACCGATTAGCGAGGCAATCAATGCAATGACAACTACTGTAAAACCGCTAAATCCTCGTTTTTTAGGTTTTCTTTCAAAAATATCATCATCGTAATACATATGCAATCACTCCTTTTCCTGATTCTTCATCAAAAAGATCAACAGAAGTTCCTATATTGAAACATTATACTTCGATTATTTCATCCAATCAATCGTTAAGCCAATGACAAAAATGTGACAAATTTATTAAGAAAGAGGTATATTTTCAAAATTCCATCCTATACTTCTATAAGACGCATGTCCCAAATTACTTCTAGCTTAACCAGATTTGAATTTTTTTAACAATCAAAAATATTGGAGTGGTTTTTATGAAACGCACAGAAAGTATAAAATTAATTGATATCTACGGGCAGCTTGCCGATTTGAAAGAAATTGATTACAAAAATTCGCTCGTCATCACCGCACTGATTGAAATACTCGTTGAAAAAGGACTCATTGAGCGAGCGCAAGTCATAGAAAAAGCGCAAGAGCTCGATCTCGCCCAAGAACAAAACATCGCTTACCGAAAGATCCAAATGCAATAGTAAATACTATTAGCGTTTATTTTCTCTTAATGCACCGAAGCTTTGTCGGTCGGTTCGGGTATGTAATCTCCAGATCGAATTCTTGTCCGACTTTAAATTGCTCTTCTTCAAGAATGGCTTTGACCGTCAGATGTGCTAACTCCGGCAAGTTATTCTCTTGGCTCAAATGTGCCAGATGTATACATTGCGTGTTCGATGTGATGATTTCTGTCAACAATTCACCTGCCGACTCATTGGACAAGTGTCCATGATCACTGAGAATCCGTTGTTTAAGATGCCAAGGATACGGTCCTACGCGTAGCATGTCTACATCGTGGTTTGCCTCAATCACCAATGCGTCTGCATCGATCAGAGCATGTTTAATTTTATCGTTAACATAACCCATATCCGTAGCGACTGCTATTTTTGTATTCCCACAATAGACACAATATCCTACCGGGTCATTACTATCATGGGAAATAGCAAATGACTCCACTTTTAAATCACCGATCGCCATTTGTTCGCCAGTGACGAATCGCTCGTAATAATCACTTTTCACCTCGCCGATCATCCCCTGCATCCCTAGCCACGTGCCGTGATTAGAGAAAATCGGAATTTTATAGCGCCTCGATAAAATGCCGGCGCCTTTAATATGATCGGTATGCTCATGCGTAACGAAAATTGCACTCAGACAATCTGTCGTCGCGCCAATTTGCCGAATAGCTTCTTCAATTTGTTTGCCGCTAAGACCTGCGTCGATCAGAATGGCAGTCGAATCTGTCTGTACGAAAATTGCATTCCCCGTACTACCACTCGCTAATACACTATATCGAATCATCTATGCCTCGCGTCCTCCCTTATTTCTCTATCGCAAAAAATCCTCATGCCCTGATAATTCATACAGATGATTCGTGTCATTAAATACCCGCACCTTAGGTTTACGAGAGTTGATAAAATCAACGACGGAGATCGATGTATTATTAAAAGTAAACGCCCAGCCCATGTCTTCTTGCACACGCAAAATCCGCGTCATAAACGCGTTGAGGAATCTGCCATGGCTGACTAATAATACCCGTTTGCCCATGTGCCTATCAATGAGATACTGAAACGCTTGATCTATGCGTTGGATAAAATCCTCTTTCGTCTCTTTTTCCGGTATATCAGCAGCGCCCCAATCCTCGACATTGCGTTTTATAATATGGGGATATTGTTCTTTCGCCTCTTCCAATGTCAGCCCATCGAATATGCCCCAGCAATATTCGCGAAATATCGGATTGACGATTACCGGCTTTGATTGAACTGCTGCAATTCCCTCTGCCGTTGCCAATGCACGTCCCAAATCGCTAGAGTAAATATGCTCTACCGGAATCTCGCGAAACCGTTCAGCCACGCGTTGCACTTGCTGTACTCCAATTTCCGATAATGGAAAATCCTTATGTCCTTGGAATCTTCGCTCCGCATTTGCCACTGTTTGCCCATGGCGCACTAAATATAATCTCACCCTCATCCCCCTTATTCTTCAATATGTTCTTGTAACCCCTCTAATTCGCCTGTAAATGCGTTAATATAGAATTCTTCACCCGTATCTAGCATAATTCCCCAAACGGGCGGCAAAAGCCATGAATCGGTTTCATTCAAACGGCTGTAATAGCCTAATTGGATCTTCTCAATCGTAACCGGTCGCTGCTCTATCTCACTAGGCAACCTGCGCAACGCCGTTGCTGCTGCCAGAATTGGACGTTTCGTATCTTCCGCTTCAATACTCATGAGCGGATTTTGGTAGCCTTCGGTAATTTTCCCGCCATTGACAACGGCGGTTGCCACGGCACCGAAGATCGGATACTCTTCGTAGTACTGCAAATATACAATATATCCGTTATTATTATCAAGCATATAGGCGTACGGTCGATAATTTTTCCCTTGAAATAGATACTGTTTTGGAAAATCCTGCAATCCATTGGAAACATCATACAACCGCGTCCCGCTCGTGCCAGTACCCGCCCATAAATAATGAATTTCATTGTCCGGTTCAATCTCAATTTGTGAAATATCTATATCGACACTGACACTGTTTTCAATATCCTGCACTGTATAATACTGCTTTTCGACTCGCAAAAATGGTCGATCAGGAATAGCCATCGGTATCTCTTCTTTTAAATATATTCTCTCGCTATTTAATAATTCTTGCACTTCTCGAATTTCCGCCTGAATCAGACTCGAATAATTATCATCGCCCTGTTGCCTTGCATACAATTGATAAATCAGTATACTATCTAACGCCAAAAAAACGAGAATGAGAATTGTCTTTGCTCTACTCAAATCCATAGCTATTCCCCTACCCTATGTATTTCTTGACCTGTCTCGGCATCAAAAACAGCGACCATCCGATGATCGTCTTCTACGACCCAAACCGGCTGTAATTGAACCCGTCCTTCTCCATGATTAAAAGGATAATAGGCAATATACATATCACGAATGCCGCTGATTTGTTCCACACGGCGCTCAATAATTGTCTTCATCTGGTCAACACCGAGAACGCTCACGGTTTTAATAATTTCCTCTTCTTCAAAATACGAAACAGACCGGTTCATTCGCGTAACTCGGTTGTTCTTCATCTTGATGCGTATTTGCGAGTTGCTAATTTTGTCAATGCCAATAATCGGTTTCCCCTCATACTGCTGCTGAAAAACGAGTGTACACTCATTGTTTTCCAAAGAATCGATCACAAAACTAGCCAAGACGTAATCCCCCACCCAGCTCTGGTGCCGATTGAGAAAAGCGATGGCTGCATCGACAATCTCCTGTACATTCAAATCACGCTGCCGATTGTCGGTCGTCGGATCTGTAAAATCAATCGTTTGCTGCACAGAATTTACCCGCAATCCTCTGCTTCCATCGGTATAGACAACCGACTGATCTTTCTCCTGAATTTGGCGGATCGCCATCGGATCTGTAAAAATCGAATTACTCAATTCCTGCACGCGAATAGGCTTACTGATGAACCGAGCTACCGGGAGGCGAACTGTCGCCGACCGCTGCGATTCAATAACATCATACAGCTTTGACGCCGAGATATCTGCTTCTCCAAAAAAGTCCTCATCTCCGTCAAATACCCAATAGCTAATCTCTCGCTCAATATCCACAGCCAACGCCAATTTCCGAAAAGACATACCTTGCATTTTCCGTATGTCGTTGTTATCGACCGAAAACAAAAGATGCAAATATTCTATCGGCATTGGTTGAAAGAAACTGATCTCTATACGAGGCAATGTAGCTACCATTTCGTCATTTTCATTGTTTTCATTGAATGATCTGACATTCTCCACAGACGTCGTTTCAAACATTTTGTAAAGAGTCGTAAACGCCCCTTGATCCGGGAAAAGTACCTGTTGCTGATCCGGTGTCTGTCTGACGGTAATTTGCCGCGGGCTGGCGAGATCATGGAAATCATACTGACTAGCCGCTTCCGGCATCTGATTGATGTTCAACGCGTCGGGCAGTGGCGCATAATTAGGTGTCGCATACCACAAAACACTCGATAAACCAATGCTGAGAATCACTAATACTGCGAGCAATATGCTTTTAATCCACTCGATCATTGCGACCCTCCTCCACATACGGAAGTGAAAAATAAATCATTGTCCCGACATCTACTTGGCTTTTAATCACAATGTCACCTTTGTGCGCGCGAATAATCTGGCGCGATATGGATAGCCCCAGTCCGGTGCCGCCCATTTCACGGGAGCGCGCTTTATCCACTCTATAAAATCGCTCAAATACTCTGTTCACGTCTTTCGGAGGAATCCCGATACCGGTATCAATCACCCGTACCGCCACCAATCGGCGCCCATTTTCCCAAACGATGTCACTTTCAATGCGCACTTTGCCGCCTTTGCCTGTGTATTTCACAGCATTGGACAACAAATTGTTCAGCACTTGATCGATTCTGTCCCGATCACCGAGAATATGCGCTTTGTCTTTGATCAAAGACAAAGCTCCGGTAATCCCTTTATTCTCCATCTGCACGTGGAAGCGATCAAATACATCCTCAATCATCTCATTGATATCTAATAGACGGCTGTTTATCCGGACATCCTTGGAATCTAACTGTGATAATTGCAACAAATCGGTGACTAAACGAATCATCCGCTCGGTTTCATTCTGAATGACACCGGTGAAACGCTGGCGCAATTCCTCATCCTGATCGGCACCCTCAACGAGTGCTTCTAAATAGCTGCGTATCGTTGTCAGCGGTGTTCGCAGTTCATGGGATACATTAGCGACAAATTCTCGCCGCTGCTGATCTAACTGCTCGCGCTCCGTAATATCATGCAGAATAATTAAAATTCCATAGGCGATGGCGTCGGTACCTTTCAAAGGATTGACGACGACTTGATACAATGCCCCTTGATGCTCGACGATTGTCTGAAATCCCACTCGCTGCTGTAGTTCAAACCAGCCTGTCTTCAACTCTTTAATTTCAAGGACATCCAATATATTCTTGATAAGCGCTTTTTCCCGCGATATTCCGATCATCCGCTGTGCCATCGGATTGATTAGCAGAATTCTCCCGTTAGAATCGGTCGCAACCACTCCGTCGCTCATGTTATGCAGAATCGTTTCCAAGCGCTGTTTCTCTTTTTGATTGTCCTCAAGGGCGTCGTTCAAGCGATACGTCAATAGATTAAATGCCTCGCCCAATTCGCCGATTTCATCGTCACTGTATATCGTAACTTGCTGATCGAAATTGCCTTTTGCCATTTCCGATGCCTTTCTGGTCACCTCTACCAGCGGACGAGTGATTGTCTGCGCCAACAGGATGACAAGTACAGAGGAAATGCCCAACACTAATACAGTCGCTGTAGAAATCAATGTGTTAACTTCTTTCAGCGTCTTATAAATCGGTTCCAATGTCGATGTAATATAGACGACTCCTACGACTTCCTGGTTCACACGAATCGGGGTCGTAAAAATCTTCACGCGAAACCCCGTATCCGGATCAATGCGGATCGCTTCCCCTTTGGCGCCCAATAGAGCTCGCGTCACTTCCACCTGTACGTTTTTCTGACCGATAACCTCAGGATGGTTAGAATCGCTGATAATCACGCCATTGCCGTCGATAATCTGTATATCGGCACGAATTTGCTTAGAAAAGTCACGCACAAATGTATCAAAATCACTGCTTTCTTGGGAATCAGTATCTACAAAATACCGCTCTAAAAAATCAGCCAAAACATTTGCCTGAGAGTAGATATTCTCGGTATGCGTTTCTAAATAGTAATTTTCCAGAGAATTCATAAAATATAAGCCAATGAATTGCATTGCAAATAAAATCATCAGCAAATACACAACCATCAGCTTTCCACGAATACTTTTGAACATAGTTTCACCAAGCCTATTATAAAGTAAGACTTAATTCAGCTGGAGTTTCTTAGTCGCACTTATCCAAAGGTTAACCTTCATACGTTTGCTCAGAACTTTGCAGCCTGTATCCAATTCCCCGCTTTGTTATAACATAGTCCGGATTGCTCGGATCATCCTCAATTTTTTCCCGTAAGCGGCGGATCGTCACGTCAACTGTGCGCACATCGCCAAAATAATCATATCCCCAAACGGACTGCAACAAGTGCTCCCGCGTAAATACCTGTCCACGATACTTCGCCAAATACGACAGCAACTCAAATTCACGATGTGTCAGCTCAATAATCTGCCCTCGTTTTTTCACATGGTACATCGACAGATCAATCAGCAAATCATCTATTTGGATAGTATTCCCGTTGGCGCTATTGCCTGTGCTGCCGACACTCTGGTATCTGCGTAGATTCGCCTTAACACGTGCCAGCAATTCTCTGCTGCTGTACGGTTTTGTGATATAATCATCTGCTCCCAGTTCCAATCCCAGAACCTTGTCTACCTCCGCATCTTTCGCAGTAAGCATAATAATCGGCAAGCCACTGACTTGACGTACTTCCTTACAAACCTGAAAACCATCTTTCTCAGGCAACATAATATCCAACAGGACTAAATCAAATGATGTATCCGTCAGTTTACGGACAGCGCTAGCGCCATCATAACACACTTCTACCTGGTAACCTTCCTTTTCCAGGGTGAATTTCAATATATCTGCAATCGGCTTTTCATCGTCAACGACAAGAATACTTCCCATAGTGATCCCCTCCAACACGAACTTACATGTATTTCCCTAAATTTTCTCTTCTAAGCTATAAAAACCCTGCTCACATTTTGATTACATTATAATTACATGCGATAATCATATACAGTATATCATAAATTCATGCCTATGACGCCCGATTCAGTAAACTGTGAAAATATTACAACTCACCGCACTAACTATGCCACTATATTTCTACTTTGTAAATAAAAAAACATGCATACAAAGGTAAGCATGTTTTTTGCGTATATCTTTCTATATCTTAATTTTCTCGTTTATTTCTAAAAAATATCACGCAATTGAATTGTCTGCGTACGGTTCGGTCCCACAGAGAAAATTGCTATAGGAATTTGTACCAGTTCTTCGATTTTTCTTAAATAATTCTGGGCATTGACAGGTAATTCTTCAAAGCTTCTGACATTCGTAATATCTTCATGCCAACCAGGTAGTTCTTCATATACAGGTTCACATTCTGCCAGCGCTTTAAGACTTGCCGGATAGCTAGTAATAACTTGATCTTTATAGCGATACGCTTTGCATATTTTGACCGTATCCAGACCTGTCAAAACATCGATCGAGTTTAAAGAAAGTCCGGTAATTCCACTGACGCGTCTTGAATGACGCAACACAACGCTGTCGAACCAGCCGACGCGGCGCGGTCTGCCGGTCGTCGTTCCGTATTCCTTGCCGATTTCCCGGATACGGTCACCAGTCGGATTGTTCTGCTCTGTCGGGAATGGACCGTCACCGACACGTGTCGTATATGCCTTTGCTACACCGATGACTTGGCTGATTTTCGTCGGTCCTACACCCGATCCAATGCATACTCCGCCTGCCACAGGATTTGACGATGTTACGAACGGATATGTTCCCTGATCAATATCCAGCATAACGCCTTGGGCACCTTCAAATAGAACTTTCTTGCCCATGTCGATCGTATCGTTAAGCACTACACTCGTATCTGTTACGTACTTGCGAAGGACTTCCGCATATCCCAAATACGCCTGCAAAATTTCTTCTTGGTCAAACCCTTCCGTCCCGTAGACCTTCTCTAGCAAATGATTTTTCTCGCCGAGATTTCTCTCCAGCTTTTCACGAAAAATCTCCTCATCAAGCAGATCGGCAACGCGTATTCCCGTACGCGCCACTTTGTCCATATAGGCAGGTCCGATCCCCTTCTTCGTTGTACCTATTTTATTGTCGCCCTTACGCAACTCTTCCATTTCATCAATTTTAATGTGATACGGCATAATTAAATGTGCCCGATCACTAATATACAAATTATCGGTAGTAAATCCTTCATCATGTAAGTATTTAAGTTCGGCAATCAACACTTTAGGATCAATGACAACCCCGTTGCCAATGATGCACTTTTTGTCCGCATAGAAAATGCCTGATGGCACAATATGCAATTTATATTTTTTATCTCCAATGCAGATCGTATGTCCTGCGTTGTTTCCACCTTGATATCTGGCGATGACTTCCGCTTTCTCCGCTAGATAGTCTGTAATTTTACCTTTTCCTTCATCGCCCCATTGAGTACCAACCACCACTACGGTTTCCATTGGCGAACACCTCCAAAAATATTGGTTTTCGTTCAATACCGTACTTAGTTTAGCACTCGAAGTAAGGAGTGTCAACAAGTATTCCTGAACATTTTTTTGTTTATGCTGTTTTTTGTTCGTAATTTTATTGTATTGCTTTAAAGCGTCTATCCGTAGTTCCTGTCGAGGTTAACAAATTTATTGAATTGCTTTAAGAATACTAACTCCGCGCTTCCCACCGGTCCATTACGCTGTTTGGCAATAATCACTTCAATGATATTTTGTTTTTCCGACTCTTTATTATAATAATCATCACGATATAAAAATCCGACAATATCAGCATCTTGCTCAATACTCCCCGATTCCCTGATATCGGACAACATCGGGCGTTTATCTTGTCTCGATTCCACAGCGCGGCTTAACTGTGATAACGCAATCACAGGCACGTCCAATTCCCGGGCAAGCCCTTTTAAAGAACGGGAAATTTCCGATATTTCCTGTTGCCGGTTATCACTTCTTCGATGGGAATTCAGCAATTGCAAATAATCGATTAACACCAATCCAAGCCCATGTTCGGCTTGCAGTCTTCGCAACTTCGCGCGCATTTCCAACACCGTTAAGTTCGCCGAATCATCGATAAAAATCGGCGCTTCTGAAAGACGCCCCATAGCCATCGTCAGCTTCGGCCAATCTTCATCTTGCAAAGTTCCCGTGCGCAGACGGTTCGCATCAATATTCGCTTCGGCACATAACATACGTTGTACGAGTTGATCCTTAGACATCTCCAAACTAAAAATCGCCACAGGCGTTTTGCTGTGGACACCGATATTCTGGGCAACGTTCAAAGCAAATGCCGTCTTTCCGACAGATGGTCTTGCCGCAATGATAATCAGGTCGGATTTCTGAAATCCCGATGTCAATCGATCAAGCTCCCGATAGCCCGAGGGTAGCCCGGTCACATCACCACGACTGTTATGCAGCCTTTCAATCCGTTGAAACGTGTCTAACAAGACATCTTTGATCTCTGTAAATGCTTTGCCGATTTTACGCTGTGATACTTCGAAGATTTTACTCTCTGCCATATCGAGCAACTCGGCAATTTCCTCATCACCGTCATATCCTTTTTTAAGAATCGTATTGGCTGCATAGATCAATTTTCGTAAAATCGCTTTTTCTTCGATTTTTCTCCCGTAAAATTCCGCATTCGCTGTAGAAGGAACGCCATTCGCTAATTCCGACAGATACGTGATTCCCCCGGCAATCTCAACCAATTGCTTGTCCTGCAAGTATGTCGCTAATGTCACTAAGTCTACAGGCTCATTGCGCTCATAAATCTCAATCGCCGCTTTAAAGATAATTTGGTGGTTCTTCTGGTAAAAGTCCTCCGCTTGCAAGAATTCACTTACAGTGACCAACGCATTATTATCTAATAAAATTGCCCCGAGAACTGCTTGCTCTGCTTCCATATGATGTGGCGGAACGCGGTCAAACGATAATTCATCCATCATATACGTCCTCCATTAGGCTCTATTTACCCTATTCTTCAATCACTTGTACTGTCAAAGTCGCATTAATCTTCGGATATATCTTTATATTGACTTTCGTTGTGCCCAATGTGCGAATCGCATCGTCAAGGTCAATTTTCCGCTTGTCAATTGTAATCTTTTGCTTTTTCAATTCGTCCGCAATTTGCTTTGAAGTAACAGCTCCATACAAGCGGCCACCTTCACCGGCTTTGGTCTTGATGACGACCGTTGTTTGGTCAATGGCTTTAGCCAGTGTTTGGGCTTCTTCCAGCTCTTTTTGCAATTTCTTCTTTTCGCCTTCTTTATGTAATTCCAACTGTTTTACATTGCCTGTATTCGCTTCTACGGCAAATCCTTTCGGCAATAAAAAGTTGCGGGCGTACCCTTCTGCCACTTCCTTGACTTCTCCCTTTTTGCCTTTTCCTTTGACATCTGCTAGAAATATGACTTTCATATTATAATCCCCCTTGTTCTTTTAAGTTTCTTAAAACACCTTTTAATTGTTCCTCTGCTTCCTCCAGTGTTATATCTTTCAATTGAGTGGCAGCCGTCGTCAGGTGACCGCCGCCTCCCATTTGCTCCATAATTAGCTGCACATTTAATTCCCCTTGGCTTCTGGCGGAAATCGCGACGCCGTAATCCATTTCCTGCAATACGAACGATGCTCTGATCCCTTCTAAGCTGATGAGCGTATTGGCTGCTTGGGCAATCACCACGGTTCCGTAATTCAGGCTTCCGCGTGTCTTGGCAATCGCCACGCCGTCTTCATAAATCTCCGCGTCTCTGACAATTTCTGAACGCTGTAAAAATAATTCAAAGTCGTCGGCAAGCAATTTCTGCAATGCGACATTGTCTGCTCCTTCCCTACGCAAGTAGGATGCCGCTTCAAATGTACGTGACCCTGTGTGATAAGCGAAGTTTTTCGTATCGACAACGATCCCAAGCATCAGTAGCGTTGTCGTAATTTGCGAAAGTCGCACTTTTTTATACTGGTATTCAATTAATTCGGTAATTAACTCACATGTAGAAGATGCATACGGCTCAATGTAGGAAAGTGCCGGCTTTTCGATGGCTTCTTCGCCGCGACGATGATGATCAATGACGACAATATTGCTCGTCTGCGCCAATAGACGCCTGTCAATTGCCAAGCTAGGCTTGTTAAAATCGACGCAAATCAATAAACTTTTACGGCGGATATTGGTCATCGCTTCGTCAGGCGTTATAATATATTGCTTCATTCCATGATCTTCTAAGTATTTGATAATCTTACGGATCGCCGGATTCACTTTATCGACAACGACAAAACCCGTCTTGCCGACACTCTGAACAATACTCAATGCTCCCATCGCTGCGCCTATGGCATCGGCATCAGGCTCGGCATGAGGCATAATATAAATATTGTCACTCGATATGATCAATTCGCGCAAACTATGTGCCATAACCCTTGCGCGAACTTTCGTCCGTTTCTCCACGGCATCGGTCCGACCTCCGTAATAAACGATCTTGTCGCCGCGCTTGACAGCCACCTGATCCCCACCGCGTGCCAATGCCAAATCTAAACTTTCTTGGGCTTGTTGCCCTTTCACGGCGATTGATTCATTGGCTCCGGCAGCAATCCCCATACTGATTGTAATCAGGATATCGGTCCGCTCTTCCAACTTCTTCAATTGCTCTAGAATTGAGAACTGTGCTTCTTCGACTTTCTCTAATTTTTCGCTGTCTAAGATCAGCAAATAGCTTTCCTGTTGCAAGCGCTTGATGAAAATCTCATGCTTATGCGCCCATTCAAAAATTAACGTCATGACCTCTGCCAATAGCAACGATGCATCATGTTCGTTGAGATCCTTACTCATTTCATAAAAATTGTCCAATTGTAACATACCGATAGCGATATTGGATTTACGCAGTTGCTGAGATATTTTCAAAAACTCCGTATCGTCAATAAAATAAATAATACCTTCTTCTTTGACATAATAGACTTTATATACGCGATCTTTTAATTCAAAGGAGGAGCGCTCCTCTAAATCGCCATTTTTCTTCACTAATTGAAACATCATCGCCCAATTCGGTTGAAATTCTTCTCCCACTTTCATCGTCAATCCCATCGTCGTGGCGACATACTGATTGAACCAAGCAATATCACCGTCTCCATCGATTACAATCACACCGATTGGCAGCGACGACATGGCGTGATTTTCACTGCGCTTGATCCTGCGCGCCATCGTCAGCACATATTCTTCCATATCTTGCGCGTATTGATTGTCTAGACGCTTGCTGTACACGACAATTCCCAGCCAAATGCATAAGAAAATCAATGCTACAAAACTGTGGAAAAAGCTCAACACAGCGATTAGCACTACAGATAAAATCATCGCATAATAAATTGATAACCGAGGACCTTTATTATAGATCGTGGAAACTTTCAAGCTGTCCAGCTCCTAACTTTATTTCAGCAACCTGCGCCAATTGAAAAACATATCTAACATTCCGACCCAAGCCGTAATCTGGAATACCAACGGATGCAATAGCAAAAAGAGGATCGGCACGCGTGCGATCGAAGGCCATTTTTGTTTCTTCATATAAAACCACAGTACACTGATCCCTTGCACGGCTAATGCTAGTGTGAGAATTTGCACAATACTAAATACCAGCAGGTACCAAAAACCACCCGTACTGTCGAAAGAATTCATAAATAACATGGCGAAGATTGCTACTACATAATAACCCAATATACTTTTGGGAAGACGTAGCACAGTCAGGGACGGCAGTTGTGGGATCTTTTCTCCGAGCCTTTTGAATACATGTATGACAATCCAATAATAAACATACGCATTCATCGCAGAAATGATAATAAAAACTGTCGGCATCATCATCCGCATCATACTGACCATTTGATCGATGTTGATCGCTTCAATCCCTTCAAGCTGCGATGCCATTCCCATCGACTCGAGCATCGATGCCGATTGGTCTAATGATTGCTGGAACGATACCGCAAAATCGCTCATCATATCATAACCTGTTAACACACGGAGAATGACCAATGTTCCCAGCAGAGTCGCAAGCGTCGCCAATGCCCCGCCCAACAGAATCACTGTCGTCGGTTTTCGGTAATACAAGCAATATCCTGATACAATCCCCATCACTACACTGTACAACACGAAGTTAAATCCGACAAATAACAGATTAAAAATTGCCGCCAATAGAACAAACAGCACAGCCGTCATGCCGGCAATTTGCATTCCTTGGCGATATGTTAAAATGGTCAGCGGAATTGGCAATAGTATCGCCGTAACAAAGAAAAGTGGCGTATACATTGTCAGGTACAGAAGTAAAACCCAAACAGCCCCTAATAACGCCCCTTCCAACATTCCGCGCAACTTTTGCTGGCTATCCATAACTCACCTCTTATCAATATGTTGCTGGAGTGCGGAAAGATCTCCAAACCACTCCTCTAGCTGATGTCCTGTTTCTTTATTTTGTACGATTTTATTGACGATTTCTTGGTCAAGCTCACGAAATGATAACCCCAATCTCCTACCTAATATATATGTCAAAACAATAATGTTTGCCAAAAAATCGACAAAAACTTGTTCGCTGCCTTTCTGCAACCCTTTAAACAAACCTGCTACACTATCTAGTATCTCAGTTTTCAGCCACTCTATGATTTTTATATTCTTTGCAATATTAAAATCCTTTTCTCGATCCACGAAATACACCTCCCGAATGTACTATAAATTCAACATGGGAGCACATTAATCCTGCCTTAAACATACAAAAAAGCGGACGATCTATAATCATCCGCTCCGTCGACTTACTCGTTAGTATATGGTAATAAAGCAAGCTGGCGAGCACGTTTAACTGCTGTAGTTAATTTGCGCTGATGTTTTGCACAATTACCCGATATGCGACGAGGTAAAATTTTTCCACGTTCCGTAATAAATTTTTGAAGTTTATTCAAATCTTTATAATCGATAACTGCATTCGTTTTATCTACGCAAAAGGCACATACTCGACGTCTTTTCGTTCCACGCTGTTTACGCAAGAGAATCCCTCCTTACTGTTTCATTAAAATGGTAAGTCATCATCAGAAATGTCGATAACCTTGTCATTGTCAGCAAAAGGGTCTTTATAATCAGAGCGATTCGTGTTTGTCTGTCCTTGGAAGTTTTTCGAGCCCGTCGTAGATCCTTGTCCAATATCTCCGGCGCGATCAAGGAATTGTACATTTTCTGCTACGATTTCATAGACTTTGACACGTTGTCCGTCTCTGTTGTCGTAACTTCTAGTTTGCAATCGTCCTTCGATGGCGACCTGACTTCCTTTTTTGAGATATTGAGCACAGAGTTCTGCCAATTGCCTCCACGCAACAATCGAGATCCAATCGGCTTCGCGATTTCCATCTCCACTTTTGTATGGGCGGTTGACTGCAATATCAAATGATATCACCGCAGTCCCCTGTTGTGTATACCTAAGCTCCGGATCTGCTCCCAAGCGACCAATTAACACACACCGGTTAATCATGTTATACCCTCCGTCTCCATTTTTACTCGTCTATCCTGAATACCAGATAGCGAATGACCTCGTCACTGATACGAGTAATCCGCTCAAGCTCTGCTACGATTTCAGGCGTAGCATCAAAATTCATCAAGAAGTAAACTCCTTCTCTCAGATGCTTGATTTCATAAGCGAGACGACGTTTTCCCATTTCTTTGAACGCAGTAATTTCTCCACCTTGGTCTGTCACAAGATTCTTAATCTTGTCAACAACCGCAGTCGTACTCTCTTCTGTCAAATCAGGGCGTAAAACGTACATCATTTCGTATTTACGCATACTTTCACCTCCCTTTGGACTTTAACGGCCTTTGCACATATGGCAAAAGCAAGGATGGTTGCCTACATTATTAATAGCAGCTACCGATTTTTGATTATATCAATATTAGGCAATTTATGCAAGTGTAGATTTTATACATATGCATCCATACACCAATGGTGCATGATAATGGCAGATGTCAGCAAAAATTTAGCAGCCTACACATTGAACCGGAAATGCATAATATCACCGTCTTTGACGACATACTCTTTGCCTTCAAGACGCAATAGCCCCTTTTCCTTCGCCGCCGTCATCGAACCAACAGATAGCAATTCATCGTAATGAATGACCTCGGCGCGGATAAAGCCTCGCTCGAAATCCGTATGAATCACACCTGCCGCTTGCGGCGCTTTCGTCCCCCGACGAATTGTCCATGCGCGAACTTCCTGTACCCCTGCTGTAAAGTACGTATCCAGTCCTAATAGACGATAGGCAGCTTTAATCAATTGATCAAGCCCCGATTCCTGGATTCCGAGTTCTTCGAGGAACATCGCCTTATCTTCTCCCTCAAGCTCGGCTATTTCTGATTCCACTTTGGCGCTGATGACGACGACTTCCGTGCCTTCCTGTGCCGCATAATCCATCACCTGACGAACATAAGCATTCACTTCACCGTCAGCAATCTCATCTTCATGTACATTTGCCACATAAAGAACAGGCTTCTGTGTGAGCAAATGAATGCCTTTCATGATAGCTGCCTCATCATCAGACAGCTCAACCGTGCGTGCCGGTTTTTCATTACTCAACGCCTGTTGTAAACGGGACAATAAATCATATTCCATCTGCGCTTTTTTATCATTTGATTTTAACATCTTCTTTACACGGTCAAGGCGTTTTTCCACCGACTCCAAATCTGCCAAAATCAATTCCAAATTGATCGTTTCAATATCGCCAATCGGATCGACCTTGCCGGCGACATGTGTAATATTTTCATCTTCAAAACAACGCACCACATGGGCTATCGCATCGACTTCGCGAATGTTCGCCAAAAATTTATTACCAAGCCCCTCGCCGCGGCTTGCGCCCTTGACCAAGCCGGCAATATCGACAAATTCGAATGCCGTCGGTACTACACTCTTAGGCACTACTAGCTCCGTGAGTTTATTTAATCTGACATCCGGCACCTGTACGACACCGACATTCGGATCTATCGTACAGAATGGGTAGTTGGCGGATTCGGCTCCTGCCTGTGTTATTGCATTAAAAAGAGTAGATTTACCGACATTCGGCAAACCTACAATACCGACTGAATGTGACATGATTACAACTCCTTACCGTTCTAATATGCTAATCATAAATAGACTTTTATTATCATACCTTGATTATGTTTGAAAGACAACCCTATTCCTCCGACTGTCCTTTACGGAGGATTTTTTTCAACCGCTTATTAAATTTTGTCCGCGGCACCAAAATACTGCGTCCGCATTTTTGACATTTCAGGCGGATATCCATACCCAAGCGAATGATCTCCCATTCATTGGCACCACAGGGATGTCCCTTTTTCAACTCTACTACATCGAACATTCCGTAATCGGTATCTGATTTCATGACAATCACTCCCTCCGTATTTCTATAAACGATTGATCCTTTTTTTGATACAGCCCTTGGTACAATATCTCATGTGCATCGATCGCTTCCATAATAGAAGCCATTTGTTCTATATAAAACTCAATAGCCAGTCCACATCCAGCGGAAATAACCGGCGGTATGGGACGTATATCAAATGTAACCTCCTGGTTATCCAGTACAGCTTCCGTACGCAACGCTTGATGTGTAGACGCAAACGTTATTAGCCCGTCATAATCTTGTCTCATTCGCAAATTGACCGCCTTACTCTCGATTATAATAAATAAAACAGCAATGTATTTCGCAACAATTCCTGAAACCAATAGGTTTGCACAATTGACATCGGCAGTAACGACCACGCAACAATGACAATTGTAACATTCCGCACACAGCCCAAGGCGATATTAAAAATCGTCCGCTTAATATGTACTTGACTGAATGCCCCAATGATATTTCTACAGACAGCAATCATCACAATCAAAAACACTACAAGCAATCCGTAGGCAAATAATTCTACGACGACATATAGCGCGCTATCTCCTTGTAATTGCACCGATTGCAGCGGCTCCATCCACATATAGAACTCAATAATGATATCCTGGAATGTCTGCCATACGGCTTGATTCAATGTCACGGCATCGATCGTGGAAAAGACATAGGCGACAGAGATGACAGACACAATATCGCCAATCAGAAAATATAAATGCATATTTCGTGCCATCAGGGCACCCCATATAATCCACGCAAGTACTATTATATCAATCATAAGCGTATTTTTCCATTCACCCGCCTCAGATAATTTTCTGCATTACGGTCACTCAATTTAATAAAAAGTAACGATTCACCGATGCCAACTGAGAGAATTGATAATACTATGTATAAAATCAATATTTCTACTGCATACTGTTACTACTTTTCACTTAGGAGCGATAACTTATGTTTAGTAGAAATACACAATCTTTAGAAAACAATACTGCTTTCTTGAAGATTGATCATTCCATACCCCATGCTACGTATACGATCGTAAAATATATGAAAACGCTGTTAGCTGCCCGCGCAGATGATCAAGAATTACTGATCGTTTGCATCGGAACCGACCGTTCAACAGGCGACGCACTCGGACCGCTGGTTGGAAGCCGTTTACAGACATACAATGTGAAAAATGCCAAAGTATTTGGCACGCTTGAGGAACCTGTACATGCAATGAACTTATCAGATACGATCCAGCAGATTCGCACATCATACCGTAATCCCTATATTATTGCGGTCGACGCTTGCCTCGGTAATTTAGATAACGTAGGAAACATCACGATTGGAGCCGGAGCTATTAAGCCAGGTGCAGGTGTCCATAAACAACTTCCGGAAATCGGCGACATCTATATTACAGGTACAGTCAATGTCGGTGGCTTTATGGAATATCTCGTTCTGCAAAACACGCGTCTGAATATTGTCATGAAAATGGCGGCGACAATCGCCCGTTCACTCAGTATTGCACTCGCTCACGTTAACCATGATATTCAGAAGCCTTCCGAAATAGTCATCAACAATTGACACACAAACTACTGACATGCAAACTACGTGTGTCTCTCGCTATCCCAAAATCAATTTTATTGCGGATAGCTTTTATTTTGTCATTAATTCGTCACACATTAATCGCTTATCCTCCTTGACGGTATGAAATATATGATTTATCATACCTTGCAAGGAGGTGTGTTTTTATAATGAAAAGACACTGGCATATGAGCCCCCACGGGCGTGAAAAATGTTATGGTTCGACTGTCATGGGAGAACGAGGGCAAGTAGTAATCCCTGCAGAAGCCCGTGAAGAATTAAATATTCAATCTGGAGAGAAAATGATCGTATTCGGCAATCCAAAGAGAGGCACCGTGATTTTAATTAAATCGGATATTATCGCGCGGTTTGCTGATATATTCATGCGAAAGTCTAATTTCTTTGAGGAAATGCTCGGAAATAAGAAAAGCGATACTGACCCCGTCTAAATATCATTTTAGAAAAGGAGGGTAAAAGTGAAAAACCTCATTACACTTCTGTTTAATCAGCGATTCCGACAAATTTTTTCGCTCTTTATCCGTTTTACGATGCAATTTTGGTGGTTGGGAAAGCGAAAACGCACTTTACGTCCGGAAGTTGCGGATGAAAGATACCGCGAAATGTATGAAAAACAAGCACAAGAATTTACTGCTATGGCAATTGCATTACAAGGATTATTGATTAAATTGGGACAATTTTTTAGCTCCCGTGTCGATATTCTTCCTAAAGAGTACACGGATCACTTGACGACACTGCAAGATTCTGTCGTCCCTGTTGCAACGGATAAGATCATCCGACAAATTGAACAAGAGCTCCAAGCCCCAATTGCTACGATCTTCCCGACATTTTCAGAAATATCTGTGGCTGCTGCTTCCTTGGGACAAGTCCATGAAGCGAAGTTGGCTTCCGGTGAACGTGTCGCCGTGAAAGTTTTGCGACCGGGAATTGAAGAGATTATCGCCATTGATTTAAAGACGTTAAAAGTCATTCTATCTTTTGCTAAACATTTCAAAATATTCTCAGATGCCATTGACCTTGATGCCGTATATGAGGAATTTTTAGAAACTATCAATGATGAACTCGATTATCGGAAAGAGGCGAGGAACTCTGAGAAATTTCGTGAATATTTTGCCGATGATAAATACATTTATGTCCCCAATATCTATTGGCAGTACTCTACAAAGAAAATATTAGTGATGGAATATATCGAAGGTGTGAAAATATCCGATTACCAAGCATTTGGCAACCAAGAGCTAGCAAGCCATCTGGCGACGACAATTTTCACCGCGTATCTAAAACAAATTCTCGTCCATGGCTTTTTCCATGCAGATCCCCATCCCGGCAATCTACTGATTAAAGAAGATGGAACGCTCGTTTTTATCGATTTTGGCATGATGGGTTATGTAACGGAAGAAATGAAAGCAGCTATGGTATCACTGGCACTGGCGGTCTTACAAAAAGATGCCACAGCCATCGTGGAAGCTTTTGATCGACTCGGATTCCTTCGCCCCCATGCTGATCGCAGTATTGTCACTAAAAGTGTGGTACTGATGCTGAATGAATTCATGGGAAGCGGGGACAAAAAGACGCATGGATTTAACATGGATGAATTTGCTTTTGAATTGCGGGAACTCATCTATGCGCAACCGTTTCAAATTCCGGCAAAAACAACATTTCTCGGCAAAGCGATTATGACGCTATTTGGTATTTGCATGGGACTTGACGAAAACTTCGACATCATCAAAGTCAGCACCCCATATATCACCAACTTATTTCCCGGGCAACAATCGGACAAAAAAGCTACAAATTTTATATGGGAGCAAGCAAAGAATACCGTTATGGATATTATCTCACTGCCGCAAAAAGTCAATCGCGTGATCGATAATTTAGAGTCCGGCGAATTGCGATTTAATCTCTCGAAATCTTTTGAGAATAAAATGATTGATCAACAAGTCTATTTGGCAAAGAGAATTATCACAGCCGTGCTCGCGGCGGGCGTTGCAATTGCCGGAGCCATTTTGTACGTAGGTGACGCACAACAATTTGGCAGCATACTGTTCGTCATCAGCGGACTGCTCGGTATCAGCCTATTGTTTAGAAGACGCAGAGCGAATTCCATCAAACATATGGACCCTTTCAATACCCCAGGCTTCAAAAAGCCTAAGTTTCATCCGTAATGGAGTGATCTCTTGCTATTAATTATCATCATCACCATCTTAGTGAATATCCCTTTGGGTATATGGCGCGCCCGACAAAGAAAGTTCTCTCTGCAGTGGTTTATCGCTGTCCATGCTTCGATTCCACTGATTTATTACCTGCGTATGGTAAATGGCATATCTAATTACTATATACCACTGATGATCGCTGTCGCCGTAAGCGGACAATTATTAGGTGGCATATTATTTCCCCAGAATAAAAAACAGACACAACAATAAAAAGAACCGGAATCGGTTCTTTTTATTTTCCAACTATATTTGTTCCTACTATAATCTCATAGCTTATTAAGAAGCTTTCGTTTTGCCCTGCTCTTTTTTTGTCTGTTGCTGGTTAGCCGAGCTTTGATTGGTTACATTCTGACTTACGATAGTCTGGTTGCCGGGTGCAGCTTTTGTATCTCCCATGATACATCTGCCTTTAAATACGGCGCCTTCTTCAATGACAATATTTTTTGTATCAATATCGCCCTCTACACGACCCTTATGTAAAATCACCGTTTTTTCTTTCGCATGAATATCGCCAAAAGCACTGCCGGCAATCGTAAAATTATTGGCGTACATATCGGCTCTGACTTCGCCCTTTTCTCCGACAATGATGTCACCGGATGTCTCAACGTGTCCACTGAGTTTCCCGTCGATTCTGACGATACCCGTCGCCTTAATAGAGCCTTCAAATACAGTGCCCGGACCTATTACTGTATCTACTTTATCAATTCTCTGTGAAGATCGATTAAACAACATAGCCACTCCCCTGTCATCATGCTATGGCAAATATTTCATCGGATCGACCGCTTTTCCGTTAATTAACACTTCGTAATCCAAATGTGGACCTGTCGACCTACCCGTATTGCCAATATACCCTATGAGCATTCCCTTTTTAACTTCCTCTCCGGCTTTCACTACATACCGGGATAAATGAGAATATCTTGTCGATATCCCATTTCTGTGATTAACCAAAATACTTCTACCGTACCCTCCATCATACTCTGCATGTTTGACAACTCCATCAGCCGTTGCATACACAGGTGTCCCTACGCTATTGGCTATGTCCACCCCTGTATGGAATGCTGTCCTATAAGTAAACGGATCTTTACGATAACCATATCCTGATCTTACTTTTCCATTTGTCGGCCAAATGGAAGGCATAGCAGCCAGCTCTTCATTCCTTTGCAGCAACAATTCTTGCAGATTCTCAAGACTTTCCTCGCGAACCGGCAAAGATTCTTTGACCTCCTTGACCGCATCGTGGGCTTCGGAAGCAATCACAGAACTTGCCGTGACTCTTGATTTGTCTTGACGTTCATCAGACAGTGCTAGTTTGTTTTCCTGAGTAAAAAATGATTTTGTAGGGTCAAAATCGTTTGCTTTGCGTATTTCTTGGTCAAGTTCTTCGATGCGTGCCACCTTGTCTTTTAACTCGATAGCATCCTTCGCCACCGTCGCAAATTCGCGTGTCAACGATTTATTCTCAACTTTACTACGCTGGGCATATCTCGCTTCTTCTCGATAATCATAATACTGTTTAATGAACATAATCGAGCATATCGACGTCATTACCAACACTATAGATAAGAACTTAAATATGTATACAGGTACGTTAATTGCTACAGACTTTTTCTCGGAGTGTGGGATAATCATTATAGTAAAGTGCTTCCCTTTATTCTTCTGCATTTTACCTCTCCTAAATTCATATTCACATGAGCTCAAAGATTCATATTGCAAATAACCCTCTAAGATATTCCACTTCCTGTGTGATTTTTCCTGCTTTTTTAAAAAAGTTTGTTGAAATAACAGAATCTTTGTCGAATGGTTTCCATTACCTTCCTTATAACGCAAAAAGCAATGGAGCATTTATAGCTGCATTGCTTGGGAAATCACTTGCTTTTCTTCATTCGTCAACGGATACCGCGATTCTCCACGTACCAGCGGTTTTGCATATACTCGCTGATCGTAACGATTGTACAGACTTGTAATGACGAAACCGTCATAATGATCATTCATCAATGCAATCGAGAAGCTCAAATCATTGCCGGTTTCCTCATAAGCATTATATCGCTCGATACTGACGCGAGCCGCTCTGCTATTCAATAATCGCTGCAATTCGTTCAATTGTTCTTCATTGTTTGTCAAGCGTGCGCCTAATTTTCCTGTCTTATCGATATACTCCAGTAAAATTTCCTCAACATTGCCATCACTGACCCCACGCATCAGATGCGTATAATTTTTCTTTACATAATTCAATTGCGTAAATTGGTAAATTACAATCAAAAACAGAATTACAATAGCAACTAGCATGCCGATGACGGCGTATTCTATTTGTACTGAATTAAGCATGTATTCGGTGCATCCTTTCATTGTTTCTTTATTTTACAAGGTGATCAATTTTGTAAGCGCATCTGGAGGCGCTCATATATCTCTTTCGTGCTCTCCTTCTCAGAATCGTTAAAAAATACGTACTGATGATCTTTCGTGACAATTTCTATATATGGCGGATTGCCTGTGTACACAAAGAGTTTCGCAGCTCCAATTCCCTCGAGCGTAAAGTTTCCTTTATTGATATTTCCGACCGAAACGCCATTGGTACGCATTTTAATTTTCGGCAATTCCTCAACTAAATTACAGGCGGCAATTTGATCATAGGCAATACTGATGCCATAGCTGCCCTTAACGGCAAAACTTTCTTCAGAAAATACAAATTGCGAAGGTCTGACAGAAATACTGAGAATGACCCCTGTCACAAGTACGACCATAACTGCGCTACCAATGGCTAATTTCGTTTTCAGCGGCATGTTGCCATTCCCTGGTTGATTTTCTTTGTAAAATTTTTGGCTTTTGACGAGTAGCAAAATTGTTAAGGGAATAATTGCAAGAATCGCGAAAAAGACAATCCATTTATATCCTAGATATTCCATAAGACTGGAAAAAACGAAAATTCCCGCTATGCCAAACATAAAATTACCCACATAACCGGCGAGACCTTCAATATTGACATTGGCCTTTTCTTCTTTCGACAGTCTGTTGTATCCGGAAATTAACCAATACCATTTAAAATACCGAATCATAATTCCTGTAATAAACAAGAGAATGGAGACTCCCAATAATGTATACACCACAAAATCCCCCTTAGCATATATGTAAAATATATTATGTGAAGTATATTTTACCACATCAAATACAATGATAGTATCTGTCACAATACGTTATAATATATGCTGCTTAGATAAATCCTTTGGCAATCATAATCAATGCGGCGACGAAAATAGCCGGCAATAAATTCGCTACCCGTACATTTTTAATTTCCAGCAGATTGACGCCAATACCCATAATCAGCAATCCACCAACTGCTCGCACTTCATTAATGACACCCTCATTTAAAAAATCTGCAATCGAACTGGCAAGTAAAGCGATGATTCCTTGGTATAAGAAAACTGCCACCGAGGAAAACATGATACCAATCCCCATAGTCGAAGCAAATACTACAGAACTTACTCCGTCGAGGATCGCTTTCGTGTACAATATTTCATGCTTAAATTGCAATCCGCTTTCCAAAGCACCTAAAATCCCCATAGAACCGACGCAAAATATCAATGTCGCAAAGACAAAAGCTTTTGCTATTTTACCCTCTTCGCTGTTTTGCTTATTACCGAGCATTACTCCTTCCAATTTCTTGCCCAGTTGATCAAGCCTTTCTTCTAGCCGCAATGCTTCTCCAATGATTCCGCCTATTACACCACTGATAATCAATATGAGAACATTACCCGTATCCAATGCCATATCAATCCCGATGATCAGAACTGCCAAGCCGATAATCTGCATTGTCGTATTTTTATAATTTGTCGGTAAGTTCGGCAGCAAGATCCCAATGAAAGCGCCTACTATGATCGCAAGTGCATTGACTGCCGTTCCTTGCAATGTTGATAATATCCCCATACGAAACCTTCTCTCCCAATGTTTAAATAACTTTTGCTATGATAATTTCTGCTGCGATAACTTCTGCTACTATAGCTCCGCTACGACAGCTCTGCTATAATTTCTTCCATTGCCCCTATGAAAGTATCTATTTCCTGATCTGTGGTGAAATACCCTGGGCTGATTCTGACGACTCCCTTGTGTAACGTTCTGATCGTCTGATGTCCTACCGGAGAACAATGGAAACCGGCACGCACCGCAATATTGTATATTTTATCGAGCATATAGGCAACTTCATTACTTTCGATTCCGCGTATATTAAATGCAATCACCGCCGCTCGTTCTTGGTCTATCGGTGGTCCATAAACTTCTATATGTTCCATATTCCGCAATTTCTGCAAAATCGTCTGCGTCTGTTTCCATTCACGTTCATGAATTACGGCAATTCCTTGTTCACGAATGTATTCCACGCCGGCTCGCAGGCCAGCTAGCCCAGGTGTATTCAGCGTACCACTCTCATAACGATCCGGTCTGACAATCGGCATTTCTTTAGATTCCGAATTGCCTCCCGTCCCTCCGAATAGCAACGGCGGGATATCGATTTCCGGGTTGATATACAATCCACCAGTTCCTTGGGGACCGAGCAACCCTTTATGTCCGGGAAACGCCAGAAAGTCGATCCCCCACTTTTCAACCGGTATATCGAACACACCGGCAGTCTGAGCACCATCAATCATAACTTTTACATTGTATCTTTTCGCCAGCATACACGCCTGCTCGACAGGAAATACAGTTCCGACTATGTTCGAGGCGTGGGAGGCGATGAGCAACGATGTGTGAGGAAATACCTGCAGAGATGCTTCCAATTGATTTAAATCCACCGCACCTACTTCATCAGTCGGCACGAGAGAATACGTGATTTCACCTTTCTGCCGCAAATATTCCAGCGGACGTATGACAGAGTTATGCTCGACACCTGTCGTTAAAACATGATCACCCTTTTTTAGAAAGCATAATATAGGAATATTCAGCGCTTCTGTGGTATTCTTCGTGAAAATAATGTTTTCGGGATTTCCCACACCGAACAATTCAGCTAGAGCAACTCTACAGGTATATATTTGGCGGCTGGCTTCCAGCGCCAATTGATGCGCTCCCCTCCCGGGATTTGCCGCATAATTTTCTACCGCTTCACACATTGCCTTTGCTACGCCCGAAGGCTTCGGCCAACTAGACGCCGCATTATCTAAATATATAACTCGATCCATATTGTAATCCCCCTTCCTATTTCTACAGTAAGCACCAGTATACTATAAAGAAAAAACAACCTCTATTGGTTGCCTATGACTTTTATTATTCTTTCCAAATCTTCGTCGGAAAAATAATCAATTTCTATTTTCCCGCGCTTTTTGCCGGTAACAATTTTTACACCTGTGCCCAATATATCTTCTAAATGCTTTTCGATGTGAACAATTTCTGGATCGCGCGTCTGTTTTTTGCTTTTTACTTTTGTTTCACGTGAAACATTCTCCAAATTTTGTACTATCTCTTCTGTCTGGCGCACGCTCAATTGTTCCTTAATAATTCTCTCCGCTAACATCAATCGATATTCTTTATTGGAAAGTGCCAATAGGGTCCGGGCATGTCCATAAGATAATGTTCCACGTGAAACATATTCTTTAATGACTTCCGGCAACTGCAACAAACGCAAAAAATTAGTAATCTGCGGACGGCTTTTGCCCACACGTTTTGCTAATTCTTCCTGTGTATAATTCAATTCATGAATTAATTTATCATACGCTTCAGCGATTTCTATCGGGTTCAGATCTTCCCTCTGTAGGTTTTCAATCAGCGCAATTTCACGCATCTGACGATCAGTGAACTGTCGTTCGATGGCAGGCACATGCTCTAAACCGAGATGTTTTGCGGCACGCAATCTACGTTCGCCGGCAATTAAGATATACCCGCGAACTGCCTTTTTTACGACAATCGGCTGAATGATCCCATGCTCTTGAATCGATACTGCCAATTCTTCAATTGCTTGTTGGTCAAAAATTTTACGAGGTTGATAGGGATTCGGTTTGATTACATCAACAGCAATTTGTAAAATGTGTTCATCTTCTGCAACGTTACCTTCATTTCCCAGCAAAGCACCTAATCCTTTTCCCAGTCTGTTCTTACTCATTATTCTCGATCACTTCCCTCGCCAGCTCTAAATACATTTCTGCACCTTTTGATTTCCCATCATATAAAATAATTGGTTTCCCATGGCTAGGAGCTTCACTTAAACGAATATTTCTCGGTATAATTGTCGAATATACTTTATTCTGAAAATATTTTTTCACTTCATCAATCACTTGAATTCCCAAGTTCGTCCGCGCATCGAACATCGTCAGCAAGACACCTTCAACTTCCAATGATGTATTCAGATGTTTCTGTACGAGACGTATCGTATTCAACAATTGACTTAAGCCCTCTAATGCATAAAATTCACATTGAATAGGAATTAACACAGAGTTAGCACCTGTCAAAGAATTAATTGTCAGCAGACCTAACGATGGCGGGCAATCTATCAGAATAAAATCGTATTCATCTTTGATATGAGCGATTGCGCGTTTCAAACGGATTTCCCGTGACATAATCGGCACGAGCTCTATTTCCGCACCTGCCAATTGGATCGTCGCAGGTAGGATATATAAATTGGGCACATGGGTCGGTAAAATCGCCTCTCCCGGATGAATCTCCTCAATTAGAACATCATAAATACAGTTTTCAATATCTGCTTTATTAATTCCTAGTCCACTTGTGGAGTTCCCCTGGGGATCTGCATCAATTAATAAGACCTTTTTGCCCAAATGCGCCAAACATGCTCCCAAGTTTACGGACGTAGTAGTTTTACCCACACCCCCTTTTTGATTCGTAATGGCGATAATTTTAGACAATCTATCTCACCTCATTCAAATTATTACAATCTTGCAAATAGTAACTATATCATACTATGAAATAATTGAGTTTAATTATCTCATAGATGAATAGAAATAAACAGTGGCAAAAAAACTACTCAGTATAAACCTGAGTAGATACTTTGTCACAAGGATATGTTATATAATCGTATTATTTCGGTATCTTAATGATAATTTGATAGTAATTATCGATCACTTCTTCTTCGACTTCTACTGCCATGCCCGTATTCTTCACCATATTAATCGATTGCTGAATCGTATTACGCGCAATGCGAATATCCTTAGATATACCGAGTCTCCGTGGCTTGGCAGACGGTGTTTTATCTTTCTTTAACTGCTCTATGCGGTCTTCTAGTTGCTTAACCGTTAAATCCTTAGAGACGACATCCTGATAGAGACGCTGTAATAGTTGCGGATTGTCATTGACTTGCAAAAGTGCCCGCGCATGTCGTTCGCCGATTTTACGCAACATTAACCCCTCTTGAACTTCCTTGGGCAACTGGATCAATCGCAGTTTATTTGCTACCGTCGACTGCCCTTTACCTAAGCGCTGCGCCAAAGCTTCCTGTGTCAACCCATGAAGCTCAATCAATTTTTTATAAGCGATGGCTTCTTCGATTGAAGTCAATCCCTCACGCTGTAAGTTTTCAATCAAAGCTACGGAAGCTGCCTGGGTGTCATTCATATCCCTAATAATTGCCGGTATTGTCGGCAGCGCTAGTAATTTAACAGCGCGCAAGCGTCTCTCACCGGCAATCAACTCATAACGCTCTGCCCTTTTACGCACGACAATAGGCTGAATCACGCCATGTGTTTTAATCGTCTGGCATAATTCTTCCAATTTATCATTTTCAAATACCGATCTCGGCTGGTAAGGGCTTGGGTCGATTAATTCCACGGAAATTTCTACAATCTGCTCTGCCCGTTCCGTTTCATTCCACTTATTTCCCAATAAGCGTGATAATGGCTCTTTCAAGAACGTACCTCCTAAAATTATTTCAGTATCATAAATATTCGATAAATCCACAGATTTTCCTGCCTTTGCCTATTAGGGTGTCTTACAAAATTGGCGATTTCGACGGTGTGCCTGGCTTTCTAGGAAATTTTTGAGGCATAGGTCCCATCTTTTTAATGCGGATAATACTGCGCTTTCCCTGATTGTCAGGTAAATCTAACGAATGTATTTTAGTGATTGTCGATTTGAAAACTTTTAAAGATTTACTAGATTCTGTAACTTCTAAATCGACATCGGGTCCTTTCATGGCAAAAAACGTACCGCCAACTTTTACAAATGGCAGGCAAAGTTCATTTAAGACGGCAAGCTTCGCCACGGCACGCGCCACAGCATAATCATATTGCTCGCGATATTCCGCTTTATGTGCCAAATCCTCCGCCCTGCCGTGTACAAATGTACAACCTTCGAGCTCAAGTTCCTTACATACCGTCTCTAAATAATGTACGCGTTTTTGCAGAGAATCTAAAAATGTAATTTGCAATTGAGGGAACATGATTTTAAGAGGGATACCCGGAAATCCAGCTCCGCTGCCGATATCAATCAATTTGTAATCACCGGCAATTTGCGGATGGGCAATTGCCAATGTCAAAGAATCATAAAAATGTTTAGTATATACTTCTTCCACTTCGGTAATTGCCGTCAAATTCATCTTTTCATTCCAACTGAGTAACAGCGAATAGTACAATTCAAACTTCTTCAGCTGATCTGCTGTTATCAATATTTTATGAGCTGCCAACTGGTTACCAAAGCGATCGGCAATTACTTGCTGATGATTGCTAGTCATTGTTCGTAAGACCTTCCTTTCGCTTTGCCTGCTCTAAGAAAATCAGTAAGATCGATATATCCGCCGGATTTACACCAGAGATTCTCGCCGCCTGACCTACAGAAAGCGGTCTAATCTTATTTAATTTCTCGCGCGCCTCTAACGCCAACCCGGAAATTTGCATATAATCAATATCCTCCGGCAGCAATCTGTTTTCCAGTTTCTTATTTTTCTCTGCTTGCTCCAATTGTTTATTGATATACCCCTCGTACTTGGTCTGAATCACAACCTGCTCAATGACTTCCTTCGGCAATGTTTGATCCAACGGTGCAAACTCTAAAATATGATTATAATGTATTTCCGGACGTTTTAACAATTCCCGCAGTGACATGACATTGACAATCGGCACACTGCCTAGTCGGATCAACTTTTCGTTCGTCTCCTGATTGGGACGAAGTTTCCATTCATGTAATCGAGTAATTTCCTGATCAATCAATTGCTTTTTCGTCACGAATGACTGATACTGTTCTTCCGTCACGAGACCGGCACGGTAACCCATTTCCGTCAACCTGAGATCTGCATTATCATTGCGCAATAATAACCGATATTCTGCTCTGGAAGTGAGCAATCGATATGGATCCATTGTCCCCTTCGTCACCAGGTCGTCAATCATGACACCAATATACGCGTCGGAGCGCTGTAGAATTAAAGGCGGTTCACCCTTAATCTTGAGAACGGCGTTAATGCCGGCAATCAGACCTTGAGCCGCTGCTTCCTCATAACCTGAGGTGCCGTTGATTTGTCCTGCCGTGTAGAGCCCTTCAATGTCTTTCAGTTCTAATGTAGGCTTCAATTGTGTCGACAATACGACATCATATTCTATCGCATATCCAGGGCGGATCATTTCCACATGCTCTAAGCCGGTAATCGAACGCAACATCTGAATTTGGAGATCCTCTGGGAAGCTCGTTGAAAATCCCTGAACGTAATACTCAATCGTATGCTCCCCCTCCGGTTCGAGGAATATCTGATGTGTCGGCTTATCGCTAAAGCGCACCATCTTATCTTCAATCGAAGGACAATAACGGGCTCCCGTACCCTTGATATCCCCTGAATACATCGGCGATCGGTCGAGATTGTTGAGAATGATATTTTTTGTCTCCTCCGTCGTATATGTCAGCCAGCAATCGTGTTTTGGACGCGTGTAATCATGCATTTTGAAAGAAAACGGCAGAAATTCTTCGTCACCGGGTTGAATCGTCATTTTTGAAAAATCAACCGTATTTTTATCGACTCGCGGCGGTGTTCCTGTCTTAAATCGTGCCAGTTCCAATCCCAGTTCCCGGAGATTATCGGATAGCTTGTTAGACGCCATCATTCCATTCGGTCCGCTGTTAAAACTCACTTCACCCATGATAATCCGGCTTTTCAAATACGTACCTGTCGTAATAATGACCGCTTTCCCCATATATTGAGCGCCTGTCTGCAATACGACACCTTGTACTTGCTGATTGGTGACGATAATTTTTTCGACCATTCCTTGGCGCACAGTAAGATTTTCTGTACTCTCTAAAACGATTTTCATAGATGATGCGTAAAGATGACGGTCCACTTGCGCCCGCAATGCATGAACCGCCGGACCTTTACCTGTATTCAGCATGCGAACTTGAATATTCACACGGTCAACATTATTCGCCATTTCACCACCCAGCGCATCAATCTCCCGAACGACATTGCCTTTTGCCGGACCGCCGACAGACGGATTACAAGGTAAATGTGCAATACTGTCATAGTTTATCGTGATAATCAATGTTTTTAATCCCATACGTGCAGCAGCCAATGCAGCTTCACAACCGGCATGTCCTGCTCCCACTACTACGACGTCAAATTCTCCGGCTCTATATTCCACCTCTTACACTCCCTTACTTTCCTAAACAAAATTGGCTAAACAACTGATCAATAATACCTTCTCCCAAAGACTCTCCTAATATTTCCCCTAATGTCTCCCAAGAGTTGCGAATATCAATTGCTACAATATCAATCGGCAGATCATTTTCAGCACCTGCAATCGCATCACCGATCGACGCCTTCGCCGACTTTAACAACGCAATATGTCGCTGGTTGGTAACAAATGAAAAATCGGAATTGCGGAATGATTCATTGATAAATAGACGTTCGATTTCATTATATAACAGCTCTATTCCCTGCTCATGCAAAGCTGAAATCGAGATAATCGGAATCGGATAAGCAATATATTGTTGTAATTCTTCCACGGAAAACGCAGACGCTAAATCCATTTTATTCAATAAGATAATCGCTTTTTTGCCGGCTATCGCTTGCATTAACTCTTTATCATACTCCGACAGCGATTCTGCTGTATTTAACATTAGCAGCACCAGATCTGCCTCTTCTAAAGCCTTGCGTGAACGCTCAACACCGATCTGCTCGACAATATCTTCTGTTGTCCGAATCCCAGCCGTATCCATGATTCTGACAGCAATCCCACGCACATTGATATACTCTTCTAGTAAATCGCGTGTCGTTCCCGGAATATCCGTCACAATCGCCCGATTCTCATGCAATAATGCATTTAATAACGATGATTTCCCCACATTCGGACGACCGATAATCGCTGCGGAAATTCCCTCCCTGAGGATTTTCCCTTGCTCAGAATTGCTCAGCAATTGCTCGACAGAATTTAGTACATCTTGCGATGTCGTCAATACTTGCTCCCGCGTTACTTCCTCTACGTCATGTTCAGGATAATCGATTGTCACTTCGATATGCGCTATCAGTTCCAACAATGACTGACGCATATCCCTGACCTGTTTGGAAATTGAGCCGTTGATCTGAGACATCGCCGCCTGCATTGATAAGTCTGTCTTGGCACGAATTAAATCCATAATCGCCTCTGCCTGACTTAAATCAATTCTGCCATTGATAAAGGCTCTCTTCGTAAATTCCCCCGGTTCCGCCAATCGCGCACCGGCATCAAGCACAGCCTCCAGGACCTTCCTTACCGGCATGATACCTCCATGACAATGAATCTCTACAACATCTTCCATTGTGTAAGACCGCGGTTTGTGAAATACAGGCACAAGTACTTCATCGATCATGTGGTCATCTTTATCCACAACATGACCATAGGTCACCGTATGCGACGCTACTGTTGATAATTTTTGTTTGCCTCTAAAAATACTATCCACAATGTGGACAGCTCGTTGTCCGCTGACACGTATTATTCCGACGCCGCCTTCACCCAACGCTGTGGCTATTCCGGCAATCGTATCGTTTATCATTTGCTCACATCCCTTATATCCATCAAATATAGACTAGTATGAAAAAATAACCACAACATCATAGGCTGTGGTTATACATCGTTTATTTATCTGATCCCATACCTCTTTTGGCACTAATGACAATCTTTCTAAAAGGCTCTTGCCCTTGACTCCTCGTCTGTACACCGCGCTCATTCTGTAAATATGTATGAATAATTTTTCTCTCATACGGCGACATTGGTTCAAGGACGACGTCCTTCTTGTATTTCCGCACTTTATTTGCCAGCCGATTCGCTAATTTCTCCAAGGTCTCTTTGCGCCGTTCACGATAATTTTCTGCATCGAGCATAAATCGCACATTGTGCTCGGAATCGCGGTTTGCTGAGATATTCAGCAAATACTGCAATGCATCCAATGTTTGCCCTCTTCGACCGATCAGTACGCCGAGATTTTCTCCGACTAGGTTGAAGATGATCTGCTCTTGCTCTTGTGACTGTTCAATTTTCACATCCAAATGCATTTCTTCAAACACTTGCATTAAGAAACGCTTTCCGTCTAAGCAAGGGTCTTGTTTGACTGTTAAAACGACTTCCGCATTTTTTGAACCAAATCCGAGAAATCCCTTCACCGGTTCAGAAATAATTTCTATATCGACTTCATCTTTAGTAACACCTAATTTCAATAATCCCGTTTGTATCGCTTCATCAATTGTTTTTGCCACTTCAACAACCTTTTTCATTATGAAGCACCCTCCTGTTTTTGTCCAGAATCTCTATACAAGAACAAATTTTGAACGATTGAAAAAATATTACCGTAAAACCAATATAAAGATAGTGCCGAAGGCAATGTAGAGCTAATGAATAAAATCATGAAAGGCATAAAATAAAGCATCATTTTTAATTGCGGATTATTATTTCCAGAGACCATTGTCGTTTTTTGTTGTAAAAATGTTGTTGCTGCTGCCAATACAGGCAAAATATAGGTCCCGTCTTTTTGTCCTAATTCAAAAAACAAGAATGTCGCAGCACGGATGTGTTCGTTATACATAATCGATTGATAAAAAGCGATCAGAATTGGCATTTGCACGAATAGTGGCAAACACCCTGCCATCGGATTGACATTATGCTTTTGAAACAACTTCATTGTTTCTTGATTTAACTTTTCCTGATTTGTTTTGTACTTCTCTTTTAATGCATCCATTTCCGGCTGAATCTTTTGCATCGCTCGCGTGCTCTTGAGCTGTTTTAACATGAACGGCAACGTAATAAAACGAATAATCACTGTTACAATCAAAATCGACAAACCATAACTGTAAATATTTTCATTACTATTGATTGCATTAGCTATATTATCGATCATATCTGATAATATTCCTACAAAAGAACCCCAAATTCCACTTCGATTCAATTCGCGCTGCTGCATATCTTCAACTGTACACCCTGTCAAGAAGACAGCTAGTAGTGTGATAATCAGACTAATCGCTACGATTTTCTTTGACAAAATTCATCCTCCTCAAAATATACTACATCTATTATTTCATCCATAATATACAGAGTGCAGATATTGCCTACGGAACAGGATCATATCCCCCCGAGTTCCATGGATGACAACGCACAATTCTACGAATCGTCAAATATGTACCTTTAATAAAACCATATTTAATATAACTCTGTCTACTATATTCCGAACAGCTTGGATAAAATCTGCAAGTCGGACCTTTCATAGGTGAGATGACATTCTGGTATATAGATAAAAGGAACAGCATACATCTTTTCATCATTTCCAATGCTCCTCTTGTATACATATAAAAACAAAGAAGCTATATCAGCCCACTTCTTTTTAATAATTGCGACAATGCCTCTTTTGCCTGGTGGAAATCCATATCACGTGCCGCATTGCGGCTGATGACGACAAAATCACAACCGGCAGGCAAGGCTTGTTCAAAATCTAAAAATGCAGCTTTCACCAATCTCTTAATGCGATTACGCACAACTGCATTGCCGACCTTTTTACTGATCGATACTCCCAGACGAAAAGGCTGAGAATCCTTCCTCTTATACACATATAAAACAAAAAATCGGTTCGCCGTGGACTTTCCTTTTTTATATACGCCAACAAAATCTTTATTATCTGAAAGCCGATGTATCTTACGCAAAATGCGCCCCTCCGATTCTATTCACTCCTCATTATAACAAAGTTTTATCAGAATTAAACAAATTTTTTCAAATAAAAAAGACCACTAAACCGTGGCCTTATGCTGACAATACTTTTCTTCCTCTTTTGCGACGATTTGCTAATACCTTTCGGCCATTGCTAGTACTCATGCGCTTACGGAACCCATGAACTTTTTTACGTTTACGCGTATTTGCTTGAAATGTACGTTTCATTGATTCTGCACCTCCTTCGAAATCAATATTTAATGTCAAATGATAGCAAGTACCATCTAATTATTTTCATTATAGAGACATCCTTCAAAATTATAAGTAAATACCAGCCAAAAGTCAATCTTTTTTTATTGTGGATATAGTTTTCCACAATTCGACAACTATCAACAATCTTTTCAACAAGTCATACACAAAATATAGTGCTGTGTATAACTTTATCCCACTAGCTGTAGTAAATGTGGATAAGTCTTAGGAAAGCATTGCAGACAAGCTATATATTTGATATAGTATATATGTTTCGCAGTGGATAATTATTATACATACCATTTATCCACACACTGTGTATAACTTTGTGGATAAGTAAATTGTGGATTCTTAATAAACTTTATCAACATTTGTCGATAAAGGCTATTTTTTTCTCTTCAAATTTTATAAATGCGATTATATACGTCTTTATATACCTCATCTTATCCACTGACTATTGTGAATAATTATATACAAAAAAATTTTATGAAGGAGGTTGCCTAATGTCTGATGAAAACACAGACCTCTGGAAAAAAGCGCTCACATTAATCAAAAAGCGCGTCAGCAAACCCAGCTTTGAGACATGGTTTCATTCAACAGCAGCCACGATTAATGGCGATACACTAGTCATTAGCGTTCCCAATGATTTTGCAAGGGACTGGTTAGAATCTCATTATACGGAATTTATCCAAGAATCTATTTATCAATTAACTGAAAAAAATGTGAAAGTGCAATTTATTATTCCTACTTTAAATAACCAGACTGAAAATACCGATGTGTCGGTAACGGGCTCAAAACAAACTCCATCTTCCCCACTAAACGAAGATATAAGCAGCAAACTAAATGAAAAGTATACCTTCGATACCTTTGTGATCGGCTCAGGAAACCGCTTTGCACATGCTGCTTCATTAGCAGTTGCGGAAGCTCCCGCCAAAGCGTACAATCCGTTATTTATCTATGGAGGCGTCGGTCTAGGAAAAACTCATTTAATGCAAGCGATCGGACACTTCATTTTAGAGCACAGCCCGAATTTAAAGGTAATGTACCTATCGTCTGAGAAATTTACAAATGAATTTATCAATTCCATTCGTGACAATAAAACTGTCGATTTTCGCAACCGGTACCGCAACATCGATATTCTTTTGATTGACGATATCCAGTTTATTGCCGGTAAAGAACAGACCCAGGAAGAATTTTTCCATACATTTAATGCCCTGCATGAAGACGGTAAACAAATTATCATCAGCAGTGACCGACCTCCCAAAGAAATTCCTACTTTGGAAGATCGTTTGCGTTCGCGATTCGAATGGGGCTTGATCACTGATATACAAGCACCGGATTTGGAAACGAGAATTGCCATCCTTCGCAAAAAAGCTAAGTCGGAGAATTTGGAAATTGACAATGATGTCCTGCTCTACATCGCTAATAAAATCAATACCAATATACGTGAACTGGAAGGGGCATTAATCAGAGTCGTCGCATATTCTTCCCTAGTAAACCAGGATATTGATTCTGAATTAGCTGTGGAAGCGCTGAAAAACATCATATCCGACGAAGGACCGAAAATAGTCAATATCCCGAGAATCCAAGAAGTTGTCGCTCATTATTATCAAATGCCTGTCAGTGATTTCAAAGCAAAGAAGAGAACGAAATCCGTCGCATTTCCGCGGCAGATAGCTATGTACCTATCGCGAGAATTGACAGACTGTTCTCTGCCGAAAATCGGTATGGAATTTGGTGGTCGGGATCACACGACTGTCATCCATGCTCATGAGAAAATTACAAAACAAGTAGCTATCGATACGGAACTACAAAAAGTCATCGAAACAATTTGTAAAAAACTCAAATAAGATATCCACTTGTGGATAACATTTTCAATATGCGCAAGCCTATGCACATGTTATTAAATTGTGTATAGGCTTACTAATTCAATGCAGACTGCAATTATCCACATATCCACGTCCCCTACTACTAATACTACGACATTAATATATTATATATATGTATATACAGGAGGTTTTATGCCATGAAATTTTCTATATCAAAAGATTCCTTATTACAAGCAGTACAAGACGTTGCTAAAGCAGTTGCAACCAAAAGTACCATACCGATCTTAGAAAACATAAAAATTGATGTACATAATGACGTAATACAGATGACAGGTACAAACATGGAGATTGGTATTGAATATACGATACCGAAAGAAATAAACAATGAAATTAATTTCACCGTGGAACAAACAGGAACGATCTGTTTAAAAGCAAGATATTTTCACGAGATTATTCGCAAACTATCTCATGAAATTGTGGAAATTGAGGTCACAAACAACTATTTGACGAATATTAAAAGCGGAAACTCTGAATTTAACATCCATGGATTGGACAGTGATGAATTTCCAAAACTGCCGAAGATTGTTGAGGATAAGGTGTTCAGTATTCCCAGTGATTTGCTACGCAACATTATTAGACAGACGGTGTTAGCAGTATCTATAGAAGAAACAAGACCCGTGCTTACAGGTGTAAAATGGAGCTTAGAAAGCGGAACGCTCAGTTTTATTGCTACCGATAGTCATCGGTTAGCGATGAGAGA
This sequence comes from Bacillota bacterium, assembly GCA_023388635.1. GTDB lineage: Bacteria > Bacillota > Bacilli > Desulfuribacillales > Desulfuribacillaceae > JAEWFW01. The sequence goes on from JAEWFW010000008.1 coordinate 50,231, forward strand.
AGTTGCCGTCGAGGTAGAGCCTACATTATCATTTCAGAATGTGATCGTACCGGGAAAGAGTCTGATTGAATTAAGCAAAATCCTTGAAGAAAATGATTCCTCTGTCGATGTCGCTGTGACAGGCAATCAAATTTTTGTCAAAACGAGCAATATCCTGTTCTATTCACGTTTGTTAGAAGGGCAATACCCTGATGTCACGAGAATTTTACAGCAACAGCCGAAAACCCGTTTAGAAATTAATCGTAAAGAATTTTCAGATTCACTGGAAAGGGCTTCCTTAATTGCTAGAGAAAATAAAAATAATGAGGTAAAATTAAGTATCAAGGAAGCAGCGATTGTCATCAGCTCTAATTCTCCCGATATAGGAAAAGTAAATGAGACACTTGACGCGATCGCTGTCGAAGGTGAAGACTTACTGATTGCGTTTAATACGAAATACGTTTCCGACGTGTTGCGTGTGATTGACGAATCAGAAATTGAAATTCAGTTTACCGGTTCGATGAGCCCTTTCATAATCAAACCGAAGAATTTTGATAAATATTCTTATCTCGTTTTGCCAATACGTATTTACCAAGGATGATGAAAATGCATAAAAATGAAGTTTATATTATCGATGAATATATCACTTTAGCGCAACTATTGAAGAAAGAGAGCATTGTTTCCTCAGGGGGAGAAGTCAAACCGTTTCTCGCCGAGACGACCGTATTGTTGAATGGCAATATTGTCAACCAAAGAGGAAAAAAGCTGTATCCAGAGGATATTGTAGAAATAGAGAATATAGGAGTATATGTAATTAAACAAACTCAAGCTTCGCCTGAATAAAGAACTTGCTTCAACAAGGGAGAATACGATGCGCTTACACCGTCTGCATTTAAAAAATTATCGGAATTATCATGAATTGCAGATATCTTTTGACGGCAATATCCATTTCTTGATCGGTGATAATGCTCAAGGAAAAACAAATTTATTAGAGTCCATCTATATACTAGCTTTGACAAAGTCACATCGGACGAGTAAAGATCGAGAACTCATTTTATGGGGGACAGAAAAAGCAATGATTCAATGCGAACTGACGCTCCATGGGCGGAATGTCGAACTCGATATAGAAATTAGTCATCTGGGAAAAAAAGTACTTGTCAATCGGATTGAACAAAAAAAAATCAGTAAATACTTAGGTCAACTACGAGTCGTATTATTCGCTCCGGAAGATTTACAATTAGTCAAAGGCAGCCCCAATCAACGTAGAAGATTTATCGATCGTGCCATTGGGCAGTTGCGCCCTAAATATATCAGTGATTTATCACAGTATCAGAAAATTTTACAGCAGCGTAATCAATTATTGAAAAAAATCGGTAAAAGTGACCATTTACGATCAACACTGGAAATATGGGATATGCAACTGGTCGAATACGGACAAGAAATTATCCGCATGAGACGAGAATATCTCGAACAGATCGCTCAACTTGCAGAATCAATTCATTGTAATATTACGGATGGTAAGGAAACGCTGCGTATATTGTATGACGCAAACTGTTTAGCAGGAAATTTTAAGGAGAAACTAGAAAAGAATATAGAACGAGATTTATATACAGGGATGACAAGTGTCGGACCGCATCGTGATGAGATGGAATTTTATATTAATGATATTGATGCTAAAATATACGGTTCCCAAGGACAACAGAGAACGGTTGCATTATCTGTTAAATTAGCGGAATTAGAATACATCAAAATGCATTTGAAAGATACGCCGATTTTACTTTTAGATGACGTATTATCTGAGCTTGACCAAAAACGTCAAAAGCAATTATTGGACAGCATTGGAGATACTGTACAGACATTTGTCACGACGGCAGATATTGATGGAATCAAACATGAAATTGTCAAAAAGGCTGATTTTTTCTATATTAAAAATGGAACTTTAGTCAAAAGCGACATGATAGAGAAAGGGTGAATCTATTGTTTATTCATTTGGGAGCTAATGTATTAGTGCCATTGAAAGATGTTATTGCCATAATAGACGCCAAAATGGAAGAGTCTACGGAAAGCATGAGGGAATTTTTACATACTGCCGACGAAGAGGGTTTCGTCGTGACGATTGATCAAGATGAGATTAAATCGTATGTCGTGACGACAAAAAATGTATACTATTCTCCCATATCGTCTTTGACGTTGAAAAAACGCTCTCATTTCATAGGAAATTTGTAAATATTGAAAACTATAGTAGAATAATAAGTAGTAAGTATGTTAGAAGGATAGAAGGAGATTGTCTATGAACGTAAATCAAAATGTATATGATGAGACACAAATACAGGTACTTGAAGGGTTGGAAGCGGTTCGCAAACGTCCCGGGATGTATATTGGTTCTACAAGTGAAAGGGGTTTGCACCATTTAATATGGGAAGTACTTGATAATAGCATTGATGAAGCGTTAGCCGGTTATTGTGATACGATTGAAATTACGATTCATGAAGACAACAGTATATCGGTTCTGGATAATGGGCGTGGTATACCAATCGGTATTATTCCCAAATACCAAAAACCGGCGGTCGAAGTCGTTTTGACCATCTTGCATGCCGGTGGTAAATTTGACGGCAGCGGATATAAGGTTTCCGGTGGATTACACGGAGTCGGTGTATCTGTTGTTAATGCTCTGTCGGAAAGTTTATATGTCGAAGTATACTCTAAAGGAAATATTTATTATCAGGAGTATCGCAGAGGTGTCCCACAGGGGGATCTTGAAGTTATCGGTACAACTGATAGAACAGGCACCAAAATTACATTTAAACCGGATCCGACAATTTTTACAGACACACAAGTATATGATTATGATACGATCATCGCCAGAATGCGCTATATGGCATTTTTAAACGGTGGTATTAAATTATATATTCACGATAAACGTACTGGCAAAGAAGATACATTCAAGTATGACGGTGGAATTGTTACATATGTTGAATATCTGAACAAAAGTAAAACAGCGATTCACGAACCACCGTTTTATTTTTCAAGTGAAAAAGATGATATTGTCTGTGAAGTGTCGTTGCAATATAACGATGGGTATACAAACAATATTTATTCTTATGCGAATAACATTCATACGCATGAAGGCGGTACCCATGAGGCAGGGTTCAAGAGTGCTTTGACAAGAGTAGTTAATGATTACGCGCGGAAAAATAGCCTGTTGAAAGATAATGACGCAAATTTGACCGGTGATGATGTTCGTGAAGGATTGACGGCAATTATCAGCGTGAAAATACCGAATCCGCAATTTGAAGGTCAAACGAAGACGAAACTCGGTAACAGTGAAGTGCGCGGTATCGTCGATTCATCCTTCTCAGAAAAATACATGGAGTATTTAGAAGAGAGTCCTGCTACAGCAAAGAAAATAGTCGAAAAAGCGATTACAGCCAGTAGGGCAAGAGAAGCGGCTAAAAAGGCGAGAGAATTGACGCGACGCAAAAGTGCATTAGAATTCAGTGCGCTTCCCGGGAAATTAGCCGATTGCTCGACCAAAGACGCATCGATCAGTGAATTATATATTGTCGAAGGAGATTCTGCGGGCGGCTCTGCTAAAAGTGGTAGAGACCGGAATTTTCAAGCGATTCTTCCGCTTCGCGGTAAAATCTTAAATGTAGAGAAAGCAAGATTGGACAAGATTCTTTCCAGCAGTGAAATTAGAAATATTATTACGGCCCTCGGCACGAGTGTCGGTGATGATTTTAATATCGATAAAGCGAGATACCACAAACTGATTATCATGACGGATGCCGATGTCGACGGAGCTCATATCCGTACACTTCTGTTGACGTTCTTTTATCGCTATATGCCTGAGTTAATAAAAAGAGGATATATCTATATAGCGCAGCCGCCTTTGTATCAGATTAAAAAAGGACGTACAATTCGTTATGTCTATTCTGATAAAGAAATGCAGGAAGTGTGCAAGGAGTTAGGAAATCAAGGTATTTCTTTGCAACGCTATAAAGGTCTTGGAGAGATGAATCCGACACAATTATGGGAAACGACGATGGATCCTGAGAGTCGGACATTATTACAAGTTACACTTGAAGATGTCAAAGAAATGGAAGCAGATGAAGTTTTTACTACATTGATGGGTGATAAAGTAGATCCGAGACGTGACTTTATTCAGGAACGAGCGAAATATGTCCGTAATCTGGATATCTAGAAATGAGGGAAAATAAATGGAAGAACAAGTATCGAATGTTTTACCGATAGATATCAGTGAGGAAATGAAAGAATCATTTCTGGAATACGCCATGAGCGTTATCGTCAGCCGTGCTTTGCCTGATGTCCGTGATGGTTTAAAACCGGTTCATCGGAGAATTCTGTATGCAATGAATGATTTGGGAATGACATCGGATAAAGCGCACAAAAAATCGGCGAGACTCGTCGGGGATGTCATAGGTAAATATCATCCACACGGTGACCAAGCAGTTTATGATGCAATGGTGCGGATGGCACAGGATTTTTCTTATCGATATATGCTTGTCGACGGTCAAGGAAACTTCGGATCGATTGACGGTGACGGCGCAGCGGCTATGCGTTACACAGAAGCGAGAATGTCGAAAATTGCTTTTGAATTGTTGCGCGATATCCAGAAAGAAACAGTAGATTATGGAAGTAACTACGATGATACGTTGAAGGAACCCTTGGTCGTACCTGCGCGTTTTCCTAATATACTCGTCAACGGTGCTTCCGGTATTGCTGTCGGTATGGCAACCAACATCCCGCCGCATCATCTAGGGGAAGTCATAGACGGTTGTGTCGCTTATATCAACAACCCGGATGTGACGATTGATGAATTGATGGAGTATGTAAAGGGACCTGACTTTCCGACAGGTGGTCAAATATTAGGTAAAGAAGGTATCCGTTCAGCATACCATACAGGTAGAGGCTCTGTTATTATGCGTGCCAAAGCGCATTTTGAAGACATGAGCAATGGAAAGCAGCGGATTATCGTCACAGAGATACCATACCAAGTGAATAAAGCGCGATTGATCGAAAAAATTGCCGAGCTAGTCAGAGATAAAAAAATCGACGGCATCACAGATTTGCGTGACGAATCGGACCGCGAAGGTATGCGGATCGTCATCGAATTGCGCAGAGATACAAATGCCAATGTCATTCTAAATAACTTGTACAAACAAACACAGCTGCAATCGTCATTTGGCGTCAATATGCTCGCCCTTGTCCATGGCGAACCGAAAATATTGAATTTAAAGCAGATAATCCACTATTATATTGAGCATCAGAAAGAAATTATCATGCGCAGAACGGAATACGATCTGAAAAAAGCGACGGCACGTGCGCATATTTTAGAGGGATTACGAATAGCGTTAGATCATTTAGATGCAGTCATATCCTTGATTCGCGCATCGCAGACTGCTGACATTGCTAAAGAAGGATTAATGGAGAAGTTTGATCTTTCCGAAGAGCAAGCAAAAGCGATCTTAGAAATGCGTTTACAGAGACTGACAGGTTTGGAACGCGAAAAAATAGAAGAAGAGTATGCGGAATTGGTCAAATTAATTGCCGAATACCAAGCAATCTTAGCTGACCAAGGGAAAGTTCTAGCAATTATTCGTGATGAACTTCTAGAGGTCAAAGAAAAATACAATGACAAACGCAGATCGATTATTACGGCTTCTGCCGATGAAATTGATATCGAAGATCTCATACCGGAAGAAGATGTCGTAGTTACACTGACGCATCAAGGATATGTGAAGCGTCTGCCGGTCAGTACATATAAGTCGCAGAAACGCGGTGGTAAAGGAGTTTCTGCGTTAGGTACGAAAGAATCTGATTTCTTACAACACTTATTTACGATGAGCAGTCATGATTATGTGTTATTCTTCACGAATCGTGGAAAAGTCTATCGCATCAAAACGTATGAAATTCCAGAGGGAAGCCGTACTGCCAAAGGAACTGCCATTGTCAATTTATTGCAAATTGAACGGGGAGAAATGGTTACAGCAATGATCCCAGTTCGTTGCTTCACAGGAAGCTGCAATCTGTTCATGGCAACTAAAAAAGGTTTAGTCAAGAAAACAGCACTGGCAGATTTCCAAAATATCCGTAAAGGCGGTATCATTGCCATTAACTTGCGACCGGGCGATGAACTCATCGGAGTCTTTATGACAGATGGAAACCAAGAAATTATTATGGGATCTAAAAAAGGTAAAGCGATTCGCTTCTGTGAGAAAGAAGTGAGAGAAATGGGTCGAACCGCCACGGGAGTTAAAGGGATTACTTTAGAACGCGATGATGTTGTCGTCGATGTCGATGTCGTTCTGCCGGATGAAGATGTCATCGTCATTACGGAAAACGGCTATGGTAAACGCACCAAAATTGACGAGTATCGTGCACAATCAAGAGGCGGTAAAGGGATCGGTACAATTAATGTCACCGAGAAAAACGGACTTGTTGTCGGCTTGAAGGTCGTCAATGAACAGCACGAAGTCATGGTCATTACACAAAGCGGTATTGTCATCCGTCAAGATGTAAAAGGAATTTCCTTACTTGGAAGACGGACACAAGGCGTAAGAATTATCCGTGTCAATGAAAACGACCAAGTGGCGACATTTGCCAAGATTATAGCAGGAGAAGAAGTTGAAATAGAAGAATAGTTAGAAAATGCAACTGTCATTTGCTCTATCCTTATATAGAATAACTGCATCTTTACGGATTGAGGTGAAAAGATTTGACTGTAATTAAAACAAATCAATTACGCAAAGGCTTGTGCCTGGCAGAAGATGTAATCAGTCCACTAGGTGGAGTGCTGTTGTACAAAGATACTTTGATAGAGGAGTACCATAAGGATTTATTGACAGCCTTTACAATCAATTCAGTGAAGATTCAAGATTTCCATAGCCAAGGCACGAAATCCAAAGTCAAAGTAGGAGATGCGAAACTTCATCAGACCAAAAAAGAAAAGCAAGATGCAAGCATTGCCATTAATTCTCCAGATGTTGCAAAAAAGGATTTTCAAAAGCAATATGCAGATGCGGTACATTTTATAAAAAATGTCATGATAGAAGTGGAATATACTAAAAAAATACCGTTAATGGAGATTCGATCAATTCTCAAACCTTTAGTTGATCAGGTATGTGAACAACCAAAAATTTTATTTGCAAAGAATCAAATGCGTTCCAATGAGGAATACACGTACCAGCATCTCATCGGTGTCAGCCTTATATCTGCATTAATTGCCAAATTCATGAATTACAAAGAAAATGAATTAATGGCAATTGCCCTTGCCGGTATATTTCACGATATTGGAAAAACGAGAATATCTGACGAAATCCTCAATAAAAAAGGGACTCTCAATCAATACGAGTTTGAAGAAATGAAAAAGCATCCACTGTACGGATACGAAATTTTAAAAAATATCACCGGATTACATCCGGGCGTCGCTTTGGCAGCGCTCGAGCATCATGAGCGCGAAGATGGAAACGGCTATCCATATGGGAGAAAGAGCTACGAAATTCATCCATATGGGAAAATCATCGCTGTTGCCGATATATTCAATGCAATGACTTCCGAACGTGTTTACAAAGAAGCAAAAAATATTTATCAAGTGCTAAAACAGCTCAATGCAGATGCGTTTGGCAAATTGGATCCGCAAGTTGTGCGCAAGCTAATTAACGGTTTACTGACATATTGTGTCGGCAATACCGTTACTCTATCAGGTGGGAAAATCGGGGAAATCGTGTTTATCAATAATCAGGAACCTTTAAGCCCGCTGATCAAAGTTGGTAATGATTTTATCGACCTTAGCCAACGTTCTGATATTTCCATAGAGAGCATGGATCTCAGCCAGTAGTTTAATTAATGAAAGTCTAACCATTTGTTTAGATGACTGATGTAAAATAGAAAATCGAGTATCTTTCAATCATTGCGAAAGTACTCGATTTTTTTATTGATTAACAATCTTTTAGTTTTATGCAATGTGCATCAATGTAAACTTTACAGAATGGTATGGCAGTATGGGAAATAGTGTAGTATGATTTTTCCAATACAAGTATGGCTGCGGACAAAGGCAGTAAAAAAGCTTGCTACTTGCTAGGACATCTCGATTTTTGCCGTTATGTTTATGTAATATACTATTACAAGAAGGTGAGCAAATGAAAATTGACCGCCTCATCGGCATTATTATAATTCTACTGCAACAAGATAAAATAACAGCGCCTGAATTAGCGGAACGCTTTGAAGTATCAAGGCGGACAATCAATCGGGATATTGAAGATATTTGCAAAGCAGGCATACCGGTTGTGACAACACAAGGGTATAATGGAGGCATTTCTATTGCGGATGGATATAAGATTGATAAATCATTTTTTACACGAGATGAATTACAAACGATTCTCACCGGACTTAAAGGTATAGACAGTGTATCGCAAACTTCATATTTGACAAAATTCCTGGATAAACTTTCAAGCAAGCAACAAAAGATGGTCGTCGAAGATTTTATCGTGATCGACTTAGCTTCACATTATCAAGTACCATTAACGCAAAAAATCGAAATGATCAAACATTCAATTATCAATCGGCATGTAATTTCATTCACGTATTATTACAGTAAAGGAGAAGGGGGTAGAAAGATTGAACCATACCGTTTAATTTTTAAGTGGTCATCTTGGTACGTGTTCGGATATTGTTTAGACCGCAACGACTACAGACTGTTTAAATTGAATCGTCTTTGGAATTTGCAGGAACAGGAGAATTACTCCATTCGAAGTATACCGGATGAAAAACTGCAATTTGAAAAATTCCTCACAGAACAAGAAGTAGAACTAAAAGCTGTGTTTTGCAAAAGTGAAAAACATCGGCTGATTGAAGAATACGGCATTGAAAGCTATTCTGTCTTAAATAATGGGCAGTTGCTATTCAAAAGAAATTTTGTAAATTACGAAAATATGCGCGAGTGGGTATTAAGCTTCGGCGACAAAGTTTGTGTGCTAGCACCTGAACAACTAAAGATCGATAGGCGAAACCAAGCTAAAAATATTTTGCAAGAAGACATACCGAATAGCCTTCTTTAAAATAGTGCTACATTTTATTTGAAAAAACGAAAGCAACATGACATACAGTTGTCCTGTTGTTTGGGTTATTGTTGCTAAAAGGGGGTGCACATTATGATAGAATCAAGATGTGGAATTTTATGCAACGACTGTAGTTATCGCGAACAAATGGGGTGCAAAGGCTGTATACATATCGAAAAGCCATTCTGGGGAGAAAGTTGTCCCGTAAAAGCCTGTTGTGAAAGCAAAAAATATTTGTATTGTGGTGAATGTACGGAGTTTCCGTGCGCTTTGCTTAATCAATTCGCGTATGACGAACAGCAAGGTGATAACGGCAAACGAATTGAGCAATGCAAAATATGGAACGAAATACGTGCAGAAAATACAGAAAATTAGGAGGAAAAGGGCGATGGCATCAAGTTTAGATTTTGTAGAATATATTTGTGAGCAGATCGGTGATGCAGGGCAAATCACATATAAGAAGATGTTTGGAGAGTACGGCATCTATTGTAATGCTAAAATCATTGGTCTGATATGTGATGATCAATTTTTCGTGAAAAAGACAGAAGCAGGGGCTTTACTTTGTCCTGATTGCGAGGAAGCACCACCATATAAGGGAGCAAAGCCATATTTCTTAATAGATAGTGTTGACGATAAAGACTTAATGGCGCAACTTATAGTAGCTACTTATAACGAGTTGCCGGCGCCAAAGCCTAGGAAGAAAAAACCATAGAAAATATAATCAAAAAGTCGTTGACAAAGCAAAACGAGCGTGGTAAGATAATCATTGTCGCTGCGAACGAGGCAAGCAAGCCGAACCAGCAGCCAA
>JAEWFW010000011.1 GCA_023388635.1 Bacillota bacterium
GTTTAACCATCGCCTCGAACCGATTCCGGTAACAGTGATCATGATGCCCGACATAGACGATGGCAGAGCAGACTGGCAATTGCTGCGGCAGGCGTTTTATCGTAACACAAGTGTTGCAGATGAATCATTTGCATTGTCCTATGAGACGGCTAACGGACTTCAACAATGGAGTTTTTTCCGCCTTACTGCTGATGTGCCCATGGGTTTTATCGGAGTAATGCAAAATCAGCGACCGATTCTCGGAATCGAAATGGCTCAGATTCAGCGGCTCGTTCCCGTCGTCATCTCAGAACTGTTAAAAAGACGGGAGATTATAGAGACGAAAAAGTTGTATAAACAAAATTTCTTATACGACTTACTGCACAACAATCTCGAAGAATCGCCAGATATGATCGCCAAACACGGTGAGCTGTGGGGCTGGGATTTGACGCGTCCTCACCAATTGCTGCTAATTGAGTTGCAACAGGGGTTTGAGCGGCAGATATCTCATGAAGACATAGAGCATATTCGCTTGATCGTTAAAAATATTTTGACCGGCTATTTCAAAAAGGCAATTATCGAAGAACTCCACCGCCAGTTTGTGCTGCTGTATCCAGAGGAATACAGCGAGGACCGCAGGCATAGCAAACAGCGATCAAAAGAAATTGCTGACAAAATTCATGCGAAAATCCGCGAGCAGTTCGATCAGCAGAACTTGAAGATCGCCATCGGTAGGCTGTATCCGACGGCGGAAGAATTGTGCAGAAGTTATCAGGAGGCAAAGACGGCTTTAGAATTGAGCCGGCATATGCAGGATGTATCAACAATGCATTTTGAAGAGTTAGGTGTAATGCGATTACTTGCAAATATTCGCAATGAACAATTGGAGGATTTTTTCAAGGAGCATTTGCATGAATTGATTGCGTTTGACGCAGAAAATAACACGAATTTGCTGCACACTTTACAAGTGTATTTTGCCGAAAATGGAAATTTTAAAGGAACAGCCCAAAAGCTGTTTGTACATACAAATACATTACGTTACCGGCTGAAAAAGGTGGAGGAGATCTTGAATGTCGATCTGCAAAAGCCCGGTGAATTTGTTAACTTATATGTGGCGATGTTAATCTACACATTGCATCGATCATAGAAAAGAAAGATTAAGTGAGGGTCCAAGAATGTCAGTTTTACGGCATTCTTGGGCTTTTTTTGATGGTCAATGATGACCTAATGTCGCTGCGCTATGAACGGCAAGGAACGGCGCGTTGTAAAAAATACAAAAGGTACGTTAAAAGATTGAAAAATGACACAATCTGCTTCACATAAAATTCAAATATAATAGCGTTGGATATAAAGTAAGACTTGATTCAGGTGGAGGGCTCTCCACACTGAATCTTAGTCGCACTTATCCAGTGGCGATAGTCATCGGATAAAGGAATTTACACACGGGAGGAGGGAAACAAATGGGGAAGAAAATTCTTGTTTTACTAGGAATGGCACTGTTGGTCGTATCGATATTCACAGGCTGTGCATCATCTGACAAAAGTAGCGTGACGATTGACAGCGGTGTAGTGGACCAAAACTACAACGGAGATACAGACCCTACAGTAGAAAAACAGTGGAAGCTGACGGAAGAAGAGAAGAAAAACGGAGTAGAGAAAATCAGCATTGAAGTAGATGGCATGGCAGATCAAGTCAATGATGATCAACAGACTAGTGATACTGAGGCTACGCAAGAGCAATCGACGCCTGATTCCGGAGGTGAGCAAAATGTCAAACCAAACATTTAATCTTGATAATCAAGCATCTAATCTTGATAAACAAGCAACTAACCTTGATTATCAAACATCTAGATTTGACCGCCCAACCATCGAGCAGCTCCTGTCAATATACCGGTTGATTTCTGCTTACTATTTGCAGGGCATACACCACATATCGGTTGAACAAGTGTCAGAAATACAAAACGGTATCGATGGGGGGATTCCCCTGGTAGAAGAAGCATGTCAGATCGTGACAGACAGTCTGCTTGCCGATCAAGATACGCTCATGTTTGCGACATTTGACTATAATCGATTGTTTGTCGGACCTGACAAAGTCCTCGTACCACTGTATGAATCGGCATACCGCAGTTCACGGCGGTTGTTAATGCAGGAACAGACATTGCAGGTGCGAAAATTTTATCAGCAAATGGGGATTGAAAACAAACAAGAAGGAAGTCTGCCTGATGATCATCTCGGTCTGGAATTGGAGTTTATCTGCTATCTACTGCATCAAATGCTGCAATCCCAAGAACAATCGGCGATGTTCTATGATCGTTATTGTGAGTTCATGACAGAGCATGTTCTACAATGGGCAATCACTCACACCGAGCAGGTAATGATGCACAGCAGGACGCCGCTGTGCAAGGGAATGGCGATGATGCTTAAAGGAATTTTGGAGCATGAACAATTGATTGTACGGGAAGAGCTTCAATCATAAGGAGGAGAAACAATGGACGAAAGATGGAAATTATCCAGAAGGTCGTTTTTCAAGGGAATAGCGGCGGCTGGTGCTTTGGCTGGGATTGCTGGTACGGCTGACTTTGGATTTCAAGGTCTGCAAAAAGCCGGTGCCCAAAAACAAACGGTACAGCAAGTATTCAGAAACGCGTGTCCAAGAAACTGCTATGACACTTGCGCGATGTTGACGACCGTGGAAGATGGAGTGATTCAACGAGTAGAAGGAAACCCTAACAACACATATACACGCGGCAAAGTATGTGTGAAAGGGAATTCCTATTTACGTACAGTGTATTCACCAGACCGCATATTGTATCCAATGCGTCAAAAAGGCAGAGGTACCGGCAATTGGGAGCGCATTTCATGGGATGAAGCGTATACGGAGATTGCCCAGAATATTTTGAAAATTAAAGACACATACGGAAGCACACTGCCGATTTGTCTCAATAAATATTCAGGAAACTTTGATATTCTGCACTACGGAATTGAAGGAACGATGTCGAGTTTAGGTTTTACGACGAGAGCGACGGGGACGCCATGCTGGCCGGCGGGAATTGATGCTCAGACATTCGATTTTGGAACGATTTATAACAATGACCCGGAGGATATTGTCAACTCCGAATATTTGATACTATGGGGAGTCAATCCGGCATGGTGTGCTGTGCATTCGATGCATTTGATCGAAGAGGCGAAAAAACGCGGCTGCAAAATCGTAGCAATTGACCCGATATTGACAGCGACCGCTTCCCGAGCCGACGAATACATTCAAATTAAACCGAGTACCGACGGAGCGTTGGCACTGGGAATGGCAAAATATATTTTTGACAATGAGTTATATGATGGAAAGTGGCTGGCGAAAAACGCAAAGGGATATGAAGAGTTTTTCGGATATCTCAAAAACAACATCACTCTGGAATGGGCATCAGAGAAGACAGGCGTGCCTGTGGATGTTATTGAGGGGTTAGCGAGAGAATACGCACAGACATCACCTGCAAATATCTGGATTGGATACGGAATGCAGCGCCACACCAACGGCGGAGCCAGCGTGCGAGCGATTGACGCTTTAGCGGCAATGACCGGCAATATTGGCAAATCGGGCGGCGGAGCTCAGTACGCACAATTAGAATCGTGGATCGTCAACTACCATGCGATGGTACAAAATCCGCCGGAAGGTAGTCAAGGAGAAGCAAACCGTGCGATCAATATGAACAATTTTGGCGCAGATGTTCTGGCTGCTAACGATCCTCCGATCAAGATGATGTGGATTGCAGGTCGTAATCCAATTGCTCAAGATCCAGAGACATCGGTTGTCAGAAAAGCATTTGAAGCGATGGATTTTGTCGTCACAGCAGACCTATACATGAATGACACAGTTAAAATGTCCGATATCGTGTTGCCGGTGACGACGCCGTTTGAATACTGGGGCATCAACTTTAGTTATTGGCATTATTGGATGAATTTAAATGAACAGGCAATCCAACCGCTGGGAGAATCGAAAAGTGATGTGGAAATTGCCATGGGATTATCGGCGAAGATGAACGAGCTATCTCCGGGTTCATGCACATATCCGACATCGGGTGATATGGAAGAGTGGGTAGAGAAAGAACTGCATGATGGAACATACCAGCGGTATGGCTTAAAGGATTTCCAAGATTTCAAACAAAAAGGCACAGCCAAAGTTAAAACAGGATTGATCGCGTGGGAAGACGGACAATTCCGCACACCATCGGGGAAATATGAGTTTTATTCGGAAGAGGCAGAAAAATACGGTCATCGTCCGTTACCTGTATACCTTGAAGAAATGCAAGCAAGTAAGGAATTTCCGTTCCGTTGTTTTTCTCCCCATTGGAAGCTGAACATTCACAGTCAATTTCAGAATTTGGATTGGATGGAAGCGATCAATGACAAGCCGTTTATCGAAATTCATCCGAATGTAGCACAGCGCATGGGAATTCGTTCAGGAGATTCTATTAAAATGTCCAGTTCGATAGGGTATATCGTAGCACCTGCCAAAATCACAGGTACGATTTCCGAGGATATTGTCGTTGTCTATGAGGGTTGGTACAAAAATGAGAATTTCAATGTCAACTATACAGTAAAAGCAATTGCGGCAGATATGGGTTCCAAAGCGACAGGAATGCCGGGGATTGCATTCCACGATAATTTTGTCAATATAGAGAAAGTTTAGGGAGGGAAACATATGTCAAAAAAGTTGGGTTTCCTTGTCAATTGTGATCGCTGTGTCGGATGTCATAGTTGTGAAATGGCATGTAAAAATTACTATCATCAGGATGCGCAGATTCGTTGGAGAAAGGTGTATGAAGTGAAAGAAGGTGCCCATTCATCGCTGCCTGTCCGTGAATATATGTCATTAGCATGTAATCACTGTGAAGAACCGGCATGTTTACGTGCATGTCCTACAAGAGCTTATGAAAAGAGAGAAGATGGGATCGTCATTCATCACCATGATCGTTGCATCGGCTGTCAGATGTGTATTATGGCATGCCCTTATAATGTACCTGAATACAATTCGGATAAAGGGAAGGTTGAAAAATGCCATATGTGCTATGAACGAATTGACCGCGGTGAAAAACCGGCATGTGTTGCCAGTTGTCCGGTCGATGCGATTGATGTGATAGACATTGCAGCTACCAGAGAATTTGGTCTCGATAGAGAATATACCGGTTTTCCGACCCCGGGAATTACGAAACCGACAACTCGATTTATTAAACCGAGTGGATTGAAGCAAGTTAGGAGGGATCAGGTATGAACGTAGCACTTGTCCTTTTTACAGTATTATCACAGTTGGCTGTCGGTACATTAGTGACGCTTTGGCTGATCGATACGCTAGGCAATAGAGTTTCGATGGCGACAGGCAAGTTCCTTTCTTTTACGATTGTTGGTATTACAGGAGTGAGTTTATTATCGACATTGTTTCATCTTGGTCAGCCGTTGCAATCGTTCATGGCTATCAGTAATTTGGGAACATCGTGGTTGAGCAGAGAGATCGCTGCATTTTCACTGTTTCTGCTGCTTGCAGCTATCTATTGTTTGCAGTGGAAGGAGCAGTCTGGGGCACAACGCAAGTGGATTGGCGGTCTTGGAGCTTTGGCGGGAATAGCGGGTGTCGTGATTTCTGGATGTGTTTACACCTTGCCGGCAATGCCTGCATGGAATAATTTTTTACCAATTTTCTCGTTCTTAATGACAGCAATCATTCTCGGTCCGTTGTTTGTCAGTACCGTTCTTCTTTGGAAAAAGGAAACAAGTGCCCCCGACATATCAGCCTGGGCGCTAGCCGCTTTGGTCGTGTCAGCACTATCCTATTGTGTATACTTGACGACCAATTACGGAGGATTGCTTGAACAGCAAATGACTGCCAGCCAAATTTTAAATAGTGGAGCTTTTTGGATCAGAGCTATCATCGGCTGGATCATACCTATCGGTATGCTGGGCTACTTCAAATATAAGCGACAAGAAATATCGCTTCAAACAGTGGCTGTCACATTCCTTTTGGTATTGATAGGCGAATTAGTAGCTAGAGAATTATTTTATAGCACAATCGTCGGTTTTCAGATCGGATTATAGAGTTTGGGGAATAACTTCCACCGCATTGCGCAGATATTCTTTTATAGCAAGTTCGAAGTCTCCGAGGGCTCACAAGCAAATAAACTGACGGCTGTTCATAGGTCATAAATGACTTATGAACAGTTTTTTGTATAGAGAATTATTCAGAATGATAATTTCAGATTCTTAAGGCAAAGTAATTATAGATTAACATGAATAATTTAGGATTAAAAGTCAATTTTTGACAATGTTTTCACTTAAAGTTATCCTATGTGTAGTTTTATAATAGTAATTGTTATAAAGGAGTAAAGCCATGTGGAAGCAGTCATTTGTTATTTTGTTGACAGTGTTGATTGTGGCATTTTGCTTTGCATTAACGACGGAAGCTACTGTCATCCAGTCGAAGGATAAAGGAAGTATTACAGAGGAGCAATTTGAATACCGCATCAGATCTACTAGAGATTACGTTTTTAAACAAAATGGTTTGTCGGGTATCGCCGATAAGAACGGCAACGTTCTTGTTGAAGCAAAGTATTCTTTTATAGATAATGCAGTTGAAGATCAACGTATATCTGTAGTATTAGGAAACAAATCCGTAAATTAATGAATAATTACATGAAATGGCACAGGATAAAAGAGGAATTTGTAGAAATATGCAGAAAATATAAATAATACTTTACTGTAAAACAATGTAATATTTAGAAAAAGATAAAAGATCACCGTTTTAAAGGCAAATTTGCAGAAATGCAGAGACGCAAAGCCACAGGTCTAAAGATTATTGTATATCAATGACGGCTGGGTTGCAGAAAGGTAGAGAAGGTGTGAGTGCTTCTATGCTTCTTCGGCATAGAAGTTTTTTATATATTCAAGCAAATCATTAACGAGAAGGGCAAGGTGTATTATGGGCGGATATATTATGGAAGGAAATACGAGGCGATTGCCTGAAGTTTTGAGTGTGTTATTGCTATTTATATCGATTAGCTTGCTACTTTTGAGTCCTCAAATAGCGAGCGCAGAGACCAAACACATACAGGTACAAATTAATGGTGAGACATTAATGACTGATGTGGCACCAGTTATGATTGATGGCAGAGTCATGGTTCCGTTTAAAGCGATTTTTACAGCATTGGGTGTGACTGACATTGTCTGGGAAGATCAGACGAAAACGGTAAAAGCAGCTAAAGGTGAAACCACGATAGAATTGCAAATTGATCGCAATATTGCGATTGTCAACGGACAGGAGATAGAGCTTGATGTAACGCCGCAAATCGTCAATGGCAGAACGCTCGTGCCCGCGAGATTTGTTGCAGAAACATTGGATATGGATGTTCAATGGGTGCCGAAGATTAATATGGTTATTATAAAGCCTAAAGAAGCAGATATAGCATATTTTGAAAATCGATATATGCGAGTGCCCTTAAAATATAGCGTGCCAATGAAGATAGATGAGTATTCGTATACGGTAATGTTGGAAGAGTATACAATTATGGTTGTCAATACGCTAGTTCCGCCGGTTTCCAATTTTGAGCTATATGTTGCGGCTGGAGTTAATAACATCGCGAGTGCATTTGATTTGAAAAGTGTTGAAGAAATAGCCTATAAGGGCAAAAAGGCATATAAAATTTCTTTTACAGCAGATAATTATCAATGGGAACAAATTTTGGGGCAAGAGCTAGAAGAAGATGGATTTGATTTATTTTTAAAAGATCAGCAATTGCATTTTATCACGACAATTTGTCAAGATAATATTGGCAATATGCATCAGTTTCTTGCTCTATCAAATGATAGTGAGAGTTTAGAAAATAGTTATCAAGAAACAGTAATTCCTTTCATAGAGACTGTAGAGTATTTGAATACAAATTACGTCGATGAAACGTATGATAAAATAGTAACAGAGAATTTTACCTTGACAACAAGACAGATATGGGAAGTTCTACATGGGGACGAAATAGAGAATGAATTACAAGTTGAATTTAATGCCCTTTCTGCTTTTGTGATTTCCAATGGCGGAACTTTAGAAGATTTAGGGTTAGAAGGTATAGATTTCGTAGACTTTGTTCACGGGTATTTTTACCATTTAGAAGAGGAATATGAGCTGTTGGATACTTGGTATGACGAATATGAATATGAAGATTTGGGTTATTATGTGTACGAGTTTTATTTTGAGCATGAAAAAGAATTGATAATGTATGACGGAACAAAAGTTACATATATAGAAAGTGTTGAATATCTAATGTTTGAAAACAAGCGTGGAGAAGTGAGCGTGACGATATTTTATACTCCGTTAGATGATATAGAAGTCACATATGATTATTACTTGGAAGTACTCCAAGGGCTTGAAATCAGGGATACGTTAAGTAAAGAATTGTAAAAAAAATTTTTTAGCACGATAATTATCCTTAGACCAGCTAATAAAAGTCAACACCTTTTTTGAAAAAGATATCATAAGAAAAATGGGTGTAACAAACCAAGCCATTGAAAAACCCGAACAATGACTGAAAAATATGGAAATTGCAATGGTTACGCA
>JAEWFW010000028.1 GCA_023388635.1 Bacillota bacterium
TCTACTGAAAGTGGCAGGCATCCGCATCGCTACTTTTCTACAAAAACAGATGAGCAAAAAAGTTGGACGAAAAACAGTATGTTTTTCTGCCCAACTTTTTTATTTTAGGGACTTATTGGACAGCCCCGTTTTTGTGCTTGACCGGGTTCGTGATATAATGATACAGTAGCATAATATTTATTTTTATATCTAGGAGGGAATTATTACATGGCAAGAGAATTAAAGGGCAGTCAGACAGAGAAAAATCTATGGACGGCATTTGCAGGCGAATCACAAGCTCGCAATAAGTATACGTTTTATGCGCAAGTAGCCAAAAAAGAGGGCTATGAGCAAATGTCAGGGATTTTTACAGAAACAGCAGATCAGGAAATTCAGCATGCGAAAAAGATTTTCCGCTTTTTGAACGGCATCGGCGATACGAAGCAAAACTTGGAAGATGCTAAAGAAGGCGAAAAGTATGAGTGGGAGACAATGTATCACGATTTCGAAAAAGTTGCTAGACAAGAAGGCTTTGCAGAAATCGCTGATTTTTTCCACGAAGTCGCCGAAGTAGAAGAAGAGCATGAGAGACGCTTCCAGAGATTGTTAAACAATCTGACGAATGGAACAGTGTTCAAAAAAGAGGAAGAAGTGGAATGGCAGTGCAGAAATTGCGGATATGTACATACAGGGTTGGAAGCGCCGGAAGTTTGTCCATGCTGTGACCATCCGCAAGCGCATTTCCAATTGTATCCTAAAAATTATTAATTTCATTGGAGATTGGCATAAATTGTGTATGTTCCGATTATATTGTAGTACAGGCATCATCTGAGCATCGTGGAAAAATATCCGCGATGCTTTTTCTATTTCATCAAGATACAAAAATTTTGATCCAGATGCATAAATTTCAATCCAGATATAGGAAATTCAATCGAGAGCAATGAATTTTTTTGTGAAAAAATTTACAAGTCATCTAAATTATGAAGGTAAGCGTCGGAACCATAGTAATAACAGTAAAAACTATGAAAACAGTAGAAATATAGAGGTAACAGAAAATTTTGTCAAATATCATGATTCCTGATATGACATAATCGATTTTTTGAGAAAAATGGCGAAATTTGAAGTATGATAACGGAAATAACAAATATAGCAATATAGAGGATAGATTTGCCTGGATTTGAGCATAAAATGCGATATTTGTTATATTGTTATATAAAGCAATAATGATAGAATAAGAAGTGTATAGTACATGCATCATGTCTATTTATAGCACTAATTGTTAAGGTTTTGAAAAATTTTTTATATTAAGAAGGAGGGGTCTTGTTTGAACGAAACATTTTACGAGTATGTGCAAAGAAGGGGAATTTCGAGAAAAGATTTCTTGAAATTTTGCACAGCAATTACAGCGATCATGGGTCTTGAAGCTTCATTTACTCCAAAGGTTGTTGAGGCACTTGAGACTAAGGAGCGTATTCCTGTCATTTATAAGCACTTCCAAGAATGTACAGGTTGCTCGGAATCATTCATTCGTACAGCACATCCTACAGTTGCCAGCCTATTGTTAGATATGATTTCGTTAGATTATCATGACACATTAATGGCTGCTGCAGGTACACAAGCATTAAAGAGTGCGCATGACACGAAAGAAAAGTACAAAGGCAAGTATATTTTAGCAATTGAAGGTAGTATCCCGGTTGCTGACGGCGGAATTTACAGTATGGTTGATGGAAGAACCCATTTGGATATCTTCCGTGAATACGAAAAAGATTGTATGGCAATTATCGCTTACGGATCTTGTGCAGCATTTGGTAACGTACAGGCTGCAGCACCGAATCCTACAGGAGCAACGCCAATTTATAAGTTAACCAATAAGCCGATCATCAATGTGCCTGGTTGCCCACCGATTGCTGAGGTAATGGCAGGGGTTATCACTCATATTTTGACATTTGGTATGCCTGAATTGGATGTTCAAAAGCGTCCGAAAGCATTCTACCGTCATAGAATTCACGATAATTGTCAGCGTCGTGCTTATTTCGATGCAGGTCTATTTGTCGAGAATTTCGATGATCTTGGTGCTAAATTAGGTTGGTGCTTATACAAAGTTGGATGTAAAGGACCGGTTACTTATAACTCATGCTCTGTCATGAAGTGGAACGAAAGCACATGCTGGCCTGTAGAATCAGGAAACCCATGTATTGGCTGTTCGGAAGATAACTTCTGGGATTTCGGACCGATCTTCACTACATTGGCACAAGTTCCAAAAACGAATATTATCGTTAACCCGGATAAAGTGGGAGCTGCGATTGTCGGAGTGACAGCTGCCGGTGTAGCTGTTCATGGTGTGGCAACGGCTGTCAATCAGAAAATGAACAAATCGAAGACAGACGAAACGGTAGTAGCTGCGAAAACAACAGAAGCAGTGACAGAGGAGCAGAATAAGGAGGTCAGTAATTAATGGCACAAAGAATTGTAGTTGACCCGGTTACGAGACTGGAAGGTCACCTTCGCATAGAAGTTGATTTAAATGAAAATAATGTAATTGCTGACGCATTAAGTTCAGGTACGATGATCCGTGGACTAGAGCAAATTTTGGTCGGACGTGATCCTCGTGATGCTTGGGCATATGTACAGCGTATTTGCGGCGTTTGTACGACTACTCACGCAATCGCTTCGGTTCGTGCAGTAGAAGATGCTTTGGATATTACGATTCCTAAAAATGCGAATATTATCCGTGATATCATTGTTTATGCACAGTTGGTACATGACCATACTGTACATTTCTATCATTTACATGCGATGGACTGGATCGATGTTATCAGTGCGCTAAGTGCTGATCCTAAGGAGACTAGCCGTATCGCTCAAAGCATTTCAACTTGGCCAAATTCTTCACCTGGATATTTTGCTGAAGTACAACAACGCATTCAGAAGTTTGTTGACAGCGGTCAGTTGGGAATTTTCAACAACGCATATTGGGGACATCCGGCATATAAATTGCCGGCAGAAGTCAACTTGTTAGCGTTGACGCACTATTTAGAAGCATTAGAATGGCAGAAAGATATCGTTAAAATCCACGCAATTCTGGGTGGTAAGAATCCGCATCCGCATTTCCTCGTCGGTGGCGTAGGTAGCGCAATCGATATTAACAGTGATAATGCATTGAATACGGAAAAATTGAACCACATCCAGCGGATCATCACGAGAGCTCATGACATTGTCAATAAATTATATATTCCTGACTTGATGGCAATCGCTTCTTATTACAAGGATTGGACATATGGAGCAGGATACAAAAACTACTTAACGTTCGGGGACTATCCTGACTTCGGTAAGAGTATTTATGATACAAATTCATACTTCTTCCCAGCCGGAGCAATTTTGGGCGGCGATCTTTCAACAGTACATGATGTTGATTTACGTGATCCGGAGCAAGTTCAAGAGTTTGTTGACTACACATGGTTGAGTTATGCAGAGAACCAACAGGGACTCGGCAAGCATCCATATGATGGAGAAACTACATTTAACTACACTGGTCCTAAACCGGGCTACAAAGAGTTAAATATGAATGAAGCATACACATGGAACAAAGCACCTCGTTGGAGAGGCAATTCCATGGAGCTTGGACCATTATCACGTATTTTAGTTGCTTATGCAAAGGGCAATAAATTAGTAAAAGAAACTGTTGACCAAGCGACAAAACAGTTGGGTATTCCTTTGACTGCTTTAATGTCAACGTTGGGAAGAACAGCAGCTCGTGGTTTGGAAACGAAAATCTTTGTTGACCGTCTTCAAGGTTCTCTTGACGCTTTGATTGCCAATATCAATGCAGGAGATACAGAGACATTTAACAAGACGAAATGGGATCCGAAGACATGGCATGCTAACGGCCAAAAAACTCTGCGTGGAGTAGGTTGGATGGAAGCAACACGCGGCGGTTTGGCACATTATATTGTCATTGAAGACCAGAAGATCAAAAACTATCAAGCCCTTGTTCCTTCTACTTGGAACGCTTCTCCTCGTGATGTCAATGGTAACCGTGGAGCTTATGAGCAGTGCTTAGTCGATACACCGATGGCTGTTCCAGAGCAACCGTTAGAAATTATTCGTACAATTCACTCATTTGACCCATGCCTAGCATGCGCTGTTCACGTAGTGGATAAGAATAAAAAAGACATCACTCAAATTACTGTGATATAGGGGTGATTCAATGAGCCAACATGGAGAAATGAAAACAGACATTTACGTTTGGGAACTCCCAGTGCGGATTTTTCATTGGGTCAATGCGCTTTGCATCGTCATTCTGTTAATCACGGGATATTTTATCTATAACCCGTTTATCCATGCTCCGGGAATTGTGGCAAATGACTATTACATTATGGGAACTGCTAGATTTGTACATTTTGTCACTGCATACGTTTTTATTGCTGCTTTATTGATGAGATTTTACTGGTTCTTTGCCGGAAATCAATATGCAAAAATCAAGTTCTGGAAAAAAGAGTGGTGGATTGGTCTAAAAGATGTCGTGTTGTTCTATTTGTTTATCAAAAAATCAGAACCACATTTCACAGGTCATAATCCGCTAGCAGAAATGAGTTATTTAATGTTTACTTGGGTAGCTTCTTTCTTCATCATTTTGACAGGCTTGGCAATGCAGGCAGAAATATACACGACCGGATTCTTGTATAACATTACTGCTTGGTTTAACGGAATTATGGGTAACTCTGATTATTCGAGAAATATTCACCATATGCTTGCTTGGATTTTCGTCATGTTTATCGTTACGCATATTTATATGTCGTTCCGTCATGACTTCTTGGCGAAGAATGGTGAAACATCTTCAATCATTACCGGATATAAGCAATATCCTCCACATGACGAGCACTAAGAACACAAAAGTATTTTAAGCAGTTTGATTTGCGCGTCGTCGGAACATACTATTACATGTAGCAGAGGTGACATATGGAGATCATTGCGTTAGGAATCGGCAATATTCTTTGCCAAGATGAAGGCATAGGTGTGAAATCGATCTACAAACTGATGGAAAAAGAGTGGGATGAGCGCATCGAGCTGATTGACGGTGCTTGCGACGGCTTGCAACTTTTGGAGTATGTAGAGAGAGCGGACCGCCTTTTGGTCATAGATGCAATTGATGCCGATGAACAGCCGGGAACGATTGTGCAAATGGAGGACGACGAGGTACCTATGTATACAGGTGTCCATCTGTCTACTCACCAGGGAAGTTTTCAAGAATTACTGTTATTGTCAAAACTTCGTGAGCGTTTCCCAAAAAAATTGATCCTGCTGGGAATACAGCCAGAATCGATTGAATGGGGAATGGAATTGTCAGATTGTGTCGCAGAGCAAATTCCTGAAATCGTCCGACGTGCGGAAGAGATCTTGCGTGCGTGGGAAAAGGAATTACCGGCGAAATAGCCGAATTAGGCTATCACAATCAGACTTACGGATATAATGAGATACCCTTGATGTTCATACTTCAGGGGTATTTCTTTTTTTGTTCACAAAACACTTTACGAGTGATACAGCTTTCGGTATGATGTTAATAAGTTCTCGGCATTTGCAAAAATGAAACTGCATTGCAAAAATGAGCCTAAGAAAAATAAAAGGGAGGAATCTTTATGGCAGAAAGTTATATACAGAAACTCTTTTCAGAGCGAATTGGCGGTGAGAAATTTGGCAAGGACACTGTCTTGTACAAATTTGAGAAAATTAAACGCGCCAAAGCAGCTGCCCTAAAGGCGCATCCTGATGTAGAGTTGATTGATATGGGTGTTGGGGAACCTGATGAAATGGCGGACCAAGGAATTGTCAATACTTTGGCTGACGAAGCGGCAAAGCCGGAGAACAGAGGATATGCTGATAATGGAATCGCCGGCTTCAAACAAGCAGCGGCTGCCTACTTGGAAAACGTATTTGGTGTCAGTGGGATTGATCCGGAAACAGAAGTAAACCATGCGATCGGTTCCAAGCCGGCGTTAGCAATGTTGCCGAGCGCGTTTATCAATCCAGGGGACATCACCATTATGACAGTTCCGGGCTATCCTGTTATGGGAACGCATACAAAATGGATGGGGGGAGATGTTGTCAACTTGCCGCTGACGGCAGAAAACAATTTCTTACCTGACTTAGATTCGTTGACAGAAGACCAAAAGAGACGAGCAAAATTGTTGTATATCAATTATCCGAATAATCCGACGGGAGCAAGTGCTACGAAGGAGTTTTATGAGCGTGTAGTGGAATTTGCCAAGGCGAATGACATTATTGTCGTTTCTGATGCTGCTTATGCGGCTTTGACTTTTGATGGGGAGAAGCCATTGAGTTTTCTTTCGATCCCAGGGGCAAAAGAAGTCGGTATCGAGATACATTCTCTCTCTAAAGCATACAATATGACCGGATGGCGGATGGCGTTCGTTGCGGGAAATGAGCTTGTCGTAAAAGCGTTTGCCACAGTGAAAGACAATAATGATTCCGGTCAATTCATACCAATACAAAAAGCGGCAATGTACGGATTAGAGCATCCGCAAATCACCGAAGCTATTTCTGCGAAATATTCACGCCGGCATGATATGCTTGTCAAAGTTTTGAATGAAATCGGATTCCAGGTGAAGAAGCCAAAAGGTTCATTTTATCTGTACGTACAAATCCCTAAAGGAATCAAAAACGGCAAGCAATTTCAGTCTGCGGAAGAGTTCTGCCAGTATTTGATTACAGAAAAGTTAATATCGACCGTTCCGTGGGATGATGCCGGTCATTTTATCCGTTTTTCTGTGACATTCCAGGCAAAAGGTGTAGAAGCGGAGCAAAGAGTGATCGAAGAGATCAGACGCCGTCTAACGGACGTAGAATTCGAATTCTAAGCACGGACGTACGGACTTCGTATTTGGTTTGTACTATGCTGTATCGTGTATAATGTACAAAGAAGGAGTGGGAAACTATAGATGTTCTCCACTCCTTCCATTAGTTCTAATAAATTCTTACTCAGATTCAAGTTGTTTCATCTGTTCTCTTGTCAATTGATATTGTTCCCTTGCTCTACGGATAATGCCAATGTCGGTGATCGCTTTGTCGGAAATAATTCTGTTGAACCACTTCGCTGCATTATGATATTCCCCTAAGCGTCTGTACAATTCGGCGATCATGTACATCATTTTTGCTTCATTGACATTGATATTGGATTCCGTTTCAAAAAACTTTGTATAGGAATCAAGGGTGAACTGCAGGAAACGCTGTTCCTGCTCGGGGTCTTGTTTAAAACGATAAAAGCAAGCGAGTTTAAAGCAAATACCGCCGATGACGACATTGCTTTGCTCGGTAATTTGTGCGCAAAGCAGAGCTAATTTATGCGTTGCTATGGCAGAGGCGAGATCGCGTTCTCCGCTGTAATCGATATGTTTCCATTTCTGGGTGATCGTCTCATAAATATAGTTGCAGGTATTCGGCTTGAAATAGGTCTTGAAGTTATCGGTATAAGAAAATCCGCAGAGCGGACAGACTCTGACAGAGTAAAAATCGGGATTAATATCCACGTAATGAATGCAAAAGTCTGAATCAGTTTGCTTAATTTTACGGAAGCTCGATCTCACTTTGCTCGTTTTGAACTCATGGGTGCAATTCGGGCAAGTGATATCCACCAAATATAATGGGTCAACATTCTGTTTTTGTACGGACATTGTTAAACAACTCCTAAAAATTAATGAGCAAAAAAGGGGAGAATATAGTATTATTGTACGAGAAAGTAGAACTAAAAACAACATACTTCACAAAATTACTGCTTAAAAAAGCACATTAGATTATTTCTAAAATAAAGGGAGCGGGCAAAATGGAGCAAATTACAGGCAATCGTGTCGTCGTCAGCGTCGTTGGCAATGACAAAAAAGGTATTATTGCAAAGGTTACAACTAAATTAGCAGAAAACCAAGTGAATATTCTCGATATCAGTCAGACAATTATGCAAGGATTTTTCACAATGGTTATGGTCGTTGACATCACTGATTATGCAGGCGACATTGAATCCCTGTCTTCTCAGTTTCAGACATTAGAAGAACAATTGGAAGTCAAGATTCGCTTCCAGCATGAAGATATCTTTAACTTTATGCACCGCATATAGAGAGGAGGCAGAATCATGGGTTTAGCGTTACAGGAAATTATGGAGACGATTCGCATGGTCGAGATGGAAAATCTCGATATCCGAACAGTGACGATGGGCATTAATTTAAAGGATTGTTCCCATCCTGATATCAATATTTTTAAAGAAAATATTTATACAAAAATTACGACAAAAGCGGCAAATTTAAAACGAGTTGCCGACAAAATAGAGCGGGAAATCGGTATACCGATCATCAATCGCAGAATATCCATTACTCCAATTGCCAGTACAGGTATCCATTACACTCCGCGGGATTATGTGGAAATTGCACGTACATTGGATCGTGCCGCCAAAGATTTGGGGATCGATTTTATCGGTGGATTTTCTGCCTTGGTTCATAAAGGAATGACTGACGATGAGAAAAATTTGATTTTGTCAATTCCTGAAGCACTGTCGGCTACGGAAAGAGTATGCAGTTCCGTTTCGGTCGCGACGACAAAAGCCGGCATCAATATGGACGCGATTTCTCTGCTTGGCAAGATCATCCTAGAAGCATCACAGGCATCGGCAGATAATAGCAGCTTAGCATGCGCTAAGTTGGTCGTGTTCTGTAATCCTCCGGAAGATAACCCGTTTATGGCGGGAGCATTTCACGGCGAAGGCGAACCGGATACAGTTATCAATGTAGGGGTTAGCGGTCCGGGAGTTGTTCTACATGCCTTGAAGCGTTATCCAGATGCCGACTTAGGCGAGGTTGCCGATGTCATCAAGAAAACAGCATTCAAAATTACCCGTGCCGGAGAATTAGTCGGCAGATTAGCGGCAGAGAGATTGGGCGTCGATTTTGGCATCATCGATTTATCCCTGGCACCGACCAATGCGACCGGTGACAGTGTAGCGGAAATTTTGGAAGAAATCGGCGTAGAAATGTGTGGAGCACCAGGTACGACAGCTGCTCTAGCACTGATGAATGACGCCGTCAAAAAAGGTGGAGCGATGGCGACATCCTATGCCGGAGGCTTGAGCGGTGCATTTATCCCTGTCAGCGAAGACAACGGAATGATTGCTGCCGTGGAAGCGGGGGCGTTGAGTTTGAGTAAATTGGAAGCAATGACTTGCGTATGCTCCGTAGGGCTTGATATGATTGCCGTACCTGGTGATACTTCACCGACGACGATTGCCGGAGTGATTGCCGATGAAGCGGCGATCGGCATGATTAATAAGAAGACGACAGCAGTACGGATTATCCCTGTAGCCGGCAAAAAGGCTGGAGAAATGGTTGAATTCGGAGGACTTTTGGGACGCGCTCCGATTATGGAAGTAAGTAATTTTTCGAGTGAAAAATTATCGCGCCGCGGTGGACGCATCCCAGCACCGATTCAGGCACTAACCAATTAAGTCTTACTTTTTAGGCTGAAATTACCTGCTATGTTTCCCGCCTTTTGTGGAACTCTATATTATGAAAGGAGGGGATGACACATGGCAAAGAAGAGTAAACAACAACAAACTCAATCACCTAAAAATCCTCAACAAAATCAAGGGCAAGGTCAAGGGCAAGCAGAAGAAACTGGTGCTAACCGCCAGCCTTAGTATTCCCGTATAAGTAAATAGATGAGTAAATGAGGAGACAAGTATCTGACTTTGGTTTGATACTTGTCTCTTTGCTATGCAAAAAATTGGATGCTCCAATTCATTTGTGATACAATATTGCTATTATTCACAGGAAGGAATTTTTTCAATGAAAATTTTGATCGGCAGTCCCTATATGATAGATATGCGCGGCAACAGTATCACAGCTAAGAGAATGATTTATTCGCTCCAAGCCCGTTCGGTCGATGTCGTGGGGCTCGATTATTATGATACACAGGAAGTCATAATCCACGATGAATATATCTTCACATATGATGTACTTCATATTCTAAATCCAGTCAGATATTTGAGTTCTCCGGCATATGCGAAGGGTATGCATGCAAAGTTACCTTATGGAATTACATTCACCGGAACGGATATCAACTGCCACCTTGACCGGAATCACAGTGAATTGGTGACATTGTTAACAGAAGCCAGTTTTATTACTGTATTCCATGAGCAATCACGACAAGTGCTCTTGCATACATTACCGGAGTTGGTAGGACGTGTCACGGTCGTTGCCCAAAGTTTTTTTCAATTTAATCCAGACTTAACAAAATCGGCAGAGTCAATTAAGCATGCAGAATCGAGTGAAGTACCGGAAACTGCCGGCATCGTTCAACAAGGAAGCGATATGCTTACATTGATCGATTCCTATAAAGAAGCTGGTTACACGGTCGTCATTCTGCCGGCAGGGATTCGTAAGGTGAAACGTGTGCCGTGGGCAATTGAAATGTTTAACAGGTTCACTGCGTCTCATGCGCATAAAGTGTTTTTGTGTATCGTCGGTCCGGAGATTGAGCAACAGGAGGCACGACGAGTAGAGCAATTGGTACAAACGACGAACAACATAGCATATTTTCGGGAAATGGATCATCAGAGCGTACTAGAGGCGGTTGCCGCTGCCGATGTTTTGTTAAATTGTTCAGAATCGGAAGGACAATCGTTAGCCATTATTGAAGCATTTCAATTACGCACACCTGTCATTGCCAGCAATGTTCCCGGCAATGCACAAATGATCCGCCATGGGGAGAACGGTCTGCTCTTTGATGATGAATCAGGTTTTCGCCAATCTTTGATCACTGTGATTCAGGACAAACAATCCATAAAAAGATTGATACAGAATGCTTATGAAGAAGTACAAAACCGCTATAACGCGGAAAAAGAAATCAAGTGCTTAATGCAATTATACGAAAATGTAGAGAGGGGAGTCGCTAACAATGGAGAAATCGGATGTTCTGGAAATGATCGAAGTGCTGAAAAGGCTATACCCTGATGTGAGATGCGAGCTTAATTATCGAACACCATTGGAATTATTGATTGCGACCATTTTATCGGCACAATGTACAGATAAACGCGTCAATGAAATTACGGAATCATTATTTGAAAAATATACACAGGTAAGTGATTACGCGAAAGCGAGCGTCGAGCAGATTGCTGAGGATATCTATGGATTGGGGTTATATAAAAATAAAAGCCGTTCGATCAAACAAGCGGCAATCATGATGATTGAGGAATTTAACGGTGAAGTTCCGGGAAATCGGGAGGACTTAGAAAAGCTCCCTGGAGTCGGCAGAAAGACGGCGAGTGTCGTATTAAGCAATGCATTTGGAGTTCCGGCAATTGCTGTCGATACCCATGTATTTCGCGTGAGTAATCGATTAGGATTGGCACACGCCGATAATGTCAACGAAACAGAAAGGCAATTGATGGAGGCGATTCCCAAATCATTGTGGACGTTAACGCATCATCTGCTTATTTTTCACGGAAGGCGCGTATGCCATGCGAGAAATCCGAAATGCGGTCAATGTGATCTCGCACCGGTATGTCCTTCGAGTTTACTTTAATAATAATTCGCGTTCTTCGGCAGTCACATAAACACGATTTTTCGCGGAGACAAATGAGCGTAAATAATATAAGCCTTTTGTACCTGTGAATAAACCGAGCAAAAATCCGAATGCGATATATAGAATAACTTGCAACATATGGCCCCTCCCATCTTTGGTGAAAATTATAACATAGATTACAAGTCATTCCAATCAGACGATATGTCCATTCTTGATGGGAAAATAGATCGGAATTTTGTAGTATAACAAGGAAGAGGTAGACTTTAGGAAAAAGGTGATGTTTATGGGAATGCCGAAAAAGCATATTGCAGTGATTGACTTAGGCTCTAACTCAGTACGTGTCGTCATTTATGCAATTGATGAATGTGGCGCCATACATAAGCTGGATGATTTGAAACGCACTCTTCGTTTGAGTAGTTACATAGACAAAATCGGTTTCATCGTAGAACGTGGCATAACGGAATTACTACAATGTCTCAAACAATTCAAACAATTGTGTCAATCATGGGATGTCGATCATATCAAAGGGGCGGCGACAGCGGCACTGCGCCAGGCGAGAAATGGAAGAGAAATCCTTTTTCGTATCGTAAAAGAAACAGGGATTCATTTAGATATTTTGTCAGGCATGGAAGAAGCACGCTATGGATTCTTAGCAGTTCGCCATACAATGGATATTGATGAGGCGATTATTGTCGATGTCGGTGGCGGCAGCACGGAAATTTCTTATATGAAAGAGCGTAGACTGCTACACAGCATCAGCTTGCCATTCGGTGCCGTCAATATGACAGATCGCTATTTTAGAGGAATAGAAACTGTTCCCCAAAAATATATTGATCAAGTACTGATTGATTTTTATCATGAGCTATCGAAAGTCCACTGGCTTGCCGGCAAGCAATGTCCTTTGATCGGACTTGGCGGTACGGCACGCTCATTGGCGGCGATTCATCAAGCGAAAGTGCGTTATTCCTTTGATAATATTCATCATTATCAGATGGCTGCCTACGACATTAAGTTATTAGTAGAGTATTTGCGCAAAGTGCCGCTGGCTCGCCGTTCAACCATAGAAGGGCTGTCCTCTGGACGTGAAGACATCATTATCGGCGGTTCCGTCATCTTCGCAGCGATTCTCGAGTATTGCGATCTCGAAGCGCTGTATATCAGCAATTATGGACTACGTGACGGGATTTGCTATGAGATACTCCAACAAGAAACAGCATCCTTGCATATAGACGATGCCATCAGCAATTACGTGAAACACTTTGCTTATTATAAAATCAATCAAAATCATGCAGAGCATGTGCGCCATTTGAGTGTCGGTCTGTATCAACAACTTGTCGCAGAAAAGATCATCACTGCGCGCGCAGCTGACATGTTGCTGCTGCAAATTGCGGCATATTTACACGACGTAGGCAGGACGATTAACATTCACAGTGCCCATAGTCATACCTTCTATTTGCTGACCAACGTCAATATCCCGCGCTTAACACACAAACAGCAGATCATGATAGCGTTAATTGCATCTTACAAAAAAACGAAAGTGTTGCGCGAACGTATGGTTCAATTTTCTGATATTTTAGAAGAAAGTGATGAATTATCGATTCATCAAATGGGCACGATCGTATTGCTAGCGCGTTCATTGGATAGAACCGTCAGCGAACAGACATTGGGCGTTCGCCTGCTCAAAGAAGGAAATCAATATGTCCTGGAATGTTCCGTCAAGCGAAAGAATTCCTTGGAAATCGATTTAGCAGGCGATTGGCTGAAACGGTTCAAAAAATATTTCGGATACGATCTGTCCATCCGACCAATCAAAAATGGGCAAGGGAAAAATAGCTGATATAGTAGGTGAGGAACATGAATTTTAATGCGGTAGAATATTATATCAACCGAGAAATCAGTTGGTTGGCGTTTAATCGCCGAGTATTAGAAGAAGCTGAATATCCCGGCAATCCGCTATTGGAGCGTTTAAGGTTCCTATCGATTACGTCATCGAATTTGGATGAGTTTTTTATGGTCCGTGTGGCTCATCTCAAAGATCAGATCAAAGCAGGCTATGGAATTTTAGAGAATAAGACGAAGATGTCACCGCGGCGCCAGATGAAAGCGATCAACCAGCAAGCACATGAATTTGTTGACAGACAGTATCAGTTATGGTGTGAATTCCTTTTGCCGGAGCTAAAATCCGAAGGGATTCATTTACTGCATGCCGATGAGCTCAATCAAACACAGAAAGAATTTATTACTGATTATTTCTATCACAACATTTATCCGACGTTAACTCCATTGGCAGTAGATGCTAGCCGCCCGTTCCCGATGCTGCTGAATAAATCGTTGAATTTGGCGGTTTTGTTGGAATCGGAAGACAAGGATTTACCACAATTGTTTGCCGTAGTTCAGGTGCCGTCTGTATTACCACGTTTTGTACATGTACCGAGTGTATGTGAAGAGGAGTTTCATTTTGTTCTATTAGAAGATATTATTAAGCAATTTATCGATATGCTATTTTACGGAAATCGCATCATATCGGTGTCGACATTTCGCATCACGCGGAATGCCGATATCACTCTCGATGAAGAAGCGGCAATCGATTTGTTGGAGGAGATTTCCAAAGAAATCAAAAAGCGCAGCCGCGGAGCAGCCGTTCGTCTGGAAATTCAAGCAGATTGTGATCCGGTGATTGAGCAAATGCTGCAAGAATCGTTACATATTCACAAAAAGGATATTTACAAGGTAGACGGTCCGATCGATTTTTCGTTTTTAATGAAGTTTTCTAATTTAGAAGGGTATGATCATCTGCGCAACGAGGAAATGCCACCGTTGCCACCACAGGATTTTATCGGTGAGACGGATATTTTTGAAGCCATCTCAAAACGGGATATTCTCGTCCATCACCCGTTCGAATCGTTTGAGCCCGTAATTCTTTTGCTCAAGCAAGCCGCCGAAGATCCTAATGTACTGGCAATCAAGCAGACACTGTACAGAGTCAGCGGTAATTCGCCGGTGATACAACACTTGATGCGAGCGGCAGAAAACGGCAAACAAGTGACAGTCGTCGTAGAATTAAAAGCGCGTTTTGATGAGGAAAATAACATTTTATGGGCGAAGCAATTGGAGAAAGCGGGCTGCCATGTCATATATGGACTGGTAGGCTATAAAATCCATTGTAAGCTCTTACTCGTCGTACGCCAAGAAGGTGGCAGATTACGCCGTTATGTCCATATGAGTACAGGCAATTACAACGAATCAACAGCACGATTTTATACGGATATCGGTATGTTTACAGCCAATGATGATTTGGCGATTGATGCATCGGCGATTTTCAACCATTTGTCAGGTTATATGAAAGCACCGGTGTGGAGGAAAATCTACGCTGCCCCTCTAGGGATGAAAGATAAATTTTTGCAGTTAATTGATCAGGAAATCCAACATGCTAAAGCGGGGAAACAGGCGAGGATCATCGCCAAAATGAATTCCCTGACAGATAAGGATATCATTAAAGCGCTATTTAAGGCGTCGATTGCCGGCGTTACCATTGATCTAATTGTTCGTGGGATTTGCTGCTTACGCCCCGG
Organism: Bacillota bacterium; assembly: GCA_023388635.1. Classification (GTDB taxonomy): domain Bacteria; phylum Bacillota; class Bacilli; order Desulfuribacillales; family Desulfuribacillaceae; genus JAEWFW01. The sequence goes on from JAEWFW010000028.1 coordinate 15,129, forward strand.
CATTCCAGGTGTCAGTGAGAATATACGCGTGCGTAGCATTGTCGGTCTATTCCTTGAACACAGCCGGATTTATTATTTTTTCAACGATGGCGAAGAAATTATCTATTTGTCAAGTGCCGACTGGATGACGCGCAATTTACAGCGCCGAGTGGAGACGATGTTTCCTATCACACAACCCGATTTGCAACAGCGAATTATGGAAATCCTTGATGCCAATCTGCGCGATAATGTCAAAGCCCGGAAATTATTGCCGGACGGCAACTATCTCCACGTTACAGATGAGCAGCCGAGATTATCCAGCCAGCAATATTTATATGAAAAGGCAAAGGAAGCTGCGATCCGGCGTGGACCATATTTTTATAAAACGCGCACAAAAATTATGGAAAATTTAATTGACGACGATGACGAGCATATCCATTAAAGAAACTCGGTACAAATAGAATACTCTGCCGGGTTTTCCCATTGTCCCGATATGATAGATTTCAATTGCCGCATATGCTAAAATTATCATAAGGTGCTTTTTACAGAGAGAGTGGTATGGCGCATACTGGAGGACAAAGCGAAAGGGATGATTATCACGATGGAAACAAGTGTAGATACAGAAACTTCCTATGGGAGTATCGGACGAAATCACCATCCGAGGCAGCGTCACTCGCCGAAACGGCGGCGAAATTGGTTGGGAATCATCCTCAGTTTGCTTATTACATTAGCGATCATGGCTGCTGCTGTCGCTGCAGTCTGGATGTTTTTGATACCGAATCAAGAGATGATTCAAACCTACTCTTTGGACAAGACGAGACTGATTGTCGATCAAGGGCTTGTCGATATTGATTCGTACGCTTATCCTGTTGTCAAGGTTGAAGATAATCAAGCTTTAATTGCCTATGAAGTGGTCAAGCAGTTATTTGATCCGTATTTGCATTGGGATGCCGATCATCAGCTGCTCATTATGACAAATGAGACTGCAGTCTTGGAGATGCAGACGGCACAGTTGACGGCGTATCTGAATGACCAACCGGTCGCGTTGGAAATGCCTGTCATTGTCGAAGCGGAGATTCCATATATACCGATTCAATTTTTTGCCGATTATTACCGGATTACGCCTGTATATCATGAACGTACCAATACCGTTACCATCCATACGGCAGATATACCGATACAAAAAGCGCGCGTCAGCGAGCAACAAGGAAACATCCGGCTGGATGCCAATATTAAGGAGCCAATTGCCGCACAGCTTGCCGTGGATACGGAAGTAGCGATCATCGGCGAAAAAGGTCACTGGTACCGGGTGATGACGGAAGACGGCATATTCGGCTATATCGCAAAATCGGATATCGTACTTTCAGGGATTTACATTCATAAAAGTCCTGAGGCGGAGCCGCACGTTGCGTGGAAACCTCTTGGTGGCAAAATCAATCTGACGTGGGAGCAAGTTCACAGCAAGACGCCAGATCCAGCCGATATTGGAAGTGTTCAGGGTGTCAATGTGTTATCACCGACATGGCTGCATTTGAAAGACGCCCAAGGCAATGTCAGCGGAGCGAAAATTTCCCCCGAATATATCACTTGGGCACATGAACAGGGAATTCATATTTGGGCATTGTACAGCAACCAATTTGATCCCGATATGACGAGGGAATTTCTCAAAAATCCTGATGCACGTAAACAATCGATTGCCCAATTATTGGGTTACGCGAAGATGCATCAATTCGATGGAATTAATATCGATTTTGAAAACGTATATTATGAAGATAAAGATTTGCTGACGCAATATGTGCGGGAATTGACGCCATATCTTCGTGAACAAGGGCTTGTTGTATCGATCGATGTGACGATCTTGTCCCAAAGTCCTAATTGGTCAATGATCTATGACCGCGTAGCGTATGCCGATACAGTCGATTACGTTATGGTAATGACCTATGATGAGCATTGGGGAGCCAGTCCGGTGGCAGGATCAGTGGCATCACTTCCGTGGGTGGAACGGGGCTTGCAGGGAGTGCTGGAACAGGTCCCTAAAGATAAACTGATTATGGGCGTACCTTTTTACACCCGTATCTGGAAAGAGGAAGCACAGGCAGATGGCACTGTAAAAGTCAGTTCTCGAGCAGTGTCGATGAATCGCGCGTGGGAATCTGTTGAAGAAAATCAAGCGGAAGTTGTATACGATGACAAAACAAAGCAGTATTACGCAGAATATTACGAGGGTAAGGATCGCTATCGCATTTGGTTGGAAACAGTCGAGTCGATGGGAGAGCGCGTCAAGCTCGTTCGCAAGTACGATTTGGCGGGGATTGCCTCGTGGAGTCGTGGATTTGAACAGCCTGAAATATGGGATGCGATAGAAACCTTCTTGCAGAAGCAACCAAAAGAATTGGTTTTGCAGGATGCTGCGCCATCAGGCGAATAAAAAGTCAGGTTTCTAATATAACTACGGATAATAAAAAGCCTCCTAGCACACATCAAAGTGGCTCAAGAGGCTTCTCTTATCCCCATTTAGGGATGGGAGGACGAATTGGCTAGTTATTTCTTGAGAATAAGCTACGTCGTTTAACTTCTGGGCTTGGCAACGCTTTGTAGCGTCCGCGTCCGCTTTCATCGACCAACGGAGTTTTGCAGTGACTACAGGCATCAGCTCTCGATACAACGATTGTCGTTTTGCCACATTGAGGACAAGTAATCGTTTTCGCTTTTGCAGAAAAATGTCCCGCCCTAGAGTACATAAATAAACTGAAAAATAGTGCAATGCCACCGATGAACACAAATATTTTCGCTATCTTAAAAATAAAGTATAAATACACAAAACCAATTCCTATTAGCAACCATATAAAAGCTGTCAGGCGTGTTCGAGATACTTTGGAACGTGCCATGGTTTCACC